>CADATZ010000003.1 GCA_902791025.1 uncultured Chloroflexota bacterium | reverse complement strand
TTCCGGAAGATAAGGAAAACAATAACCGTGGGGATCATGATCAGGACGGAAGCCGCCATAATTCCGCCGTATGAATCGCCGTCCGCGAAGTTCAGTTTGGCGACCCCGATCTGGACCGTCTGCATGGCCTCCGTGTGGGCGACCAGCAGCGGCCACAGATAGGTGTTCCATACGGAAATAAAGGATGAAATGAATACCGATGTCAGCACGGAAACAGACGTCGGGAGGAGGATTGAAAGATAGAAGCGGAAACTCCCGCAGCCGTCCACATAGGCCGCATCCCTGAGGCTTCTGGAGAATGTCAGGAAGTTCTGCCGCATCACGAAGATGTTCATTGCCGATATACAGAACACACAAATCAGCCCCGCGTAAGTGTTTGTCCATTTCAGCGCGGCGATCGTTTTATAGTTTGTGATGATGACCACATCGCCCGGGACCATGATCGTCCCGAGACATACGAGGAAAAGAAGATCCCGGCCCTTGAATTCGAAGAAAGAAAAGCCGTACGCCGCAAGACTTCCGAGAATCACGCGCATAATACTGGAAACGAGCGCCATTATCAGCGAATTGATCATGTATGTGCGGATCGGAACGATCTGATTGACGAGCTGATAGCTCTGTAGCGTCCAGGTCTTCGGCCAGAAAGAAGGCGGCAGGGTGAGAATCTGAGACGGTTTCATGAACGAAATAAGCACACAGTAAATGATGGGAAACATCAGGATGAGACCGAAAACCATGGCCATTGCCTGATAGGAAAGATCCATCAGCTGGCGTCTTGACATTTTTCTGTGGGAGGATTTATTCATATTGCACACTCTTATTTTCCATTTTGAATCCGATCAGCAGGAAGATGAAGGTCAGCAGGAATGCAAGAACTGCTGCAGGATACCCTCGGTTGTAGTTCTGTGAAAGAATGCACTGCTTATACATATACGATACGATCGTCGAGACATCCGCGTTGTGAGCATAATCTGACAGGACCATGATCAGCGTCGACATCATCATTTCCCTTGCGATTCCGTTGCAGATAACGAAAAACAGCGTGGGCGAAATCAGCGGAATATAGATCCTGACGACTTTCAGAAGCCCGCGCGCCCCGTCCAGTTCCGCACTTTCAATGATCTCATCGGGTATGGACCTCACAGCAGCAAGGAGAAAAATGTAGTTGTAGCCGATGTTCATCCAGGTAGCGATAAAGCTGATGGATATCATCGTCCAGTGCGAATCACCCAGCCAGTTGATTTTTGTATGGAGGATCTCGTTCAGAATGCCGAGCGAGGGATTGTACATCAGCTGAAAGATCATGCAGCATACCGATGCGGAGATAGCCATCGGAAGAGCGTACATCGTTTCATATACGGCTGAATATTTTCTCGGCCTGCTGGATATGATGGCAAAGAACAGCGCTATGATGGTTGAAGCTGGAACCGTGATTCCGGTAAAAACCAGGGTATTCTTTACCGCGCTCCAGAATTCCTTATCGCGAAGCACTTTGGCGTAATTCGCAAATCCGACAAAAGAACGCATCACGCCGTACGAGTTGCATTTGAAAAAACTTGAAACAATGGTTTTAATAAACGGATAATATGTAAAAAGGCCGAAGAACAACAGAGCCGGAAGAATATAGAGCATCGGCTCCACGTATTTCATGATTTTTCTTTTATTGATCGTTTTCATCTGTTCCTCAGTTCAAACGGTAAAAAGACGCTTTGCAGTCAGATTCGGCAGCTGGTTCCCAATCCGGAGCAAGTCCGATCAGGCGGTCCGCGTAAGGCTCCATATCGGTTTTATTAACGGTTTTTATTGTTTCGACCCATTCACAGGGTATTGTCTCCAGGCCGCTGTACGCGCCTGCCATCGCGCCTGCCATAGCGGCATTCGTATCGCAGTCGCCGCCAAAATTCACGCATATCTCGATCACCCTTTTCGGATCGCCTCTTCCGAGGACAAACAAAGCGATGGATGCCGGAACAGAATCGGCGATCAGGTCACCTCCGCCGAAATACCAGTACAGCTTCTTCATCCCTTCATGGATATCCGCACTGCTGTCTACAATATCGCAGGCAAAGTCGATACGCTTTGAGATCAGCGGAGCTGCCGTATCATATCCGTATTCCCGTCCCCTGTCTGCAGCTGCCATCGTCTGCCGTACGATTTCGTCCAGGTTTCGCTCTCCTTCGAGACAGACCTTTACTCCCATTGCCACCGCGCACGCACCCGAAACGCATACTGCAGTATTATGGGTGGGCATGCATGTCATATAAACATCGCGGACAAGCTCATCCATGGAAGAACCGCGAAGGCCGTGGATGATTCCCATCGGACTGATCCGCATTGCGGAACCGTTCGAATTGGCATATCTGCCGCTCACGGTAATATCCGCACCTTCTTTTATTGCCTTCAGCGCTTTTGCTGTGCTTGGCCCGAGCGGACTGACGTATTTATCTTTTACACGTTCTGCCCACAGAAGGATCTCGTTGACGACGTCATACGGAACGACTTTCCCCTTTCTGATATATGAGTTCATCAACGCTACGGCCTGTTCACTGTCGTCGGTATATTCGCCCGCGATCAGTCCATCATGGAAAATATGCCCTGGTTCAGGCGGCAGAAAAGTATCGATCCATCCCCAGCGTTTTGCGATATATTCCTGAGACATAAAGGAAGTCGGAACTCCCATTGCATCACCGCAGGCCATTCCGTATAACGCACCTAATATTCGCGATTTCATATTTTCCATAAGAATCCCTCCTCCTGCCATGCAATACTCTTCACATTTTCAATATTACGTTATGTTTACGTAATTGTCAAGATTAATATTACGTAATAATTAACGTAATTATTACGTAATTATTGCATTTTCCGGTAATTTTCTAAATCTTATTACCCATACAATAACTAACTCGGATTTATTTCAAATTTAGAATTAAACCGAGCAGAGATTCTGTAATCTTTCAAATTTGTTTCAGAAACGGAAGCTGTTCAAAATAAAAAAGGCGAATCGCAGCATCACGACCGCCTTTTTTCATAAATTCAGGACTGGACAGACTGATTAATAAATATAAATGTCTCACCGGTAATACAGCTTTAAGACAGAGCTGATAGAATTTGAATACTGTGGGCAGAAACCTTATCAAAACGAACGAAACCATCATCTGAGTTATGAATTTGCTGAGTCATAAGATCCTTCCACTGAATTCTGTCAACAGGAATCCTGATGTTTTTTTCCTCTTTTCTGGAGTTGAGAATGAACAGAATCTGTTCTTCAGAATTTTCCCGTTCATACACCAGCAGTCCGTTGAAAGTATAAATGACTTTGAATGTCCCGGTTTTTAGCGCAGGATGATTCCTTCGAAGATCCGTCAGAGATCTGATTCTATTAAACAGAGCTGTATTCCAGCCATTCCGATCCCAGATCATGCATCTCCTGCATTCCGGATCATTCCCGCCCGGAAGACCGATTTCATCCCCGTAATAGATCATGGGAATGCCCGGGAGCGTCATAAGAAGCGCATAAAGCAGATACACTAAATTCCAATCCCCTTCGCAGCCGGTCATGATTCTTTCAACATCATGGCTTCCTGCCAGATTCAGCATACCAAAAACAGCTTCACCATGTTCCTCTGTCAGCGATAACAGTTCATAAGAAAAATCCTCTGCATCCAGATGATTCGAGATGATAAATTCGAGAAGAATTTCCCGTAAGCGGTAGTTCATAGCTCCATCGAACAGCCCACAATTCAGCCATGGGCCTGTTTCCCTCCATATCTCAGCGACAACATATGCCTCCGGATTCTCCTGTTTTACTTCAGAATAAAATTCTTTCCAGAAGTCTTTTGAGATTTTTGAGGCGCAGTCCAGCCGCCATCCGTCTATGTGGAATTCCCGGATCCAGTATCTGGCAATAGAAAAGATTTCTTTCCGGACATCAGGGTTTCCAGTATTCAGTTTCGGCAGGTATTCACATCCGCCGCAGGTCTGGTAATTGACCGGTTTTCTTGTCACCGGATAATTGTTTATAAAATACCAGTCAGCGAACTCTGAATCCTGTCCGCTGCGGCAGACATCCGCAAAAGCAGGAAATCTGTCACTCGTATGGTTGAAAACCCCATCAAGAATGATCCTCATGTTCCGCTTGTGAAGCGCTTCTACCAGCTTTGAAAAATCCTCCCTGGTCCCCAGCAAAGGATCTATTTCATAGTAATTGACTGTATCATAGCGGTGATTTGTTTCTGCCTTGAAAATCGGTGTCAAATAAAGCAGATTCACTCCCAATTCCTGCAAATAATCCAGTTTTTCAATAATTCCATTCAGTGTTCCGCCGAAGAAATTATCTCTGTCAGGAATTCCGCCCCACTGATCAAGATCTGAACGTGCATCTGCAGTTTCAGGCCGGAAGAATCTGTCAGGAAAAATCTGATAGGCTATTGAATCTCTGATCCACGAGGGAGACTGAAATAAAAATTCTGTTTCCATAGCTCATTTCCTTGTGTCTAATTCTTTTACCAGAAGAAGGTACATGGCATGCGACCAAAGCAGCGGCGAGGCGATCTCCCCGGCATCTTTTACCCAGGAAGAATACCTGTCAGGTGCAAATAAATGAAACGGGACCTGCTCGGCAAGAAAACCTTCCGGTGAAGCCTGGGATTCGATCCAGGTCCGCAATTTCTTTGCGTCTCCAATTCTTCCGTGTTTCGCGTACAGCCAGCCGATCCACGCGGTGAGAAGCACCCATTCTCCGCCGCCATAATATGTATCCGCCAGAAAGCGATGCAGGCCCGGGGTCATCAGGTCACGCTCTATACGGAGAAGTGTCTTTTGAAAATCCGGATCCTCCCAGGTTGCCAGACGATACGGTTCGCAAAGACCGATCAGATTGGCATCAGCAGCATTCAGTCCGACACCTTTTATATAGCCGCTGGAAGTCAGGCAATTCTTCCTGAGAAATACCAGAACAGCATCCATGTGTTCGTTGTATTTATGGCTGAGGCTCCAATTGCCATACGCTCTGAGTCCGGCTGCAATGGATGCCAGTGTATATGTATGCTGACCGCCCTCATTTTCCTCCCAGCAGTCAGAACAGCCGGCAGGCCAGATAACACTTATGTATTCGGCGGTTTTTTCAAGCGCACTGATTATATCGGGCGAAGGAGTAATCTGCGGATTTTCCATGAACAGTTTACAGGAAAACCAGAGCCAGGTTCCCAACCCGTCAAACTGACTGAATCCCCAATGGCCGGGAACCTCATATCCGTCGTGAGTAAATCTCGTATGAAAGAAATCCTCCTCCGCTATTTCCTCTCCCCGCTGAAACGCGCGGATACAGGCTTCCATTTTCTCCTGATACCGGTTTACTACCATCGCGCCCCATTCGATAAAATTCACAGCCTCCCGGGTGCAGCCATACTCCAAAAGAGCAAGCGCGATATAGGACCCGTCCCTGAACCAGGAATACCGGTAATTTGCAAAATTTGCACAGGCGATAAAGGATCCGTCAAGCGTCTGTCCATCCTTCAGAATTTGAATACTTTTTTGTACTAAATCCATGTTTTTATCCTTTTACGGCACCGGCAGTCATGCCCTTTATAATGTATTTTTGAAGCGATATGAACAAGATCAGAACCGGAATGATCGCGATCAAAGAAGCCGCAAACACCAGTCCCCAGTTTGTAGTGTGAACACCCTGGAAAGACGCGATGGCGACCGGTATCGTCCAGTTCTTCGGCGAATTTGTTATGGTCGTGGCCCAGACATATTCGTCCCAGACTCCCAGAAATGAAATGATCGCTGAAGTGGCGAGAGCCGGTTTGCATATCGGAAGAATGATCTGAAGAAATACTGTGGTATTGGATGCCCCGTCTATCTTTGCCGCCTCTTCGATTTCTCTGGGAATATCGGCAAGAAAGCCCTGAAGCAGAAAAACCGAGAACGGCAGATTCATGGCCACGTCCATAAAAATCAGACCGGAAAGCGTATCGACCAGTTTCAGCCGGTCCGCCATAACGAACTGGGGAACGATCAGACTCATTGACGGCATGGTCATAAAAAAGATAACCATGCCGTAGATAAAATTCCTGCCGCGAAACTTAAACCTGGCCAGAGAAAAGGCCATCATCGAACCCAGCAGAAGGATCAGGACGACGGTGATCACGGAAATGATCAGACTGTTCAGAAAATAATGGCCGAAATTGTTCTTGGTAAGAGCTGTCCTGAAATTCTGCAGCGTCGGGTCTGACGGGATCAGTTTCGGAGGAAACTCAAATACATACACAGGGCCTTTCAATGCCGTTGAGATCATGTAAAGGAACGGCAATATCATTTCCGCTGCGCCCAGCAGAAGCAGCAGCGTCAGTATGCTTTGTTTTATGATGCGCTTCCTTTTCATTTTTCAGCTATTCCTTTCTGCCCTCCGAAAGCGCGGAGCTGGAGCCGGCTGAGTCCGAATACGATCAGTGCGAAAACATATGACAAAGCCGATGAGTATCCGAAATTAAGATTCGTAAAAGCCGTATTGTAAATATAACTGACGACCATTTCCGTCCGGTGCAGCGGACCTCCCTTTGTAATCATTGCCACAGGGACATAAGTCTGAAACGCTCCGATCAGCAGCATAACTGAGACAGTTGCGATCGTCGGAACCAGAGCGGGCAGTGTGATGTACCTGAACAATGCGATCGTCCCGCCCCCGTCGATTTCCGCCGACTCGTACAGATCCTGAGGAATCGACTGAAGCGCCGCCAGGAAGATGATCATGGCGAATCCGATCCCTTTCCAGATCCCGAGCGTATCAATTGCGGCAAAGGATGTATTTGCTTCTGTCAGCCAGGAAACGGGCTGATCGATAATATGGAATACATTGCACAGAAGATAATTAATAAAACCCGAAGGGCTGGAATTGAACAGGAACTTGAATAAAAGGGAAACAACAACCCATGACGTAACCACCGGAAGATAGTAAACAGCCCGGAAAAAGACCTTCCCGAATATGAGATTATCGATCAGGAGCGCAACAAGCAGCCCCAGGATCATCTGCCCGATGACCGTGACCAGAGCATAAACAAATGTGTTTTTCAGCGAGAGCCAGAACAATGAATCACTCAGGATCTGACTGTAATTTGTCAGTCCGGCCCATGGTTTCGGCATATTCGGCATAATATTCCAGTTTCGCAGGCTGATATTCAGCGCGGACAGCATGGGCAGGATCAGCCATACGAAAAGAAACAGAAATCCGGGCAGTATGAACAGATAAGGAAATTTTTTTTCTTTCAACTGTTTCATTTTCCTCATCTCCTTTTTTGATTTGATACATGCCGGCGGTAAAAACTGCCGGCATGTTTTGACAGGATCCGGTTATTTGATCAATTCACTGATTTTCGCTGCCGCATCATCAAGCGCCTGTTGCGCACTCATCTCTTTTCTGGCGATCAGCTGTCCGGCATCCGTGATCACGGAATCGATCTGCGCCCAGTTCGGATGCGCTGTCCGTGCTTTAGAAGTCGCGATCTGTTCCAGGAAAATTCCGAAGTACGGATGATTCTTTACTTCTTCGGAATCAGCCAGATCATTCCTGACGGGCATCTGCCCGACAGACATCATTGAAATCTGGTAATCTTTCGAGACAAGAAAACGCATGAATTCCAGAGCTTCTTCTTTATGCTGCGTCTGCGCGATAATGTTAATGTCCTCACCGCCGATCACCTGGATCGATCCGCCTTCACCTTCCGGGAAAAGACTCGCCTCAAAGTTGAAATCAGGGAACTGTCCGTTGAGAATGGAGTAAGCCCATGGACCGTCGCTGATGTCAGCATAGAGGCCGCCGGCAAAACCGGAATAATTATCCACGCCGTCGCCCATGATCAGAGGGGATATGCAGCCTTCATCATACAGTTTCATGATGAACTCATACGCAGCGACTGTCTGTGGACTGTTGATATAGCCGTCGGCCGTCGTAACTTCTTCATCTGTAATTCCGCCGCCGAAGCTCCAGATGAACGGAAGCAGATTCCAGGCATAGAAACCATCCGCAGAGAACAGGTAAGCATTGGGATCGGAAGCCTTGATCGCCTTACAGGTTTCTTCCAGTTCGGTCATTGCGGTCGGAACAGGAACGCCGGCTTTTTCATACATGGCTGAATTCGAGAGCCAGACCTTCGTATTTGTATCCAGAGGAAGTCCGTAATAGTGTCCCTTCCAGTAATTTGTGCTCAGAGGTCCCTCGAAAACTGCTTCTTTATATTCCTCAAAATCCGGCATGTTCTCATCAAGGCTCAGCAGTACGCCCTGCTCGGCAAGCTGTGGTACCCATATAATATCGGAGCGGAAAAGATCCGGAGCAGATCCTGCAGAGATTGCCGCGATCAGCTTTGTCAGGAATGAGTCATACGGAACTGATACAGCTGTAACCTTGATGTTCGGATGTTCTGCTTCAAATTGTGGAATCAGCGTGTTTATCAGCAGATCAGCTTCACCATTATCTTCGTTGTAACCATGCCAAAAAGTAATATTGACAGTATCATCAGCAAAGGATGTAATGCATGTGCAAAGCAGCATGATTATGCTCAGCGTTATAAATATTATTCTATGTTTCATGTTTTCTCCTTACCAAATAAAATTGCAAACAAACCATAAGTCGGTCATTCATTTCTCCTGTTTCATTTTAATCTGTCGAATTATCCTCCTTTCTGAATTGAACCGTTTCAATTCAATGATAAAAAAAATTTTAGCATACTGGGCCAGTACTTTCACGAATAATAAGATCAGGCTGAACCAATTTATGAGGAAATTGTTCTCTGCCGTGAATCATATCCAACAACGATTCCATTAAAAGAAAACCGATTTTACGGAACGGCTGAGCGAACGTAGTTAATTGGGGCTGCCAATGCTGCGACAGACTCACATTATCAAAACCAATAACCGACAGGTCCTTCCCGGGTATCAAATACATTTCTTTCAGGCATCTCATAACTCCGAAAGCGCATACATCATTGGATGTAAGAACCGCAGTCGGAGGTGTGTTCAGATTCATGAAAGCCTTTGTGCTTTCATATCCCGATTTTTCGCTGAAATCTCCTTCAATGAGGTATTCATCCCGGATCTGCAGCTCATTTTGCGACATGCCCTGAATAAACCCATCCCAACGCTGCCGCGTACACATCAAAGATTTGGAAGGCGTAATGTAAGCGATCCGGCTGTGTCCAAGAGATTTCAGATACGTTATCGCCTGGATGATTCCCTGTCCGCCGTCTATATCGACGTATGCGTACTGTATAGGCAGATCGGATCGTCCGTATGCCACAAAGGGGAATTTTTTCTTTTTCAGGAAAAGGATCCGCTCATCTTCGGATTGTATTCCCTGTAGAATAATCCCATCCACATTTCCTTCACCAAACAGCCTTTGATACGTTTTCATTTCATCCGCATGATTCGTAGCGGCTGAAAGCAGAATATCATATTTATTTTCCGCTGCCACAGTATTGATTCCGGCAAGCAGTTCCAGAAATGCGTTGTCGCCCGGATTTTCGGAGCGGTTGTCCTCTGAAGATATTAAAGGCACCAGACCGATCCTGTGCGTAAACCTGGATTTCAGACTCCGCGCGGCAGCTTTCGGGTGATAATCAAAAAATTCAATTGCCTCTTCAATACGCTTCCGTGTTGATTCAGCAACCAGTGACGGTTCATTCAAATAATTTGATACCGTTCCAATGGATGTATTTGCAAGTTTTGCGATTTCTCTTATCGTTGCCATAATTGAACCGTTTCAATTCCCTACAGATTATTATAATATCTTTTTCTTTTGACAAATGTCATATCATTTCAGTAACAAAAATAATTCTGCAGGAAAAGATTATTGAGTCCCGATATCAGGCGCATTCTGATACAAAACCGTCTGCCTGTGATCCGGAATAACCATATCGAAATGAGAACGGCCGCAGTACCGGCTCTGAATGCCGCTTTTTTCAGTACTTTATCCGGAATTTTTTCGGCTTCACAGTCCATGAAGAGAAGCCTGTGTGCGGCAGGGATTTCCATATAGCACGAATAAATACGCGCTGCTGTGTTATATGATACGTTCAAATCCGTGTGATAATGCTTTCCCCGTCATCCGATTCGAAAAGTAATCTTCAAAAGATCGGAACGGATATATGACTCACTGCATTCTGCCGGTCCTTTACTGAAAACAGCGCTTCGGAAGAGCTTGATCAAAGACGTTCCATTCGGTATCTCCAGAATTTTGGCAAGTATAAAATCCGCAACAACCGTTTCAACTGTTTCATCCGCCCGGTCAAATTTCAGTTCATATTCTTTCATCAGAAGAGGGTACAGCGAGCTGATGCCATGAACGTGAGAAGGAAGATCCGGCGCCAGATCTTTACGGACATAATTGATCAGATACAGGTAGGGTGAATCATTGATGGTATGCAGCCATCGAAGTCTGTATACGGTCTCTCCGGACTTAATCCCTCCTGTTGAACTATGCCTTGACTGGTTTCTCTTCTCTTATTATCTTCTTTAATTATAGCATAGTGTACATTTTCGAATTCATCTTGCATATTATTTGAAACATATTGGATTTTTGATATCATCTTCAATATCATTCCGAGTGTAAGCGTTTAGTTTACCAAGCAGATATTCCGCTACGGGGATTCTATATTTGTTCAAGATTTCATCTTATAACAATTAAATTCGGATTTTATTACATTATAAACAATCAATCCCAATCAAACCAGCTATCAGCATCAGCTTCCAGATGTCCCCCACAATTCGGGCATGTAATTTTTCCTTCAGATATTTCTTCGAGGAAACGGTCCTCATTTTGCAATTCCATTTTACATCCGCATTTTTTACATTTGTGCTCAAGTTCCATGGCTTTGTCATAATATCCCGGCAAGACAACAGGATATATATTGGGGTAACTTAGTTCCGGTACATGTTCTTTGGGCTTGTACAGGTCCAAAACCATCTCCACCTGTATATTACCGCATTCTTTGCAGCGGAAAAGGTACCTGTCGCAATCCACAGAGCCTTCAGGATTTTCCTGAAAAAATTTCTGTGCTGCTTTTCCATATTTCCCAGCTTTCATATCATGAATGGTTTCTAATGTTTCCTTGGGTAATGCATAGCCGGATTCCAAATGAGCCCGCATTTCATATTCACACTTTGTGCACTTCAACGTGAAACCCCATCCCATTTTTATCTCCTTTTATGAATCCAGTTTCCTACAACTTCAGTTTTTTCCCCGTGCCAAATTAATATGATATGATTTGAAACAAGTCTGGATAGATAATCCAACCGGTATGGTTCATCTCAGGCTGAATCATTTCAATACTCCATAAACAGAAGCCAGGCAGCATCACCCGGATCGTTCGAGTAAGGATGTCCGGCAATGTATTCTTCATAGCTTTTTATCAGATCCTCTTTCCCTTCAACAAAAACTCTCTCGGCATCTTCTGCGGAACGGGCATAATATTTCATATACTTTTTTTTCACGGCTGTAAAATACTCATCATACGAGCATTCCGGTCCCTTGTAATAGACATAAAATTCTTCAAGATCCATAATTCTTCCCGATTTTTCCAATTCTGCCAGTACAGCAGGATCATGGAGCGTACCGAGAGCTTTATCTGTTTTATTTACCATTAATGGAAATTCGGATCCAATGATTTCCTCTCTTTCCGCTATGACGTCAGATTCGATCACGTATCCGTCTTTCTCAAGTGTTTCGACGAGGATCCGCCGAGCCTCCATATCTGGTGTGTGAACATAATGACGGATTGTATGGCTTTCCTTCTGCTCTTCCTTTGAAAAAAACATCAGTTCCAAACCTTCGTACTTAGCGTAAATTCCATAAATCAGGTAGAACTCTTCCAGTGTAATTGCATGATTTCCGATTGGTTTCACAATACCGATCCCCGGCATCCCATATGCGAACAACTTATGTGTTATGTTCACAAAAACCCAGCTGCAATTATCATAATGTCCTTTATGCCATGCGTGCCTGAATCCATTTTTACTAAGCCATTTATAAAAAGGGGCATCAATATCTTTCAGTGATTTATCTCTGACAAGAAATGCTTCTGCCGGAACACTATTGATCATTTTCTTCTTTTCATCCGCCATTTTTTACCCCTTTTTATGTATCAATTCACATCTATAAATCCGATGGCCATTTTTTCATTTTCGTTTCGCTGATCCGAATCAACTATTTTCAGATTCCGGAAATCATCAGTCCCAGTTGGATAAACTGCCCAATTCCAGGTAACCGCCGCAATCAGGACAGCGGATTTTCCCATCTAAAACCTTTTTCAGAAAACGGTCTACATTTTGTTTTTCCATTTTGCTCCCGCATCTTTCACAGATATGATCAAGTTCCATGGATTTACAGAAGTAATCCTCATCAGGAAACAGATAATCAGGTTCCGAGACGCCTTCTTTCCGTTTGTACAGATCTAAAGACATATCCACTTTCAAAAAGCCGCATTTTTTACATCGGAACAGTTCGTTTCGACAATCTGCTGTGCCGTCAGGATTTTCCTCAAAAAAATTTTTTGCCGTTTCTCCGTATTTTCCGGATTTCAATTCCTGGATGGTTTTTTCAGTTACCGAAGGAAGGAGAAAACCGCCTCCCATATATGCTTCCAATTCATATCCGCACCCGCAGCATCTAAAGGTGTAACCCATTCCCATTGCCAACTCCTTTTATGAATTCCGCTTTGTTATTTTCTATCTAAACATTTCAGACAGATGATTTGCAGCGAGTAGTCAGGATCCGTGAACCATTTTTTCAAACCGTTCACAAACCGCCTTCATATCATCAGGAAGACGCCTGCGGCATTCAGTTTTGATAAAATCCGGGATGCCGTAATATGCTTCCGCCATACCGCCGGCGATGCATGTCAGCGTATCGCAGTCTCCGCCCAGAGAAACTGCCGTGCGGATCACATCTTCAAAGTCTGTACCTTCCATGAAAGCCGTAAGTGCTTCTGGTACGGTCTTCTGGCAGCTTTCGATGTGATAATATGTCGGGCGGATCTCATCGCAGGTCCGAGAGAGATCGTAGCCGAATTCACGGATGATATAAGCCTTGATCTCCTCTTTGCTGCGGCCGGTTCGGGACATGTATATTGCTGCAGCCGTGGCTTCCGCGCCTTTGATCCCTTCCGGGTGATTGTGCGTCACCTCGGCGGTCAGCTTTGCCATGTGCCGGGTTTCCTCCAGTGTGTTATAGAGCCAGCCTGCAGAAGAAACCCGCATGGCGGATCCGTTTCCGTAACTGCCGTAAGGCTTCGGATCTTTTGCCAGCAGCCAGCGGTAGAACATGCCGCCATATCCCGCATCCGGATATCTGTGTCCCCATTTCTGCATGGACTTTACCAATGCGGCTGTCACCGTTTCATCATCTTGTCCGATAGTGTCCATCAATGCCTCAGCCACGGCAACGGTCATTACGGAATCATCCGTAAAATTAGAATCGCTGATGAAAAGCGGGAAAACCTTAGTCTTGTCCCCGCTGTCAAATTCATAAGGGCAGCCGATCATATCACCTGAAATTGCTCCGTACATTTTATAAATCCTCCTTTATCGTTTTTTATGATTTCAATATAGCGGGAAAAAGAAAAATTACCCTGCCATCTGTTGTTTCATTTTCCGCATCCCCTTTTTCCATAGGGAAAGATCCGCGTTCTGTCAGGCCAGTCTTTTATATCAATATTTTCTTTCCTGATTTCCTCTTTCTCAAAGGACGTTACCGGATTGAATGAATACTCATCAAGATCCAGGGAAAAATCAGGAAGATCTTCACCTACCGGACCATAGCCGTTGTACATGTGGCCGTAAGCGTAATTGATATTCCATACCGGCACAATTTCATGTGTCTTTGAATTTATGAAAAACATATAAAGGTCAGTATTGAATTTGTTGCGTTCTGCTGGAAAACAATCCGGTACGGCCCATGATATGTCGAAATGCGCAAGAATTTTCTTCATCTCATCTTCGCTTGTGTGAAGAATAACGTCATAATCTCCGATTCTTTTATTATCGAATTCACAGAAATAAAGCATATTTACCTCCTGGGTGTTATTGAAAGTCCGAAAATCAGCCGGCCAGCGGCAGACTGAAATACAATTCGCGCAGATGATTTACCGCAGCGATCTGCTTTTTCTGCACTCCGCTGACACTTTTCGCCGCAGTACCGACAAATGATTTCAAAGTCTGCTGCTCTCCGAAGAACCCCATGCGTCCTTTGAGAAGCAATCGCTCATCGTCCGACAATGCTTCCAGCGCTTTATTCAGACGCAGCAGTCTGTTTTCATTTTCAATTCTGTCTTCAATCTGTTCAGCTGTTAACGCTCTGGTATCAGGGAGGATATCGCCGAACTCTTCTTCACTTCCTTCCTTTCCTAAGGGAGACTGAAGGCTTATGTATGAGCTGCATGCAGCGATCAGTTTATCAGAATCTTTGCAGACTGATGTCTCAGGATTCTGTTTCACTGTGCTTAACTGCATCAGACTCTCCTCAGGAATCCGAAGAGCATAACATGTTTTTGCATTTTCCCTCAGCATTTCATGCTTCAGGCAGTTATGAGCCAATGTACCGAAACGAAATCCTTTGTTCCAATCGAATGTCCGAGCGCAGGTGCAGATCACTTTCAATGCAGTCTGCTGGTAATCCTCAAGATCATTCACTCCGAATTTATTCTTCTGCCATGTTTCATAAGCAAATTTCATTGCCCTGGGAACATTAGCCTCTACCAGCTGTCCGAAGGCAATTTCACCTTCTTCAACCAGGAAATTCAAATTTATTCTTTCTTCTTCAGATAATAAATTTCCCTGCTGGAGAATTTCTTTTGCTTCATTTCCTGCCTGGATTTTTTTTGAAAGCATGATCTCTTCATCAAAGTTCAGGTTATGTTTTTTATCGATACCGTAAGTATTATTGTTCATTGTATTCTCCTCTAAATCTTTTCTGTTTCAATTCTTTTCTGAACTTTTCAAGTCTGCATGACTTTTTTACTGACAATTGGATTATATACAAAATACTTTTATCCAGGGTCGCCCGGCAGGCGACATGTTAATTCAAGTCCTATTATTGGGACTTGTATATTTTCATGTGAAATAACAGATTCTCACCAATGGAAATGGCAGATATTTCGATGTTTTTGAGTTTACTGAGGATTATTACGGCTCAATTTTTTGAGAATCAATCCTTGCCTGCGGGACTCCATTGATATACATGATCCCGTCTATGATCTCGTTGGTCTCCTCACTCGCCCGGTTGATTATTGTGGATTCTTCTATCGATTCTCCCATTGTCCAATAATAAAATCCGTCATGATGAAGATAGGGAAAATTGTATTTCCAGAATCTGGCATATATGCCGTTATCACGTATATACTGAATGAATTCCTCGAATAAAATCCGGTCATCCTGAGAAAGTCTGTCTTTAACAATATACCAGTGGGGAATATTCGCCATTGTTTTTGCAAATGTCCACGTCTGTCTTCTAATAAAATCATCGTACTTCATATTTGGCTCCCTGGTCTAATCACAATGGTCCATTTGACAATTTCTATATTACCAGAAAAATCATGGAATTATCAAAACTGATTTCATCCAGTCTCCTTTATCGGACTAGAAATCATGCTGCCATGGTAAAAATAAAAATTCTCAAATATAATGTTTTCAGGAGAAAGGAATTGTCGCCTGATGATCGACCACAGTCATTTATACTCCGGATAAACTGTGAGTATCAGAAACCCGGAGTAATAAAAATCAGGAAAGAAACAGGTAAAGTTATGGATGTACGCGAAGCAAATATTATCAAAAGAAAATTCAATCAGATCGACAATCCCACGGAAGAAGATATTTTTCTTTACACCGAAGCAATGGATTATCTGATCCGTGAAACCAAAGATCCCCATGCCATGTTTGACCTTGGCGGATTTTTTTACGGTAATAAGCGTTTTGATCTGGCACTGAAGTATTATGAAATGGCTGCGGAATACAAACTTCCTTATGCGTATGAAGGACTTGGCTACATCTGGTACTACGGAAGGACAGGAAAACGGGATTTTGAAAAGGCTTTTCATTACTACTCTCTGGCCAAAGAAGCAGGTATCCTGGAGGCAGCCGTGAAAGTCGCGGATATGTATAAAAACGGATACTATGTTGAGGCGGATTATGAAAAGTATAAACAGATCATCAGAGAACTTTATCCCAAGGTAAGCAGAGCGCGGTATCTGAACGAACCTCTTCCCGAAGTCTATACACGGTATGCACGGATCCGCAAAGAAGAGGGGAAAGAAAAACACGCGATCTGGCTCCTTCGGAAAGCAAAAGAATTTCAGGCACAGCGTCTGAAGTACAATGCCTTTTTCGGCGATATCAATATCATGATGTGGCTCATCGATGATCTTTATGAGATGAAGAAATTCGATCTGTCAAATTTTGACCTTTTTGACTGTTTCTGGCTTCTCCGCAATCCTGTAACCATCGGATTCCGCTATGAAGACATGAATCTGAAGATTTCTGCCGGAGAGCATGACGGCATTATCGCCATCCGCTGGGAGAACGAAATCTATCCTTCGAGAGAAGACTTCTTTGCAAAAGCAATGCTGGGAGACACCAGACTGATGAGTATTTACGATGAACTGTATGGATTTGAGGTGCTGTAATGGAAATGATGGAAACTTATGAAGTAATGCGCGACCGCTATGAAAACCTGATTCTTCAGCGGGACAGACTGGCAAAAGAAGCCGAACATTACCGGATGGAATATTACCGGGAATTCGGTGAACTGATAACTGACGCTTTTCAGGCCAGAATCGACTGTATTGCGCTGAAAAAATCCATTGCTTTCTGTCAGACCAAACTGAATTCCGGAGAGGAAATTGATCCGATCAGCATGCAGGAGTTTATTGACAGCAGCATGCTGGCATACAACGCGCAGCTGGAGGATCTGTTGAACCTGACGAAAGCCGGCCAGTCCATGGTTCCGGTTCCTGTTCTGGAAGTCGAAGAAATCAAGCGGATCTATCGGAAAATTGCGAAACGACTGCATCCGGACATCTGTCCGCTGACAGCAGAAGAACCCGAGCTGATGGAGCTGTTCCAGAAAGCCCTGTTTGCCTATCGGGCAAATGATCTGAAAGGGATTCGTGAAGCTGAGATACTGATCAACCGGTTTCTGAAGGAACACGGCAAAAATCCTGAACCTGTCGTCATTGAAAACCTTCCGGAAAGAATTGCCGATCTGGAAATGGAAATCGCTCAAATTGTCGAAACGGAACCTTATAGTTATAAAAATCTTCTTGAAGACGCAGAGGCTGCTGCACAGAAACGCAAAGAACTGGAAGCAGAAAAAGAGAATTATTCAAATTACAAAAATGAACTGAAAGAGTATCGTGACAAACTGTTGACAGCATGAGGTGAAATATGACAGAACAAAGCATTATTCCGGTAAATCCGGAACTGATTAAAAAAGCTGAAAATCCTCAGGGTCTTGGGGATCTTATCAAACCGCTGACCCGGGAGATTCATCTTTTTGATTCCTTCATCGCCGGGACGTCCTACCTGAAGGATCCTGATGTGCTCAAAAAGGCTTCAATCGGGGACACCCTTTCGCTGCGGAGAGAAAGCAGCAACCTGTTTGACAGTTATGCAATTCTGATTCTGAATGAATCGGGCGAAAAATACGGCTATATACCGGAAAAGGACAACATGATTTTCGCCCGTCTGATGGATGCCGGCAAACTTCTTGTGGCAAAAATCAAAAACATACAGCCCAAGGGATCTTTTACAATGATATCAATCGGAATTTACCTGGTCGATTTCTAAGGAAACGACAGGAGCATTGATCGAAAACAGAAAACAGGGAGGACATTATGGATTTCGATGCGATCATGACTGAAATTACATCCGGATTGACTGATGACCCGGAAAAAGATATTAAATATCTGATGGAACAATCCGAAAAATACAAAGATCATGAAATGAATACGGAGATCCTGCGGGCTATCGGGAGGCTGATCGCTCAGCGTATTCCGGAGGAAAAGATGAAAGAGTGGCAGAATCTTATTGATAAAGACATGACCGGTCATAAAGCCGTGCTTGAAGAAGTGGACTTCTGTATTTACAAGAAAGATTATGAGAAAGCATTATCGCTGCTGAACCCTCTGATCGAAAAAACAAAGAGGATGTTCGTGGATGACTCAAAAAGCGAATATCACAATTTTGAAGAGCCTTTCGAGATAAGCTTATATAAATTCCTTATGAAACCGGAAAAGGAAATCCGCCCAGCTTCATTTCCCTTTACTGAGGTTTATATCCGTCAGGCGGGAATCCTTTTTGAATTGGGTCGTCATGAGGAAGCCATTGCAAGCTGTGAAAAAGTTCTGAAATGGAACCCGATGCACGCGGGAGCGATGTTCGAATTGATGGAAAACAAAAAGATGCTTGGTGATATGGACAGTTATCTGCGTCTCACACAGGAAGCTTTCAAAAAAGTATTCCGTCCGGGTGATCTTGCCCATTGCTACAGGAATATGGCTTACTGGTTTGTCGAACACGAACTCTACCGTGAAGCCATGGGTTGTCTGCTGATAAGTTTACAATTTGAGAAGAATCAGGTTGCCCAGTCGGAACTTTTTTACATCCAAAGCAAAGCAGGATCAAAAATCAAGCCGCCGACCGAGAAACAATTCCAGACAATCGCAAAAAAATACGGTTTTCCGATCGGTCCTGATCAGGATGTTATCGGTTTGGCGTATGCCTTGGGAAAACGCTGTCTTGAAAATAAAAATTATAATGGTGCACGTTACTGTTGGAATATCGTGAATAATCTGGTCCATGACGAGGATCTTACCAAAATGATGGATATGCTGCCGAAGGAATAATATCGAAAACAAATGCGGGTGAAATAATCTTCAACATATAATTCATCCACAGGATCAGGGAGGACAAATGATATATACGGATCTAACAAAAAAGGCAATGAGTATCGCTTATAAACAGCATGACGGACAATTCGACAAAGCAGGTCTCCCTTATATTTTTCATCCCTGTCACCTGGCGGAACAGATGGGAGACGACGAGCTGGCCATATGCACAGCGCTGCTTCATGATGTGGTTGAAGATACCGATATGACTTTTGATGATCTGTCAAAGGCAGGATTCCCAGATGAAATCATATCAGCCCTGAAGCTGCTTACTCATGAGGACGGCGTTCCGTATCTCGGGAAATACATCGAAGAGATCAAAAAGAATCCTATAGCCAGAAAAGTAAAGCTTGCAGACCTCAGCCATAATTCCGATCCCACCCGGCTGCCGCCGGCAGAGGATGAAGATGAGGAATCATGGCGGCAGCAGCGTATGGAAAAATACAGGAAAGCGATTGCATACCTGACTGGTGAGTAAAAGATAAGGCTGGAATCAGTGTCCAGCCTTATCTTTTCAATGTGTTGATTTAATTGGCACTTCTCTAAAAACTTTGGTTTTGATGCCAATTCGAGAATGATAAAATGAAGAAAAATGCTGAATAAAGTCTCATACGCATGAGTTATTCATGTAAACAGGGATGACTTTTGACATAAAAACGAAAAAAATATGACATCAATGTCGAATTTGTGGGCTTAAGCCCGTCGACAGATTGGAAAAGGATGACTATATTTTCCTCTGTGTTATTTGATGTTACAGAGGAGAAAAATAATATGATATCTCAGAAGCTCATTAAAGAATGGCTGCCGTCAGCTATAGACACGTTCAAGTCGGTTATGCCGCCTATATCCAAGCCATATCCGGAAATAAGTATTGCTTCGCCGGCGACACTGGTTAAGACGAGAGAAGCACTGGTAGCCAGAACCGGAACACCGAACGTGAATATGAAAAACCCATATACAAGCATGATGGAAACGCTGCATGGTCCGCGGGGAGACGCGATTCTTATATATCAGAAGCATTGTCCGGAAACGAAGTCTGAATTCAATCATTCCTTCTGGCATGAGCTGGGACATTTCTATGCGGTTTCCTCAGAGACAGAGAATTTCTCCTATCTGGCAGGGCAAACGCTCGATACCGATACTGTCCGGCAAACCGGTTACTGGTTGTGGAATGAATTTATCGCAGAATCTATATCGAATTCCGTTTCCAGCAAAGTATCAGGCATTGACAGGGGAAAAATCATATATCCGGAAATCTGGAGCTATCCGTACGGCAGGCTTCAGCTGATGATCCAATGGGCCTACAATACTCATCCATGCTCATTTGATGAATACAGTCTCGCCTTTTATTATGCGACACTGCTCACTGATGAATGTGCAGCAGCATTTTCAGATGCTGCCATTGCTAATGAGCTGCTGGAATGGGATTGCCAGAAAGATAAATACGTTCGTATAAAGCCCGGAAGTGTTGATTACACTGCGATGTCAATGATCCCTGAACAATACAGCGAACTGCTGACCAAAATCGGATATTTGCTGGAGAGGAAAACAGAGGAGCGGGATTTCTGGAAAGTTGACGGCGATTTTCTTGACGAGCTCGGTACTCTTGTTTGTGAACTCAATGAGCAAAAAAGTCTATCGATTCTGAAGGAACGAATGAAGAAAATATCCGAGTTATGAAAAATTAAATGAAAACCGCGCCGGTGATCTTTCTAATAACCACCGGCGCGGATTAGTTTACTGGTCAATTCTGATATTATTGATCACTGTACCGTTATCCAGAAGCATCAGCTTCTCCATATCCTCATCAAATACTCTTCCGAACAAAGAATTCATTTTTGAAAGCCGGATGATTTTCTCAGTTATATATTCACTTACCGCATCTTTCGACACGTCCATTTCGCTGCTGTCGGAACGTATTTTTCCTTCGAAATACTGCCGGATGTCACCGGTAATAAAAAACCGTCCTGCGTCCTGATCGGATACCGCCCCATCAAAGCCAACATATCCAGGTCCATCAAATAAACGTGTTTCGCTATATTCAGGATCAAAACTGTAGCCCGGATTTTCAACACTTTCTGCAGTCCAAACATAATCATCATATCCGTGTGAAATCACTGCTCCATCGTACCAGCCGGATTCCGCCAGAAATACAAAACTGTTTACCGCATTAGGAGCTGTATCAGGGAATAATTCGATACGGATATCACCGATTTCAGTTTCCAGCACTGCTGTATAGGGTGTCTCCTCATGAATTACGACATCAGGACATTCTGCAAGCGAATTCTCATTTGCTTTCAGCTTTCCCAGAAAATTATCCAGTGATGCATTGTCAAACATATAATTTGAGTCAGCGTAATTGAGGAAAACAGTAGGAGTTCCGCTGATGATACCTGTTCTGATCACCTGAGAATAAAGATTCCGGATATCTGCCTCATTATCACTGTCTGAAAATGCAAGATACCAGAGATCAAAATCAAGATCGGAAAAATTACTGAACTCCCGGATCAGCCATTCTTCGAATACATCATTGTTCTCGAGTGCCGACCATTCATCCTGCTTTTCAAACAGAAACTCTTCTGCTTCAAAAAACATTCCCTGATAGCCGGCCGCGTTGGCCGCCAGTGCAGCCGGCACGGCTTTTTCATGAAAACTGAGCGGAAAATGCCGGTAGACCAGACGTACTTCACTGCTGTGTGCCTTCTGATACTCTATCAGGCTGAGACTTGCGTCAGCGCAGTAAGGACATTGAAAATCCGCATATTCGATGATAGTCAGAACTGCATCCTCCGGCCCGATTGACCAGTCCGAGTCAGTTACTGATCCCAGCAAACCACGGTTTTTTTCAGCCTCATCCATGTCAAATGCAGAAGGCTGGATCCTGCACTCCATTTTTTCAGCGGAATAATCAAAGCCGCTTTTCTCCGAATCAGCGAATACAGCAGTTGTCAGTGCAAATAACACCAGGCTGAGAGCCATCAATAAAAACAATTTTTCTCTTTTCATTTTTTCCTTTCTCTTTTACCGTAAACGGTTTAATAACAGACATACTTGTTATGTTTGATCAGCGCTGCGGTAATCAGAGCCCAGCGCCGCATTTTCGCTTTGGTTTCAGTCTGTTTATCCACAGAAATTTCCTTATGCATGATCTTCAGCAGGTAATCATCCGCTCTTTTGATCTGTGAATGAAGATCATCGATAGAAAGAGCTGATACGCCGGTGCCGGTTTTATCCTTATAGTTTTCGAGCAGTTCAGCCCTTATTCCATAACGGGAACCGCACGATGAAATATTTTCACGTATGAAACCCTGCTGATCATCAGAAAGTACAAAAACATCATTCTTCCAGCTGTTATCCACAGGCTGGATCTGCGGATCCGGTCCCGGTTCATTATCCTCCCGAGGTTCCACCTCATCCTGTTTTTTCTGTGATTCCTCAGGATCAGAACAATCCGGTTCGTTCCGGGAAGTATTCTTATTCTCGATGCTTTCGCAGCAGACATTACGATGATCCGCCGCATTCGATGAAAAAGCAGCGCTGAACGGATGAGTAATGTCTGTGCCAATGAAATTGACCAGTCCCAAATCGAGATAGAAATGTTCCGAACTCCGATAACCGCCATTCGGATCTGTATAGCCTTTCATTTTTCTGAACTTCGTAAGGAACATCGGAACTGCAGTCAAAGGAACATTTATCCCGGATGCAAAATCCCGGATAAAGCAAAGACGTTTCCGGAGCATATTTCTATCTTCAACCGTATGGAATCTGAATGCCATCGTCTGAAAAACTCCGACCTCCAGAAGTTCCTTGATAAACACAAACATCTGGCCGTCCATTTTCATCTTTATGTTTGGTTTTCCGAGAAAACCAAGGTCCGGCTGGTATGGGATAACCTGCCCGTCAGCACAGCGTTTTCCGTCGCGCAGGTACGGTTCTGCTGTGTTCAGCGGATTGTCAAGATTGGCGATATACGTGAAAATTTTCCCGTCGGATTTCGCGAGCATTGTATGCCCGCCGTTGAAAGCTTTATAAGGAGCAGTAAGACACTTGTCGAGGTCATTGCATGGAAGAAAAAAGCTGATCTTTTCAGGATGCTCACCGTAAACTTTCAGAAAATATTTTCTGACTTCAGAGTCGGCATTCTGCCGGAATGTGATATTGAAAGAAGCGGTTTCTCCCATCCGCTGCCCCTGTCCCCCGAAACCTTTTGATATGGAGCCTATGCTCATCAGAAGTTTGCCTAAATCATCACTGGAATCAATATAACTGTTCATCATTGTCTCCCCATATGCAGTCTCCGGAACCGGAACAAATCCGATAATGGAAACGTCATTCCCGGATAAGAATATGATACAAAATCATCCTTTTTTTGAAACAGACTTGGTTTTTCGCATTGCAAATGAAATAAGGACATCCCGAAGGATGTCCTCAAAATGGAGGTAATTATTGATATGAAATCTATTTCACCGGAATATATTTCGGTTTTACCTTATCGGATTTCGGAAGTTTCACATAAAGGATTCCGTTTCCAAACTGGGCCTCGGCCTTACACGGATCCACTTCAACAGGAAGAATACACTCTCCTTCATATACGATTTCATCAGCACATTTCTGAAGAAAATGATTTGCGCCATCCTCTTTTGAATTGCTTTCTTCCGGCTGCGACTGAAGAACCAGTCTGTCACCGTCGGTAAAAACCTGAAGACGCGCCAGTGAAATTCCCGGACACAATGCTGCAACATGGACATATTCAGCATCTTCTTCGATATAAATACGTGCGTTATGGGATTCGCTGATGAGTGAATTCACAGAACATCCGGGCACATCTGGCTCCACATCCTCATCATGAGAAAAATACCTTCTCTTCAGACACTTGAGAATTGCTTCTTCTTCGCTTTTGGATAACGGCTTACCATCGTCTCTTACAATATATGCGTCCATTTTTTCAGTTCCTTTCTTACCATAGCTTACAAATCCCGATGAATCAGCCTGACAGTAAGAAGTTACCGGACGATATCATGTTTGTATCCTGCCGGCATGGCAGATACGATTCAATTTATAAAAGCAGATTTTCATGTCCATACATCCTTTTCAAGGAGAGTTAAAGCCACCCCGGAGGAAATGCTGCTGGCAGCCAAAATGAAAGGCCTCAACCGGATTGCTGTAACCGACCACAACACAATCAATGGCGCAATCAGACTGGCAGAAGCAGATCCGGATTTTGTAATTGTGGGAGAAGAAATCACATGGGCCGCTCCGGGTGAAATAATAGGCTTATTTCTGAAAGAAGCCGTTCCTGAAGGCAGAAGTGCAGCTTATACGCTTGATGCTTTAACGGAACAGAATGCGTTCATATTTATCCCTCATCCCTTCGCCCCGTTCCATTTTTTCTGTCCTCCCGGCAGAATACTGGAAATCGCGGACAAAATTGACGCTGTTGAGGTCAGAAACGGAAGAAATTTTCAGCTTCTCAATATCCTTGCATCATTATTCGCCGGTGCTGCAAAAATTCAGGGAATATGCGGCTCGGATGCACATACCCCGGATGATGTCGGAAAAGCAGGCATGCTGGTTCCGCCTTTCTCAGATGCGGATGGACTCAGGAAATCCCTGCTCCAGGCAAAACCTTACGGCAGAGGCCAGTCAATATATAAATCACTGAAACTGCTGAAAAAAGTCTTCTAAAGAACAAATAAGATAAAAAAATAGAAACCCGGTATTATGTTCAACGGAAACGAAAAAAGGAGAGAAAAATGAATGCGATTGAACAATTGCTGGATTTGAAGGCTGCGCTTGTGCAGGATGTAACTGAAGAAAATCTGTTTGCCTTCAGTATTGCACTTCTGGATGCGCCAATATTTATTCCCTGTGAGTTTCAGGTGAGCGGCCTTGATCCTGATTTCTCGGATATTTCTCAATTCAAACAGGGAACTGTACTTGCTTGGAAAGGCCCGGATTTCAAGCCGGTAACAGCTGAGCTTGCTGAAAAGACCTGGATTCAGGTCTATGTGGAGAAAAACTCCATGCCGGAGAAATATCGGAGCAGCTGTATCAGAGCAGACGGACGCTATGCAGTAAATCTGGCTCATGAGCAGGACGGTATTGACGGGCTGATGCTTGATCCGGATGGAAGATTCATTCCCATTCCTCTGGAATACCTGGACGAAGTAATTCAAATCATTGACGATCACAAAGGAGATAAAATGAGTAACAATTCAGATCCCATTGAAACTGAGGATAATAATAATAAATCCATTGAAGCAGCAGAAAATGATTCTCTCGAAGCTGAAGATGACGAATTCCTTGAACCTTTGAGCTTTGATTCCCTTGAGGTTACGGACATCATCGGTTTGAAAGACGGATTCATCATCAGATGGAGTTCACCTGAAATCGGATTCGGCGAGTACACGATCCATACGAAAGTGAAACGGAACGATTTCGGTTTTGCTGAAGACGAAGTCCTGATCGAAGGCGACAGCGAATGCATGGACGGAAATGAAAATAAGGCTTTCCTGAAAGCACTGTTTGATAAGGTGCTGGAGAAGATCAACATCATTTCCTGAAAATCAGCGTGTTCCGGCAGCAATTTGCAATGCTGTCCGGGAACACGCAGCTTACAGGAAAAGAGCGAAAAGAGGCAACGTCACTACGGGCATTGCCTCTTTTCGTTTTATTCAGGTGTTCAGGATCTGTTCATTATTCGAACGTAATTTTATTGGTAACCGAGCAGATCACGTCATCTTCTTTCATCAGCTGGATTGTTATTTCACTGTTCCCGGTAAAATCCGGAGCGATCATATCGAAAATAACAGTTCCCGCTTCACCGGGCGCAACAGACTCGGGAAGATCGATCCTGTTGTTCCCCGGATATTTCAAATAATCTGCCCCGTTCACAACTATTACATCAATTTCATCTTTATCCCATGAAGACTCCGAATTGTTTTTGATCCTGAACACGGCATCGAAATCGCTGAACCGCCATACAGAATAGGGGGAAACACGGACAATGGAACAAGCGGATGAATCAGACACCTTGATTTTCAGCCAGAACGGCATTTCCTTTTTCGTTCTTGTTCCGGTAATTCCAAATCTGTTCCCATTCCCGTCAACCAGAAGATACTCGCTTTTGAAATCGCCGTAAACAACCGGCGCTGTAAGATCCATGGAAATATCGACCGTTTCACCGGGCTCTACATTCCCGGTCAGATATGCATACTGAGAACCGCCCATATGGAATAAACCGGATGAGACAACTCTGTAAGACCGGTTCCAGGTGCAGGTGCCTGTATTCTTCAGGCGCCAGACTTTTGTGAAGGATTCTCCCGGATCGAAAACCATTTCATCCGGAACGGTCACATCCTCAATAAATTCCGCACTGTTTATACAGGATGCAGTTTTATTCTGCAGTTCCTGCATGCATTGTGAAATACAAATCTGCCGGATGTCAGCAAACCGCTCTCCAGTATCCTGTGTCTCACTGATCTCAGCGCCGAAACAGGATACTGCAGAAAGAAACAGACAAATCAAAACAGTAACTAAAGCAATATTCTTCATTTCCAGATTCCTTTCTTTTGCAGAGAATACAAAAATGCAGCGGGACCGCTTCCCATGCGGAACCCGCTGCCAAAAAAGGAGATCTGTTTTCAATGTTACAAAAAGAGTTACTGTTCCGGGAAAAAAGGAAAGAGTTTTTCTGTCATCCCGCGAAGCAGCTGCCTCATTGTTTCCTTCTGGTTTGCGGAAAGGCTTTTACCGTTCTCCAGCTCCCGGCATATCCGGAGAAATCCCTGCGTCATCGCACTGACCGCCCGGCCATATTTCCGGTCTTCACAAAGATCGACTGCCCTGCCCGCTGCAATTGCCGTATCGCATCCCGTAAACTCGATAATCATTTCGGCAAGTTCGGCCATCCAGGACTCATCATGCTCCAGTGCATGAAGATGATCCTTTACTGAAAGTTCTGTAAATTTCTCCATAAATCCCTCCACAGGTAAAAAAGTTTGTGAATAATCTAAACAGCGATACTTATTGTTGTTTTCATGACTTATCTCCCGAGCAGCCTGTTCAGTATCTCCATATCACCGCCGCCATCAGGATGCAGCGCCCCGAAACGTTTTTCACATACTTTTCTCTGTTTCTCCAGTTTTTCATATGCTGACAAATAAAGAGAAACCGCCCTCTCTGCATTCCGATCTTCCGAAATACGCTGTACTGTTTCAAGGGCCTTTTCTGTAATTTCTCCGCCGTTTTTCCGGATCAGAAGCATACAGCGAAGCAGCTCAGGGCGGGCATTTCCTTTCCGGCAGATTCTTGCGGCTTCTTTTACATCCGTTTCTGAACAATCAAACAAAGCAGCCTGTCTGCGGACATAATTCCCGTCATTTTCAAGTGTTTTCCAGAGATCTGTCAGTTCCGGTATCTGGACATTTTCCTCATGATGAGGATTCTCCGGTTCAGTTTTGGTATCAGCGGCAGGTTCAGGAGAAACACTGCTTCCATGAGTGACCTTCAGCGCTTTCAGATATCCCGCAGCCGAACCTCCGGTGCTGCAAAGCTCAGTCAGCTCTTTCATTTGTTTCCGCGAAAGATCCGGCAGCATTTCAACAAGAAGCTCCCGGACAGGTTCATCTGATTTCTCATACAGGGCCGTGAGATCAGGAATATCCCGCGAATACAACCGGCCATCCTGATACAGCGCCTCAATTTCCGGACAGCTACGGGAACTCTTATAGGCACGGATCAATTCGATGACATAAGGATGAGGAAATCCGTTCTGTTCGGAAAAAGCACGAAGAGAAATACTGTGGGACGAAAGATAACTGTCAAATTCCCGTCCTCTTTCATAAGCGTTCAGCGTACGCACGCCGATATTTTCTGTCATCGTTACATCGGCGGAACTGACCGTCGACTCAACGACAAAAGCCGGAATTGTAGTGAAACCAAGCACTTTGCACGCTGAAACACGGCGGTGACCGTAAATCAGTTCATACCTGGTATCAGCCAGAAGATCGTCATCATCCTCAATAAACTCCTTGACCATAACCGGAGTGACAACCCCGCGGTTCCTGATGCTTTCAAGAAGGCATTTATCTTCAGGATATTTTTCCGGATTAAAATCAGACATCCGTACCTGGGATACACTCCTCTTGACGATACTGGCAAGAGGAATGAACTGCGCCGGAGAACGGCGTTTGATCAGCGAGACACCGGCCTCCTCCCTTATTGTCACCCGTTTGCTGCTGCGTTCCGGCTTGATCAGAAGATCGTCCGGTTCTCCCTCGTCAAACATTTTTTTTGCCACGGCGTTTTTATCTATCGGTTTTGCCATCGCTCTTTCTCCTGTTATAAACTGAGTGCCGAGAATATCTTTTCAATGGCCGGCAGAGCGACCGCGGGAAAGGATCCGTTAATCAGATCCGCTTTTACAACGGTCCGGCTTTGCGGTATTCCTTCCATCAGCCCGAGTTCCCAGCCGAGTTCCGGTGAATCGCGTATGATCTCGGCCCAGTTTTCAAGAATAAGCCTGTCCCATTTCGATTTTCCGACAGTAAGCGGAAGGAGAGCCAGTATTTCTGCGTGTTTGCGGCGTGCCAGGTTGATCGTATTTCTGGTCGGACCGATGCACTGCTGCGACATCATCATGGGAATAATCAGCCGGTCGCAGGCTGTTATGCACATGGAAACAACACAGGGTACAGTCCCGGAATCGATAATCACCAGGGAATACCGGTCAAAGTGTGCGATTTCTATCATGTCTTTCAGAGTCTCTGCTTCCAGCCCGAGCGCAGTGATCTGAGCCAGTTTCCTGGATGACTGGAGCACAAACAGATTATCGTAACCCTCAGCCTTTACCACAGCTTTTTTCATTGCACCTGAAACCGAAACTGTATCATACGGATCTTCAGCATAACATTGGAACGCGTCAAAGATGCTGTATTCGGGCTCTCTGTTTGAGAAAAATATCGATGATGATCCACGGTTGTGATCCGCATCAATCAGCAGGATCTTTTTATCCGTATGTCTTGCCGTATAAGCTGCCAGAAGCGTCGAAACGGTCGTTTTTCCCACGCCTCCCTTATGATTGGATACTGAAAGAATCATTTTTCCCCCCGAAATACCTAATGGGCCTGAAACATAATCCAGGTCGTCAGCCCGAAGAAAATCCCGATGCTTATAATGAAGCAGATTGAAACAAAACCGCATCCTTTTTTCTTTTCCATTTTGCTCATTACTCCTTTATTTCAAGAAAATTTCTGTGGATATCAGCCATGGCGATCAGAGCTTTTCTATGAGGCTGTCCGCCGGTTCCGGCATTATCCAGAACCGCATATCCGGAATTGAAAGGAAGAATATCGAACACGCCGTTCCATCCGGAGATCACAACACTGTGTGAGGAATACGGAACGATCCTTACACGGACACTGTGCTTTCTGTATCGGATAAGGCCGGTTCCCATGAATTCCTCTCCCGGAAAAATCTCGCTGTAGAAATAACGGGATGCTCTTTCCGGGCGATAAGAACTGTATCCGGACTCATCTGTCTTGAAATTTCCCTTATATCTGTACTCCATAGCTGCCTTTTCCGAAATTCTACAAACCATCCAAAACTGCGCCGAGATTTCTGTCACCGATGAATCCGGAAATGATTTCGGAAGCCACGGATCCGGAAGGGCACGGTATTGAAAACTCAAAAATACCGTCGTGTTCGATCATCTGGATGCGGGTAACCGGAGTCCAGGCAAAAGGGCTGAAAAGGCATCCTCGATTCGAATCCGGTTCACCGAATCTGAGAAGATCCGGACCTCCTGCAACCAGCGGCGCCAGGTAATCGGCTACGGACTCGGCAAATGTTTTCCCGGCAGCTATGAACAGCCGCATATAGGAATAGATGCCCCTCCGCTTCTCGAGACAGCGGGACAGAATGACTGTAAGTTTCCGTTTTTCCATATCGAAATCAAACGCCTTAATATCTGATCTCCGGAAATAATGGCTGCGGCAGCCGAAATGGATCAGGAAACTGCTGCCACACCTGTCGATCCGTACCTTCCGGCTGCTTCCGGTAACAAGCTGCTCGATAATCTCATACAGAAAGACAAGTCCGAACACAAGTCCCGCGGAAATCATCATGGAACACCCGAATCTCCCCGCCGATTCATATGCCTGATTCAACTGTTCGAATCCGTATTCCGTGATTTTTATATTCAGGAAGACAGCAATTCCCGGCGGAAGTATATCCAGCAGCAGCTCAACAGGTCCGTATTTCAGCTTATATTGAAAACTCTTTATCTCCATTCGATTCTCCTTCTTTTGCGGGTATTGTATATGAGTGCTTCATGTTTGAAACCGCTTTTAAAAACAAAGAGGCAGAGCCGTGAAGACTCTGCCCGGGATTCCTTTCCGGATCAGCGCTTTTCATTTTCCGCGCTGCGTAAACAGCGGCTGCTGCCATCCGGATACATCCAGAAGAAGAAGCGTTTCACCATCTTTTCCCCATCCGGCCAGGCAGTATCTGCCCACTATGCTTTCATCGATCCTGACATTCTCCTTTCCGGAAAAATATCCGCCCCAGGAATCCACATACAATGTTTTTTCCGTGAAAAGAAATGTCCTGTCTCCAATGGTAATCCGTGCAGAACGGTTGTCTTCCAAAGGCATGACCGCATTGATTCTATCCTCAATGGAAAGTGTTTCTGTATGTCCGCATGAGCAGAGAATGGGTAAAAGAAAAAGTGCCAAAAGCAATAAGCTGAATATGATGTCGGTTTGCCTGTCTTTCATACTCCCTCCTCCGAAACCATACAAAATCCGGTCTTTTGCCTTGTTAGTATGCTTTTTCCGGAGGTTCAAATATGACAAAACATTATTCATTCCTCAGTTTTCTGCTCGCTGCTTTTCTGTTTATTACCACGGGCGTCTGCAATGCCGAATCAAAAATCATTGATAACAGAGACGGCACTTATTCAATGGAAAACGGGATATTTCTGCGTCAGTATGACGGCTATTCGGAAGAATCGCAGCAGTTTCTGTCGATTCTGGATGCCTGTTATTCCATGATTGGATCCTATTCGGAAATCATCGATCCGTATATCAACGGAGAGAAATCCTTTGAAGACGACCAGTGGAAAGTTATCGAAAACGAAGTCCGGTATATGTCGGGATTTGCCTGTTCGTGGGTCATGCAGAATGAAGTTCCGGAGGATCTTTCCAGTCACGGATATGACATTTTTTATTCCGCCTATCACCTGCTGATCGCGAACGATCTCCTGCTGACAGCCTTCAGAAAGGATGATTCGGATGCAGCGATCCTGGCTTCATACTATTACGGACTGGCAGACTCCGGCCTTGAATGGTGGGAAAAGTAAAAATCCCTTTTCTTTTATTCAGTTTCTGATATCAGAGGCCCTTCCGGATACTGAGAAGGGCTTTTTTATTGAATGACCTGTCTTGCCGTCTAATTTCATATTGAGTCCAAATATTATGACTCTAATAACACATCGAAGCCGGTAGAATAATAAAGGACGGGTGATGAAGAAACCCGGTTTCATAAGCAAAAAAACTGCCCGCACAAACAGAAACGGAGGTTAAGATGACAATGAAAGAAAAAAGCACAATTTATTATCTCGTATGGGGAAAGGTCGTTGGCAGACGTGAAAAAAAAGATGGGCATTACGAGAACTTTCTCTTCAAGTCCGGAAGGTGGGTTGAGGATGAGGGCCATGTTATCATGGACCACCTGATGGGATTTGATCCGTCAGAACCGGAAGATTCACCGTATCGGATCGGAAACGGAAGTGTTTTGTTTGAGATGGAGGAAATTTCAGAGGGAACAGCCGTTTCACTGATCAATCAGCAGATCCTGCAGATTCTGAAAGAAGAATGGAAGAATAAATTCAAGGCAAAAAAAGAAGAATGGGATAAGAACCCCGGATGGCCGGCGAAACTTGTGGAGACATGGTTTACATTAAACGGTGAAAAATACACCATAAAACCGGAAGATATCGGACTTACTTCTGATGGCTGGGATCAGGGTTTTATGGAGTCGATCCAGGGGGAGATCGAAAAGGATCTTAAAAGCTATGGCGCCACGGATGTCTATAACCTGGGGTTTCTCGATTAGGCTTATCAGCTGATCCGCTAAAAAAGCACATCGTTTTTGACAAAAAAAATGGTTTCTTTTACACTGAATATGTCAAAGCTCCGCAGAAATGCGGAGCTTTGAGCTTGTAACAATATATGAAACAAAATAACGTACTTAAACATAAAAAAATCAGTTCTTAAACAGGCTGCCATAACGTTTTTCAAGCTTTCTGTCTCTTTCAGGATTATCCTCCTCCCCCTGCATCAGCACATCCTCCGGTTCAGGTTCATTTTCTTCTGTTTTCTCACCGCTCGTTTCCTGATTTTCCGCATATGTCAGCTCGGTGTCGATATCCGAAATACTGCTTCCGGAAGAGTCTGGGATGTTCCCGTCTGACCCTTCCGTATTGATGTTGGTGTCTCCCGCATAATAGAATCTGTATTTTTCAATCCGTTCAAGATATCTCAGCGCATCGGAAACGGCAGCTTTCTTCCCTCTCGCGTATTTTTCTCTCTTGTCCAGGACATCCAGACGAATATCCGGATCCGGAACAACAGGTGATGCAGTTCTGAAGAAGAAAGGCCGGGTCAGTTTTCCGTCCTGCCGCATGATTCGGGCATAGCAGGTATATGGATCCAGGCTGATGAGCGTATCCCGGGACGGGCCTCCGAATTTCTCGGAAAGCTCATTGCGTGAAAGATAATCCGCATCCTCCCCGTTTACGGTAAATGAAAAAATTGAATATACGCCGGACATAATGATTCCGGGCAGGCTCTGTGATTCCTCCGTTATCATGCTGGCGAAGGACTGCGTGCCAAGCACAGTTCTGCCGCCCCATTTTCTGAGCTGGGCCAGAAGTTCCTGCCACGGCACACCGGTATAAGTCTGGAATTCATCGATCAGAAGCTGAACCGGGACGCGTTTTGTCGGATCATTTTCACCCTGACGGGAGATCTCTCTCAGAATCACGCTGATGATAAAGGATCCGATAAAGTCGGATAAATCAGATCCGAGTTCGCTCATTCGGGTATTGACCAGAAGAATCTTTTTATCCCCGATAATCTCCTTCGGATTCAGGACAGAACGCGGAGCCGAAAAATATTCCAGCATCGGGTTTTCCTCGAAACGGTAGGATTTGGACAGGACCGGAAGGATGATCTCCTCTTTCATGTATTCCTTGTATTCGTCGAATTCATGAACAAAATACCGCATAAGCAGATCCCGGATCCGGCCGTCACCGATCTCACGTATGTAATTTCTTCTTTTGTCGTCCTTTGCTCTCAGAAGCACCCCCATCAGAGAAAGACCGTCCGCACCGTTTCCGGGTTTTGCACTCTGATTATGGGCCGCAATCGTCAGAACAGACCGCTGAAGCGGGATCTGCATACGTGGACCCCAGGATGTGGTCCACAGCGACTTGCCGATGTCAACGATCATCTGCGCCGCCTTTTCCGGACTGAGGCCGCTGGTTTTCACATCCAGCGGATTATACGGAACCACATAATCCGGATCTCCGAAATCCAGCAGGATCACATCCTGAATCCGATCCGGCGGGATGCAGCCTATAAGCCGGTTGAACATATCTCCGTGAGGATCAATGACGATGACAGCTGAATCCCGCTCAGGATCTTCGATGGCGGCCCTGGCAATATGCTCCATCAGTGTTGTTTTCCCGGTACCGGGTTTGCCGATCAGGAACATATTATGCTTCATCATTTTGGAATTCAAAAAGACGCCCCCGGTATCACCGTTGGGCTGGGTGAAATCGCCGATCCGGTAAAATCCGGTCACTTCATCCATATCAGGGCAGCGCATTTCAACACCGCGGACAGGAATCAGTCCGGGAGAGACGGATCCTGAGATCCATGGAATATGCCAGAAGGATGCCAGCTCCCAGTCACACATTTCCATGACAGGAGTTTCTTCCGACTGCGGAACATAGCACCCTTCATGCAGCGAAACAGGAACAAGAGAATTTCCTCCGGAAAGCGAGTAAAGGTTCATGACAGAACGCATCCGGTTCTGTATTTCATGCGAACGCTCAATTGAACGGGATGAAGCTGACAGCCTGACTGACACCAGATTGAACTCATGCTGGGATTCCGCTTTCATTTTCACCATATCCAGATCCGTACGGTACCAGGGATCGTCCATCTGAGACGGCATTTTCGCCCGGATAAAGGTCAGAAAAAGTGCTGCTCCAACGAAGAAAAGCATATATTTTGACATCTGCAGCAGATACAGGAGCAGAACGAAAAACCATACAATCGAAGTCAGAACAGTTACGAAAGCCTTTCCCTGATCGACTGCCCGGTACTGTTCAACCGGTGTATAAGCTCCGATGGAATCTCCCAATCCCTCATTGGCCGCACTGGTAACAAATCCTTTCTGTTTTTCGGCCTTGACCCTTTTCAGAACTGTATCAAGCCATTCAGGCTGCCTTCGGTCCAGCAGCCTGATCTGAATCCACAAGGACTCGTCCGTGCTAAGTTCCAGAAGACCTGAAAGGATCGTATGGACCGGATCGTACTCTCTGTATTTGTCAATCCTTTTCAGAGAAAGATAATTTTCGCCGGAGAACCCGTAATCGACAGTAACAAGGCTTTCAGAATTTCTCATGTCTTCCGACGGATCTGCATCCAGAAAATGCAGCGATGCGGAAGGATAAGCTGCCGTGATCATTGCTCCGGTCCGTCTGACATCCGCCGGGTTTCCCCTGACAAGCATAAGCCTTTTCGATCCTCTGCCGAAGTATTCCAAGCTGATATTTTCCGGCAGTGACGAGATCAGCCTGAATACCGATTCCGCCTCCGTTTCGTTTTTTGAAGGGAGCCAGACTTCGGCAACCGTTTCCTTTTCTTTCTCAAAATAATCGTATTCCATAGGTGGATCCTTTCTAATCCGTCTCATTTTCAGCAGTGTATTCCGCGGGGACTTTTTCAGGAGAAATCATTGTTATAAAGACATCAGTATCCATCACAAATGAAAGAATATAAGCCGGCATTCTGAAATGAATAACGGCCGGAACAGATGGATGGGATGGAATATAGGAACTGAAAAAGTAAAGGGCGAGTTCCTCAATCACCCTTTTGTCCGCCGAAAGCGGAATGTCTGTGCCTGAAAAGACAGCCTCCAGAAGATTTCCCGTATTTGCGGCGAATAAGGAAAGATGGTTTTCACTCAGCTCGGCACCGGTATCGATATGCTGTTCCTGGATAAAAGAGGCTGCTTTTCCTGTTCTGCTGTCATACCGGAAAAGGTATTTGGCGTACGCATCCATATCTCCGACTGTTCCGATGCCATAAATGAAACAGTCAAGCAATCCGTTCTCCTCCCGGTATACATGCTCGAACGATTCCGTCGGTTCAGAATAATATCTGCTCTCCGCGATATTGCGGACAGTCAGCATACCGTCCTTTGCCGGGACCGGCTCTGCGGTCAGGAAATCAAATGTATATTGATGGGTGACGGTCCTTTCAGGCCGGTGTGACGGTACGTCGGCCGGAACAGCCGGTGTTTCAATTACCCGCGGCGCCGCTGTCGCGGTAAATGCCGCCTGCGGCATAGCAGTGGGAATCTCATTTTTGTCCGGCTTCACATAAGCGATAAACATGCAGAAGAGAATGATCCCGGCCGCATAAAGAACAACCGCAAGATGATCCCATGTATTTCTCATTCCATCCTCCCTGTCATTTGCACTTGGTCCTGCCGGATGAACAGGTCGCCGCATCGATCAGATGCGATCCGGGATTGCCTGCGTAAAGCTCCGGACACGCGGCCGCTCCGCCGGAACACGAGCCTTCAGAATAGTCATAGGGATAATTCCTGTTCCTGAAACCGTATGAAGCGCTGTCAACGGAAACACCGCCCACACCCCGCCAGTAATCTCCCGTATAGTTGTCACCCATGTAGCACATATATGATGTGTAGTCCAGGTGCGCTCCTGAAGAGTTTCCGTCGTCCGCAGGATTTCCCGTGCCTCCGCCCATCCAGCCGACGACGTCGCCTGCACGGACATGGTCGCCGACTTTCACCGGCGGGCTGCTTGTCATCTTCGACGGGAGCAGGTGGTTGAATGTATACAGCATGCCGCAGTTGTAAATAGTCACGCGGTACCCCCAGCCGGTTGAGGTCATCCCGACATCGACAACCGTTCCTGAAACAGGAGTAAAAATCGCCTGTCCCATCCGCCCGTCTCCCGTTGCCTGATCCCAGCCGGCATGGCTGCCGCTGTACGCGCAGCAGCATTTTCCGACGGAATCCCAGTAAGGATGGCAGGTTGTCATCTTTGCCCTGTCATCCGGATCATGCTGGCCGTTCCCGTTGCTGTCGATGAGCACTCCGTCCAGACAATCCACCTCAAAGGGGACACTTCCATACTGGTTCTCCAGGGAATTGCAGTCATAGATGGTTTTCGCGATCGGACATCCCGCTGCGGGGCAGTATCCTTCGCCGTCACCGGGACCGAGGTCGGCAATGGGAATATCGCTCAGGTCATATTCGCAGAATTCCAGCCGGAACAGCTGCTCCCAGGTACGGACGCAGCCATCTTTGTTTTCATCCTCGTAGGTTTCCTTTGAGTGCATATCCAGGAATTCCGACATTTCGGATTTGATTTTCCTTGCGTCCGCTCCAAGCTCCGGATCAATGGATTCCATTACCCGCCATGCCATGAAATTACTTCCGCCGAGAAAACCTGTGAAAACGCAGCACATCGGGAGAAGTGCGATGACAGCTACGATGAAGATAAGAACAACGGGGCGATTCATCTGCGCAACTGATACGAATGCCATTCTCCGGGGACATTCACGGAAACCCGCAGGATCTTGTCAGGCAGAACCATCAGGCCCCGCCCGGTCCCGAGATGCGTAAGCACATTCTCTGTTCCTTCAGGAAGAGAATACAGATTCTGGAGAAGCGAGGCTTCCATCGGACGCTGATCCATCAGGAAGGTATTTCCGACGATGGAAAGGATCTTCTTCGCGTCTGCGGAATCAAGAAATTCACGGACTTCCTGAGTCGCCATCCAGAGCCCGGCCTTCCGTTTCCGGAACCGTCTTGCCATGTTTTCGATCGCACCGACTCCGCCCGGAGCCTTCAGCAGGGCCCATACCTCGTCCAGCATCACATGATTGGCAGTATCCTGATCTTTCATATACCTTCCAAGGACTTCGGACCAGATCAAGCCGAGGATCTGCCAAAGATATACCCTGAGCTGACTGCTGGAAGAGTGGGTATTTACATGCTTCAGGCCGAAGATCACCAGCCGTTCATCCCGGATATTGAACGTTGTCGAACGGTTGAAGTAGGAGGCATATACGCCGTTGCCTACATACTGGGCAAGCATCTGGCTCATTGACAGAGCATCAGGATTTGCCTGGTCGCGCCTCAGAATATCCACAATATCACCCAGCAGCGGCGCATCCTCGCTTTTCCAGCCTTCACGGTTCAGGACGGTAAAGGACCCGTCATAATTCTCTTTCAGCCAGTCCCGGTCGATCAGGGCACGCTTATAGGCATCAGCAAGGACATTCCACTCAGGTCCGGGCTGAATCGCAGTTCCCCGTACAGCTTCTGCAAATGCAACAAGCTGTTCCGTCCCCCCGATCAGCGGGTCATCCGTGTCCAGCTGGATGTCCATGACGTTGATCAGCTCTCCGTTCGGCGTTCCGACTTCAATGTAACGGCCTCCGTAGTATTCGCAGTATTCCTCCATTTCGCCTTCAATATCAACAGCCATAACACGTCCGCCTGATATCATTGCGGAGGTCATCATGGTTTTCAGCCATACGGATTTCCCTGCACCCGGCCGGCCTACAGAAAGAAATGTCGGCGTCTTGTTATTGGATGAACCGAACGGATCCAGAAACAGAGGCAGATTTGTCGACTCATCGAATCCCATGTAAATACCGTTTTCCTCGTTATACCGTTTCCGCTGAGGCCAGAAGAATGTTGACAACGCCGGCGCATTCATGTTCCGTCTTTTCTGTTCGGTACACATAACACCGAGCGGGATATAAGAGCGCCAGAGATGTTTCTGGGTATAATCGGCCGGGAAAGCGGCCACGCCGATCGTCTTGAATAGACTCTCCAGTTCACGGCAGCGGTTCTCGAGTTCTTTCTTTGTCAAAGCGGTACGAAAAACAAAGAAGCGGATGTTGATCGGAGCCTGCCCTGCGGTTTCCAGCTGCATACGGCTCTCCTGGACTGCGCTGACTTCCTGCCTGACGCCGAAATCGACCAGCATTCCCTGTCTGGCTTTTACCATTTCCTGCGCTGACAGCTGTGTCTCCCGCTGCGACAGCTTGTCCGCTGCAACCGCAGGATCCATTACCTCAACAAAGAGCGTTCCCAGCCAGGAGCCGGAAAGGCTGTTGAGCCTGTACATGAACGTCGGCCGGTTCGGACGGAAATCATAGACGACATATCCTTTCATAAGGACTCCGTCGATCTCCAGTATGTCTTTCCGCTCGATAACATAATTCGGGCTCAGCATGGATGAAATCTGTTCCGGTTTCAGATCATCTTCCCATTCTTCAGGAGCCGGAGGATCTTTTTTATATATTTCCTCACCAAGATCTATGTTCTTCGCGATATCCGATGCGGAAACATACGGATCCTTGGAGGAAAAAGGATGCATTGTGCGCCAGACTGCAGTCAGTGCTTCCTGAGGAGTCAGCTGGATAAGCGGAAGTCCGGCTCCGGAAAACGCGCTTTGCAGGATCGAGATCCGTTCCTCAAGATTTTCCTGAGCCGATTCTTTTCCTTTTCTGATCTCAGCGATATCAGCCTCGGCATACTGTCCCATGACAATGTTCCGGGCTACGTTTACAGCGCCCGGCAGATAGTAAAGCGTTATTACCGTACGGCGCCGGATAGGCTTAATCAGGTCGTACATCTCGGCAGTTCGGGCTGTCATGGCTATCGATGAAACAGCAAGCGCCTGTCCCTGCCGGTACGGAACCGAAAGCGGATCCATGTATTCAATTTCCCTTTGAAAGGCTTTAGACCGTTCCGAGAAATACCGGATGTCGTCCGACGGGTCGAATGGTTCTTCAAATATGGTCATCTGGAATCTGGTATCCGGAGGAAGAGCCCCGAGCGTCATCTGGTATCTTTTGCAGAGCTCATCTTCCGCCTGTCCGTAAATATCCATGTCGATCTCCGGGATTTCAAACATGAGGACAAAGGCGCCTTCTTTGGTTATCAGGAAGGGATCATCTATGGCAATAATGCTGACCAGGTCTGCCGTATCGGCAGTCGGCTGTCCCGGATCTGAGAGTTTATTGGGATCAGTTACTTCCGGTTCGGGCTGAGGATTATTTTTCTTTTTTCCTTTGAACAGGTTCAGCAGTCCCATTAATTAAGAATCCTTTCCTTTACACTAATCCGGAAAATGATACAAAAATATATACTGTCATAATTCTTGTTAATTGAATAGATCCTTCAGCACCATTTCGGCAGTTCAACAGGATTCAGACTGCCGTCTGATATAATTTAACCAAGCGAACAGGATAAAAAACCGTTATGAAAAGAGAGAAGATCAAACCGGAAACTGAAATAAGACTCACGAGAGTCTGCGCCATAAAATCATCCGAGAGTGTAAGAATCCCGGATATTATTATTGGTCCTGAAATGGACGGGAGCTATCGCTTTAACATGATGAATATCTCTTTTTACGGAACGGACAGAAAAGGGAACGGTTACCGGCTTGACGCTGCAGGGAATATTTTTCCGACGGAAGGAGCTTATTTTGATGAAGAGTTCATACTCGAAGAAGGGAGAAACTTCCGGGAACTGGCGCAGCGTCTGGATGAACGGATTCAGAAACGGTTGGTCTGGATCGAGGATTCAACAGTGAAAGGGGACCCCGTTCCGAAGCTGATCTGCATAGGAATACGTTAGGTGTTATTTTCCAGACAATGATGGTTATGAAAAACGCCTCGATAATGAGGCGTTTTCAAATTATTTTTCAGGCGCAGCACTCTCCGCGATTCATCTTCTGAATAGCAGGCGATTTTTCGCTGATCCTGTACCGCCAGTTCAATTCATTAGGATCCACCGGGTAGAAGCCGCAGATAAGCATTGCATCTTTGAACTGATTGTTTGTCAGATAAATACCATTCTCATACTGCATTACGTGTTTCAAATAGTAGCTGGAATGTTTATAATTTGCTCTTTTTATTGGGATAAAGTTCGCCCTGACCCATTCAAGAACAATTTCCTGCTCCTTAGGATCAAGCTGGTCGAGGAGTTTCTTATCCTCCCATCCGTTTTCATTTGAAAAAGGCTTTCCGTTTTTTATCATTTGTTATTTTACCTCCTGATTAAATCCTGTTATTGATAGAAAAAACAGCACAACGTCCTGTGTCATCATCAAACCATGCACAGTCTCTGGAGCATTCCCGGAACTTCAGCGGACAGCGTTTCATTTCATCTGTTGCTGTCAATGCACCCGGAAATCGAAAATGCCACATATACAGTTCTTCCGGCCAGATAGATATGACATGGTTATCGATTCTTTTGCTCACAGAGATACGGCCGTGTTCGCTGTCATATTCCTCGACAACATATTCCTCAACTGCGTTCCCGTCAAAGTCACAACTGATGACAGTTGCACCTACCAGATGCGTCAATTCATCGAAAGTCAGATCTTTTCCCATTTTGCTTCCTCCCATAAAATCAGAAAACACTTGTCACTTTTGCGTAATAATCGATGACCGAGTCATTATCACGAAACAGTACGGCATCAGTGTCTGCTATGGTTAAAAATACAAAAGAAGGATCAGCTATAAAACCGATGGAATACCCCCTGCCGGTCAGCTGTCTCGTTGTCCGGGTTTTGAATGCGCCGGTTTCATCTGTTTCGAGAGAAGAAAGCAGCCTGCCGAAATCGATATTGCTTTGCTTTACTTCATAGACAAAACGCGTAAGATAATTGAGAACAGCGCCGTATCTGGAGATATCCTTCTGTCCATATCCTTTTGGAAGGTACATGAACCAGAAAATGCCGTCAATGGGCACCTTTTTTCCCTGTTCATTCGCCCAGATCAAAATATCCTGCCTCAATTCCTGATTATCACTGATTACGGAATACTTCAAGGATGCATATTGCTGATACAGGTCTTCATCAAGTTTCTCAGGATCCATGATCGCATTCATAATAATAGTCACTGGTTTCGCAGTATCGGCAGAAGCCGGTTTGAATGTTTCACCGTCAAAGAAAATCAGAGCCCGGTTGTATGGTTTAGCAGGATCCCTGCTGATCTCAAAGTCGACTTTTCCTAATTCGGCTGCAAAGGTAAGTGCGGAAAACGCGTCGAATCCGTAAAGGTCCGTATTGGATGCTCTGATTTCATAAGCATTGACCAAGTCTTTGATCCAGCCATCCTGGGTGAGCAGAAAGCACATATCCGGATCCTCGTAAACTTCAGCGAAAGAACCGCAGAAAATCAGCAGAAACATAGTAAACAGAAAAAACAGCACACAGAAGATATCCTTATTCATTTGCCCTTTTCACCTCCATCTCAAAATTTGTGAGCGTATAATTCTGGAATTTCATATCAAAGCCGAGCCTTTGTTTCCTTTCGAAATCCTCCCGCATACCATTCCTGATCTCATCATAAGTTCCACCCCGCATAGCGATATCCATTCCGTGCCTGGCGACGTCATCCAGATTTCTGAAAGTATCGGCGCCTGTATCTTCATATTCGCCATTTGGAAGAGTTTTTTCTGGAAAATATTCAGGATCCACGCCTTCCTTTTCCACATTTCTGCGGAAACTCCCGTAGAAATTAACCTCCTGAGGCCTTTCTGAATCTTTCCGGTCTCTGTTCTCCGCCGGCGGTTTGTTTTCAGCATCCACTCGTCGGAAGGTCTTCCCGGCATGGTCCATAAGGTCGGCTGCCATCATACCCGCGGCTCCTCCGTGCCGGTCAAAATATTTCCGGACAGCCTCAGGCTGCTTCATACCTTTTCTGACAGCAGTATTCAGCGGCTGGCCGTATTTTTCATGTGAGATTTCATCCATCGCCCGGATAACATCTTTTATGGCAGATCCTGCTTTTGTTACCTCTTCCGGTTTCAGCTTGTATTTTTCAGCAGTCTGTTCTTTGATTCTTTCCATATTCTTTTTTCCGGGAGAAGGTTTTTCCTTTTCCGGTATATCTTTTTTCTTTTCTGCAGGTTTGGATGCTGACTTAGCCTTATCCGCAGCATCAGCAGCCTTTCCCGCATCTTTAGCCCTCCCGGCCGCTGCCGCGGTTTTCGCTCCGGCTTCCGCTGCAGCAGATGTACCGCCGGATGATATTGCCATAGCAATCCTCGCAATAACCTGTGCGGCAATTTTGACAGCTCGCACCGCCTTCTTGATATCGGCGATCAGGGAATCGAATATTTTTTTGATTACCTCGCTGTGAAGCACAACGATCATACAGGAAATGCCGATGGAAATGCACAGCGTTTTGAATACTTCTCCCATCGACATGCCGCTGACGAATTTTTCGTTGTTGAGCATGATCATCGCCAGCAGGATCCCGTCAAAGACAGGCGTAAGGATGAATCCGATAAAAGTTTTTATCCAGCTGTCCCTGATCCAGTCAAACTCCTCATAAATCGAAAGAACGAAACAGACCGGTGATATCCCGAAAAGGAGCAGAATACCGATCCTCGTCGACACCGAAACAAGCACGATCGAAATGAACAGCACCAGGGTCAGGAACAGACGGAGAAACATCAGCACGACAAGCAGCGCTTCAGACGATCCGTCCAGATGAGTGATCATTGACGGAAGAAAAATCCGCTCCGCAATTTCAGAAAAATTCGTAGTGACGGTTATCCCGGAAATTGCCAGCATCTGCTTTCCCAATGCCGTGGATATGGCAAGGACTTTTGTAAAGATCCAGTAGCTTGAGGCGGCAAGTCCGACATTGAGAATGGTACCGAAAGCCAGTTCCCGCGTTTTCACCATTGTGAGAGAGCTCCGTTCAGAACCGTATTTCACTGTACTGAAAATAGAAAGGAGCAGCATCAGCGGCAGCAGCGCCAGTGCAAATTTTGTTGTGGACTTCCACATATCCAGGCACATTTTCAGAAACGGCTGATCCATGTCATACATATACCGGATCGCAGAGCCGAAAGCCGAATTAAAAAAACCAGCTATCTCACCTACTGAATCTTCAAGAATCCATGAGCTGGCCAGCCTGATGATGATGTCATAGGCAATATGAAATGGAAATTCAATGTTGAAGATCGGGAAAATCGTCCCGATCCATTTCAACATCGAAAGCAGACCGGAGAAATCCATCTGTCAGCTCCGAACCGAGTTAAAACGGAAAAGATCCTCCTCAAGGCCGCCGCCCCAGAGATAGGTGATCAGTACACCAAGAAAAGCAAGAGAACAGAGCTGGAACACAAAGGAAACGGTAAGATCGATCGGCTGCATATGAAACAGCGCTTTAGGCTCTTTCTTCGGTTTTTCCGGCTTTCTTTCGCTGTAATCATATTTTTCAACATGATCGATCCCCTTCTGGTGAAACTTGTCCCTGCCGTAGAACATCAGGATCTGGGTGATCATTTCCTCGAATTTTCTTCCGGTCTTGGGATCTCTTCCGAAGGCGATTCCGACACCTGCACCTGCACAGATGATTGCAAGCCCGATCTTCAGCGGAGCATACAATTCCGACAGGTAAACCAGAACAGCCAGAATTACGCCGGCTGCAGCTATAACAAGTTCACGCGTGCCGACACCGATAAAACTTTTGGGAGCATCTTCAATTTTCGGGGGAGTATAACCGGCCATATTTATCCCGCTTTCAAAAAATTTGCGCTGGACAGAACCATTCCGCATCACCGGTTATTTTACAAAAACAGCGTCCGGTGAAATTTCCGGACGCTGTTTTTGATTTGAGATCATCAGCGTTCTCTATACAGATTTCCAAGCTGTTTGATTATATCCTCTTTTGTTCTGTTCATTATTCCAAGCTGCCTGAGCTCTACATCTTCTTTCGAAATTCTGCGAAGGAATTCCTCCATATCTGATATCACTTTCCGGGGAGTTTCAATTGAATTTTCCTGAAATCGGTCAATCAATTCGGTCAGTCTGAACACATCATTTTTATGTTTCCTGATATTCTTACTGTCTATCGGTTCACCGTTTTCTTTTCTATCACACAAATCCATCCATGCTTTAGCCTTGAAAGGAATCAAATGGAGAGCATCCAGCAATGTCAGACCTGAGATTCTTACCCTTCCCATCTTCAGAAATTCATAATAATCCGATTCCAACAAAATAGCCGACAGACTGGAAACCTCATCGTCAATCGGAAGCGGAGTGAGTACTGCATGTTCAGGCAGGATTATTGAATCTGAACTTGTTGAGAAAAGTTCGATCATCGAAGGAAAATCTTTTGACTGCGGATTCGTGAACCGGTAAAACTGGGGAGTCCCATTGCTTTTGTTTTTCCGCTCATATCCTCCGGCGGTAACATAATTCCAGAAATGCATTCCGAAATCCCTGTTCAGAGATTCAACGATTAGAACCAGATCGATATCCTTGGTACCTCGGAAAGAGAAGCCTTCTTCCGACATCAGCAGATCACAGGCTGTTCCGCCGATAATGACATACTGGTCTGAATAATCCTGAAACCATGTCGTAAAGCTTTCCAAACCTCTTACCATCTTTATTTACTCCAGATTTTTTCAAGCATCTCATCTACTGCAATTTCAACTCTTTCATCTGGATCATTTTGAAGAGAAAGAGCCAGAGAAAGCGGATCAACACAGGTGCCATCTGTCAATTTTCCAGGATCATAACGCCACAGTTCCACCGCATATTGACTATCAATATCCACTAAATCCGGTGTCGATACAACTGTCCACCTTGTTATATCGTTTGAAGCGAAATACATTACAGAAGGAGGATTAAGCATGGAATATTCTGAAAGAGCAGAATATCCGCTGAGCAGCAGATCGTCATGGATATGTTTTTTTTCGACATAGACAACTCTTTTCACGGGATTGCAGAAATATTCCTTTGCCATAAAGAACAACTCCTTTGGTGAAGTTTCAGTAAAGATGATTTTCTGAACACCATTTTTCCGAACCTTTATCAGGCCTGCATTTTCAAGCTGTCTGGACGCACGTGAAATTGAAGTGGGTGTAAAGCCAAGCTCATCAGCAGCTTTACTTGTTTTCAATTCACTGCATTCGTTATATATGAAATACAACAGCAGTAATTGTGAGACCGGAAGCAGTTTTTCATTTTTCGGAACCGGACTGTCACATCGTTCCTGAAGGTAAACAGCCATAAACGGAAGATAAATCTGTTTCCCGTTTACAATGAAAGGGATCCGGTTTTTCAAAAGAGTTTCTTTTTGTCGGAACTGTAAATTATCCAAAACAAGCACTGCGGGCATGTTTGCAAAAACCGCGATTCTCTCTATATGTTTTTTTACTGAACTTATGGGATCAAGAGATCCTATTGGCGATACAAAAACAGCATTTATTCCGTTTAGAGAAACCTGCTGCAACCGGTATCTGTCATAAATAAAATTGGGAAGAGAATATTTTATTTCTGCATCGCTATATTTAGTGTCAATTCCTAATACTTTATAAAGGTAATCCATCAACAGCCCCTTGTAAACATAATAATTTATATTGTAACTATTTTTAAGTTAATATGCAATAATAATGTTAAGTTTAGTATCAAATATTCTGATTGATTCCTACAACCCTCATCCCGATGTTTCTTACATTCTTGTGAGCATATTCATACAGAACCCCGGTCAGCTTCAGCGGTTTCTGTCTGTCGATATTGAGAGAAGGGTTCAGCAGAACCCATAGATGCTCAATATCAGGAACTTTTGTTTCCTTCAAGGCGGATTTGTTTATATGTTTTATACGGGAATTGCGCAGGACGGCTTTATTCGCCCGTCCGGAGAATTTTTCAATTTCATAATTTCCGCATTCCAGTGTGATATACGATCCAAGGAGCGGAACCAGATCTTCCCTGTACCACCTGCTTTTCGGAAATTCCTTTGATTTCTCCATACTTTCTCTGGAATACGACTCAGCCCAGATGGAATTCTTCTGTCCGCCCCTTTTCATTCTTTCCTCCTTACAGAGGATTCTACGGGATCCGGCAGATCCCGAAACAGGTTTTACGGACTAAAAAAGAACAATAAGTATTACTATTTAGATTATTCACAAACTTTGAATGTAAAAAGAGTGAATACTGTCCGTTCAAACAGTATCCACTCTTTTCAAATCATTACGACGGAAACGGCTGCTTCCGGGATCATATTTCCGAAGGATACCGCTCCGTATAGGTTTCTTTTTCCTCAAACATGGAGTCATCCTGTTCAGGTTCTTCCGGCGGCATATCATCCGGTTTTTCTTCTTCATCAGGCCGTTCTGCTGCGTCCTTCCCGACAGGATTCAGATAGACTTTTCCGCAATAATCGAGAAAACAGATATAACAGCGAGCGTCTTCACCCAGCGTTAAACTTAGAGCCTTGCGATATTCTTCAAGCTGATGCGTATGCCGGTCAACAGCCTCTGAAAGGTCACTTTCACTCTTCAGTTCATCGGTCTTGAAATCGATGATCGTAAACCCTTTTTCATTCTTCATGAGAAGATCGATAATGCCATTGACGGTGTAATTCCACTTTGTAAATGAGAACGGGATCTCATGCCAGCGTTTTTCAGCAGATTCAATATCCTGCCTTTCCTTACTGTCTCTGAACCGGGCAAGAAGCATCTGCGCTTTTTCAAGCACGGTCTGCTGTTCAGCAGAATCGAGGTTATCGGTCTGAAGAAGGATTTTCCGGAACGACTCCTCCAATACAGGATCGATACCGTTTTCGGTCGGGAAACGCCACAATTCTATCCCCTTATGGACCAGTTTTCCGACGGTCAGCGCGGCTGTATGCTCAGCTCCTCTTTTCTTCAGTTTCTTCGGTTTGGTTATCGGCTGCAGAAGTCTGCAGTCACCAGCGATCGTAATTTCGGTGTCCGAGGGTTTTGAATCATCGACAGGAACAGCCGGCAGTTCCCTGCTGCAGCGGATGCGGACACTGTGACCTTCATCTCCCCAGGCAGGTCCGACATATTCCCCCGGTTCCATGCATTCTACCGGAAGAGGAGACAACGAACGTTTCAGCCAGCTGTCTGTTTTGCCGTCCATATTCTCCGGTTTTTTTCCGCAGATAATCAGCCGGTATTCCGACCGCGTGGCAGCGACATAAAACAGACGGAGCCATTCAGCCTTGTCTTTTGATCCTGCCAGTTTCTTCGCATCTGTAAATCGGGGATGGGCGGGGCTGCTGTAAAATATGTAGGCCCCTTCCGAATTCTGTACAAAGTTCGGCTGTTTCGGCATGTCGAATTCATTATCAAAAAGGATCGTGACCGGAAATTCAAGACCCTTTGCCTGATGGATGGTCATGATCCGCACAGCACCGTTGTTGTCGGACGGAGCTTCGCCCTCTCTGACGCCTGTTTCCTCAATTCCGTTCAAGTACTCCAGAAACTCAGAAACGGATGTCATCTCCGATTCACGCGCGACAGGAATAAGCTTGTCAAGATTCAGCCAGGCACGGTCTCCGGAGTCCAGAGCCAGCATGGTACGGACTCCGGTCAGCCGGCATGCCTTCTCAAGGACCTCATCCAAAGGCACCTGCCCGGAAATACGAATCAGCTCATTCAGAATTGACCGTGCATGTTCAAGTTTCTTCTGTTTTTTCTCATCTTCAAAACCGAAGCCTTCATCTGTCAATGCCTGATAGAAGGACATCTTCAAACCGCCCTTATTTGCGTAACGGCACAGCAGTGCGGCCATCTCTGCGGAAAATCCGATGGAAGGGCTCAGCAGAAAACCGGTCAGGGCAGCATTGTCATTCGGGTTTTCCGCGGCGCGGAGAATATTCAGAATATCCCGGATCTCAGGCCGGTCATAGTAACCTTTTCCTGCTACGGTCACATACGGAATCTTCCATGTTTCCAGTGCCTTCTCAAACTGTTTGAAATCATTGGAATTCCGGCAGAGGATCACGGCATCATTCCAGGTCCGGAGCAGCCCGGCATTCATCAGTTCCGTCAGACGCAGAGCGAGCATCCTCCCTACGATTTCATCGTCCGGATCATCTTCCTTCTGCTGTATATCGCCAAGCAGCAGTTCAATACACGGCTGTTCTTTCGGAAGTGGATTCGGTTTTTCGCGAGGTTTTTCAGGGGTCTGCATCGGCTCATAAGCGGCAAAGTAATCCTTTTCGGCAAGCTCCGGATCGGCCATGACCTGTTCAAGCAGGTTCCCCATGGGCAATAGCAGCTCCGGTTCCGTCCGATAGGTCGTATCAAGAACAATATCTTTCCCGTCAGACAGTTTTACTTCTTCACGCCTGTGTTCAAACAGAGCGACATTCGTACCGCGGAATCCATAGATACTCTGTTTCTTATCACCTACAGCAAACAGCCGGTTGCGTGACGGGTTCAGAAGGGAAAACAGCTCCGCCTGCTCATCATTCGTATCCTGGAATTCATCCACCAGCAGCGCCTTCACCCGGTCAGTCCATTCATCCCGGATCGCAGGATGGGTACGGAGCAGGTCCAGTGTCAGGCTTTCCATTGCATCAAAATCAATGGTCTGTGAAGAATCCAGCAGATCCATATAATCATTCCTGATCTGGGTCCACAGTTTTTTCAGACTCTCTTCCGCTTCATCGCACTGTTTCCAGAAATCCTTATACCAGCTGATATTCCTTTCGGGATGATCAGAGTCTTTTTGAACAAACGGGAAGATTTCCCTAAGATCGGTGCGGATTGTCTCTGCACCGACATGATATCCGTCAGTTCTTTCTTTGATCGTCCAGCCTGCAAACGGGGCATGGAACAGACTGATGATATCGGCGGGATGGCATTCGGTCTCAAAAGCGGAACAGGCTTCATCGTAACCGTTGATCAGATCCAGAAGATGTCCCGCAAAGGATTTGTTTTTCTTTTGAAAATTCGGATCGCCCGCAATTGTTCTGTATTGAGCAATATAGTCCGCATATTCGGAGGCAAAAAGGAACGCTTCGATCTGTTTTTTCAGATATTCTTCCGTTTCCATTCCCGGAACCGACATGGCTTTGTCGGTTTTTCCCCTGGATTTCAGCATACCCGTGAGAATACCGGAAAGCCTGCTTTCGTTGTAGAAATTCAAAAGCCCTTCATATTCGGGATCTGCCGAGATCCGTGAAATCGTTTCTTCCACGATCTGACCTCTCAGCATGGCAGCCTTGTTGTCATCCAGGACAGAGAAGGCGGGATCCAGACCCGCTTCGGCAGGATGCGCACGAAGGATACGGCCGCAAAGGCTGTGAATAGTACCGATATTTGCGCTGTCCATTTCATTCAGCATTTGCAGCCAGTACTGTTTTTCCTGCAGATCCCGTCCTGAATTTTCCGCAAGAGCCATCATCTTTTCCCTGATCCGGCTCTGCATTTCCCGTGCAGCTTTCCGTGTAAATGTCACGGCGGTTATATCCGCAGGATGCCAGGTCCGGTTTTCATCCAGGAGAAACAGATACCGTGCCACCAGCGTCCCGGTTTTCCCGCTTCCGGCACCGGCACGGACAAGCACATCACGACGAATCTCACAAGCAGCTTCTTTCTGAGCCGGAGAAAGATTTTCAAGAATTTCCTTTGTCCGATTACCCATATTTCTGCCTCCTGACGTATTTTTTGCACCATCCCGCGGCAGGACAGTAATCGGGACAGTCCCCTCCGGCAGGTTCGGCATTAAATGACGCATCGCGTATTCCCGCGGTAAATTTATTCAGAAATTCGAGATTCGGAATTTCCTCATCTTTTTCCGAATCGTACTTTACATAACCCCGCACAGCTTTATCATTGATGCCCCAGTACATTCCTTCGCATTCCGTTCCCATATGAAGTGCATGCACCACGGCAGCGGCATATACACCCGCCTGAATATGGGCTCCTGCATCCATAGCTTCCTTTTTGAAGCTGGCCAGACTTGTTTTGTAGTCCACGACACGCATGAGCCCGTCATTCTTCCGGTCGACACGGTCGATGATTCCGCGGATCCGGATCGGTCCGGCTTCAGTTTCGATGACAAGAGGCTCGGCATTTTCTTTTCCTTCAGCCGGATAACCGAATTTCAGTTCAGTACCGACGCTCATCCACTGGCTGTTTACCGGCATATTCCTTGGAGACGAAAACATTTTTTCAATGGAATCCAGCAGTTTCTGGCGGTATTTCTCTTTTTCATACTGCCATAGTTCTGATTCCTTGAAACAGAAATCGTCCGGAGCATTCTCGAAAACAAAATCAAAGTTTTTATTTGCCTTTTCCAGAGCTTCCTCCTTGGAACTGAATACGGTTCCCGGCGGGAAGGTCAATTCCATAACCGTGTGATTCAGCGTGCCGATCTGAGCAGCATCAAGCCCTGTTCCCGGTTCCTTCGGCTGTTCCAGTTTCAGCTTCTTCAAAAGGAAATATTTGAAGGGGCAGGTCAGCCAGGTCTCAATTGATGAACAGCTGTAAGGCTTTGCATCCCTGACCGGATCGGAAACTGCAGCTTTCAGCATTTCAGAATCTGTTTCGGGACAGTAGTTTCCTTCTGTCTGTTCTTTCATGCGTTCCAGTTCCATTGCCGCGGATTTCAGCATTTCCTGAAGTTTTTCGGATTCAGGCTGCGGAACATCACCCGGATTCAACCCTCCGCCCCGTGCCAGCCGGAATGCGAATTCATCCATTGATGCAGCAGTAACGGATGTGCTTTCGGTCACTTCCTTCAGATTCGCATTCTTTTCCAAAAGGCCCCGGATCGTCAGCCAGTAGATCGAGGCGGGCCATTCTTCACCTTTATCTGTTTTCGCAGGTCTGGTAATGACCAGTCCTGTTTCTGACCGCGTGACTGCATGATGGAACAGCATCTGCTGATCCATATCCCTGGGCAGGCCCAGTTTTTCACGCAATGCGTTTGTCAGGATCAGGTCTTCATGTTCGGCACGCGGGAATATTCCTTCGCCAAAACCTGTGAGAATGATAAGTTTCCAGCGGCAGCCGCTCGTCTCTGAGATATCGCCGACAAAAATACGGTCTCCGACAAATTCCTGTTCCGTCTGCACAGCCGCATCCATCTCAGATTCCAATTCACTCAGAAATTCAGCGTAGGATACTTTACTCTGACTTAATTTTTCTTCACAGAAAACGATGCGTTTGAGCATGGATCTGAAATCTGATTCGAAAGAGCGTCCGATCTGGTCTTCGATCTGTTCATAGAAATGGACTTTATTCAGAAGATTTTCCAGCCAGTTTACCCACCCGGATCTTGACAGGTTTCCTTCCGGAGGAATCAGCAGCCCTGCGAATGTCTCAAAACTGTTTTGTATTCGTTCCAGCTTCTTTTTTACAGGGTACTCATAGACCTTCCCGTCATCCGAATCCGCGGAATCCTCTGAGTCTTCGCTCTCTGCTTTTATTTTCTCCGGTGCTTTGCTCAGAGCAGTGGCAAAAGCGGATTTCCATTCTGCCAGGCCATTGATGACATTCATCTTCCTGCCGATCTGATCAATGACAAACAGATCCGCATTGTAGCTCCCGCCGAAAGGATCCTCCGGATCAGGACATCCCGAAAAGAACGGGAGCCGCAGGACGGAAAGCACCTTCATTGTTTCAAAATCCGGAGCAAGCTGGAGCAGGCGTTTCAATGCGGAAGCCGCAGGTGAATCTGAGAGAGACTGTTTCTGCGAAAACCGCAGCGGGATGTCCATTTCACGCCCGAACTGCCGCAGAATCGGAGCATATGCATTCACGTCCGGGACAAATACAGCGCAGTCAGACGGATGGAGTTCTTCGGTAAGGATCCGGTCTTTCAGCTCACGCAGTGCTTCACGGACTTCAGTGGTTCTGGAAGATGCCTCAATCATAAGGAAGGCATCACTGCTGACCGTCATCTTCTTATCATCATCAGCTGAAGATTTTGCTTTGGGATAAAAAACCCGGTCAGCCATCTGAAGTATTTCTGAATTCTGCCTGTAAACTTTCAGGTCGATACGTTTCGCGTTCAGTTCCGAACAGATTTTTCCTGCATTTTTCATGATGCGAAGATCCGTCGGATTTTCAGAATTCGGGTTTGCCGGCAGCGTGATCAGGATGTCATCACAGAAGGGTGATAAAGCACGAAGAAAATTCAGGCAGTCCTGTGTCAGCTCATCAAAACCGTCCACAACAAGAAGAGGACAACGGGGAAAGGCGGACAGATTTTGTGCGAGAAGATCCGATGCTTCAGAAAGGAGCCCGGCAGAACCGATCCAGTTGTTCCTTTTCAGAAGGTCAAGATATTCGCGATAGACCCGGGCAGTGTCAGCTGCTTTTGGATCGTTTTCAGCTGTTTCTTCAAGTTTTTCCGGAGTGATGCAGCCATGCTGAAGCAGCCGGATCGTTTTTTCGAAAACAGAAAGAAGTCCCGGTTTTCGGCTGATCGGGCCGAAATACTGAAACGGCTGTTTTTTCAACGCATTGCTGATTGCCTCTTTTATACACAGGCTGTCCAAACGGGCGGGGATCAGCTGCGGTGTCTGTTCCGCGGCATTCAGGACTGCCATAGCCAGTTTTGAAAAGGAAATGACTTCCGTGCCAATGAAACCGCCGCCGCGTCCTGCAGACCAGGATTTCCGTGAAAGTGTCTGTTTCCAGTATGCCATCTGCATTTTGTCCGGGACGATCACTTTCACCGGTGCCATGGGATCGTTTTTCCGTTTGTCGATAATTTCTTTTATGCAGGCAGTTGTTTTTCCTCCTGCAGGTTGTGAAAGAAGAAGTTTTACTGTCAAGGTTTCCTCCTCCGATAACTGTTTTGCTGCGATTAGTATAGCATGGTTCACCACTGCTGAATCCCGGCAATCAGATCAAAAAAACAATGAATTTTGCTGAGAAAACCGGAACGATTAATCAAATTTTGTCTGATCCTATATTACCAGAAAAATTGTGAAAATGGAACGGCATCTAAAATTGAGTCTTTATTATTGGACTTGTAAAAATGATCTGTCGGATATAATCCAATCAAATTCTATTTTTACATAATCGGTAACACAGCTTGCCATTCAAACAAAAGATACGCCATGTAGTGAGGAATTGTCAATATATTATTAGCAGCACTCAAATTAGAATCCTTGATTCGGATCAATTCAGTTTTTCCATAATGTTCCGGATGAGACATAACTGTTTTCGCGCTTTTAGTATTACCATCCTTCGCCTTGACTTCAAGAATTGTTGAACTTCCGCTGTAATTGATCACAAAATCCAATTCAAGACCGCTTTCCTTCGAGAAATAGAACATTCTCCCGCCACGTTTATATAGAGCATCCGCAATGAGAGCTTCATATAACATGCCTTTCCCCATCCCCAAATTTCCGGATAATATTGCGTTTGTTGTTCCATCTTCCAACATTCCTACCAGCATACCAATATCTGTCGTGAAAACTTTGTATTGGTTTTGAATTACATTTACAGACAGGGGTGTTTCCGGAGTATATAAATTATGTACTTTGACAACAACTCCCGTATCTTTTAGATAATCCAAGGCGTCTTTCCCGGCATCCTTCGCTCCTTTTCCGCTGATTTTTGAAACTACATATCGTTTATTTTCTTTGCCGAGAAATGACGGGATCAATGAAAAAGCACTTCTAATCCTGGCTACTTCATTTGCATTGAACAGTGGTTTCTTATCTTTTGCGCGTCTTCTGCCAAAATCATCCTGCAGGTCCTTTGTGATTTTCCTGGTGATCTGTAATGCGGAATACAGATTGTTCGTCTCAATATAATTGCAGACTGCTTCGGGAAATCCGCCAAGACAAAGATATTCTCTGAATAAAGATGTAAAGGAGTTATGCATTGATTGAGAAAGCGGTATTCGCTTATCAAAAGCATCCCGGATATATGATAATTCTTTATCCTTATACCCCTTAGCCCATAAGAATTCTTCGAAGTCCAGAGTCCTCATGTCAAATTCATCAGTACATCCAACAGGTTTCGGCGTATCATCCGATACAACGTAACCATTGACGCCCAGGTAGGAACCGGAAGCTATAAAATCGAACCGTTTATCTGACATAACAGATTTCAATGACAACAACGCTCTTGGACATTCCTGAATTTCATCATAAATAAAAACAGTTGATCCCTCTATTAAATCAGGAAGCGGCATTTTAACCGACAACTCTTTGATAATAGTATTTACATCCAATTCACCGTCAAAAACATCAATCAAAGCAGGGTCGTCCCAAAAGCTGAGATAAATAACGACCTGATAATTATTTTCGGCAAATTTCCTGATGGAATGCGTTTTTCCTGATTGTCTTACACCTTTAATCAGAGCCGGCTTGTGGTTTGTGTTATTTTTCCATTCCAATAACCATTTATCTATATGTCTTTGTAATTCCATTTTTAGTCCCTCAATCAAATTATAACCACATTTCGGAAAATTCGGAGCGAGTTTAATAACAAAATCGGAAAATTCAGGGCGAGTTTAAATATAAAATCGGAAAAGTGCAGCGGTCAAGAAAAGACAATAAAATCACCATCTGATATTTTTCATCAGATCAGACTGACTCAGCCTGTCCGTGACTTCCGCAGCAGCATCGCCGAAATTCCGGTCTTCTCCCGAATGGCTCTCCATGAATTCACCGGCAATAATGATCCCCTGTTCATAGTAGGAGGCCCCTTCATTTCTGCGGAAAGCATCGATTCCGGGCCGCTGTCCTTCAGGTATTCCCTCCAGAAAATCTTTCGCATGTCCGCTGTATTCGGCATGCATTTGAACACCTCGGGCAATACCAAAATCAAGGATATTTCCCGCTCCCTGTTCCATGCTGTCCCCCTGGTAGCCGTTCATCGGATCAAGCCCGGCATTCCTTGCCCCCTGGTAGGCTACTGCAAGCATCTTCGAGGTGCTGTCTGCGGCATTGCGGACTTCCTGATCAGTAAGCGTATGATTGGTATCGAGTTTCCGGATCCGTTCTTCGATAGCATGAACATCCGATACATCCACCGAATTGTTGTACTTTCTGAAGAAAGACCTTTCCATTTCATTTTCATCATTTGTTTCACTCGTGACGGATGATTTGACATATCCTTTCCGCTCATTATAGTATTTCAGCCTGTTTGCTGCCGCGACACCGCCTCCAAGCTTCGTTCCCGCCAGAAGTGTTGAAAACAGATTCGGCTGGCCTGCGGCCCGGTTTCCTCCGGAAGATGAAGCTGTCCAGGCTGTTTTTCCTGTACCCGATGCAGAACTTCCGGCAGCAATACCTGACGGATTAACAGCCGGAGATGAAGCGGACGGGGATGCTTTTGTCCCAGAAGGAACTGCAATACCCGGATTCTGATAACTCCCTGCTCCGTTTTCAGCGCCTCCGTGTGAAACAGCAGTTCCCAGAGCTCCGAACCCGCCGGCAGCAGCAAATCCAGCCAGGTTCAATCCTCCGGCTCCTGTAAAACCGCCTCTGATAAAGTCTGCGCTCTTCGAAGCAACCATAGCCGCACTGCTGAAAACCTGTTTGGCAACGGATCCGTTGATAGCGATCAGGATCGACGCACAACCAATATACATTGCAGAGGCAAGGAGAACTCCTGAAGCCCCTCCGTCCCAGGAAATGTGATTAAGAAGATTGATGATCAGCGCATTTGCCGGGGCGAGAACAACTGCCTGCAGCAGCATTTTCAGCCACTGCCCCCGGAGCCATTCCAGCGGCTTGAAAGCAGACAGGACAATGAAAATCGGCCCCAGTGAAGCAAGCAGGGCATACATGACCTGAAGGGACATCGCTGCCAGATAGAATTCAATCAGAAGCGCAATGATGATGAATATAAACACAAAAGTAAAAAGCATGATAAGAATAGCAGAACCGAATGTAAGAGATGTCAGCATGCTGTCGCTGAACAGAATCGCACCTTTTCCGATCTCAGTCGCGATGCTGTATGAAACAGATGATATCTTCCCAAGCAGCCAGCGGCTGGAAAAGGCAAGCCCGATGCAGAAAAGAAGATTTATCGCAGAGGATCGTGCTTCCGCGATACCGGTAACCGAGCTTGCGCCTGCTCTCATAGCTGCGGCTATTGTGAGCAGAATTACAAGCGGTACCAGTGCAACAGCAAGTTTACTGGTAATGCCGAACCCCTGATCCATAACTTTCACGGTCTCGGAAGTCGGCTTATACAGTTTGTCGACAATACCGAGAAGAGCATTATTGGCAATGCTGATGATGCCCAGGGTCCCCGGATCACGGGAATCGACAACGCATTCACCGCTGGTCGTGTTCATATACAGACAACCGGAACCGCTGTCTCCGACATACTTGATGGTTCCGTCTCTCAGCCCTTTTGCAAAATCATCTTTCGGGATTCCAATGACGGCGTGACCGTCGTCGATTTTATCGTCCAACTCATCGATGATCTCCTGGATTTCCTCTTCTGTTTTTCCTGCTCCGAATCCGAAATACTCCCTTGGAGGAAAATCTTTTCCGGTTCCGTTCCTGAGCTCAATAACCGGCCAGTCTTTGTAGGTGATATTGCCGCTCCAGTCTGTTTCATATTTACGCCAGGCATACGGCATTGAGGAATTTCCGGTTTCGATGATATAACCCAGATTGACACCTTCCCGAATATCTGAAAGACTCATATGCCAGATGTAATCCCGGCTCATTCCGGATAAATCAATGCCACCGGTATCAGACAGATCATATATATCACCGGGATAATAAATAAGATCATTTGAACCGTATCCATGACCCGGATCATATTCGATTACGCCTCCTGTATTTTCAGGAAGTCCGTCCGTGCCGGTTTCTCCGCCTCGTCCGGAAAATCCCCCCGTAAGCCTGTAGAAGTCGTTTTCATTCGCTTCGCTGCCGAAAACCGTCTGTGCAGTGAAATATTTTGACGTATCCATCATGGCATCCACCCATGAAACATAGGAGCCGTTTCCGCCAGACTTCATACTCTGAGAAGTATTCACATCTTCAGGATCTCCGGATTCTTCAGCCGGCTGTATTCCTTCTGAACCGCTGTGATCTGCGCTATCCTGCTCTTCATCTTCAGGCACACCGCCTGTATAGAGAGGGTTACCGCTGTAAACCACAACCTTCTTTCCGGAATACTGCGGCACAGGATCTGTTCCGCCGCCGGTTCCTTCCGGTTCTCCTTTGGCCTGTGCGGTAAGATATTTGGCAGTCTGGATCAGAGCACTTTTCAGATTTCTCCAGGGAAAATCGATATCCACTTCAACATACAGTGTTCCGCCGCCGGGAAGCCCGGTCTCTTCACCAGGATCCTCACCAGGCTCTTCATCACCAGCGGCATCTTCAGCAGAACCGGCCATTGTACCGGGAATGTTTTCATTGACTTTGGACAGTATCCTTTCCGCCCGATCCTGGTTGTAACCGGAAACAGCATACACAGCCCCGTGAATAACAGGAACAATAAACAGCACAAACAGCAGAAGGAGTTTCTTTCTCATGACACAAGCCTTTTCTTACAGATCCAGATGGAGACCCGTCACTCCCTGAGTCCCGGCTGATCCTGTCAGCAGGTTGATAATTCTCTCAGCGATCGGGTAGGAAAGGATTCCGAAAACAAACACCGCTGCACCCAGGAGAAAATTTGCAATTTCCGCAGAAACCTTTTTCGGCAGGCCGAAAGTCTTTGCAGCCTGCGCTCCGAGTCCTGATTTTACAGTACCGAAAACGAAAACCAGCACCATCATACCGTACGCGATCCTGATATAGATATTCGTCATATCCTTCAGGATATCGAAGACAGATCCGATTTCACCGGATCCCCAGGCAGCGGCATATGCTGATTCCGGAAAAACCGTAAATACCAGAACAACCGTGAGAAGTACTGTTTTCAAATGCTGTTTTTTTCTGATGAACATTCCGGTTCCCTTTCCCGGCCCCGCTCCCGGCACTTTCAGACAAGTGCCGGGAGTATCTTCAAATTTTTATTTTCCGATCCCGGGAAGATTCAGACTTTCAGTAGTGAACCCGCCGGAAGCTCCGGCGCCGGAGATCACCGCCGTAATGATTTTTTCCGCAATCGGATAAGACAGGACCCCGAAAACGAAGATCACGACCCCACCAAGAACGTTCATCAGTTCGTTGGAAACCTTTCCTGCCGCACCGAACTGCTGCGCGGCCTGGGCCGTCAGCCCGGATTTCACCAGCCCGACCGCAAAGATCAGGATCATGGCACCGTAGGCAAACTTGATGAAAAGATTGGATAGTCCTTTAAATACGCCGAACATTTTGCCGATCTCCTCACCTGCGATTTCCTCAGCAGCTGAGGCCGGCTGGGTATGGACGCCAAAGAGCATCATCAGCACAAGCACAAACGCAAGGAAGATCAACATCTTCCTGTAAATACTTTCTGTCTTTTCCGGATTTACCGGAGAATTAATTCCGAGAGCAAGCATCTTCCACCTCACATCATTTCTTTATTTCAGAAAAATATACAAAACCGGAATTCTGCAGTTATTTTCTTGCTGCGGAATGGGATACTGCATAGCTGTTTGAGCAGAACACAAACAAAATGGCATACCGGTCAAAGGAATACTGAAGAATGTTCTGACCAAGCACTGCATAAGTTCCGGCTCCGATACCGGTATGAGCGGCAATATGTCCCGGGCTGTCAGTAAATATGTCATTATCCACGACGTATTGCCTCCCGGTGTCTCCAAACCTGTCCTGAATGTCCTTCCACATAGTCTGAAGCGTCGGAATCTGCCCGTCATAGCATTCGGCCAGTTCCTGTATATAGTCATCTTCAGCCCGGAATTCAATCGCTTCCAGCAGACCGGAATTGGAAAAATAGAAGCGCATTCTGTATTTTCCCGAGAATTTTGCATTGCTCCGGCAGAGATAGTAACTTTTTCCTGCAGATGTACTGTACAAAGCTTTGCAGCTGAAAGCATTCTGATTCTGAAGCCGGGCTCTCACATCATCTCTTGTCATCCTCCACAAGCTGTCCGGATCGTTCCCGAGCCAGGAATATGAATAATTTACGAAATCCATATAGGATGTTTCGGCTGATGCCGGCATGAGCGGCATCAGCATCAGAAAAAGGAGAAACAGAAACAATTTCTTCATGGCAGTTCTCCCTTATGGCTGGACCAGCAGCGGCTGTGACTGATAGAAAGAGATCTTCGAAATATCTCCGAAATGCAGGTTCCCGTCGCCGTCATACCAGTTATAGAAATCGTAGCAGGTGCCGCAGTCGCCTGTGGATTCATGCCCCAGTGCGTTCATCTCTTCCCATTCGTAGGTTGCCCACGCGTACTCATGAACAATGCAGTAGCGTTCGCAACCGCATTCATACGGTTCTGAACAGTATTCCTGTCCATCCGGACCGATATCACATCCGCCGCCGCAGGTGGAGCAGTTCCGTTTTACAACAGATCCGTCTTCGCAGCACTGTCCGACTTCATCTTTCCCGATCGTCGCGTTCCAGAGCCAGGCTTCGCTGAAACTCGCATGTGCATAGAAGCACCAGGTCGATTTGATCAGAATTCCGAAAGCAGGCTCGCCGTTGTCTCCGATAACAGATGAACCATGGCAGCTGTGGCTGGATACTTCAGAATAAAGACCGACCAGCGTAGTCTGGGCATTTCCCCAGTAGGTGGAAACACTCGACACGGGATCCTTATGACCTTCTCCTGCAGCCCGGAGCTGTCCGACGCATTCGCCGTAGTTCTGTGCTTTTTTGCACTGTCCTTTGACAAATTCCTCATATGTCGGCCATGGCCGTTCTCCGAAATTTCTGTCGGCAAGGACTTTATATGCCTGAGTAAACCTGCCATTGGCTTTATAGGAATTATAGATATCCTTCGGTGTAAGCATCGTCACGCGGCTGTTGCCGCCGAGCAGCTTGTAGGCAGTATTGACTCTGTCAAGAGCATCCTTTCCATGGGTGATGGCATTTGCCGCCGCCTCGCTCCAGATATTCCCGACATATACGGAAGATATTGTGATTTCAAAGGAAAGTCCTTCAATGATCTCCGCACCTACGACTGTCGGGGCGTTCTTGCCGAGCGGTGCCTTGTAGGTCAGAGTTCCCGGAATACCTCCGCTAATTTCTACAGAGCCCTGTTTCCACTCGATCAGAATACCTGTCAGCATCTTTACCAGTGGATATTTCGGCTCGGGATCATAAACGATCGGGCAGGGAAACGTAACGGAAACGCTGGAATCAAGGTCATCCCCGAAATGGCAGGTGATCTTTTTTGTACATCCGGAATCCTCTACCGTCATCCCTTCGCACGGACATCCGCTGGTCAGTTTCCGGTAATGGGCTGCGCCGTCCACACCGAGCATATCCGGAATACCGCATTTATCGTCATCGACGCATTTCTTACAGACAACGACATCCGCCCTGGTCAGGCAGGTATTCCTTGCCCGGAGCCATTCAGGAGACTGATGTTCGTACGGAACGCTTCCTTCAGGAACCTCCGTTCCCTGTGCTGAAATCCCGGTAAAAATGATGAAAACAGCCAGCAGTGTTGACAGAAAAACGGTTATTCTATAACTCATGATGGTTTCTCCCTTTACTTGCAATATCATTTATCGTTGAAGGATACAAAAACCCCGCAGAATAACTGCGGGGCAGGAGAGAGTTGGACGGCCGGATCCGGATTATCTAACTGCAAACGGGAGATCTTCCAGACAGCTGCGGTAGACTATTCCGCCTACCGTCATGTCATGGTTATAGGAACAGCCTCCATTCCATGTAATGCCAGCTGTTTTGTCGGAATTCAGCGTCGGGTTCAGGCTGCTCCAGCCTTTTTCCGCAATATAGGCCGGAATGCTGTCTTCCGCAACACCGTAGGCGGATGAATACTTTACAGTATCAATGAAAGCAGCCTTTGTATAGAAATACGGAATATTCTTTTCTTGAAACCCGTAAGCATACGGCATGGAAGGGTTTCCGGTTTCCTGCACAGGAAGATTCACGTAATTGGAGAGACGGCTCCAGACTTTTGCCGATTCCATCCGGGTCCAGTATTCCGAAGAAGCATCCGGAAAAGCAGATACCTGCCAGCAGAGCCCGGGCTTTTCCTGCATTTCGGGAAACGCCGAGCAATGTGTCATCAGAGCATCCTTCACAGAATCGAAGTACTCATAGAAGACATCCATTGTGAATGCTTCAGACACAATGAGAAATTCGGCATAGGGGATCTTTTTGCTGTAGAACTCGGCATTCGCATCATATACCGCAGCTTTTTCTATGTAAGCCGTAATTCCTGAATCCTGCGGATCCTTCAGAAACAGTGTGGAGTTTTCACATCCATTTCCGAAAAAGGCCAGCCGTTCGACATACTGGTTATCCATGAAAACCGTCAGGTTCCCGTCCGAATGCAGCAGCATAAGACCGATCCGCATATAGTCGGAGGCAACAGCTGCACATTCCGGAAGAGTTCCGGAGAAGTGTCTGTCATTCAGGTTATGGAGTGTAAAGGAAACTCCGCTGTCAAGAAGATCAATGTAAGTCAGGCCGCGTGTATTGATCGTCAGATCATCCGGACCGGATCCTGGTGCCAGCATCACCCGATGCAGCCATACGTTGTCAAAGGTAACGGAAGAGCCTCCATATGCGTGAACAACGGTCTCTCCGATAAATCCCATATCCGAAAAAGTGTCGACGTCCCTTATACGGAAATCGAACTCATCCGCAGCTTCAGCATACGCAGAGAATTCCTGCTGTCCCTCGCACAGATAACCGAGACTGTAGAAAGACGGCAGGTCATTTCCGGCATCCAAACCTCTTACAGTGATGTTTCCATCCGGTGATTCAGGCAGATAAAGTTCCAGTTTTTCAACGGATACTGTTCCGTCCAGGCCGATCTCACAGCTTTTCATGTCGGAACAGTCCATGACGACATGGTTCAGCGTGCTCCCGGTAAAATGCACGGACATGGTTTCCATACCGCCGGCTTTTCCGGAGATCACGGTCCTGCCTGTAACAGTGATTCCTTCAAAAAACAGAGAAGCATCCTGCTCTGAGGCCGGATCACTCATGCTGTTCGGGCATTCCGCCAGGTCAATAACAAGGTTTTCAAATGTTTTCCAGCTGAAACCGGTAATATCGGACCCGCAGGTAAATCGTCCGTCATCTGCATAGACAGCGGAACGGATCAGCACAAAGATTGTCAATACAAGCACATAAACAGATTTTTTCATATTTCCTCCTCTATTTGCTGATTTGAGAATACTGTATCAGCAGAAATTTGAAACCGGTTTTGTTTTTTCCTATACCGGTCCGCCGATTCCGGTTGCTGCTTCAGCTGTCGAAGTTGCTGTAGTCCGGAGCGGATTGGCGCCAAGAAGATTTGCCCATAAAGGCCTGTATGTGCCGGTAACAGTCGCGGTCGCCCTCTTACCGGATACGGAAACGCTCAGCGTAAAATCTGTCCTTCCTGCGCTCATGTATCTCGGCTGGTTCCCGTTGACTGTTTCCCGGAAAATTTCTTCTGCACGGGCTCTTGCCCAGCGGGCATTCAGTGTATAATTGCTGCCTTTTTCGGTTCCGCCGCTTGATCCGTCCTTCCCGCCCATATCGACCGCGCCGGCTGCCGCAAGGGCTGAAGAATCCGCGAGAGATCTTACCATGCTCCGCATCGTCAGGAAGTTGCCAAAATCAACGACAACAACCATCATCAGGAGAAAAACCGGGACCGCGAGCGTCATAAATGCCAGGTAGAACTGGCCTTTCATGTGTTTTTTCATATGTACGCCTTTCTTATTTCACAAATACGGAGATGAACGGGGATACCGGATAGGCGACTGTATACCGGAGAGAATCCATGTCACCCAGATTGGTCCAGCGGGAATTATGGGGGTCCACCTGATTCGTCAGAAGGTGTCCTCCCCATCCTTTTTCCCAGGTTTTATCCGCGATACCGAGAGAAACTCCCAGTGAACTTTCTGTCTGCGTCGCCGCTCTGTTGTTCCGGTTCAGTACATAATTCGAAGCATTGATATCCACATCCGGATCTGTCTGTGAACGGATAATCGCGATCCCGTCTGAATAGTTTGTATTCGCTGCAGTCAGTACGGCATGCAGCCTGACACCGTTCAGGTACAGGACATAAATAAAGAAGATCATCACGGGTGCGATGATCATCAGCTCAATGGAGCCCTGCGCTTTCATTTTTCTTTTCATAAAGTTGCTCCTTATTTACATGCCGAATCACAGGGGATGAACTCCCAGTTTCCGGGCGCCTGAACATAGCCTTTGGTCGAGGGATTTCCAAGGTCGATTTTCGCGGGGTTGGAAATCAGCTGAACAGCTGATCCGGATGATGTGAATCCGATGAATTTCGAGAATGGCGATTCAATGACCTTCTTTCCCGGCTGAGCATCCCCCGTCTTATGAATTTCGATATCGGCATACGGTGCTTCCGCGTATGCCGCCGCGGCGCCTTTTCTCAATCCGCCGCTTGCGGACTCAAGCGCACCCTGGGCCGTTACATGGAAAGCGTGCCACTGGAGGGCAAGGGAGATCAGTACAAGGACAAGAAGAATGAACATGGGGAAGAGCGCCATGAATTCAATAGACGCCTGCCCCTTGAGTTTTTTGTTTGACAGTTTCATTTTCTGTTCCTTTCCGTTATTGTTTTGCGAAAGTGTACAAAGCGGACTTTTGTATACTTCCCGTCAAAGGCTGGAATGCCTCATTTGTGCACAGAAAGGATTGAATGCATATGCTTGAATCAATTTGTAGTAACGGAATTCTTGGCGACCAGGACGGTCAGGGGTCTATTGAATACATGATCCTTGCGGTCGCCGCGGTCGTACTCGGGTTCCTTGTGTTCACGCTCATCAAGAATGTTGTGCAGGGACACCAGGGCGACCTGAACAGCGCATGGCCTTCCTAAAGAAGGCATGCAGGAGGCGGGGAGAAAAACACTCCCCGCCTTGGAAAGCGGGATATTCCATGGAGGTTATTCGCAAGGGAATACTTGGTGACGACTCAGGGCAGGGTTCGATTGAATACCTGCTGATCAGTATCGGAGCGCTGGTAATCGCCGGGATCTTCTTTTATGCAATTCGCGATACCATACAGGCGCACACATTATCGATTTCAAACAATTACCAATAAATAATGGGGCTGTTATCAATCATTGCAACAGCCCCATTATTATGCATGATAATGAAGATCGATCCGATTACTCATACATAAAATTCCGGATAAATTCGTCATATTTATCGCCTATTTCCAACTCATAATCGACATCGAGCTTTTTCCTTTTTGTTATTACCTTCTCCTTAGTCAGGGGATTGAAGCCTTCTCTGTCGACCTCTTTCAGGCAGATGCCGACTCCGCGTTTCTGCCATTTCGGAAGGTCGTTGAAATTGATACCCCGTTCAAACAGAAGCTCGTTTTTATAGGAAACGCTTTTATTTTCCAGCTCTCTTGAGGCTGCCGACACATTTTTTCCTTCCTTCCTCAGTGTCCAGTAGCACCAGGAGTTCAACGCATTTCTGTGTGCATCTTCCTGACGCCATCTGAAATAGTCGACCACCTTTTCCTTATTAGGGAGAGGCACTACACGGCAGTCAAGCGTTGCAAGTCTGCCCAGCGACATGGAAAAAAATGCACTAGCTTCTCCTGCAAGCGTTGTGTTGATCTTCCGGACTTTGCGGTTGAAGGTATTTTCATCAGGTGCGAACAAAAGAGAAATCTCATCACTCTGTGTATATCCGTAGATGATGCGAAATCCTGATTTTTCCATCAGGTGCTTAGTTGTATCAACCATCAGGTCACGGAACCTGGTATCAAAAGGAGCTTCAAACTGACACACATCCTTTGTCAGTCTGGTGAATGATCGGCCGTCAAGTCTTGTTACGATAAAGATTTCCGGAAGAATGCTCCGGTCGATCGACTCCTCGTAAATTCTCATTTTTTTGTCAAAATCATCAAATTTCATTTCATTCTCCTTATACAAATAAATTCGAATTTTATTTTGTGATTTTCAGCAGATTCAAGGCTCAAAATGTTTTGGCAGTAGAAAATCTGACTGGGTATGTATTATTAAATAAAAAACCCGAAAGCAGTTTCTGCATACTGCTTCGGGATAATATCCTTAGTCAGGGTTAAGCTGAAACTGTTTACTTCTTGGGAGCTTCCATGCCTTCATGCAATTCAGTGCGGCCGATGCGATAGATCTTTGTTCCGCATTCGGGGCAGGTTCCATAAACGACAGCGCTGCCGCGTTTGTTAAAATCAGCAGTGGGATTCTGGATCTCACGCTTGGCTTTGCATTTTACACAATATCCTTCCATTGTTTCCTCCAAAAGTTTAGTCATGAGCAACGCTCATTTCTGAGTATACCACCAGAAACAGACAAGAGAATTTTTTTGGGAAATCTGTTTTCTCTTTTATTATTCTTCTCATAATTCCAAATTCTGTGCATGAAAGATAATTATTCATTATGTCTGTTATATTTATATTATGATGACTATGGTGCATTTGTCACCATTGATATCATGTTCGAAAGGCCGGGTTGGTGGTCTAAAGAGGGAATAATGGATAAGAACATCTGCATATATCAGTTGGCAACAGAATTTCTGGAACAAATTAAACCACTGGATGTAAACCTTGATAATTATTTTCTGGGCGACAGCAGAAATTATTCTTCTTTGAAGGATATTTACATTCAGTTTATCCGGTCAGCACAGAATTATCAAAGTATGCCCAATGTAATTAAATTTGAGGAAAGAAAGGATCTCATCTCAAGCTTTCTGTTTGATTATGATTACAACCAGATCAAAAATCTATCATCTGAAGATTTGTATGTATCCCTCAGGGACGCTTTCAATGTCGGCGGCGCAGATAATAATTTCAACAGCTGGCACAAGTGGAGCAAATCCGTTGTGGATTCAGCCAGATTCATATCAGATTTTTCGGATGTAAATGATTTCGAGACCTTCGTAAAACTGTTTGATTACAATGTTTCAACGCGAATGGCGCTACCGTTACTCATTTCTCAGAAAATCAGCGGAATCGGTTTTGCACTTGCATGTGATCTTTTGAAGGAACTCGGTTTTACAAACTATCCCAAACCTGATGTCCACCTTATTGAAGTGTTTTCATCGTTAGGTCTTTCAGAGAATAACGCAATTTCCACATTTGAGGCAATCGTACGAATGTCTGACTGCTGCAAGGCAGAAGACCCGTCAGCCACGCCATATAAAATCGATAAAATATTCTGGCTTATCTGTTCCGGAAGATTTTATCTTGAAAAGCCGGAAATCTCTGTCGGAAGATATAAAAAACAATTCATCGAATATGTAAAGAGAAAATTACCTGAAAAGGAAAAGTATTTAGTAGCAGAAAAGAGAATAGATGAACTCGGAAAAATCATAGAACCATATTGGGATTCGGAAATACGAAATGTACGAAAGGATGCTCCGAAAGAGATTCAGGATGCATATCGAGAACTGTTTGATCTTTGGGATGATCTGACAACTGTTTAATTCTTATGATAACGGCGATATTACGTAAAAAAACTCTCCTTCGCGGAGAGTTTTTGATAATAATCAGAATCCGGTATTCTGCATGATAATGAAAATCGGGCCGATCAGAACGAAAAGCGAGGACATCATGACAAAGGCGGATGTCAGCATCGTGACAGTGACCTTCGCCTTGCCGCCTGCTTCAATAATCTCATTTTCAAGCCTGTCCCGCTGCAACATTGCCATTACACGGAAAGGCTCGACGAGATTCTGTCCCTTGCTTTCCATGCGGACCAGCTCAAGAAATTCATTCATTACGGAAATATCCGGCAATTCATCCTTGATTTCCCTGATAATGTCTCCGATGGTACGGTTCGTTGCCTTTCCGACAGCAATATGCTCGCAGATCTGACCGAATTCACCGGTCTTTTTTGCAGAGGACAATGCTCTTTCCAGCTGTTCGCCCGATGTCAGCATCAACGAGATCTGTTCAAGGCCGAAACCCATTTCACGCTGGATCGTCTTTTTCCGGTTATTTGTCGCCTGAGCAATTTTTCTGTCTGGAGTAATAAAACCGACAACAGCCGCACCCGTTGCAATCAGAGCAATGGTCAGAAAACTGCCCTTCAGAATCAGACCAGCGGCAACAGGAATCATAAAGAAGAGAATCGAAAGCGTCATCCGCTTCGCATGATATTCCATCGGTCCCTGATACACCCATCCGGATTTCCGGAGGCGCGTTTCCAGATTTCCATCCACAGGACGGATCTTATTGGAAAGATCAGCCAGCATAGAGGTGAAGACAGTTGATTCGTTAGCAGAAACAGGACGGAGATATCCGTTTTCATCTTCACGAAGCATTTTCTGGCCGTTTGTCTTTCCGCTAAGAATACCGATCATGATCAAAGCAATACCAGCAGCCGCAGCGATCGCAAATACAAGATAATTCATACAGCCTCCTTATTCTCCTCCGATTTCAAGAACCTTCCCTGCCGAGTTCAGCACTTTATTCCCGACAAGATAGCCGACACAAGCCGTAGCGATAGACAGAATCAGGAAAAAAGTTCCGAGCGGCGTCTGATATGCCTCACGTGAATCCGGGAAGAACAGTCGCATAGCGATCATAAACACAAAAGGTGATGCTGTAATGATATACAGCGTGCTTTTCTGCGTCTGCAGATCCGCAGCCACTTTCTGCCTGGCACGCATGCGGGAACGGATCGTTTCCGTCAAAGGATGCAGAACATCCGCAAGAGGGACAGCGCTTCCCTTGTATTCCCAGGTTTCAAGCGTATCCAAGAGCAGATTGAGAGACGTGGAATGGCGTTTCTTCTTTACCTCCTGGACCGCTTCATCGAATTTTGCGCCCTGGTTCAGATTTGTCAGGATCAGTTCGAAATCTGTCTTTACAATACCCGGCGCCATGCGGATCGCGTGATCCAGTGTATCCCGGATAACAGTATGGATCGCTGCCCCGGAGGCCATGCGGTCAGCCATATCTGCAAGCGCTTCTTCATATTCAAGCCCCTGTTTATCACGGCGGTCAAACAGCCACATGATATAGGCGAACCAGGAGATGCCACCGAGGGTGATCATGACAACAATATTGTTTGATGCGATCCATCCGGCAGCCATCAGTACTGCCATGATAATCATGCCGTCCCGGATAAACACAGCTTTGGTAACATTCAGGTTTGCCTGACCGATCGCAGTTTCCAGCCCGTACTTCCGTACCGTTTTAATAAAGTTCTGCTGCTTATATGCCAGCTTGTCTGTTTCGAGCAGCGCTGACACACGGTCCAGATCCGTCTGTTCCGCCTTCTTTTCCCGGTAAGTCAGTCCGGTCCAGATCAGAAAAGCACCGAGTGCACCGACAATGGCAAAAAGAATATTGGTATCGATAATAGCGTTATTCATCCGCTGTTCCTTTCTCAGCTTCATGGTTAGGGAGTGGCTGTGTTGTGTAGGCGTATTCCGGCATTCCCGCATCCTCAAATTTCTGGGCAAAACAGGAATTCCGGAGCATCGGTCCGAGATCACCGTTCCTGCCGCCCCCGTTCAGGAAAACAGGAACAAGCTCGGGCTCGGGCGTAGTATCCTCGTTGACCAGTTTTCCTGAGTATTCGACAATGGAATGAACAGACCTGCGGCTTCCATGGATCTGAAGTGTTACAAGAATATTCATCGTTCCTGCGGCGAGATTGGCTGCACGATAGCGGTCCAGATGGCGTCCCTGCTCAGATTGTGAGAGCATCATGTAGATACGTCCGAAAACTTCATTCGGTCCTTCAGCATGAAGCGAAGTAAGCCCGTTTTTATGACCGGTGTTCAGCGCATTGAGCAGGTCAAACACTTCCTTGCCTCGGGCTTCCCCGAGGGTCAGGGCGTCAGGACGCTGACGGAGCGCAAGCTTGACCAGATCAGCCTGTTCAACAGCTGCGACATTTCCGTCCAGACTGGCTGCACGGGTACGAAGATAGATCACATTGTTCGGTGTTTTCGCATCAGGATACAGATCGATCTCCGGCGTATCCTCGATAATCAGGATACGCTTACCGGGCGGAATGCATTTCCCGAGGGCGGTAAGCATCGTGGTTTTCCCGCATCCGGTAGGCCCGACCAGGACAATGTTCAAACCGGTGAGAACTGCAGCGTGCAGATATGTTGCGGCTTTTGCGGTAAGCATCCCGCCGGTATCCGTCTGAGTGTAATCAGGCAGATATTTCGTCAGATCGAAACGTTCCGAATCATTGTCTTTTGCTTCATACTTCCGGGTGAAATCCGAAAGCTGAATATCTTTTGAACGGTGTGCACGGATGGAAATCGTCGGCCAGGCATCCGTTACCGGATAGGTAACGATGCTGACGCGCTCCCCGCCGGGAAGGATACCGTCAACGATCGGCGTGACCGGATTCGCTTTTTTGCCGCTCTTTGAAATACCGCGGTTAATCATTTCCAGAAGACGCTCGCTGCTTTCAAACTTCAAAGCCTGATGATTCCAGCCGCCTGAACTGTAAGTCATGATTTCATTCGGCCCGTTTACAGCGATGTCCTCAATGGACTGATCTTCAAGGAGCGGGGTGAGTTCGCCCATGCCGAGAATTTCATCCACAACTTTCTGGACAAACTCGTCCCGCGGCATGTCGATTGTAAGGCAGCCTTTATTCCCTGCCGATGTATTGTAGGCGGAAAAAACGCTGACTGCGGCATTTCGGGCGTCCATTTCGATCCTCGGACCTGCGTTCGTGAAATCCTGGGCACCGTAACCAAGACGTGTAAGCTCGTTCCGGACGCGGGCAAGTCCTTCAAGGAACGGAGACTGCTCTTTGCTTTTATCAAGCGTAAGACCGGATGAGGAGATGTACCCCTCATCCATATCATCGAAATAATCGTAATTGTTCATAGCAGATTATCCTTTACCGAAAAGACCGAACAGTCCGCGTTTCCGCGCCTTTGAAGTATCCTTTGTCTTCTTCAGAGCCAGCTCATGCTTGCTCCATACGCTGCTGATCGTCGGGAAAAAAGTTGCTGCCAGTTCGGCGAACTGACGCATGCAGTCTTCAGTGATATGATGATTATCTTTTTTATCGTAGTTCGACACCACATACGAACAGCCGCTGTTGCCTGCCCTGGTCACCCCGCCAAGGAAGTCGTTGATAATTGTCCTTCGCGGAGAAATACCGATCTTTGCAGCGACCTCTTCAAGTTTGATACCGACATTGTCCTGCCAGCGGTTGAGGACAAGGGAGAACTTTTCCAGTGGAAACTCTGGAGCAAGGTCCTGGGCCAGCGTTCTTTTCGTGTCAGCGATACAGGCCGCATCGGCATCGCATACCACGAGAATATGGTCCGAATTTCTGAATGATTCCCTGTGCATGCTCACATTTACGGAAGAGCCGACATCGATAATAACGAAATCGAAACGCTGTTTCAGATAGTCAATGAGAGTACGCATAAAATCAGCGCATTCATCCGCCTTCCGCAGGTAATGGCTGGTGGCCTGGGCCTGGCTTGTAATACCCGGGATACAGAAAAAGTTGTACCGGCCGTTTGTGGTCAGTCCGGGAACGGGGATCAGGTATTTTTTCATTTCCTCGCCGATCTCCTTTTGAGCGGCTGCCCAGTCCCGGTTATTCTTTTTCGCACTGTCAATCATGGTTGCGACAGAAAGAATGCTGTGCTCCGATTCAATATTCAGACGGAGACGGACATGACCGCCGTTCATATTGGTGTCCAGGATGCAGACATTCAAACCGCCGAGATAGGCCAGGGTGGAGGCAAGTTCAACAGCTACGGTCGATTTCCCGACACCGCCCTTTGGGGACCACGTGGAGATAACGGACCGCTGCCACCTGCTGTCCACTGATTGTGAAACAATATCGCGGATTTCCTGCGTTGAAACCGATGCCCATACCCCTTTTTTCCAGGATCTGGAAATATCATCCAGTTTACGGGGAAGTTCCGAATTCATTTTTTCCATGACCGTCTGATTCAGCGGCAGCATATAACATGCATCCAGTCCGCTGTGAGAGAACAGCTCCATATCAGGTCCTGCAAACGAAAGCCCGACGAGAAGAACCGGTCTTTCGGATTTCTGGCGCAGAGACTGAAAATCCGAAAGATTGAAACGGTTAACATTCGGCTCGGCGATGAGTACATCAATACTCATTGTCTCAAGATAGCTGGCCGCAGTCCGCAGATCGAAGGTGGCAACCGGCATGACAAGGTTCAAAACCGAACTGTCAGACGGGCGGAAATATTCCGAGATATTCCCGAACAAAGAAGGTGATGCGAACACCAGCACGTTGAGTTTCTTGTTTTCTTTTTCTTCCATCTGTTTTTCCTTATCATTGTCACGGGGGCAGATCGTTGTCCCCGTGACTTATCATCTGGTATCAGCGGCTGGACGGAATCACCGAATATTCGGTTTTATCGCCGCGGTCATGGACAAAGGACTCGATGAAGTCCTGCATGGACGCGCCTTCTGTTGCACCGGAGCCGTTCGGGTTCGCATTGGAGGAGAGAATAGCGATCCGCAGTGTTCCGCCTTCCTCTGCCATGGCGATCCATTCGATTGCATCACGCGGTACAAGAACATCCAGAGAATCCACTCCGGCAGCATAACTGTCTTCGGTGCGGTTCACATTGATGACTTTCGCGCCGTTTACGAGCACCTTGGCAATAGGCGCCAGATAGTAACCGGCTTCAAGCATCTCGGAAAGTGCAACAGGATCAGCACTCCCCCAGAGATCCACAAATTCTTTCCATTCATCGAGAACAGCTGAGAGTTCATTGGTTTTCTCCTGGAGAAGATCTGCTTTTTCCATGATCTCATCTGTAATGGAAGGCTGCGTTACCGAGAAAACGTTGGTATCAGCGGAAGCCGAACCGAAACCGCCGGAAACCGCATCATAATAATCCGATCCAAATTCTACACCGTCAGCATAGCCGAAATCAGCACTGGAAATCTTTTCGCCAAGTTCCTCCGCGTCAATTTCAGACAGCGCCTTCTTTCTGGCATCTGTCAGAATATTGGCCAGCGCATTTCCGTAAGCGTCCTCAGTATCATAGGTGGAAACCGTACCGATAATATCCACATAGTCACCTTCATGGATCCCGACCGGAGCATATCCGGCCACGTTGATGGTCATGACCACTTTGTTCGGATCATCCTGACCGAGGGATACGATTCTGGATGAGAGCGGATTAGCGGATGACATGATATCGGTATATTTGACCGGCTCATTGCGTGAGACAAGGTTGATAAACTGCCCGCCCGCACTCTGCATCTTCGCAAAATCCGAAGGAGTGACGAATGTGCCTACCATTGAAGCACTGGAGGATATATCCACGATGTTGAAATTATCCTGGGTAAGGGATACAAGGCTGGTTCCCTGGTTGATATCCGATTTTGCTGTCAGGATATAAACCGGATCTGGATTCATGAGTTTACCGTACGCCAGAATCCCGAAGAAAGTTACGGCCAGCAGAAGAATGCCGGCCACAATTACAATTTTGTTGCTCTTCATATAAAAAATCCTTTCGCAAGTTCTGCCGGTTTTCCGGCGCAGGCAAAAGGATACAAAAGTATTTTTGTAATGTTTACTTGTTTATCAAGCTAAACTAAATCTTCCGCAGGCTGTTGCAGGGATTCAGCAAGCAGCAATCTGTTTTTGGCATCCTGCAATAAGACAGAGATGCGTTGAATCACTTCGTCTTGAAAATTCTCGCAGTAATTCTTTTTGTCAAAGCGCACACACATGATCTTGTACAGATCCAGTGCTCTGTACTGCATTTCACAGTTTTCCAGTGTCTTCATTCCGAAATTAGGAACGGGTATATCCATATCTGCAAGGACTGCTTCGGCACACTGCTTCCAATATGCCACCATATACGCTCTATCCGTATCAACCGGACAGGTTATCAGCTTATAAATCACCTGCCTGTCCGTCCTTTTCTGCTTGCCCGGAAAGATCTTCAGTAGTTTATATGCATTCCCCATATTCTCTCTTTCAAACCATCCGGCTCTCGGGAGTTTTTGCCACTCTTCGAGCAGCTGTGTCATGGGATATCCGGATGCAATTGCCTCATCTCCAGGAAAGGAAATACGGAGCTTCTCAATGGGAAGATCCTCCTGCCGAAGCGCTTCTGATATATATCCGTTATGCTTGAAAGAAGTAACTTCTCCGTGGTCATAGATTCCGAATCTTCCCGCGCGGCCTGCAATCTGCTTTATTTCAGGAGGCGTAAGCGCTCGCCGGTGTTGTCCGTCAAATTTTCTCACTTCGGCAAATACAATACGTCGGATCGGCAAAGACAGACCCATCCCGATTGCATCCGTCGCTACGATTATATTTTTACGTCCGGCAGTATAATCCTCAACTTCCATTCTGCGGGATCTTGGTGGCAGGCCTCCGTAAATAACCGCAGGAGAAAAACCTCTAGTTCTCATTTCTGCGGCAATAGCGAGCACCTTCTGCCGTGAAAAAGCAATTATGGCATCTCCGGTTAATATGTCGTCAAATCCAGCCATCTGTTTCCCGACGAACAGAGGCGCGAGTCTCTTATGATAAATGATTTCATACGGAGCATCGATGGATTTCATGAGTTCAACGATAAGGTTTTCCGCTTCAGGAGCAAGACAGACATGAACCGTTTTCGCATTTATCTGACAGATGGCGTCAAACCAATGTGCGCCTCGTCTCGGATCACGGATCATCTGAGCCTCGTCAATTACCGCTACATCGTACAGTTTCTGAAAGTCGGCCATTTCAACAGTCGACGCCACGAAATCAGCACAGGGTATGGGAATGCTTTCTTCACCTGTAAGCAGAGAACAGGGGATATCGACGGTATTCAGCTTGTCAAAAACTTCGAGTGCCATAAGGCGGAGCGGCCCGAGATAAACGCCGGATACAGCTTCTTTCAGAGCTTCCAGCGCCGTATAGGTCTTTCCGGAGTTAGTGGGACCGACATGAAGAATAAAATTCCGGTCAAGTTTTTCAGCATAATGGAACTTTTCAAAAGGTGTAAACCTCGAAACAAAAGCCTGATACGCCATCTGTAAATCTTGATTCAACTGTGTATCCCGACGGATTTTTTCTCTTTCCTCTAGCAGGTTTTTATTATTCCTGCATATTTCTAAAGCTTCTTCTCTATCCCAGGCTGGAATCATTTTGCCATTTTCCCTGACAAAAAGGAGAACCGGAGGAAGATAGGTCCTGAACAAATAATCCGTCATTCCCGGAAACATTTTGAGTAATTTAGTTTTTGTAATAAAAGTTTTCTTTTTAGCAGACATAATATCGTGTTCCTCAGCTCAAAACACATTATATCGGGACAGAGTGCGTTTTACAGTCTTATAAAACAGACTTAAATTAGGCAGGCATAGGAAACCCGTAAAACGATATGTGTCCGGAGCGATTATCCTTCATAAGAAACATGAAAAAACCATGTTATACAGGATGTTATCTTGTGCTAAAATGATTCACAAAAGAGAAGTTCTTAAGCGGGCCAGTTGTGGAGACAGTATATGAAAATCTTTCATGAGCGTTTCAAAAACCGAAAAAACAGAATAGGGATGTACTTTGTTATTGCCGCAAGTGTTATCTTCTATCTGCTGTTGTTTGATATTCTGGTACCGGAATTTCTGCTGATAATTGCCGCGATTATGTTTATTCTGGGAATTATCCTGTTTATTATCGCTGAAAAGGAATAGACTATGACGATCTGCAAATACCGTGACGTGTCCGAAAGAGATATGGACCTTCTGTTCATGGAGACTTTTGCTACGGACACTGATTTTTCCAACCTGTTTCTCAAGAAAACGTCATACTGCTCTTCTCCATTTACTATTCTGCATGCCGAACGGTCGAAAGTCGATAACGGGCTTGGCGAATCAGATCTTACTGTTATTTATGAGATCAGCGGGAAAAAACATGCCCTCCTGATCGAAGATAAAATCGATGCAGCCGCCATGCCGGAACAGCATGAACGCTATCTGAAACGCGGACAGAAGGGCATAAAAAACGGAGAGTATGACAGTTTTGATGTATTCATTATCTGTCCGGAGAAATACCGAAACACAAATGAGGAATCTGCAAAATATGAACATTTTGTCAGCTACGAGGAATGCAGGAACTATTTTGCAGGCAAGGACGACATTTACAGTCAGGTCAGATTTCAGCAGATCAGTCAGGCCATTGAAACGATGAAGGCTGAATATAAAGTGGACATCAATGAAATTGCAGTCCAATCCTTCAAAAAATATGCTGAGTATCAGATGGAATATTATCCCAGACTTAACCTGCGGAACAAGGCTGACGGTGAAAAAGTCAACGGCTGGTGGCCGCATTTCTCTGTCGGAGTAAAAGAAATGTATATCCTGCATAAAACGGATCGCAACATTGTCGATCTGACAATAAATAATGCGTCCGACAAAATTCCTCAGCTTTCTGTGGTGTTAGCTTGGCTTCATGAGAATGGACGTACGCATATCACGCTGGAAAAGACCGGAAAGTCTGCAGCATTCCGGATCAAGACTCCGCCGATCACAATGTCAAAACCGTTTGAAACCTGGAATATGGATTATCTGAAAGAATGCTTTGATGCCATTCAGGAGCTTGCAGATCTGGCGGGAATGTTCGTTGTTATAGACAGGGTTATTTTCAGCAGAAATTAACGGCAAATATAAAAAATTCTCTCCGTTGAACAGCCCCGACGATCTGAAACAGAAAGGTGAAAAAAGGAAAAATTCCCGGTCACTGTAATTTTCACGCGAATCGCTGTGATAATTTGGCCTGATTATTTTTTCAGCTGATTAAACCCGATTCCAAATCATCTTCAATACTGCTAACTACAGTATCAGCCCAAGCCCTTCTTTCCGCAATCCGGCGTACATCATTGATCAGCAGATCAAGGTCTTCCTCGTTTATAAGACCTTTTTTCAGACGCATCTGATAATACGGGCTCAGCAGATGGATTACTTTGTCTGGCTGATTGTCAAACAGAACAGCTATTTGATCCCCATAAGGTGATACAATGCACCTTGTTCCCGGAACTTTTTTCTCAACAAGATCACATATTTCTGCAGCTGAAATAACCATATTAATAATTATACTTCCTGAAAAATGGATTCAACGGTTCTTTCCTGCAAAGGTCCTGTTTCCCTGAGATGTGATTTGTTTCCTGAGACCTTTTTCAGTATTCCGGCAAATGAATATTTCCGCCAAGCATTTCGGATTGAGAGCCGATTCTTGATATTGCAACCCTCATAATGCTTTTCAGTAAAGGCAGAGCTATCATGGCAAGCACAAATATTGTCACGGTTTCAAGAACCATGATGATTTCCCGTGACAATCCGAACTTCTTTTGAAACTGAGTGTTGATTTGAGCTGACAGGCCACTATGAACCAACGAAATAACAGTTGCAAGAACAATCAAACCAAGAAGTATCGTTACGATAGAATCAGATACCTTTGATACAGCTCTCAGAACCTGATTCGCAAGCTGGCTTTCTGCATACGCCGGAATAAAAGATATAAGCGCAGCAGCTACTGCGACAATATCGTAAACGATTCTGACATTTTTTTTCTTTTTGAAACTCATATTCCTTTGCCCTTCATTACTCTGGATGACGGTTATATCTCAGATAAAAAACAACAATAAGTATTGCTATTTAGATTATTCACAAACTTCTTCGTATGAAGATTCTTTTCTCTCTGCCTTTGTATCCTGTGACCAATCAAACAGGAAAGGATTTAGACATGAGAAAAAGATTACTAATTTTGTCACTTCTATTCACTCTGTCAATGCTGCTGACCGCACTTGTGCCAATCCCGCAGGTTATCGGAAATGCAGAGAATCAGACGGTTGTTCCGGAATCTCAATCTACCGGTATCAATTCAGCAAACAATAAAATTGAGAGCATTAACGATTCTGAGAATAATGCGAACACTTCTGAAATTTCCGGTGATTTCGCTTTACCCGATGAAAACGGAAACTCATGCGGAAACGAGGATACTTGCGGTATGCCTTCTTCGGATGGATCGCCTGAAACAGAAGTAATAGTACCAAATCAGACAGTTGAAGAAGAAATCGAGAAGACTGAACTTCCGGAAATGGAAGAAAAAGATCTGAACCAGACTAAGGATTTCCGTCTCTTGTCTTCGCCGGTATCATGGCATATGAATTTCAATGTGGACTGCGTAAATTCCGGCTGTATCGCACTCAGCGACAGATCCGCGGGGATGTACGTTTCTGCTTGTAACGACGGAGGCGGTGAGTATCAGAGCGTAAATTTCACGCCGGTAAATCATACCGGTAAATTCATCAGCTATTATGTAAGTTCCGGAGATTCTCCTTCTCTCGGCAGTTCAAATACAACTGCGATTCAGAATCCTTCGGCATCTTTCTCCTACGGTCCTGTTCCAGTGCATACCTGTGTAACAGCCGTGTTCGAATCTGAATTTGATAATCCTCCGGCTGATCATACGGAATACAAACGTTTTGAATTCAGACTTACAGCGAATAACGGGGAACAAGTTCAGTCTACCACCGCATATGCCGATAAATACGGATGTTATTCACCTGCCGGAGGAACCGGAATCAGCGCATCAGTAAAAACAGGAACCTCATGTGTTTCTCCGTCAGCATCCAGTGCTTCATACGAAATCCGTATCAGTAACACAGGAAATTCAGATATCTGCAAAACAACAGTATCCGCCGATAAACCGGGGAGATTCCATCTGAAAAACAGTTCAGCTTCTTCATCTCCGTTCGTTTATAACCAAACGATCTATACAGAAGACTATATTACATTGATCTTCGAGGAGGATCTTTCCGGAGCCGGGCTCACCCCCGGCGGAACTCATCGGGTAAATTTCTCGGTCAACGCTGAATCCTGCAATACAAACAGCGGGACTGCCCAATCAAATGTATCCGGACAAATTGATATCTGTGCTTTACCTTCCCCGACTCCAACAAATGTTCCTTCATCTACTCCTACCCGTACACCGGCGCCTACAAATATTCCGACATCGACTCCGACACGTACGCCCGCACCGACAGCAACCTATACACCGACGTCTACGGCAACATTTACACCAACAGCTACAACGACATTTGTACCGACAGCTACAGCTACATTTACTCCAACAGTTACAACGACCTCAACGCCTGTTTCGAATCCGGAAATTTCTCTTGATATTCAGATGCCTGCAGACTGCTCCGATCCGAATTCCGATGAACCGGATCAATTCACCGTAATCGTAAGAAACACAGGAGATGAGGAGTTCTGCAAAATCATTATTTCCGGACCGGCAGGATCATTCTTCAGTTTCAACGGAGAAACAACAGAAGGGAACACCCTTGTTATTGACGGACTTATCCCGGGACAGTCGGCAATTATCTCTGCCTATTACAAGTATGAACCCAGAATCGACTTCTACAGCGTCAGTTTTACTGCTGAGGGATATACAGCTGACGGGGAAAGCTGTTCAGATGAACCTGCCGCCTCAGCTGCTGCCGATGCACTGATGCCCATATGTTCAGTTGATACAAAAGTTAACGCCGATATCAGCACATCCGGTGAATGCCATGTCTATGATGGAGAAGATACCCCTGACCGTTTTGACTATGTTATTGAGAATCCCGGGACAACCGGATACTGCCTGCTCAGGGTGAGATTTGATGTGATTGTCAATGGTAATGTCATCAAGTCAGAAAGCCGTGATATTGATCCGGAAACTCTGCCATCGGGCGGAAGTCTGAATGGCACGTACACTGTTGTTCCAGAAGAAATCCCTCAGATTCAGCCAGGCGGTACTTATTCTGTAAAGATTACAGTGTCTGCATACGGTTCGGTTGGAAACGCTGACTGCTCCAGCCAGCCGGCAGTTACCGCTTCGGATATTGCTGTCAAACCGATTTGCGACGATGTCAAACCGGTCATCTCTGTTGCAAACCTGAATCCGGAATGCATTGATGCCGGAGATACACTGAAATTCAAAGGCCTGATTGATGTAGACAGCCATTCTGCAGCGAGGAAAATCAGTGTAACAACAGGGAAGATCAATTGGGGCGAGACTGTTTATGACTGTGAGATTGTTTCAGTCAAAAAATCTGCAAATACAGAATTTACGTCCCTTCCTGAAAATGAACGCGGGCTTACATACGAATTTGAAAACTTCGGGCTTGGCGCAGGAGCTGCCGGATTTATCTGTGAAGCAAAGACGGCAGGGAATGAGCAGAAGCGGAACGGTCAGCCTTTATCATTCAATGCTTCAGCGGATGTGATTTCGGCCGGCTCAGCTGTATCGTACCGAATCGAATCCAACACAGCGACCGGAACTCAGCAGTGTGTTTACACTCATACAACGCTGCTTCCGAATACAGGAGACGATACGAACATGCCTGTTCTGATCGGTTTGTTCTCGCTGTTCCTAATATGTGGAGGGGGCAGCACCATTGTATTGCTCAGGAAAAAGAGAAATTCTGATTTACAGGATAATATAAAAGAATAAAAAAAGAGCTGCTCAACAATTTGATGAGCAGCTCTTTTTCTGTCAATGAAATACTACGGCCTGTTATTCCAGTGAAACCATTTCAGATCCGTTAGTTTCAGCATTTTTTCTTATTTCATCGATCTGAGCTTTAATAGAGGGAGCATTTTTTGTCAGTTTTTTTATGGTAATCTCATCAATTTTTCCATTTGCAAGACGCAGCTGATTTTCTGAAGCAAGCAAATCTTCCTTGATCTTATTGAGCATACCAATCGCCTTATCTATCCCCTCAACAGCGGAAGTAAATCTTTGAGATGCCCTGTCAAAATTCTTTGCAAAATTTTCTTTGAAAGCCATCAGGTTTGCTTCAAAATTTGTAAGATCGACCTGTTGGTTTCTTAACACCTGCAATTCCTGACGATACCGCACTGAGCTCAATGCAGCATTCCGAAGAAGAGTAATCAGCGGAATGAAAAACTGAGGACGAACAACATACATCTTCTCATATCTATAGGACACATCCACTATACCATTATTATAATAATCGTTATCCGTCTCCAGAAGAGAAACAAGCACCGCGTATTCACACTTCTTTTCTTTCCGGTCTTTGTCCAGCTCTTTGAAGAAATCTTCATTTTTATGTTTTGTGGCAGTTTCGTCCATTTCATTTTTCATTTCAAACATGATTGAAATAAATTCGACCCCGTCATCTGTCGATTCCCGAAATATGAAATCGCCTTTACTGCCGGTTTTGGCATCATTGTCTTTTTCGAAATATGCTTTCGGGAAAGCAGCCATTCTGATGTTGTTAAACTCTATCAGACAGTGCTGTTCCAGACTCTCTCCAACCATCTTTGTCGATTGACGCGCTTTGAAATCCTTATAGAATTCAATACTTTCATCTTTCAGTTTCAGCTGCTTTTCATAGTTGTCAATGATTGATTTCTCTTTTATTTCATATTGGGAAGCCTGATTATCAATGCTGCCTTCAAGTTCAATGATTTTTTTCTCTTTTTCAGCCAGTTCCTTATCTTTTTCAGAAATGGCTTCACTGACCGCCAGGTCTTTTTCCAAATTAGCTGATTCAATCTTGCTCTGAAGATCTCTGATATCCTGATTTTTCTGCATCAAGGCGATCTGCATTTCCTGCTGCTTGCTCTTTTCAATTTCCTGGAGCCGCCGATTGAGTTCTGCATCGAACTCTTTATCTCTGATCTGGCTCACAATTGACGCGTAATTTGATTCATCCACATTGAATACCGAACCGCAATTCGGGCATTTAATTTCAGCCATGTTTACTCCTTTTTTCACTGCTTTATTCTTTATTGACGGTTGTATTCAATAAAGATATGACCGCTCAAAGTAATAATTTACCGGGATTTTCCGATTTTTATCCGATATACGTTTTACTGCCATCAAATTTTATCATCAAAAACCGTAAGGCTCAGATTGATGGAGACAAGAGGCTCTTTTACGCTTGCATCATACTTTTTTGAATGCTTCAACAATGCCACTCAAAAAATCTTATTTGATCCCTTTTGTAAACTGAAAATATGAAGGGAAACTCATTGCCGAAAAAAAAAGCTTTTGACAGCAGACGAATTATTTCCGTATTACCGGATGTCATTTATGGAATTGTTTTCACAGGGGCTTTTCTCTGTATGTGCTGGTATCTTTTCGGCGTATGTGATCTTGCATATGTTAATTTTTAGTCGAGGATATATCATGAATCATTTGTTATTTATCAGAAATTCAGTTCGTCAGAAAGACGCCATTTCCGGAGTCGTTACCGGGCTCGGAGTTTTAGCAGTTGAAACCGCCTACCTTGTATTTGCAATTATTCTCGGAATTAATCTATTCAAGAGGGGAACATTCTATCAAATTTTAAAGCGTGCTGGAGAAGGGGATAAAACCAGCAGCCAGTCGGCAAGCGTTCTGGGAACACTGATTTATACAGTTCTTGTTTTTATTCTTCTCCCGGTTGTCAAGGCAATCTCCACAAAGATTTTCGGGAATTGACAGATGATAGAAGCAAATAATATTGATAGCCTCATTCTGCACTATTCCGAAGCTTCGGATAAAGAAAAAAAGACAATTGAAACCAAGGTTTGCGAGATATATACACCTTTAGTGCAAAGGATTGCCTCACAATACGAAATCCCGTCATTATGTCCTGCAGCAAATCGTGATGACCGCATCCAGGATGGTTTTCAGGGACTGCTGAAAGCGTTGCATACATATGACCCATCCTGTAATACGAAATTTCTCACCTATGCATACAGCTGTGTCAGAAAAGCTGTTTATTCAGGTGTCCGGGAAATCAACGCAGCCGGGAAAAGGAATTCATATTCAAACGCAAAGCTTCAGATGTACAGAAAAATAAAAAAGGACCTTGCCCTTAAACTGGGAAGGATCCCATCTATTGGTGAATTATCTATTGAAACAGGCTGGAGAATCAATACTGTTCTTGCTTATGAGCGCCAGCTATATGATGTGGTTTCATTTGAAGATATGGAAATGTCGGAAATCAACATCTGACATTTCTATAAAATAATTCGAGCATTGTATAAAAGGCTTTCATTCTCAGAGACTGCTCATTCTTACAGTTCACCTGGCTCAGGACGAGTGTATTCACCTTTCAGAAGCGCTTGTATATATTTCAAAAGTTTTCCTTCAGCGATAGATTCACTGATCAATGATCCTTCGCAGAAATGATCCCGCCGGAAATGCCATGCGATGCATGCAAGCAGCTGTTTTTTGTTCAGTGAGCTTATGAATTCTCCGCTCGGATCGCTGATCAGTTGCTGATCGAGTTTAGAATCCTCAATGATTTGACCGTAATCCTGGATAACGATGTTTGAATCGTATGCCTCCGACAGCAGTTCATGCAGCATTCTTTCAAGACCTTGATGTGTAACTATCTTTTCATAAATCGAATATTTTCTGCACCAGTCTTTCAGATCATCATCCCAATCAATAGTCTGAAGCAGTTGGACATACCTCAGACAGAACAGCTTCTGGTTTTCTTCCAAGATTGTTTCAGAAGTTTTTTCAGACTTAGGTTTATTGGAATTTGTTTTTGTAAGTTCCAACAATGTTTTTCCTCCCAACGCTTTCGCGGAATCATCCAGAACAGCAAAATAAATATCAATATCGTAATCTTCATTTTCGCTGATAAAGTCCAGACAGGCCTGTAATGCCTTTCTCCAGGCTTTATCTTTTGGGTAACCGAATATGCCCGAAGAGATTAGTGGAAAGGCAATGGAATGGCAGCTGTTTTCCTTTGCCAGTTCCAGAGAATTTTTATAGCAGCTGTAAAGTTTCTTGGGCTCATCAGCATTTCCGCCTTTCCATACTGGTCCAACGGCATGAATAATGTATTTCGCTTCCAATTTAAATCCCGGAGTGATCACTGCGCTGCCTGTATGACAGAAACCAATTTTATCGCATGCCTTTTGAAGTTCCGAATACCCTGCGTCACGAAAAACTGCTCCGCAGACACCACCGCCAGCCTGCAATTGCTTGTTGGCAGCGTTGACAATGGTATCAACAGGTAATTGTGTTATTCCTTTTTTGATTATTTTTATTTTGTTCATTTTTCCCCTAAATAAACAAATTTTGTTATTACTAGAATTCTTATAATATTTTGTGTCCTTTATTTTCAAAATTTCTCTTTTTATCACTACTTTGCTGAAATACATAGATATGATCAATATTACCTCTTGTATCCAAGGTAAAAACCCTTTTAGCGATGTGCTCTGTATTCATTGGGTTTGTGGTAGAAAAGATATTCAACATCGAAATGTGTTTTATTTTTCTGATTTCATCTATGGTACTCTCAATAAATTTCTGGCTGAAATGACGTCCCCTACTGATGCCATTATTTCGACTAATCTTTATTGTGGAAAGATCTCTCTTCTCTTTCGGAATTTGTTCAACTTGAATAGAATAAGTATCTTCCAAAATAAGATTTATCTCGTCGGTTTTTAATTTTGTATTCATTTTTGTTACTTTACAATCCGCCTCGTTATCGATAGGTGGAAATTCATTCATGTTCAGAGGATAAACGTCAAAGGTTCCTCTAATTACAAGTTTGAATTGCATAAAAATTGGAACAAGGACTAAGCTGCATTGTTTTATTCCGAGTATTTTTGCACAAAACCAGTACCAACCATATGAATAATCATGGTAAAGGCGAATTTTATTCATAACATAATCTTTGTTTATTTTTCTTGTTATTAATATCCATAAGGCAATAGAAAAAATTATGGATGCTAATAACCCGCCATGTGAAATAGCTAAGTAATAGAAAAAATTATCAGGTGCTAGTACATTTTCAGCTAAATAACCTTTAAAAACTTCTTGTATATTAATGAAATTTGGTACAACAAACGCTATGATTAAAGCTATTGTCTCCATAATTTGCAATGTATTGCACTTTATAAAATCAAAGACTTTTTTCACCTTTTGTTCCTTACTAATTATCTGATGTATATTCCATTCCCATCTTTTGCACATTCGTAGCCCTCTATGATTTTCCCGGTATGGATATTCCCTATCCAAATACGAAAGTCTTTTGTACCAGCGATGACAAAAAATATATATTGGCACCCTGTCTTATCACATTTTAGTGTTTCATTCCAATCATTCCAATCAATATTTGAAGGAATGGGAACTGGTTGAGGGTGAGTGTGCCATACCCCCATATAATAACTTTCTTGCTTTCGAACTTTCAACAAGAACATCTTATGACGCAAATCACATAACTTAAAGAAGTAACGATTCTTCTCATCATCAGAATAAGGCGAAGAAATGTTTTCCAATGATATGTTTCCGGTTTTGCTGTGATGATATCCAACAATATAGCCACCGCTCTCAGGTTTTTCTGCATCATTCTGGATCCATTTCCACATTTCATCAAGAACAGGACTAAGAATATCAGCCACTTTGCCATTGGGAAGCATGATCTTAATACATTGATTGATCTTTTTTATTTCCACAACAATTACATTCCCTCATTGGAAAAGGCGTATCTGAGATTTTCACACAATTTGGAGAAATATCTATCAATACATTTTGTGTAATCTGACCATCATAAAACTTATGTATAGTATCTAAAAGCACTGAAGTGGTCCGTAATAAAACAGCTGTTCCGTAGGACGCTCTCGTTCCGCCGCAGCCATTTCTAATTATCGATGTCTCAGATATGGAAAGTGTATTTTTCCTCGCCCTATTGTTAACTAAATTACCATCGATATCCGTATACAGGCATTCGAAACAGCCGGCATGTCTGTAATCTGCGAAAAGAATGTGACTATTAATACCACCTTCTTCCAGCCAGATATATATGACTGGGATTGAACATCCGGCTTCAACCAATATACGATTTATGTTTAGCTGCTCATTGCTGCTTCCAACCGTTATGACAATCATATCGGCAAAAGATAATTCAATAAGTAAAGAATCTTGATTGATGTTTTTATTGATACCAACAATATTTATTTCCGGATGTATCGATTTCAGCATTGTTGTAAGTGCAATTGCTTTATTACTCCCTTTACCAATTCCACCATATGCCCATCGAAGAACATTTACGTCTTCAAGATTATCTCCATCATATATTTTTAAATTTGAAGCGCCGTTTTTAACTAATTCAAAAGCAATATAACTACCTAATGATCCTCCACCAATGAGCAACACATTTTTACCTAAAAGACCGCAATCGTTGCCGATTTGCTCACATAAATAATAATAATCTTTTCGAATCGTAAATAATTGTTCAATGTCAATAGTATCATCAACAATTTTTTCTAAAAGGGAATGATTCCGGATATTTTTACATTTTATTTTTACGGCAAATGAAATATGTATTTTTTCTAATTCCATTCCAAATACAATAATTATATTTTGAGTATTTGGAAATGTATTTTTCAATACTTGAAATGTATGTTGATCAATATGTTCAATCTGTTCTGAATAAACAATATCTTTTATAGTTTGAGTAGTCCAATTATGACCGCGATAGGGAGGTAGAATGCCTCTTTTATCTGTGATAGGAATATAGTATGCATTATTCTCCACATGATGTGTCCATATTCGACCTTTTTTATCTCTATCATCAATATCTGAGAGTTGAATACCTCTTTTTACTAACCGGACACTTTTGTTCCCATAATAAACATCAAATTCTGAAAATGAATCATTCTGATCCAAATAAACATTATGTGTATTATGAGAGTCTGAATTACCGTTCCAATAAAACATGAATTCCTTCTGAAATTCACGTTCCTTTTCAATTTCATTCATAGACAGGAGTTCAATTAACCGCTCAATTGCATCCCTGACTTTTGCATCATATGGCATTATTGCCCCCACTATGCTTTCTTGTTCATATAGGCATACTGGACGATATTTTCCCTGTGGTATGCAGTCTACACCAGGAAAGGTTTCCTCCTTGAGCATAATATGAGGTATATCGGAACCATCATCATTATATAAAAAGATTACGGCCATTGCTGAGGGATTGTCTTCTAACGGTGCAATATAAAGATACTGTTTTCCAAAAAGAGAAAAAATAAAGATTCCATCAACAATTTCCTGGTCAATGGTTATTTTGTCATATGATTCAAGAATTTCTCTTATTGACATTGTTTATCCGAAGCTATGTTCTCTATAGTTCCGAGTAGAAGCATAACTTGCTTCTTTTTGGGGAATAGGAAAATCATTCCCTAACACCTTTTGAACATATACACCTGCGTCATGAGGAGATTCCACATTTATCGCATCAGTAAGATCAGCTACTGCTCTTGAAAGGCTGTTATAAAATTTAATCATATAAGAATCGCTGCTGTTTTTCATTTTTTTGAAAGTATCGGTATAAGGTCTTACCGGCAACGGGCAACTGATTTCAGCGGACATGATTTCTCCTGTAATAGTTTTTGACACAATAAACTCATTAAGGATTGCTTTCATTGTTTTTTGCAATGCAAGCAAATCAGCGTCTCCTTCATTATCCGATTGAGGGGAGAAAAGCTTACATGCCAGAATCGTCAATCCAATACTGGGAGGTATCTCATGATCATTATTAGCATTTGCATATTTTTCGTCTCGCCATTTTTTTATGAAACAAATAATTCTCCGTAATTGATCATTTCCGTTAATTTTTCCGCACAGATACTTATTTAAGCCATCGGGATCTGCATCTTCCCATGAATAATTAGAGCTGTTTGTTTTTCCTCTGGAAAGATAAAAATCCGATCCTATTTGAGCATATAATGGAAGATCAATATGTAAATTTTCAATGCCATGATCATGATAAGAAGCCCGAACACAAGGTTCTTTTATTGAAACCGTTCTCGAAGGAATATCAATGGAATCTCGTAAATAAGACTTAAATTTACGTGGATCACCCATGTCATCTGTACACATTGATACAATTACAGCAACATCACGATCTACGACATCGCTTTTAATCGTAGTATTGTATTTATAACTTCCTTGATCGATTGTTCGAATATCGCTTTGTGTAATATTAATATCATGATCTTTTAGAATTTGAGGCATTTTCGATTTAATGTCATTAACTAATATTTCACGCTTTTCCCGTAACGCATTGGCTTCTGTGTCAATCCTAATGTCGCTAAAAAATTCGAAGAATTCTTTTTTAAGCTTCATAATTACCTCCAATTACTCATCCAATTATAAATTAAAACGTATTTGTCCTGTGCGTGAGTCAAATTGATCTGTTTTCACAGACGAAGAATTGAATGAAGCTTCCGAATGGTATCTATCGAGCAAAATTCGATCTTTACAGGATGGACCGGAACAAACTATATTGACTCCTGCTGTACAGTTACATTAAAAAATTATATTCAACTATGAATTTTTTTCAATAATCTGTTTATTATGAGTCCAATATATCAGACAAATTAAAAATATGATTGGTACAAATTCATTGTTTAGCCACAATATAATTTTTTTTATTCATTTTTCTCCTTGCATCATTGTTAGCCCAATAAACAAGAATATTTAGTTCTGGTTATGTCAGCAATGGATTTTTGGTAATTACCTCCAATTTCATTTTTCAATATTCAGTGTATGATAACATATAGATTATTTGAAAGTAATAAACCAAATCGATTTATATCTATTTTTCGAAAATGATATTATTTTCTCTCATCTATTGTTCGATAGAATAGCCTCATCAGTGTAACCATAAAATATCCAAATGTTACTTATAATCCGTTGTCTTAAAGTCGATGTATAAATAGAATTTTATACGGTGAGAGTATGGAAATAAAAAGGTTATTCGGATTAGCAATAAAGCAAATACGTGATGATTATGGCATCAGTCAGGAGAAGTTTGCATTATCGATAAAAATGGACCGATCCTATTATGCTTCTGTTGAAGCCGGAAAAAGAAATATCTCATTAGTAAACATGGAAAAGATTGCAAAAGGTTTTAATATTCCAATTTCTTTTATTTTCCAACGCATAGAAGCAATTAAATTAGAAGATTCTGATGAATGAGTTTATTTTTACACTTAATTCTTCTCCAATAAAACATTTATGTAGTGTTGATAAACAACTATCGAAAATTATTTTCCATATTGGAGATCTTTCTTATTCATTACATAAAGACTCCTTCTCTTTTTTAGTTCATGAAATAATTGAGCAAATGTTATCTGTACAAGCAGGAAATAAGATTTATTCAAGACTTCTGCTGAAATTAAATAGCAATTTAACCCCAGAATCCATTCTTAGTCTTTCAGTGGAAGAGATTAAGAGTATTGGGATGTCTTATAAAAAGGCTAACTGTATTTTTGATTTAGCAAGTGAAATTCAGAATAATAAAATGTCTTTCGATAAATTATCCAATATGTCTGATGAAGAAGTTATCCGAGCGCTCACATATATCCGCGGAATTGGGCCTTGGACTTCGAAAATGTATTTATTATTTGTTTTGAACCGTATGGATGTTTTACCATATGAAGATGGAGCTTTTATTCAGAGTTTTAAATGGCTTTATAAAACTTCCGATATATCAAAAGATAACATTATAAAGAGATGTCAAAAATGGAGCCCTTATTCTTCTATTGCCTCAAGATATATGTATCAAGCGCTGAATATGGGCATGACGAAAACTGAATTCAGTCTATAGATGGAGGTGAATTATGGATATTTTCATTAGTGAATTTTATGATGAAATGAGAAAGGTGAAGTTCGAGTCTTATGGAATACTTGATTCATCAAATCGTATTCATACTTTGGGAACAGATTCAAAAATAATTGGCCGAATCTTTGAAATGTTTTCACAACCAGTGCTTAATTCAATTGCCAAAAGGCATGGCTTATTATTGACAACTCCAGAATCTCAAACGGTTTATCCTGATTTCATTTTAATGGAAAATCCATCTTCAAAAAATAAAATTGCAGTTGATATAAAGACAACATATGTTGATTCAAATCAATCATCAATTAAATTTACTCTTGGATCATTTGCCTCATATATGAGAAATAATACAAAAAATATCGAATATGTATATACCGATTATTCCAAACATTATGTTATAGGATTTGTTTATAAAAGAAATGGTCAAGCTCAAGAAAGCATGGTATACGATTATTTAGAAAGAGAAAAAATTCAATTTCCATTCTATGATGTAAGATATTTTATGCAAGAAAAATATAAAATCGCAGGAGATAAACCTGGATCTGGTAATACTGAAAATATCGGTTCTTTCTCAACAAAGAATTTTAATGATCTAAAAAATGGGAATGGGCCATTTAGCTCATTAGGTGTGGATGCATTTGATATCTACTGGAAGTATTATCCAAAATATCGAAGCGATAATAAAGCATATACATCACTCGATGAATTCATTGAATGGTTCCTCAATCAGAATCCAAATAAAATTGAACTCCTACATGAATTTGACTATGAACAAACAAGAAAAAATATTTTGACATATGCAAAAAGATATTCAATTATTTAAATACTCTCAAAGAAAAATTCTTCTTTTTTTTCTTTGATACTTACCAGAGATCAAAAGATAATTGTTCTCCGGATTTGAGTGGCTGATTTGGTGTTGTTTTGGGGTCATAATTCATTAAAAGAGCTTCAAACATAGCATTTCGATTATCTTCACTCGCACCAACATGATAAAAATGTTCTTGAGTAAGTTTATAACAGTCGTTCCAAAGAGTATCTATATAATCATTTTTCCGATATTTGTTATGATCCCATGTCGATAACATAAACTTTGCTTTGGATAAGAAGAGTGCATCGTGCAATGCAATTTCATTTTTTTCTTCCCAACTATCATAATAGTCAACATGTCTACCTATATAAGGAGGATCACAATAAATAAAATCATTCTCATGAGCACGTTCAATTGTCTTTTCAAAAGAACAACAGGTAAATTCCCAATTATTCTCTGGAAATATTGATTCCAAGTGTTTAACTTGATTAACAATTTTTGTAATATACGCCTTTGAAAATCTTTCTGGTTTATGCCCATATGGAACATTAAATTTATAGTATCGATTAAATCTAATTACTCCATTGAAACAACTTCTATTTAGGAATAAAAAATCTAAAGGATTATGACTATTATTAAATCTTTCCCTAACGAAATAATAATGATCTGCGTCCTTTTCTTTTAATAATGCCCCTTCCCGCTCTAAAAAGGATCTTACATTATATGAATCAATCTTTTTTTCTTTTATGGCATTATAAAGCGCAACTACATATGGATTTTTATCAGAAAAAACTGCATTTTTAGGCGCAAGGTTTAATCCTACTACTCCTGATCCCATAAATGGTTCATACCAAACGGACTCTGAAGTTAAAAAAACATTATCAGAAATCAGTTGAACTATTTTTGTCTTAATTCCTTGAATCTTTACTGGTGGAATAAATACCTTTTCAATCATTTTTTTCCCTTTTTTGAATTTATCCAAATAGCTAAATCGAAGAAATTGAGCCATTTTATCTGGCAGAATTTGAAGGTTCTTTCGGGGTTATTTTACCAGAATTCCATCCTTCAGGTATTTGAATAATATTTTTTCCTCAATTATCCCCATTTGTTCAGTTCTTTACTGCCGTTGTCTACGTTCAGTTCGGAAAAGTTATTTCTTTTCCGAATATATTTGTAAAGTAATTATCCATATTTCCGGAATTTTGAAACCGACTTTATCTCATCATCCGTAAAAGTGTACTTTTTTAAATAATTGAGGTGGAGGATGTATACGTTTTTTTGAATTAATTAGTACGTCGATAAAAGAGAAGCGGAAATAACATAATTTATTCTTTCTCCTCTTCATATAAAAAAGAGTATTCGTTCATTAATTTATTGAATAATAACGAATATTCCTTTGTTATTTCGCAAGACTTACCATCGCGGCCACGAAAATTATTCTTTTTATCCTGTTCTTCTGCCTCTGACAATTTTTCCTTTAACTCATATGCAAGTGAATGCCATTTATTATAGTATTCGACATATGCTGGATTTTCTTTATTTATTTTCATCATGTTTGTTTATTCTAAAAATTCCGATCCGAGGCTTTGAGCAATATATCTTTCAGCGAATTTCAAAATCATCGAAAATTCCTGCTTTCGCCATGCATTTTCCCCAGGCCAACCTTCTGTTTTATGAGATAATCCCTTTTTTGTATAAAACTCTATCTCCCAATGATATTCATCGATCATCGGTCTCCCGTGATTCTCTTCGTCATAACAGAACAACTGCTCCATTACCGGATTAAGAATAAAAGCGGCATCATCGCGCGGGATCGATATACACATAAATCCGGGATAAATGAGATTGTTTTTATATATTACATTTCCGTTTCTGAATATTTGTGCCTCAAACCGGTGGTCAAATCGAGGTTCATTCTTAATTTTCACATGATCTGTGCATTTGGATAAAAGATGTCTTTTTTTTCTTTCTTTATGGTGTTTGAGAATATACTCCTTGAATTCCTCGGGAATCGGAATATTATATTTTCTGATATAAGCTGCAAAATAATCAGGCCAGATATATTTTCCGTCAGTATATTGATCGCCGCGTCCAATTATACAGTTTTCATCAAAAATATCATATACCATCCCCGGACATGCCCAGATCAAATTTGTAGTGAGATAATCCAAGATTATCTTTTTATTATCATCCGTTATATCTGGAGCCTGAGCTTTCAGTGAAGATAATGATTTGTCTCTATAATCGGCGGAGAAGCCAATTCGAATCAAATTCGGTTTTTCCATGTTGCCCGATCACCCTTTTGTTTCCATCAGCATATCCTGAAACATTGCATCCGGCGTTTTGTAATCCGACCTGTAAAAAGTATCGCCATCTTCTCCAAGTACATCCTTTCCCGGATCTGAATATTCCATTACAAGGCAACCCCATGAAGAAATTTTATCCACATGCATTTTTACACAATCAGGCAATAAAAAATTTTCTCATTTTCTTCGATAATGTAAGGATAGACTTCTTCAAAACGTGATTCAACATAATGCTTCTCATCAATTAATGTCGGAATCTCCTGCCAGGTTATATTGTTATTTTTCATTTTTTCCTCTCTCAGTGACGGATGAAACCTATTCAGGAGAAATTTCTTTTTCATATACAACAACATTTTGGCCATCTTTCAGAAGATCCTGCTCATCTTCGCTGATTTTCCACATCCATCCTTCATTTTTCAGAATGAAGCCAAGATTTTCAAGAATGCGGATCATGACGGTATTTCTATTGTCTGTTACTGCAGTAATGTTTTTCATTTTCGATGATTTGGCGATATCGAGCAGCGATCTGACTGTTTCAGTTCCATACCCGTGATTCCAGTATTGAGGAAGAAGCATCACCCCGATTTCCAAGTTGTTACCTTCCACTGTAAGACTGCATTCGCCTATATCTGTACCGGATTTCTCGAGTTGTATGATGTACTCATGAGAAGAATCGTCCAGACTTTTGATCCAGCTCAACATCATTTGTTCATGGTGGATCAGGGCAGGAAGATATTTTGTTACTTCCGGATTATTAACCAGTTCCAGCATAAAATCAGAATCACTGATTTTTAAAGGCCGTAAGATAATATTCCTCATTTTTTTCTCAATCATCTGCTTTGATTAATCAATTCTTGTCTTCATCTTCTGGACAATATCAAATATCTCGCGTTCCAAAACGAATGGTTCGGTAAATGCATCAATTACAATTCCGGATACATTCTGTTTATTATTCACAGCAAGATCTATTGCCTCAAGAAAATGTTTCTCTATTTTTGAAAAATGGCTGCCATATTCTCCCATCTCTTCAGCGCTTGAGAACACCGGAAAAAAGAACTTTTCTCCGTTTTGCAGGATGTCTGGAACCAGCCGGATACTGTTTTTATTTGTAAAAGTCTTCCCCAGCAGGGAATCAGGGCCATCGTTCTCGATTGTTTCCATGATTGCTCTTTCCATATCTGCATAATCCTCATCACTCATAATGGTATTGCAGGGAATCCAGACATTACTGTCCCGCAAAAATTCCAGAACATCAATAAAATGAGGCTCAGTCCGTTCCTGATTGAAGATATGGATCGCATTTCTAAGCATTGAGCCGTCGGCAAGATCTTCCGCAGTAAGTTTCATGCTGGGTGTCATATTTGAATAACAGAGAATTTTATCGTCTTTTGTTCTCTCAACAAAGAAAGCAATTTTTTCACCTGAATGGTATCCGAAATTCTGAGCAGGTTCATTCAGAAGTGTTCCCATAATGAAATGATCTCCAAGACCAATGATCCTTACCCAGCATCCCTCTGGATCAAGGCCATCCTTCGTCAGAAAAACCAACACATCGTCAACACAATATTTGTCGCGGCAGTTGTCAAGGAAAGTAAAGCCTCTGGATTTCTCAACATCCTCAGGTGCATCATAATCATTGATCATCTCGATTTTGTCAGCATATCTTTTTTTCAGATTTCCATCCGAATCATCAATGATCGAAAAGTCTTCATTCTCCACTGAACCAATTCGAAGTTTTATTGTGACTTTATCATTCCCATCAAAAAATCGAAAGCGATCTCCTTTTTCTATTCCCGCAGCAATTATTTCCATGGTAACGCCGGCTGCAGTATCAATATAACCATACGTGAGTACACAGTTAGCCTGTTCTGCCCCTGGAAAAGCACTGATCACTTTTTTTACAGTTTCTGTAACCGGAAAAGTACAGAACTGTTTGTACAATGCTCTGAACCCTGTTTCGCTGTATTTCATATGTACCTCCATGTTGTAATGTTCCAAACAATACTTCAATGATCTTTGAAGCTCATTCATTTATTGTAACAACAATGCAATTTTATTGAGGTAGTTATATTGGACTTGATATAAAATAATCAATAAATATGCTGTAAATTACCTTTGCAATGCTGTAATTATGTCGTAAAATCTGGAGGAAAATATCCATGAAAAGAAATGGCGAACATCAAAAACTGAAAATGCTCTATCTGATGAAGATATTCTATGAGGATACGGACGATTCCAATTTCCTCACGATGCAGGAAATTATTCAAAAGCTGGAAGAAAACGGCGTTATGGCTGATCGGAAAACGCTTTATGTCGATTTTGACGAACTGCGAGGTTTCGGAGTCGATATCATCATGGAAAAAATCGGCAGGAATTCGTATTATCACATCGGCAGCCGTAATTTTGAATTGCCCGAGCTGAAACTGCTTGTGGATGCCGTTCAGTCCGCAAGAGGAATCACCAATAAAAAATCCGGGGAGCTGATAAAAAAACTTGAGGGAATGGTTAGCAAATATGAAGCAAAACAGCTTAACCGTCAGGTATTCATCAGCGGCCGAGTCAAAACAATGAACGAAAGTGTTTACTACAACATTGATTCGATTCATGAAGCCATTTCCACCGACCGGCAGATCAAGTTCAAATATTACAAGTGGGATCTTCAGAAAAAGATGAAGCTGCGTAAGGAAGGCGACTGGTTCCAGGTCAGTCCCTGGGTCCTGTTCTGGGACAATGAATATTATTACCTTATCGCTTATGATCCTTATGAGGAAAAAATAAAGCATTACCGTGTGGATAAAATGCTGAAAATTGCACTTGTAGATGAGAAACGCAACGGGAAAGAAGAATTCAAAAAGCTTGACATAACACGATACACCAAGAGCCTTTTTGGAATGTTCGGCGGGGAAGAGACAAAAGTCACACTGGAAGCCGAAAATTCACTGGTTAATGTGATCATAGACCGTTTCGGGAAGGACATCACGATCAAACCCGTTGACGAGGATCACTTCCAGACGGTTGTAAATGTTTCGGTCAGCAGCCAGTTTCTGGGTTGGATCATGGCGCTGGGCGATCGGATAAAGATCGTCGATCCGGATGAGGTCGTGGAACAGATGAAATCGGAAATCATCCGGCTTATGAATCAATACGGCATCAAAGCATAGAAAAGTACCTGAATAAACGAAAAGGCAGCGCTGCTAAAACAGCGCTGTTTTTTATAATTCTTTATGTCGTAAAAAGTCCAATAAACAGGTCTTTATTAGTAAATAATTTTAAAGTCTTTTTAAACAGACTCATTCACGCGCAAAAATCCGTATAATGTAAAACAGAATAAAAAAGCAGGAGGTGCTCATCATGGAGATAATTTATTTCACGATTACCGGAACAAACCATTATTTCGGTCATGAATTCTGCGAGACAGGGATGAGAGTCCGGCTTGTAAAAGAACCGGATAACGAATTCGACAAAGAAGCGATCCGGGTGGAAATGCCCGGACTCGGTAAGGTCGGATATGTTGCAAACAGTTCCTATACCGTAAAAGGAGAAAGCTGGAGCGCCGGCAGAATCTATGACAAAATCGGTGAAACTGCCGAAGGCGTAGTCATGTATAAGCTTCCGAAATGTGTTATCTGCAGTCTCGTTCTGAAAGATGATCCTCATTATCACAAGCGGAAACGAAAATAAAAGTGATGTCGGTCAATTGAGTTTTGAAACTGAAAAGGAGATTCTATGAAAATTACTTTTACTGTCGAATCAGATGAAGAAAGAGCAGAATTCGATCCGGAAAACTTCAACCGGGAAGAATATTTGGAAGCGATGGGTTTCCCGTCCTTTGTCACAAAAAAACTGAAAAAGAACCTGGATAATATCAGGTTTACTGCGGAAGCAGGCGGTATACGAATAAACCGTGAATTGCTCGGAATAAATCTGGAAGACCTTTCTGAAAGAGCCGGTATTCCTGCAAACCAGCTTCAAAAATATGAAGAAGGTGAAGAAGATATCAACAATGCAAATATTTTGACGCTTCTGAAAATCTGCAAAGCAATGGAATGTACTTTATCAGAAATTCTCACAGATAAGGAAACGATCGAAGCGCTGAAAGAATTCCTGGGAGAAGAGGATTGAATAAATAACTCTGGCAAAATGAGCAAAATGTGAGGGCAATATGGGGAAAATCAAAATTATTGGGAAAGCCAAACGGGAATATCAACCGGACCAGTGCGAAATCAATTTATCGCTTAATGCAAGGGAAAGAGCCTCCGATATCTCGTCAAAACAGGTAAATGATCAATTGGAAAGCCTTCTTGCTGCATTTGTTGACATAGGCATAAATATCGAGAACATTGTGATTACCAATGACAGAACTTCCTCTCCTTCAGAATTAAGGTTTCAGGGATCAGATGAATCCCAGAAAGAATTTCTTTATGAGACGACCAGAGGAATTCAGCTTATTGTTCCTGCGGATCAGAAAATCATTAATATCATCAGAGATATTACAGAAGATGGTTTCAAAAACATCTCTTTTTCCAGGAGATACATACTTTCAAATGAAATGGCTTTGCGGAAAGAGCTATTGAAAGATGCTATTGCAGATTCCAAAGAACAGGCTTTGTTTTTTGCTGAGTCTATGGGACAGAGAATCGTTGGAATAGAGACTGCAAATCTGTCAAGCAGAGAAGATTTTTCTGATTCTCTGGAATATGAATCCGAACTCGAAAAGACGATGCGTAATTTGCAAGGCTGTTCTTCTCAGCGCCCTCTGTCGGATAAATTGAAAGCGAATACAATAGAGCTCAGTGCTGAAGTAAATATTGTTTGGCTGATTGATTCTGATAACAAAAAGTCAGGAGAAGATTGACAATGGTTAGAACCATATTGTTTCCATCCTCATTTTACGATCTCTACAAAGTCGATGAGGACATGCAGCAGGAATATGACGCAGCCCTTGACACAGGGCTGTTTCAGGTAATTCTCTTCAGTTATGATGACTGGTTCAATCATGGAATACTGAAACTGTCAGAAAATCTGCAGTCGGAAATTGATGCAGTCTACCGCGGTTGGATGATGAAACCTGAACAGTATCTGGCTTTTTATACAGAATTACTGAAGAGAAATATCTGTCTGGTGACTGATCCGGAGATGTATTCGCTGATGCATGTTTTTCCGAATATTTACCCGGAACTTGCCGGCGATACAGCAAGAATACTGACATTTCCGCTGCATACGGAGATCGATATCGAAAAGGTGAAACAGGTGTTTCCCCGTTTTATGGTCAAAGATTATGTAAAGTCAGTAAAAGGAACAGAATTTCCGGTTTATTTTACACAAAGCACAACACAGACAGAATTCAATCGCTGGATGGAAGTCTTCTATGATTACCGCGGTTCCCTGCTGACAGGCGGAATCTGTATAAAAGAGTACCTGAACCTGAAGAAGTATGACGGAAAGACAAATGAATTCCGCGTATATTATATTGCCAACCAGACAGCATCTGTATGCAGGAATTCGCTTCAGGATTACTATACACCTGATCCTCCCGCCGCACTTATCGAAAAATACCGTAACTTGGAAAGCGTATTCTATACCATTGATTTTGCCGAACTTGAAGATGGCAGTTGGAAAACCATCGAGGCTGGAGACGGATCCGTTTCCGGCCTGTCGGATAAACAGGATTACAAAGCATTCTTCAGAACCCTGTATCAATGTCTTAACTGAGCATTGTGATTACGGATGGTTCTTTATTGATGACAACCAGGAGATGCTGAGATGAGAGCATATATACATGCCTTCAGAGGCAAACCTTATAACGATGACTGTCGTGTTGCCTATGACGGTTTCCGGGAGTTAGGCGTTGAGACTGTTCTGTTTACAACCAACGAAGAATTCGATACGAGAAACCCCGAAGATGTTGTAGTCGGCGGGACGATCATGATCTGGAATGCGCTGAATGAAAGAGGAATTGAGTCCGGTCATCATGATTATCCCGCAGAACTGACCGATTTCCGGGGACGGGAAATCCGCCAGATCAAGCTGAAAGATATCCGACAAGAAAAACTTCCTGTATTCATCAAACCGGTCGAAGAGAAAACCGCACCCGGAATTGTTATTCATACCCAGGCGGATCTCGAGGACTATAAACAGCTGGATCCGGAAACTGAAATTTACTGCAGCGGGGTGGTCAATTTCATCTCGGAATGGCGCTGTTTTCTTTTATACGGAAAGATTGTTGATATCCGCTTTTACTACGGCAGCCCGGATGCAGAGTGTGACAGGAGCGTTATTGATGCTGCCGTGAAGGCATATACCAATATGCCCGCCGGATGCGCAATGGATTTCGGAGTAACGGATGATGGTCGGACACTGCTCATCGAAATAAACGATGGATTCTCACTTGGGACATACGGACTTGATGAAACCATGTACGCAAGGCTGCTTACAGCCAGATGGGCCGAATTGAACGGCACGGAGGATATATTCAAAGAAAAAGAATTTGACTGAAAGCACTTATGAAGGTCTTTGGTTAACATCAGCCGGGATTGCCATACAGGAGAATGAATGAACCGTTCAACTATCTGAAGCAGGTAAGATATGTTATAAATATTTCAGAAGAAAACAAATTCGGGGAAGTTATGTGTGAATTCTTGCCACAGGAAAAAGATGAACAGGCTGTTTTCTCCAATGAAATTCATTGGTTTCCCGCGTTAAATGAATACGATCCGGGAATCACAACCGAAAAATGGCTTGACCTGCTGAAAAACAAATCCTTAATCGGAGGAGATTATGTCTGGGCAAGGGTTTTGGCTGTCTTTTATGCCGAAAACGGGAATGCTGTTCCCTCCGTTCTGAACAGAGAATACGGATATGACGGCTCCTTACTGCAGTATTGCACAAATATCGCGAGAAGTGTCCGCAGTCTCACAGACTGTCCGGTATATAGGGACAAAGAATACTGGACGATTCTTTTTCAGTCGGAAAGCGCTGATAACGGAAAAGCACCCTGGTACAGACGAAGATTACGTCCGGAACTTTACGAAGCGCTTACGCAGATCAACATTTCCCGTTATTTACCGGAGAAAGTCATCATAAGCGATCTTGAGCAGAAACAGAACGGAAATCCGGAAGAAACTTCAAAGGTTATAATAGATACTTCATTCGATTTTACAACTGATGCTCACGGGAAAGACCCTGATTCATACAGCGAAACGCTTCAAAGATACCATCAGAAATTATGGAGCAAAGAACTTCCGTGCGGTGAAAAGATGCAGCTGGTATGCTGCGGCAGCGGGCCTTATTGCCTGACCTGGAATCAGCACAGCTTTGCAAGCGACGCGATTATCGTCGGTTTCCGCTATCATGCCCGCTATGCAAAAATGATCAGGAAAATCAGATCGGAAATTCCTGACTGGTATGATGAATTTGACAGGACCTTTAACCATCGGTCATACACAATAGGCGGGATGACAATATTCCCTAAACATATGAACAGCATTAATCAGATGAAAGGATTTCTGGTTTGCGACAGATGGGATCTGACGCTCGAATGTATCCGCAGGTATTATAAAGGGGAAGATTCGCCGTTGTACAAATTTCTGCTGGCGGACAAATTTTTCTTTGATCTTTTTGTGGATTTCAAGGGATATGTCGATTATTTTTTCTTTCAGGACTGTGTAACCGATGATTACAGCAAGGTCATCTTCTGGTATGGGAACGGCAGTTTCAAAGGAAATAAACGTCCGCAATCCGCAGCGGATTATAAGCTTTGGATCGAAAGAGAACTCGATTTTCTTGATAAACGAAACGAACGGATAAAGAATTTTCTGTTGAAGTCAGGGTGAGACTGATACCGGGGGAAAACGGATATGGGAAAAAAGATGCTGCGCCCTCAGCATCTTTTTTGCGGAACATCAATATTTATTTCTGAACATCAGCGATTACTTTATCCCGTTTATTCCTGTAAAGAATGCTGAATTTGAAAAAAGTTGAGAACTGTTTCCGGGTGTACTGATTCATATACATGTTCTCAGTTATTTCCAGCAGATCAGGACAGCTCATGTTTTTATCCGCAGTATCAAAGTACTCCATTATTCTCATGAAAAGACGTTTATCGGTTATATCCTGATTAATCCGATTTCTGCACAGTTTTTTCATTTTCTTCGGAGCCGCATATGAAAACTGGGTTCGATTCGGTAATGTAAGCGAAGTATCATAATCAAGAATTAGATTCCGTGGAAGAATACTGCATAATCTGTTATAAGCCTCAAGACTTTTCCCACGGATCGTCTGGTAGGATAGCATCTGAACGCGGTATTTTTTGTCGGTTTTCATTTTTTCAATTATTTTCGTCTGTTTCATCTCAGATATATCTGTACCATCTGTTTTCAGAGAAAAATTCACATCTTCAAAAATATCCTTTTGAGGTATTTCGGCATGTTCTTCAGGAATTTCATTTATTACATTCCATATCGTCTGAGAAACTGTGAGGCTGGGATCTCTGTTTTCCATTGCCGTGCGGAGCAGTATGTTTGCTTTTTTCCCTCCTTCAACGATAAAGTCCGTCAATTTCTGATGGATCTCAGGGGATGATGATTTATAGAAAATGATTGAAAGACTAACAAGCGATGCTGTTATACTGCAATTTCTATAAGCTTCTTTAAGCGGAGGAAAAATATTCGAATTTTTATATGCCGAATACATACTTTGAACAGCGCTGTAAGTAAACCCTGCTTTTCTGGCGATATCATTGAGGGTCAGATTCGTTTTTTTTAGAAGTTTTCCGATAAACTCGCCTTTCTCATATCCGGACAGGCTGAGATAATCGGCGTTGAAAAACTCCGTGACAACAGCAGAATCCAGATGTTCAGTATGTTTCAATACTTTCACCGGAATTGTTTCAAAATTCAGCATTTCAGCAGCGAACAGATATTTCAGGCCATAAATAATGGTGAACTTTTTCAGATCATCAATTTTCTCTTCCGGTGTCTGATCTATTACGGTAGCTTCATAGTGTGCGAATGCAGCCCTGTGATTTATGATTTTCCTCCAGATTTCCGGATCTGATAATTCCCTTTCTGACTTGAACCGGATCCTGTATCTGGCCTGATGTCTGTTTATGATTTGTGAAAGACGGATAACTTTGTTTTCCATCGACTGGATATTCATTTTCTTCTCCTCAGGGGAGATAAATAACCGTTTTTAAGTTTTCTTTATTCTCCCTTAATTAACTTATACAAAACAAAAACGCCATTGTTTGTGAATAATCTAAATACCGATACTTATTGTTGTTTTTCCTCAGGAAAATAAGAAATAAACATCTGCTATATCATTTCGTTTTCCATTGAAAAATCTTCCAGCCCGAGTATTTCTTCACTCCCGTCATCAAATAAACCGGTAAGGCACAATCCAAGTCCCATCAGCTCATGCACCAGAACACGGAAAGATGCCGGAATACCGGACAATTCGATCGGATAACCGTGCATCATGTTCCATCCGGCTTTTTTTCTTCCTTCCGTATCATCCGATTTGATGGTCAGCATTTCATGCAGCAGATTCGCACAGCCGTAAGCCTCCAGAGCCCAGACCTCCATTTCCCCGATCCGCTGTCCCCCGTTGTTCAGTTTTCCCGCAAGCGGCTGCTGTGTGATCATGCTGTAACCGCCTGTTGAGCGTGCCTGAACCTTATCTTCCACGAGATGGTGCAGTTTGATCATATTCATGACGCCCACATTCACCGGATGGTCGTAGCGTTCTCCTGTTCTTCCGTCTCTCAGCCACTGTTTGCCGGTTATCGGGAGCGGTTCATTGATCCGAGCTGCCCAGCGGCTTGCAGTCTCGCGCAGATTCTCCTCATCATCCGGAACAGGGTCAGGGTATCCCATCCGCTTCAGCCAGAGTTTCAGACATACCCTGATTGCGTTGGAATCATCCGGGTATTCCGCAGGACTGTTTTCAGGTATGTTCTTCCAGATAAACACCTTTTCTGAAGAACAGCCGTTGTTTTCTATCCATCGGCAGGCGACTTTTTCTCTGAGTTCCCTTTCCGACAGGTAATCATTCCCGAGCCATTTTCCGGCATAATCACAGACCAATTTCTCTTCATTGATGTTGAAGCATTCGGGATGATAAAGGACCCTGTAATATCTTGTATTCTGTGAGATTCCCCACGGATCCTTCTTCGGCTTCGGAGCCATGCTTTTCTCAAGGATCGTCTTCTCCCAGGCTTCATTCCGCAGATCCTCCGCAGCCGTATCAAAAAGCCATGCCCGGCTAAGCTCAGCTTCGATATCATGAACGGATGCACTGTCAAAAACCGGCGATTCGCAGCGGATGCCCAGACGTGATGCGGCCCATCCAAGCCATACTTCCAGAATCTGACCAACATTCATGCGTCCGGGAACTCCCAGGGGATTCAGGAGGATGTCAACCGGCGTTCCGTCATTCATAAAAGGCATATCTTCTTCCGGTACGATCCTGGCGACCACACCTTTATTCCCGTGTCTTCCGGACATCTTGTCTCCCGCTTCCAGTTTTCGCTTTTTTGCCAAAGTCACACGGACAACAAGATCCGTCACCGACTCCATATTCGGGAGATCATCATGAGTAAATACCTTTACATCGATCACTCTGGCCTGCATATAGGAAGGCAGACGGATGGAAGTGTCCTTGTATCCCCTCGCTTTTTCTCCGAAAACGTCTCTGACAGCCTGCTCTTCCGGTATCTCTTCATCCGTATCATTTTCTCTTCGGGGAGATACCCGGCCGATAATCACATCTCCGCCTTTCAGAAACGTACCTACCTTTGCAATCCCGCGGTCGTCGAGATGGGACAGATCATTCTGATTCAATCCGGGAATATCACGGGTTATTTCTTCAACCCCTGCTTCCGTATAAATGGTTTTCGCCTCGAACTGCATAATATCCAAAGAAGTAAATTTGTCCTCCCGAATCAGTTTTTCAGACACTACGATGGCATCCTCAAAATTGCATCCGTTCCAGCACAGGAAAGCAATCACCGGATTATGCCCGAGGGCCAGAACTCCGTCTTCCGTACAGGCCGCATCGGCCAGGACGTCTCCTTTTTCAACTGTCTGACCGGATCTGACAGCAGGTTTTTGATTGATGCAGGTAGCGTAATTTGATCTCATATATTTCCTGAGCTGAATGCTCCGGAGTACATTATCCGGGCTGATCAGGTCAATGCTGTTTCCGTCGGCATGCGTTACTGTTCCGTTCCATTGCGACCTCAGCATCTGTGCCGAATCAAGTGCCGCGTAGCGTTCCATTCCGGTCATCACCAGAGGTATTTCCGGATAAAGCAGCGGAACAGCCTGTGAAAGCATATTCGTTCCCATCAGGGCACGGTGCCCGTCATCGTGTTCAAGGAAGGGAATGCATGCGGCGGATACACCCGCAGCCTGCTGAGGCGAAATATCAAGAAGATCAACTTCGGAAGGCCTGCAGACCAGAAAATCCGGATACCGCCGGCATTTTACCCTGCTCTCCTGAAATTCTCCGTATTCATTCAGCCGGGACGTAGACTGTGCAATTGTGTAACGGTCTTCCGCGACTGCATCGATATATATGATCTCATCCGTAACATATGGAATCACCGCAAAATCTGCAATATCAGAATTTGCAAAATCCGTACAGTCAGCCATTTCACGGGTGATTCTGACACCTGCTTTGAAAATAAGATTTCCTCCGGAATCTCTGACATCGGTCCTCGGTACATGGCCGATCACGTTCTCATATCCGAATTCAGCGCTTCCGGAAACAACCCTGTAAGGAGTCTCAATATATCCGTATTCGTTTATGCGGCCATATATTGAAAGCCGGCTGATAAGACCTGAATTCTTTCCCTCCGGAGTTTCCACGGGGCAGAGTCTCCCGTAATGTGTGTGATGAATATCCCGGACATCAAATCCCGCCCTGCTTCTGTCAAGTCCGTTGGGCCCCAATGCGGATACTGTGCGTTTCTGCCTCAGCTCTGAAAGCGGATTGTTCTGATCCATGAACTGGCACAGTTCAGATGAAGCAAAGAAAGATCTCAGCGCATAATTTACCGGTGCGGGATTGATATAATCCTCAGCGGAACGGATTTCTTTTGGATCCAGAATAAAGCTCAGTTTACTGCTTGTCACTCTTTCCAATTCCCGCATACCGGAGGAAAATGCCCGAAGAATCAGTTCGCCGCAGGATCGGGTACGCCTGCTGCCGAGGTGTTCGATATCGTCATTGACAGGCTTTCCGTTTTCCTGCAGACGGATTACTGATGCAACGGTTTTCACCACATCAAGAATGGTCAGTGTCCTGTGAGTATCAGGTATGATTTTTTCAAGATTCAGGCATTCATTCAGTTTTTTTCGGCCGGGAAACTGGAGGTCGTATGCTGCCAGATCATAAAACCGCCGGTGTATGTATTTCCGGATATCTTCAATTTCACCTTTCTGTCTGTTCTTTTGGAAAAACCACCTTGCGGCATTTTCTTTGTTTGCAGTTTCATACAGTTTTGATTCAGCCTGTATTGATGCAGCCAGATACTTCAATGCTGTACTCCCGCATTCCTTCTCAAACACCCTGTATAGTTCCGTATCGGAACAATCACTGAATGGAGATGATCCGGATCCATCATCTGCAAAACACAGAATACGGAGAAACGCGGTAAAAGGAATCTGAAGTCTTCTGTCATACAGGATGCAGATACCTTTATCTTCTTTTGAAAATATCTCGATGTAAGTTCCTTTATCCGGCATTATTTTCGCATGCTGGTTTATTTTTCTCGAAGATTCATCATAAACTGCGGAATAATATATGCCCGGAGATTTCACCAGCTGAGTGATCACGACCTTTTCAGTTCCTGAGATAATAAAGCTGCCGTAGGAAGAAATCTGCGGAAGTTCTCCGAGACAGATTCTGGATTTCCACGAATTTCCGGTAATCATATCCCTCAGGAGCACATCAGTAATGAGGGATCTGCCATAGGTCAGTCCTCTTTCAATACATTCCTGCAGCGGATATTCCGGAGGATCGAGCCTCCAGAATAAATTACCAAATTCCGATACGATGGAGTTGTCTGGAAAATAAATAAGGTAGCGGCTGTTTTTCGATCTGACCGGTGAAATATCCTGAAAAACCTGCTGGATTCCTCTGTCCATCAAGTTCTGGAATGCATCCAGCTGCAGAGCGATCAGACTCGGCGGTTCTGTTATGTTTCTATATCGGTTATAGGTTTTTATAAGTCTGTTATCCATGAAGGCATGTTACAAACTTCTTTTGACTTATTTCCGCAGTGGATTGTTTTGTGTCCAATAAGCTGGACTTCATAAAAATTCTTTTGTGATAAGATAAAAACGAGTCTTTTCTTAGGAAAATTGTTTATTTTATTCGGCCTTTAGCCTGTTATAGTATCGTCAGATTTAAATTTTCGGAGTGCTGATATGGAAAATCAAATGTCGTTTATAGATATTTTTGAGCAAAAGAATATCGCCTGCGTTTCTTCCAATCTGAAAGTCGTGAAAGCCCGATATACGGAAAATATCAATACAGACTGGGAAGAACTCTTCAGTGGTTTTGACAGACTTTATGCGATTACCTTTTCCTCCGGAATAGGGTTCATAAACAAAGTGCTTGACAAATTCCAGACTGCCGAGATTATATTCGGATGTGAACAGGTTATGCAGATGGAATTGGCAGCTGTGCTGTCGATGCAGATCAATTCGATACAGGAGTTCGTCCGCTCAAAATCTGCCGTAAAGATGGCGGAGAGACTTGATGATGAAACACTCAGCCTTTATGTCTCAAGAGATACAAAATCACATGAAAAAATATTTATTATGGAATCAGATTCCGGGAGAGTCCGCGTTATCACAGGCAGTGCAAATATGTCGGCATCAGCATTCTGCGGATTGCAGAGAGAAAATATACTGTGCTTTGACGACTTGCCTGCATTTGAATATTACAAGAATTTATTCGATTCTTTCAAAAATTCCTGTTCTGACCATATCGAACCTGAAATAATTAAAGGGAGCATTGATGATCCTGCATATCTGCTCGACAATATTGAGAAAACACCGATCGTCAAAACGATAGAGGCAAAAAAAATAATCATATTGGAAGAAAATTCCGATGACGATGAAGACAACGTGGTCATCGAGGCGAATGTAAAAAACTTGGAACATGAAATAAAACCTATGCTTCCAAAACAGAAAGCGGATAAAGGGAAAATTCTGCTTTCGGGAGAAATTTTCCGCGGTTTTAAACGGAAGTTCACAGAGTACAGGGAATTTGAAAAGGTAAAAAACCGCCAGCTGCCGAAGCTTCACATTGATTATGAAACCAGTAGAATCGACTTCAACGGAACACCTCTAAATATGTATCCAGATGTCAATAAAATTGAAACTGATGTAAAGAGTCTTCTGAATTACCTGACAAGTCTCAACAGTTTTTATGGTGATGTTTTACAGAGCCAGCACGACTATTTTGCCTTTATGAATTGGTTTTTTGCGAGCCCTTTTATACCGTATCTGCGTTATGTGGCAAGCAGGAATAATTATGATGTAACACCATTTCCCGTTTTCGGAATCCTTTACGGAGAATCAAACGGAGGAAAATCCACATTTATCAGGCTGCTCACAAAATTGATGTGCGGAAAAAAAGTTCCCATGAACAGCAGCAATGATTTTACATCGACCAAAATAGAAGCACTGAAGAGATCCTGCGAGGGTTTGCCGATTAATATTGATGACCTTGCCAGAGACCAGTTTAAAGCACATCAGGAAAAGGTCATCAAAGACGACTACTGGGGGATCCCGGAAGCTTTCATCAATTATCCCGCTGTTTCTATAACTACGAACAAAATTGCCTCGTTGCCGGCTGATATAAGCAAGAGAACTGTCGTTTTTCATATTGATACCAGGATCAATAAGGAGGAAGGCGCAAAGAACTCCAGAAAAATAAATGAAAGCATGAACAAAGCCTCTACAGCTCTGTTTTCCGAATACGCCAGAAGAATGCTTGTAAAGATTAATGAAATTGAAAACCGAATGAAATCCTCTGAAACAGATTATTTTCCCGATATTTTCTCAATATCATCTGAAATCCTGATCGATATCATATCGAGCGTTCATACAGATTTACCGGACTATATTGTTCCACTTTCATATACTGATTATTTCGGAGATAAGGCTATCGGGAGAAATGCCATGAGGAAAATCATGACAGCTTGGAAAAGCGAACCTTCACAGTTCAAAATTGACAAGAAGAACAACAAAATTGTTTATTCATATCCCGAACAGGGAAGAATTTACGAATTATCTTATCTGCAGCAGGAACTTCCTCCGATTCTAAACGCCCAGATCACAGCTCGTACACTGATAATGGATCTGGATGAGGCTAAAAAGTTGTTCGGAATATCATTTAGAAAAAAATGGTTTAGCTGGTTATCGTAGCATAGAAATAATATCAGATGTCTTTATAAGACAAGGGGACTTTTTGTCCCCTTGTCTTATATTATTTATAATGTTGCTTCTGCGCCATGCATCTGCTTTTCACAGAGAATAGCCTCAATGGCATCCAGTTTTCTCTGCAGAACAGCAGCTTTCTCGTCAGGAAGCTGTTCTTCCTTCAGCAGCCGGTTCAGACGTTTCCGGATTTTCAGCAGTGTTTCCGCACTCTTATCACTGTACAGCTCACCCTCGGAATCCCGCTCCTTCAGAGCTTCAGCCAGATCTATCCGCTTCAGCGCTTCCGGATCAGCGATGAATTCGGCAAGGAATGCCTTTTCCTCAACTGGTTTCTGAACGGTCATCGTCCGTACCTGCCTGTCCGTGTTGATCTCCGCGTCGGAGTAGCACCCGGAAAGCCGCGCCGGGAACGCGCGGCGCAGAGCAAGGGCTTCCGCGCATTTGGAGATCATGATGTCCGGCATGCTTGTCCAGTAAGAAGTGCCCTGGTTATAGGAATCAAAGCGGGCTACCGCGTACAACGGCTGAGCGAAATCACTGCGCATTACGCCGACCTTGCAGGCTGCCGGGGGAGTCTTTTCAAGCCAGACATCCTTCCAGACGCCGTCATTGCCGCACCACATGGCGGGTGTCTGCCCGGCATATTTGCTGGACCGTTCTGCAACGATTCGGAGTCCGTCAATTGTGCAGAGAACCTGCATCCGGGATCCTTCCTTTTTCACCGCGTAAATCTGCCGGGAGAAAGGATCCAGTTCCAGGCGTTCCGCCTGCTCAACGAAGGTATCAAATTCGTTGTCATCCAGTTGGCTGTATTCAATTCTAAGCCGTGAAAGCTGCTTATCGGAAAATGTAAATTTCTCGTCCATGGTTGTTCCCTCCATGTATTTAGTGTACATTTTCCCGGTACAGCTGAACCAGACTTGCATCATCTTTCGGCTCAAAAAGGTATGTAGTTTTTCTGGATGCAGCCACAGCGTGCCCGAAAAGCATCATCTTGTACGCCAGTCGCTCTATCCAGTCAAAATACCAGTATCTGTCGGGGATTTCCATCCCGGACTCTACATTCGGATCCAGCAGATCTTCATATGTGTTTGGAATGATCACATTTTCAAAAACCAGACATCCCAGCCTGAGGAAAGTGCAGATACGGATACCGTCATCCAGAAGATAGTCAAAATACGACTGTGAATCATCGACAATAACGGTGTTGATACCGTGTCTCTCCAGGATTTCGCTGTAAGATTCCGCATCCTCATCATCGATCGCCACGATCACATTGTTGTTCGGGTCCGGCAGACTGCGCACAAGATCGCACAGCTTTTGTTCGAACTCACTGTTTTCCTCCGGATCACAGCATTCAACCTGTATGAGTTCAATCCCTTTCATATTCGTCTGCAGTTTTGTCATCGATGATGGAACCTGCGGACATGCAAGCTTCATTTTTTCCGCGTTCAGGCGGAGGTTCTTGATGCCGTAGAAGATAGTCCCTTCAATACATCTCGGATTCGTCAGATCCCGCATGCAGTGGACATAATGTTCCTGCCCGATATCGATTGAATAGGCACTGAGAGAAGATTTCTGAAGAAGCGTCAGAAAGTCGACCTTCAGATAATTCAGAAACTGTATGTCATCAGCAAGGATCAGGCCGTAAGGCTTGTAGCTTTTTCTCTTGATCGCCGGCATCAGTTTTGAAATGGCGTATCCCACGGTATAGAATTTTTCCTCTTCCATGCGGCCGATGAATTTTTCAAAAACCTCCCATACCTTTTCCCGCTGTTCCTCAGTGATGTTTTCACATTCCAGCCGAGGTGTCGTCATGTATTCTTCCTGTGTAAAAGCCCCGTAGTTTTCCGCAACATACGCCCAATCGTGCATGAGGTCCCACGACTCAAGATCCAGGTCATCGACCGATTCCGCGGCGTCCAGGAACATATCCAGAAGGTCGTCATCCTCGTTTATCTCTGCGACTCTGAAATCATACCCCCATCTTTTGCCGCAGTCTTCCATCAGGTGCGTCATGAGACCAGTATAATCCAGGACATCCACCCGTTTCATCTGTTTCGGATCGGCCACGATCTGAAGATAGGATCTCATATCGGAAAGATAGTCCGGATTCGAGACTAGAAACAGGATGCGGTCGCGTTTGGGAACATATTCATCCGCGTTGTTGATCGACCCGATCAATTCCGCGGTCTTGCCCGAACCGAATGTGCCTGCCAGAAGGCAGTATTTGCCTTTGTCGCCTGAGATATGAGGAAAATTGCTGTTGATGTAAGTGCTTCTGTAGTTCTTCCTGATATTTTCCATTTCTCTTTCAAAAGCTTCGTGTTCCTCATGATTCTGTTTCAGGATATTCAATTCATGAAGCGCTTCTTCAACCGACATGCCGTCGCAGAGATGTCTGAGATAAAAAGCACTGCTCCGGGAAATTGTCCCTTCCTGTGCTTCAAAGTCCTCTATGGTGATCCAGCTCCGTACGATATCGAGCTCCTCCGGACCGGTCAGTCCTTTCATCAGTTTCCGGTCGCTGATTTTTCCGAACAATCCTTTTCTTTGATGTTCCGAATCGACAATTAGCTGCTCATCTTTTTCCGGCGCGGACTCCTGTGCGGGGAATAATTCCGGCATAGCGTCTTCCAGACGTATGTAATCGGAAGGATCCATGCTCATCCCGCTGACAGACTTTTTGTTTTTCTCCGCCCAGTCATAAATAACGTCATGAGGACCGACCAGCAGCAGCACATAAGTTCCGCTGGCGATTTTATTCATCAGGATACGGTACCGACGGTCAACTCTCAGTGAATACATTCCTGCGTAAGCCGGAAGCTTTTCCGGATGTCTGCTTTTCATGAGTTTGGAATCACGGAATTCAATCAGGGCATCCCGGATATTGCCGCGGAACAGTTCCGGAAGATCGTTATATGACTCTATGAAGCTGTTACGGGTATAGACCTTATTCATTTTCAGCCTCCATTTTCCGGAAACATTCCAGAAGTTCGCGGGGATCATCCATGATCACATATTTGAATCTCCGTTCATAGAAATATCCTCTGCTGTATTTCTGCCTGCCGTGCAGATAAGCAATGCCTTCATCCATCCAGACAAAAAGTGCTTCGCCTCCTACTTTATTGTGCTCTTTGATTCCGCGGAAATTCATTACCGGCGGCTTGATCCCGGCTTTTTTCATCAGTTTTGCCGCGGCAAGCGCCTGACTGTCATGTTTCAGATGATCGATGATGTTATCCCAGTCCGGTTTTTCAAGCATTATTTCATGTTCGTCGTTATATGCCGTTACCTGGATCCGATCGGACGGTTTCTCTTCTTTCACTTTATCCAGCATAAGCCTCAGCCAGGTCTCTTCGGATTTGCTGAAAGGTCTCAGTTCATATTCAGCCGTAACCTGAATCTGGGATCCATCCAGTACTTCCATGACAGAATCTGATATCTGAATGTTATCGGCCACCTGTTGAATAGAGTCCGATGCGTTGGTTTCGACTGTTTCTTTCGATATCTCAGAAGATGTTTCTATCGATCTCTCGGGTTCTGACGGCTGTTCCGGAACATCAGCAGGTTCTCCGTAGATGATATTCATTTCACAGGGCGTAATACCATATACGAGACAAATGATTCTGCAAATCCGGGCATATTCTTCTTCCGAATAATCAGCAGGCAGCCTGAGCCCATTGGAAAGTTCCATATATTTCCCGGAATAACCGTTTTTATATACAACAGATTTATCAGTTCCGGGAACTACAGCTTCCAGTATCATTTCTCCTTCCGGATCACGTAAAGCGAAAAGGTCCTCCAGCAGTTCATGGTCCAGTTCCATCCATCCGGACACAAGATGCGTCCGTCTGTTCAGGATAAAGGACTTTGGGGTTTGTAAAAGAAAATCAGGATTCATCAGCATTTTTCTCCGCTGTCATAAGCATACACATTCAGACAGATGGGACGTACAGTTCATCGATGAGATTTCCGACAAAAGATTTGATTTTTTCATTCGATTCATCCCCAGTCAGCAGTTTCAGTGCCGGAAAGTAGAGTTCACCGTAAATTGTTTCAGCGAACGCTGCGGCAGTAAGCGACGCCGGATCCGCGAAACCGGATGATCCTGCTGTTTTTATGTGTTTGAACAGGTTGTCATAGATCGTCAGCTCAAGATTCACAGAATTTATCAGATCGATCTCAATTGAATAGGAATAAACAGTCTGTACAGGAAGTGACCCCTCAACAACAAGCTCATCATAGAATTGTCCGTGACCCCGTTCAAACAGATGATCCCCGCTGCAGTTTTCAGCGATACCATAAAGATATTTTTTCAAAGTCTTTACACTGCACCCGAACAGGGGATATAGCACTTTGAAGAAACTGCTACGGTTTACTTCCCCGATCACGCTTATCAATCCCTGAAGGATCATCATGGAGTCATGCATTTCATCCACCTGGATGCACTCAACGAAGCGGCTGGAATAGTTTTCATCCAGCCTGACTCCGCCGGGAATCTGTTCAAGTTTGATGTATAGATTATCTTCGTTCATATTAACTCCGCCATACATGTATCGTACGGCAGCATGCGGCTTTTGAAAGGCACTTTGTAATATTTTACTGAACATTTTTATGCGGAAGAAGATATGAAATATAAACTGCCGTTCTTTATGATATTGATCGTTTCCATAGGCGGAAGCGTCGTGATGGGACAAAAGCTGTTTACAGCGCTGCGTGAATACAAAGAAGGTGAGAATATTTACGAAGAAATCTCAGAAATTGCCCACATTCCGACACCGACAGCATCGATAGAAATCACAAATCCTGAAATAACAGAAATTTCACCGACTACCGGAGCGGAAAAAAAGATCCAGCCTGAAGAAATGAAAAGGGGGCCCATCGATTTTGAAAGCCTGGCAGAGATATCCCCTGACATTCGGGGATGGATCCGGCTTGAGGGAACAAAAGTCGATTATCCTGTCATGCAGAGCAGGGATAACGACTATTATCTCAGTCGCGCTGTAAACGGAACCTGGAACAAAGTTGGGACACCGTTTATGGATTTTCGGAACAAAGGTGACTTTTCAGACCGGATGACCGTGATTTACGGGCATTATATGGGAGACGGCTCCATGTTTACGGACATTCATAACTATAAGAGACAGAAGTTTTATGACGAACATCCGTATATAAATCTTTACACTCCTGACGGCAGCTTCCAGATCCTTCCCGTCGCGGGTGTATATCAGAACGTGGAATACTGGGATTTCACTTTCGATTATGAGTCGGACGAGGCTTTTCTGCGACAGATCGATAATTGGAATGCTGTATCTACTTTCAACTCAGATACAGAGTATGACGCTGATGACCGCTTTGTTGTCCTGACGCTCTGCACCTACGATGTCGAAAACAGCAGGTTCCTTCTGGTAGGGAAAATTGCAGAACCAGATGAATTTGTATATTAATCTTCAGGAGGAAAAAATGAAAACATTCCTGATTATCTTCATCGTCTGGCTGGTACTGTTCCTGTTTGCCTGGGCTCTAGTTCACGGAGCAAAACTGCAGAGAGAACGGTCAGGGTTTTTTGAGGATGATATTCCGGAGCACTACTGAATCGGACGGAAATGCACATCGGATAAAAGATTTTCGAAAAGAATGGCCTGCTTCAAGCCATTTTTTTCATAATAAATTAGACATCTGAATAAGGGAAACATTTCCGTCCCGACAGGCTTTTCGCCGTCCGATCAACTATCACAGAAATTCCAAATTGAAATAGAAACAGCCCGGTACTAACACACCGAGCCGTTTCTATCTATAATATCTTCCGTGTATCTGTAAAAGACTGCTGTTTCTTCGGACTAATCCTCAGTGATCACGTCAAGATTGCTCAGCGTGACTGCGAGCAGAAGCACAATTCCTTTCAAGACCCACTGCCAGTATTCATTGATGCCAAGCATGACCATGCCGTTAGAAAGGATCCCCATAATAAATGCACCAAACAGCACGTTGACAATATTCCCTTTACCACCGTTCACGCTGATCCCGCCAAGAACAGCTGCCGTCAGCACATCCATCGGATGATCGGCACCAATGGAAGGCTGGCCGGAACCAAGACGCCCCGCCATCAGCACACCGGACAGAGCCGCAAATGTACCGCATATGGCATAAGTCAGGATCGTCATTACCTTCGTATTGATACCGGAAAGACGGGCAGCTTCAGAATTTCCGCCGACTGCATAAAGCCTGCGACCAAAAGTCGTCCGGTTCAGAATCCATGTTCCAAGAACAAACATGATCAGCATCACAAGGAGCGGAATCGGGAAAAAACCAAACAAGTAACCCTGACCAAGATACTTAAATTCCTTTGTCATACCTTTAACCGGCAACGCATTGGTAAGCAGGAACGCGATACCCTTTAAGATCGTCTGCATTGCCAGTGTTGAAATCAGCGCCGGAATATGCAGAATAGCACAGGAAAAACCATTTATCGCTCCGAAAAAAGCTCCCATGATCAGAGTAATAAGGATACTAAGCCACAAAGGAAGTCCGAAATCAACCAGAATCTTAGTCGAAAACACACCCGCAAAAGCGAGCATGGATCCGACCGAAATATCGATCCCTCCGATGATCAAAACCATTGTCATCCCGATAGCTGCGATTCCAATAAAAGAGATCTGACGCCCGACACTCAGAAAGTTATTGAGAGACAGGAAATTTTTATGCGCAAAGGAGAAAAAAATGATTTCAATGGCTAGAATAAACACCACACCGTATTTTTTATAAAACTGCAGAAAACTTTTTTTAAAGCTTGTTTTGTTTGCTGTCATCATACATCTCCCTGTCTGGTTTTATTTTTCCAACTTCAGCCCAGAGGCTAAAGTCATAACATCATCCTGCGTAGCGGTTTCACCAATAACTTCACCCATCATATTTCCTTCATAAAGGACAAGGATCCGGTCACACATTCCCAACACTTCAGGCATTTCGGAAGAGATCATTATTACCGCTTTTCCCTGGCTGCGCAATTCATCCATCAATTCATAGATTTCGGCTTTGGCACCGACGTCAATACCTCTGGTCGGCTCATCAAAGAAAAGAATATCCGGTTCGTTTGCGAGCCATTTTGCCAGAACGATTTTCTGCTGATTCCCTCCAGACAGGCTGGACGCGTTATCCGACAGCTTACCCATTTTAATCCGAAGCTTCTTTACAAATTCATCCGCACCAGCACGTTCTTTTTTCGGATTAATCGTCATCAGCCGACTGATTCGATCTAACTGTAACAGCGTCATGTTATGCAGGATTGGCAGTTCGAGATGAACGCCCTGACGTTTCCGATCTTCCGGGATCAACCCAATCTTTTTACTGATCGCCTTGTGAATGGAAAGCTTATCAGTTTTCTTTCCCCGTAAATATATCTCACCGCTTTTGATCTTATCTGCGCCAAATATCGCACGGACGATTTCCGTACGGCCAGCTCCGACCAGTCCTGCAAGACCGAGGATCTCACCGCCATACAGATCAAACGAAATATCACGGATCTTATCTGTTGTCAGATTCCGGACTGACAGAACGGGCTCTGCTGACCGTTCCGTCTTTCCCCGCACCGGGAAATCCATACCGAGTTCATGTCCGACCATCAGGGAAATGATTTCTTTCTGGTCGATATCCCCGATTTCCCGGGTTGTAATGATCTTCCCGTCACGCATAATCGTCACACGGTCGGAAAGCTCAAATATCTCTTCCATTCGATGAGAAATGTAGACAATGGTAATCCCGCGTTCTTTCAAACGGCCAATGATCTCAAAAAGGATTCCGACCTCCTGGTTGGTCAATGGCGCAGTCGGCTCATCCATGATCAAGATCTTTGCATTTTCCATCAAAGCCTTGGCGATCTCAACAAGCTGACAGTACGCAACGGAAATATCCGCAATGATCTTTCTGGAATCAACTTTCACGCCCATCTGATGGAACAGTTCATCTGACTTTTTGATCATCGCGGCTTTATCGACGTTGACACCAAATTTCGTGATCTCCTTACCCAGAAAAATATTCTCGTAGATCGGCAGTTCGGGTACCAGATTAAATTCCTGGTAGATCATCACGATACCGTTTCTTTTGGCTTCAGCTGGATTTAGTTTACTGAAGGTTTTTCCATCAATAGTAATTGAACCCTCAGATGGGACAATAGCGCCGGCAAGCATCTTGCAGAGTGTAGATTTCCCAGCGCCATTCTCCCCGGCAATGGCATGAATTTCTCCTTTTGCCAATGACCAGTCCGCATGATCAAGGGCGGTCGTCCCGCCAAATCTTTTGGTCAAGCCTTTGACTTCAAGGACATTGGAAGCGGCAGTGCTCATTTTTCACCTCGGAAAGAATAGCAGGGAAAACCGAATCGGTGATTCCCTGCTATTCAGATTTATATCAAATTACAAGCCGAAGTATTCCTTCAGTTCAGGATCGAGTTCATATGTCAATTCATGATTGCGGTATTCCGCAATGTTTTCCTGGGTGATGGCGATGGTCGGGGCGAAATAGATCTCATCATAATCCATACCCAGAACAGCCTTGGTCAGTTCCTGAATCAGGTCGTAACCCATTTCTTCTGTATGCTTCGCGTTACCGACTGTGCAGCGGAAGACAGAACCTTCTTCGATTGCATCCAAGGCATCGGTAATGCCGTCAAGGCCGCCGAGATACATATCGGATGTGTCGATACCGGCACCAATGATAGCCTGATAGGCACCCACAGCAGCAGCATCAGCTGAAGCAAGGACCACTTTGACTTCCGGATGAGCCTGAAGAATGTTTTCCATGGCTTCCATCGCGCGGACAGGTTCAACTGTGGAGACCGGTTCAAGGAAGATGATATTCTCAGCATCGCACTGGGAAAGGACACCATCTTTGTAACCATTATAGCGGCCAAGAGCGGATTCGAGTTCAGCCTGGTTGAAGCAGGCGATAGTGGCCTTGCCACCGAGTTTTTCATTGATCCACTTACCGGCATCCACGCCCAGGTCATAACCCCAGTTATATTCATCAAAGACGAACTTGACACTGACGCCTTCCATCTCAGGATAGATACCGACTTTAATGCCGGCTTCTTCAGCACGGTGGACGACATCTTCTACCGCACTCAGATCCAGAGCATTCAGCATGATGGCATCAACACCCATGGTGATGAAGTTTTCCAGGGCTTCAGTCTGCTTGGAAGGTTCAGAAGCGCCATCAACGATAACGACTTCAACGTTGCCCTGCATATCCTTTTCGAATTCCTTATCGCCATTAGTGTACTGAACGAAGATCTCATTCGCCATATCCATGACACAATGACCGATGACGATCTTTTCGCCTTCTTTATGATCAGCGAAAGCTGCACCATTGATCGCCATAACAGCAACCATCACAACAACGACCAACAACAGTAAATACTTTTTCATTTGTAGCTCCTTTATTTTTATTATGCTGAGACCAGCATTTATCACCGAAAATCAACAAATATTTTTCCACGGACCTTTCCCGGGATCTTCCAATCCCCACAAGCCGCCATGATCTCATCCGGTTTGATGATGCGATCCGTCATGGATTTCGTGTCATACACTCCCCGGCTCAGGTAATACAGGCCCAGGCGGAAAGCGTCACCAGGAAAATCCAGATCATAGGACTGCCAAACACCAAGCAGATTCAGCTCGTTTTCAAGGATCAGCCGCACTTCGGCAGGTGAAAAGGCCAGCGGCTTATCCAGATAACCGACCAGGACCACATTACCGTTCGTCGATGCAGCCTTCAGAGCCAGTGAAACAGTCGGCTGGATTCCTACCGCCTCCATGACATAAGGACACCCGTATCCCTGTGTGTCCTTCAGGTAGCTGTCAAAGAATGCTTCATCGGATGTGTTATAGCAGTGGTCAGCCAGATTACCGGCGACATCATCAAGTTGAGACTGAACGTTATCAAAAACAAAAATCTCTCTGGCACCCATTGCCCGGGCAGACTGGATAATCAGTTTTCCAATTGTACCGGCGCCGATCACCGCGATATCACTGCCAGGTTTCATACCGGATCGGAACATCGCATGGAGCGCCACACTGATCGGTTCGATCATAGCAGCTTCCCATCCGGAAACTCCGTCCGGAACCTTGATCACATTGCACTCCGGTAAAACATTATATTCACTGAAACCGCCCTTGTTTTCGACGCGAAGCCCAATGAACTGTTTGTTTTCGCACTGACCGTAATGACCGGTCCGGCAATTTTTACAGTGATGGCAAACGATCAGCGGAACAACCGCAACCAAGTCTCCGGGCACAACTGACTTGACATTTTTGCCTACTGCGGCGACTCTGGCAGAGAATTCGTGACCCAAAGTATTGGGGAAGAACGGAACTTCTCCAAAAAGCAGCCTCGGACGGTCCGATCCGCACAAACCGCAGTATTCCGTCCGGAGCAGGACTTCATCATCTCCCGGTACTGGCGTATCCATTTCGACCTGCCTCAGGTCCATTGCGCCGAACAGCTGCAGAGACTTCATGCGATCCATTCTCCATAACGGTAATTCTTGTAACTCCAGGGATCATGCTGGAAGATCATTTCAGCATTCAGCTCCTTCTGAAGCTTTCGCAGACGCTTCAATGCCCGCTGATAACCGAGAGAGTCATAGATCGTTCCCGGCAAGTATTCGCCACTAAAACATACCTTAGCCGTGCAGGCATCGGAAGGGAAGATGTAATTTCCGCTTTCCAGGTGAAGGATCAGCCCCAGCACACAGGGGGAATGACCTTCCAGTGTGATCAGTTCCACACCAGGGAAAAGTTCGATATCCTCGTCCAGCAATTTGAAATCCGCACCTTCAACATCCATATTCTGCCGGTAATACAGGGCATCAGAATATCCGATGCTGTTCACATGGCTGTGTACCAATCCATAAGCGAAATCTTTTTCCGGAACGTAAACATTTTTAATTGCCTTTGTGCCTTTGAAAAATTCCAGTCCGCCGATATGATCCCAATGGCAATGAGAAATGATGATGGCACTGACGTCATCAACAGAGCAGCCAAGCTTTTTCAGAGTTTCATCCACATACTGACTGCGGTCAAGCGTCACGGGATTCATCTGACGGTGTTCCCACGGACGGCGGTCTTTATCCTCGCCCATACCAAGTCCTACATCGTACATGATAATCCCTGCTTCCGGATGTTTAATCACGACATACTGCAGCGGGAATGTGGTCCAGGGATGAGTGCCTTCTTTGTTATCGTCAGTACCAAAACCGTATCCCTGAAAATTCCATGCCGCGTCATTGTATCCGAATCCGGCCAAAGCCAAAGCGAACTCGAGTCCTTTCATGGTTTCTCCTCCTTCAGAATGTAAGAACGACCTTCAGTGCCTGCTGTGTTTTGATCTTTTCAATGCATTTCTGAATATCCTCAGCAGGCATGACATCCGTGTAATAATCGGAGAGCTTTAGTTTTCCGGATTCAATCAGGGATGCCATCTCATCCATGTAATACAACCTGCGATAAGGGAAATTCAGAAAATGGAATGATGTATTATTCTGCATCTTATGTACGTCAAAACCATTATCCGATACTTTCAGAACGCCCATCCCGCAGAGTTTGCCGCCCTGTACAAGGAAATTGGTGCCTTCCATTAGGATCGATGAGAGCCCGACGATATCTACCACAGCGTCAAATCTTTCATTTCCAAGCGCCGAATGAATATCGATCTCACCGGTATTGACCGTCCGGAGGCCAATCTGCTGATCCGCATATTCCAGTCTCGAAGGATTCCTGTCCACCATCGTAACTTCAGTTCCTTTGGCTTTCAGGTATCCTGCGACACCGAGACCCATCGGGCCGGCACCGTAAATCAAGACTTTCTTCGCATCTGCGATCCCGAAATTATGGACCGCACTGATGCATTCCAGCATGGAAAGGGCGACAGCTCCGTCTTCAAAAGAGACGTAATCCGGAAGTTTTCCGCAATTATTATCGGAAGGAAGATCCTCCGGGCTGAAACCGTCCTCAAGCATGGCTTTCCGGTCGACAGCAACCGCATATTCAGCCATATTTCCGAAAGTTACCGAATACTTACCATAATCAGAAGCCTTATCAGGGCGGATATATTTTTCTCCAAGATGGATATGCCGGACTTTCGGTCCGATTTCAACGACCTCGCCGCAACCCTCATGCCCAAGAATTGTGGGAAACCAGGCAGGTTTATCAGGCCCGCCGATCGTATCATTAATGATCTGCATATCCGTACCATTGCAAAAACCGCAGGTATGGATCTTTACCAAAGATTGATAATCACCAAGCACCGGTTCGGGAACATCATTCACCACCGCTGCTTTTCCCGGTTCCAAAACTGCTACTGCCTTCATATGCATTCTCCTCAATATCTGTTTTCAGACATACAAACATGGATCCAGCGACGGACTGTCTCTTTTATCGCTTCTTTCACAGGTTTCATCGCGTTCAGGATATTTACGTTGCTCTTTCCCGGGCATTGATAATCCGAGACTGTGATCAGATAAGAATAATGCAGATCCGTACCGACGTTGACTTTATTAATCCCGCTCCGGATTGCTTTCCGAATATCCTCCTCCGCTATTCCGGTACCGCCGTGCAGTACCAGCGGGATATTGATCCGTCCGTTGATTTCAGAAAGACGGTCAAAATTCAGCTGCGGCTTCCCTTTATAAAAACCGTGAGCATTTCCGAGTCCGACAGCGAGCGTATCCACATGAGTCCTTTCCGCGAATTCCACTGCTTCATCAGTATCAGCCAGGTATACGGTACCGGCAGAAGTTGTTTCATCATTTCTGCCGCCGATCCTGCCTATCTCAGCCTCGACCAGGGTATCACATCCGAGAACAGCATCAGTTACGACTTTTGTTTTTTCAATGTTGGGTTCAAAATCCAGGAGAGAGGCGTCAATCATTACAGAAGGATAGCCGGCTTTTGCCGCTTCAATACAAAGATCTGTATCAGTAGAATGATCGAGATGAAGAAAAATCGGAGCCTTTGTTTTCTGAAGAATACCGGTATACAGACCGGCAAGGCAGATTGGGCTGTATAACCTGGCAACAGGCTCTGCAGAAGCGACCATGACAGGGCTTTTTTCTTCCAATGCCGTCTCGATTATTGCCAACAATTCCCACGAATCGGAAAAATTAAATGCAGGAATTGCGTATCCGGTCTTGTCTGCATCCTGCAGGAATTCTTGTAATAGACTCATCTGTGACTTCCTTTCCGTAAACTTAACCAAATTATATGTTATTTTGGTTATATTTGTCAATAGTCGCTGTGATTTTATGTTATTGTAATCTCTATTTTAGTTACTTTAATCACATTCCGGGAATTTATTAATTACAATCAACCAATATAAAAGAATAATTTATTATTTTTGATAAAATATTGTTAGGAGGATTTGCAAAATGAACTGTTACATTGGTATAGATGCTGGCACAACCAATATCAAAACAACCGCTTTTGATGAATCCGGAAAAAGAATCGCTTTAGTATCTGAAAAAACTCCAACAGAAAAAGTTACGCTTGGAGATAATCATTGCTATGAATTCAATGTGGAAAAGATCTTTGACATCATCCTCAGTGAACTGGGAAAGATCAGCGATCTGACACAAGGATATCAGATCCGCGGTATTTCAGTCTCATCGATGGCTGAATCCGGAGTTCCGGTAGACAAAGATTTCCGTCCGCTTTCATTTGCAATTGCCTGGTATGACACCCGTTCAGAGCAACAGGCTATCGAACTGTCCAAAATAATCGGGGATCACCGTCTGTATGAGATCACAGGACATTTTTCCTCATATAAATTCGGGATCACAAAGATCATGTGGTTCAAACAAAACCATCCCGAACTTTACGAACGGACAAAATACTGGCTTACGATCAATGAATACATCCTGTTTCGGCTCAGTGGTGAACGGGTCTGTGACTATTCGATCGCGTCGCGCAACCTGTGTTTCGATATCAGGGAACGGAAATGGTCAGACGAAATCTTTACCGCAGCAGGGATCAGGACAGACCTGTTCTGCAATCCGATCGCCGGTGGAACAGCCATCGGCAAGATCACGAAACAGACAGCCGAAGCTGCCGGACTGCCTTCAGACATCGTGATTTCCACTGGTGGTCATGACCATGCTTGCGCCACGATCGGAACGAACAGCATCCATCCGGGGCACGCCCTATGTTCCATGGGAACTTCAGAAGTTACGATGATCGCTCTGGAATTTCCCGTTATCTCGGATGAATCTTTCAATGATCAGTGCGCTTTTTACCCGCATTGTTCTCCGCTTCCATACCGTTCGCTCTCGTCTATGCAGGCATGCGGTATCAGCCTTGACTGGGCATCTGCTTTCCTCGGTTACCGAGGCCCGGCAAAATACACAAAACTTGCCGATACCGCTTCCAAAAGCAAAAACGGAGGATTGCTTTTTTACCCGTTTCTGAGAGGTACGATGTTCGCACCTGAATCCGGAGGGTGCATAACAGGGCTTCATGATTATCATACCCGTCAGGATCTTGCCGCCGCAGTTTTCAAAGGCCTTTGCAGTGAAACAAAATACCTTTCCGACAGGATCGCCAGGGCATCCCGGCAGTCGGTCACCTGCATCCATGCCGCAGGAGGACCTTCTAAAAGCGATTATTTCATGCAGATGAAAGCTGACATGATGAAATGTGAAGTCGTTTTATCCGAAGAAAGTGAAGCAGCATGCCTCGGAGCAGCAATCCTGTCTGCTATAGGCACCGGCGATATCAATTTTGACCAGATCGGTCGGATGGCAGCAAGGGTCCGGAAAACTTTTCATCCCGAGGAAAACGAGGCAGCCGAACAGTATTACCAGAATTACGAGAAAAACCGGAGCAGGATTCTTGAGATAGGCTGAGGATTATTCTCCATACAGCAGCTGGATTTTGTTATCCGCGCAATAGGAAACGATATCGCTACCAGGTTTTTTCTCCGTCACCAGGGTATTGACCACAGTTAACGGACATACCGTCCGTAGGGCGTTGTGTCCGATTTTTGATGTATCGGTCACTATGATCAACTTGTCACTGTGTTCGATCACTCGGTTTTTCAAGATCGGTTCATAATACGTCTCATTAGACAGGCCGCCTTCAATCGAGAGTCCGGAACAGCCCAGAAATGCTTTCGTCATGTACAGGGCATCGATACTGTTCAGTGTTTCCGGTCCGAAAAAGGCGTTTGTCAGCGGATTATACTGACCGCCGACAGCCATAACTGTCAGTTCAGGAAATTTTATTACTCGTTCCAGAACAGTCATCGCATGAGTAACGATCGTGATGTTGTTCTTCTGCGTCAGGAACGGAATCATACACACAGCGGTAGTCCCGGAATCTATATAGATCACATCATTGTCATTGACCAGCGTTGAGGCAAGTTCACCGATCTTCTGTTTGGCTTCCTTGTTTTTCTTATCCCGAGTGGAGATCGGATCGGACGCTGAAGGTTGGACTGCAGCCGCACCGCCGTATACTTTGGTGATGAAACCGCGTTCTTCCAATTTCTGCAGATCTCTGCGAACAGTATTCTTCGACAAGTGAAAAGTATCACACAATTCTTCCATTGAAGCTTTCTGTCTTTCAAGGATAAAGTTTTCCATTTTTATCAAACGCATACCGCTCATCACATCCCTCACTATCAACTATATCTGCAGTATTCTGCAAGTATTTGTTATTTTAACACAAATTTTTAGATAATTTATCACTATTTTATGAAAATATTAACCAATTTTTCATGTTAATTTACATGATACATTAAAATCAGTCCGAAACCGTTTCCGGATTCTCCCTGTATGATGAAATCATTTATCGGTAATGATTGAATTTTTGTAATTATCGTGGAAAAAGAAAATAGCTCTCCTTGTAATATGAAGATACTACAAGGAGAGCCTGATGAAAAAATTATTTACTAGTTGACATCCAGCTTTTCAACTTTCTCGAACCGGGTATATCCGCTGACAAATTTCCGGCTCATCAAAGCCGCTGTATCATACAGGTTTTTCGGCAGCTTATAGCGTTTCACATTTTCCGGATCAGATGGATCATGAATAAGAATCGAGGTGTCAGATTCAAGTTCAAGAATGCCTGAGAAACGTTTCTTTTTACCGCCGATTCCCAGCGCGGCTCCGGATCCAAGGACACCCGCCCCTAACACACCCATCCCGATCTTCACGGGCAGGGACGCGTTCCGGATCCTGCCGAGTAGCGAGGTGTCTTCTTCCAGAACAGCAAGCAGTTTCCGCTCCGGACCGAAGTAATAGCCGCTGACCTTATCCCCCGCTTTGAGCTCTTCGGAAATCAGGACAGTTTTATCCCCAACAAGGTTATACATACCGCCAAGAAGCAGATGATACCAGTCCTTTTTCTCCGGCACCTGGATTTGTTTGGAAGTTATCTCGTCGATCTTTCCTTCCATATAACCGCCCTGATCCTCAACTTCCGCAACAGTCAGAGAAATTACATTCCGGGTACGACGATCCATAAATCCGGCGATCCTGGATCCATCCTTCACATCTCCGCTGACATATGTCGTGCCAGTGATGAACCAGACATCTTCGTCAACGCTCAGTTTCCGGATCCCGTCAACGTCAGTGGCGGAAATGGATTCCACAGAACCGCAGAAGGACTCGATGTCATCGAGATCCAGTTCCGGGGAAACAGCCTGCAAAGAGACAGCTCCCTTCCCTGGCTGCATCGCTCCCGCGGCAATCATGCCGGAAGTGAATCCGGAAAGGTCAATTCCTGCCAAGTTCCGGATACGACCACGTACTGTCAGCGTATGGTTCTGAAGGTCAACCTTTTCGATCACACCGGAGAAAGCAGCGTCTGAAGTTTCCATAAGACCGATCCCGTATGAAGCTGCCACCCATGCGGTATTTCCGAAACGGATGCCTGAAAGGACCGTATCCGGTTCAAGATCCGCTTCCGCGTCATTCAGCAGCGTATCCGCGGTCAGGGCGATCTCAGTTCCACCAACAGTCACAATATAGGAACCATCTGTCTGCATGTCGCTGATGGCTTCAATAACACCGGAGAAACTTTCCGGATTTCCGTATACGGCTTCCTCCCGGACAGCAGCCGACAGGATCATCCCGTCCCGGATTGCCACGATGACAAAATCGCCTTCGTTCAGGTTTTGGATGACAGATTCCTGAGTGTACTGATAGCTGAAGCCGCTGATAAGAAGAGCTCCGGATCCATTTTCATCAGGAAGCCCGATGGCTCCGACTTTCCCGCTGATCGTCCGGATATTCCCAATGTTTTCAGGATAATTTCCGGCAATGATGGAAACAAGTTCGCTTTCTCCATCTTCATGTTCAACCCTGGTAATCATGCATTTCATACCGGCGGCGATGTAACCGGAATGGAAGACATCCTCACTGATCCGGTACGTATTTCCGCCAGCGGTAACAGTAAAGCTGCCGGTGTAGTCTTTCGCAGAGACATTCTCAATGGACGCGATGAATGAAACCGGTACATCCTTCACGGCATTTTCCGGATAATCCCGGATAGCCAGCAGAGTGCCTCCGTCATGAACAGCAAGCACCTGACTTTCCGGTTCGAGATCGGAATAAACCAGGGAAGATTCATCCGCTGTATAGCGCTTTCCGTCGATCATAACAGCGTATCCGGATCTGTCCCGGCTGACTTCAGCGGTTACCGTTCCGGCAAAAGCATTATTGGGATTTACGTCTTCAGCTTTTGCCTTGATGACCGCCGCGTGAACAATATCGTTCCCGAGAACAGTACCCGCGACAACCGCGCCTTTTTCCAGCTTCCCGACTGTTTCGGAAATAACCGTATCCGGCAGCAGACGGTAGGTGATTCCATTCACCAGGATGTATCTTCGGCCATAGCTGTCCTCTCCGGAAACACGGGCAACAGTTCCCGCGAAATCCGTCAGATCGTCAGCAGTGATGGATGCTTCCGGAATCTCAGAGATGGAGATCAGTTCCTCTCCGGTCTGCACAGCGGCAACGATCAAATCCGGTTTCATTTCTGATCCCTTATCGGAATTTCCGCTGATGAAATGATAATTCCCATCAATATAAACAGGCGTATTGCCGTTTACATCCGCTTTCCCGACAGAAGTAACTGTACCGGCAATTCTGTCCTGAAGGCGTGGATCTCCGGCGTTCTGCACAACGCGCAGTGCGACAGTCCGGCACTCATAATCTACAGCCGCAGCTACCGCATCTTTTTCGAAAAGACCCGCAAGCTCATCCGTTGTCAGCGTGCTGTCAAAATCATGGATCAGTTCGCCGATAACGAGTTCACCCGTATCTTTGAAAATTCCATTGATATCGCCGTAGAAGTATGACAGTCCGTCGCTGCATTCCGCGTGTTTCAGAACTTTGAGCTTCAGCACATCATTGTCCGGGACCAGTACTTCTAGCATGATCAGCGTCCCGATCTCATAATCTCCATCCACGATCGTGCTGTCGGTAATGATATACCTGCCGTTTCCGGTATCGATCTCGACCCAGCCGTCTCCCATCGCGGTGACGTGGCCGACGATCGTTTCAACTTTTGCTTTTTCCGTATCCGCTTTATTGACGATCAGCGCCTTCGTGCCGCTTTTCGAGAAGATTTCCGCGAGCCCGGAAACGTAATCGCCTGGGTGCAGCTCGGAAAAATCGCAGTTGATTACCGTATTGTCCGTAATAAAGATGACTTCGCCATCCACAACGATATAATCCGGACCGACCGCTTCAATAATGCCGGCAAATTCGATTTCTCCGATCTTCTCATCACCGTCGATCTCGATATCCGGCAGGGAACGGGCAGGTTCATCGGTCTTCTTCAGGATCCGGATTTCAATTTCTCCGGTAACGGTATCATATCTTCCCAGCCCGATCACTTTATCGCCGGTCTTGATATCATCGTCGATCTTCGAATCGTCCGTGATCACCAGATCCTGTCCGCTGACTACGGCATCGTCATCGTCAATTTCATCTACCGTCCCGCTGATGGGAACGTCCTTGTACCGGTCATCTCCGGGTTTCTCACCTTCATCCGCAGGAACGATTGCCTGCATATTCGTCACCGTAAACTGCCCGGTCTGGTTGTAGGTCCGGACGGTCAGGAGATAATTGCCCGCGGGGACTTCAATTCCGCCAATGAACCCGTTCCATACAAGGGTGAAGTCAGGACCGGTCAGCTCCCATTCCTCATGGTCATACCCGTGTCCACTGACATTCACAACAGCACGGACGGGTTCTCTCACAATTTCAGGAGTCACAGGAATATTCTTGATGACGTAATCGGGAAAGATCAGAGCCGCTTTTTTATTGTAGATCTCGATATCGTTCCGGGTGATTTTTGCCGTATTTCCCGCATTGTCAACCGCGCGGAAGACAAAATGCCCGTACTGGCCGCAGTCTTCCGGAACCTGGTATACCCAGACCCATTCGCCGCCTTCCCCGTCCGCAAAGCTGCCGACGGTTTCAAACGGCTTTCCTTCCGCACTGGCTTCAACCGTCTGAATTCCGGAATAAGCGTCATACGCCGTTCCGGTTACGGTAAGTTTATTTCCGTCAAGCCGTGTATTGGCAACTGCAATGATGGGATCAGAACGGTCCACATATACGTTCAGTTCCTCTGCCTGCGCGGTTTGTGGTAACACCAGCAGAAGAATTGTGGAAAAGAGTAATAACAGATTTTGGAGCAATCTTCGCATTTTAAAACCTCCTGTTAAATATCAGGGATTCTACAAAAAACCGCGCTTGTAAGCTGAAAGGGAAAGGATGAACATTATGTACGATATACTCCGACTGATCAACCGGATCTACCGGAAACACCCGCCGAAATTCTGGTATACGGTTCTCTTTTTCATTGCTCTTATTGTGATATCCAGGCCCCTGGTCACGACGGTGATCGATATTATCGATCCGCCTGAACCGACAGCCACACCCCGGCCGACTCCCGATATCAGTCAGGAAGGAAAAATCGGGGACCCCCTTCTCGTCCTGGATACATATTACACACTGACAGGCTGGCAGGAATATGACTCCTCATGCTTTCCGCTAGATAAATCCGCAAGGTCGGAAGCGGAAAAAACCGTCGTTGTTGAATTCTTTGCAAGGCACTACGGGGAAGAGCCGGCGGAGCTTTCGAATTTCTTTCTGAGAGACTCAAACGGGACAAACTACCGGCTGACAGCATCGACCAGCGTTGAAGATTACAGAGGAAAATGCACTGAACGGCTGAGCGAGGGTATCAGCCGTCCTGCCGCGGAACTGACGCTTACCAAAGGTTACGGGAGCCACTTTTATTTCTACTCCAGGAACATTCCCAGGTCAGCTGCTGGACTGGAATTCACGTTTCAGGTCAGCTACAGCATTCCGTATCCGGTTACGGGAACGCCTGTTGCCGGAGCTTCGAAAGTCTTCATTCCGCTCGGAAAACCCGGAGCAACTGCAGAGCCTCCGAAAGTCATGCTGGGTTCACCGGACAGCAGCAGCCTTTCGGTCACCAGGACCGCCTCTTCTGGAAATACAGCGTTTGCGGTCAATGATGTGAACCGTATCGCAGGCGACAACGACAGAACCCTGTATTACATGGAAATGCTTTATAAAAACATTTCCGGCCGGATGCTTGATATGGATATCTCTTCCGCTTTCAGTTTCGCTGTCGTGGATGACTACGGTGTTGCAATGCCTGCAGAGCTGGCTATGAACAGCGGATACAATGCTTCGCTTGCTCCTGGGGAGACCCAGAAGTATTACCTGCGATGGTCGATGGAGCAGAAATCTGTCAGGCTCCGGAACTTCTATCTGAGGATCAGGACAAACGGACAGGACCGGGATATTTTCATCCAGATTCCTTTCAAGGAATCCATGCTGGATGGCCCATCTGTTACACCGACCGCTGCAGAGTATCTTTTCCGCACGCCTGTCCCGAATATTCAGACAACGGAACCCGTCCCTACCGCTGCGGTACCGGAAAAATGCATCAACACGCTTCCGCCTCGCTTGAAACCGGGCGATACCGCTGCGGTCACATATACGCCTCCCGTTGCCAACAGGCTCCGGAAACAGCCCGGATACACCGGAACAGTCACGGGACTGATGAATCCCGGCAGCATATTCTATGTCATGGACGGGCCGGTCTGTGCCGACGGTCTTTACTGGTACTATGTCAGCTGCAACGGCATTCTCGGATGGACAGCTGAATCGGATGAAGGAAAATACTGGCTCGAAAAAAATAGTCTTTTCCAATAACCATGAGAAAAACTACCGAAATATGTAAAATTCACATTTTTTTCCTCGTAAAGTGACTGTAAAAAACTACGGTTTTTGGGAATTTACAAAACCGGGGTTATCAAATAAACTTATCTCATCGGATTGATAGAACATAGAACAGCAAATCCGTAAGAAAAAAAGTAATATACCGGAAAGCAGAAGGACAGCAGAAACTGATGCCCTGTCTGTTTCTGCTGCCTGAATCCGGATCAACAAATGAAGCATAGAAACGTAAACGAAAGGTGGATCACGAAAATGGAAGATATGCTCAAACAGTGGATTGCTGAAAACGGTTTGAAACCGCTGGACGCTGAAGAAGAGAAAAAACTTGCTTTTTCTGTAATGACATACAAACGTCTTCTGAAAAAACTTGAATGGTATAACCGCAATCCGCTTGCGGTTGATGAGGCAGTTATTGCACAGGGTAAAAATGCGATGGAGGAACTGGTTACGCACATGATTCCTCTGGGAATAAAATACGCCAGAAAATATTCGGCAAGATATCCGGAATCATCACTGACCTTTGAGGATCTCGAGCAGGAGGCATTTATGGGAATCATGCATGCAGCTGAGCTCTATTCTCCTGACGAGGGGACAAAATTCAGCACTTATGCGGTTTACTGGATAGAACAGTATATCCGCAGAGCCATCGAAGACAAGGGTGACCTGATCCGCAAACCTGCATCAGCACACAGCAGGCTGCGAATGCTAAAAAACTGCGGAGCCGGTGCGGATGATGATGAAATCTCACGGAAAACCGGAATTTCGAAAAGCGAAGTAATATTTCTCCGGAGCCTGACCCGCATGTATCTGATTTCTCTGGATAACGAAGACACGGATCCGGATGATGGAAAATCAGTCCGGAAGGATATCGCTGATCCGAAAGATTACCGGGAACTGGCTGAAGAGAACATTCTCAGGGAACAGCTGCAGGCTATAATCCGGTCAATCGGCAATGAGAAACAGCGGACTGTTATGGAAATGCATCTCGGAATGAACAGGAACAGCATCTGCTTTTCCAACCGGCAGATTTCTTCTGCACTGGGGATGAAACTCTCAGAAGTGACCAGCCTGATCAGCAGGACTGTCCGGGAGCTCGTTCTCTGGGACGGATGTGCGGGATTGCCGGTCGCGATGTAAGCAGGAAATATCTCTAACCGTTGAAAAAAGGGCTGTTCATGCGAGCAGCCCTTTCTCGTTAAAAAAAAGGCACTTTCACTGCAACCATGCTACGGGTGCGCTCCCGACAGGCGGGACTCGAACCGGCCGATATCAGTTTGAGAGACTAATTTGTGAAAAACTGCTGTGTGTGCCTTTACCTTTACGGGCATCTCTGTCCGCAAGCGCATTATGCATTATATCAACTTTTTTCTTTGCAGCTTATATAAAAAGACTGTTATGATGAGATCGCTTCATAACAGTCTGCTCCTTTAGAAGAGGTGGGGATTATTACGCCTGTAAACTACGGCCAGTTCCTGCCTGGTTTCCACATTGAATTTCTTTTTGAGCTCATCGACATGATATCGGATGTTCTCATACGAGTATCCCATGGATTTTGCTATCTGCGTCATGTTGGCTCCCAGAGCAAGTTTTTCGAGAATCTCCTCCTGGATATCGGATATATTAGGCATCGGCTTTCGTCCGACTACAAAAACGTAATCGTCAAGATTTAAACAGCGCGGTGATTCCATTTCTTCGGGAAGTCTGAATTCTCCTTCATAAATCTGTTTCATTACTTCTTTAGGTCTCAGGTCCGATTTCTTCATCGTAATCGTATCAGGGTCAACAAGAATAAAAATGTGTGTCATGGTAACTCCGTCAGTCTGCAGGATCCATAAAATTTCAATGTTCGAAAATTATAGAACAATAGAACTACAATGTCAAGGGGAAAACTGCCTTGTGTTACGGAAATTGACAATCAAGTCCGATATACCGGAGTCAATTGTTTTTTTACTCGTAAATTTTGTACCCTCTCAGTAATTAATCAAAGTAATACTCCTGTTAATTATTAAATATCTCCAATTAACAGAGGTTTTAATTAACAGAGTACGCTGAAGATAGATCCGGATACTGCTCCGGAACGGGTATCGGATGGAAACAATAACCGAATGCCGTAAGATGGAATGTAATTGGATTGGCATTCCCCTGAAGAAACGGTTCGGCAGGGTCATGTTCCGGACAAAGTTTGTGAATAATCTAAATACAAATACTTATTGTTTATTTCGGTATTTCCGGCGGGACCGGATTCTGAGAAAACTGCCCGTCATTCCCGTGAGCGCAGGTTAAACTGAAAGATACCGGGCTGTAAATACAGACCCGGTTCCTGACAGGTTGAATCTCACTGCCGGTCAGACGCACTGCGGCAGAAGCGGCGTCTGAAAGATCCCGTTTCCGGCAGTATTTCCGCAGCTTTTTTTCTTCTTCATTCGCGCCGTCTCCTTCATGTCCAGCAGTCTGCGCAGCAGAACCATCTGGTTTGATGAATCCGCTTCAGTAATGAGTGTTTCCTCTCTCCCGTCAATTATTTTCCCCATGTTTGAAAGCTTGGTATTCAGCATGGAGCACAATGTCTCATCCAGGAGGCATTTATCCGCATAAACGTAAAAAATGGAGCAGGCATTACGCTGACCGATTCTCCAGATCCTGTCTTCGGCCTGCCGCATCAATGCCGCGGAATAGTCGAAATCGTTGAACACTACAACATCCGACCTGGTCAGCGTCAGACCGACACCTCCGGCAGAGACCGTGCAGACAATAACCTTCTTTTCTCCGCTCTGGAACTGATCTGCCGCCTTCTGCCTTTCTTCGGGAGATACCTCTCCTGTGATCTTCACACTGTCCCCGCTGAACCTTTCATAAATTTTCTCCGCAGTTTCGAGATAACAGGTATATGCGACCACGGATTTTCCGTTTTCCAGCAGATCTGATATCAGTGCGCAGGTTTTCTCAATTTTCCCTTTTGCGGCAGCCTGCTTCATGGCGCCCAGTGCTGCGAGAGCACCGCTGCTGTCTTCGTAATCGCCGGAGGACAGATACCGCTTCAGAAGGCTGTCATATTCCTTCAGGTCAGCTTCCACCGGAATATACGAACGGAGCTTTTCCGGCATATCCAGTATGTTTTCGATCCGCCGGCGGAGCAGGCAGGATCCCAGTTTCCCGTTCAGCTCCTCCTGGTTTGTCGATCCGTCAAACTGCCATCCGAAATCATTCCTTTCGGCGCCGCAGTACCTGTGAGCGAAGGAAAACCAGTTTTTCGAGAGCGGTGAATCGATCATTTTCAGGAGCATGAAAATATCTTTGGTCTTGTTGGTGATAGGTGTTCCTGTCAGCAGATAGACATTCGGAACGCTTCTGGCTATCTCAAGCGATAAACGGCTGCGAATGCTTCCCGGCGCCCCCTTGGCATTGACTGCCTTGCAGTAGTGCGCCTCATCGAATATAACAGTTTTGAAATCAGATGCCCAAAACGGAACAACAATCTCCCTGTGGACGCATCTCAATCCGTCATAATTCACAATGACCCAATTTGCACTGCTGCGGATATCATCATGAACGGTCCTGCTGCTGATCACGCAGATGTCGGATTCAGGTATGCCGAATTTCATGATTTCATTGCGCCAGTTCAGTTTCAGTGAAGCCGGAGTCACAATCAGTTTTCTTCCCGCAGTATTATAGGCAGCAATAATCGCAGTAAAGGTTTTGCCGAGCCCCATCGTATCTGCAAGTATGAATTTATGGTTTTTCATAAGGATCCTGGCTCCTGCCGTCTGGTGGGGATAAGGTTTGAAGGATGAGCCTTCCGGCAGAGCCGGGACTATGCAGCCTTTTCCAACCTCATCGTATCCTTCAGGCAGGATATCCTGCAGGGAACATGATTGTTCAGCCGGTTTCGGTCTGCTGCCCAGCTCCTGCGGAAAGGGAATCATACCCTGCAGGCGGGAAAAATCATTTTCGATGCCGTTTTTCTCGCAGTATTTCTGATAGATCGTGATCAGCGGGGAACACTCGTAGTACATGCCGCCGATACTGCATTCCGCAAAGGATTTCACAAGGGCCGGAATGGTCCGGATATCTACCGTCCAGGTACGGTTCTCCTTGCAGAAATGCCGGCAGGTGCCGGGGACAGCGGATTTCAGGATCGAAACAGCCTCTTCATTGTATTTGAAATAAATTGCCGCCTGGTTGTCTTTTACTGATGCTACATTAATTTTCAGGTAACCGTTTTTCATCTTTCCGCCTTTTTCTTTACTCTGTCTGCAATAACTTACTGTTTTGTGTTTTTCCATCCTAACAGTCCCGGATGATTTTGAAACCGCTTTCATCAATTTTCCGGTTCCTTTCCGGAATCTGAATTGAAAATATCGATAACGTCTGCAACCGGTACTCCGAACCTGAACGAGATATATCCGATGCTCATTCTTCCTTTCCATTCAAGGATCCCGGATGCCTTGCTCTGGCTGATCTTCTTCTGTTCCCTTTTTCCGTCAGCCTGGGAAAGAGCAAGGAAAGTATGATCAGCGAGATATCTTTTCCTTGAATTCGGAAGATTTCTTTCTTTCAGTTCGTCCCGGTAAGGAAACAGATATAATGAATCCGAAAACACAGCCGGAAGTGAGAATGACGTATCGGAAAAGGGAATCCATCTGTCGCACCAGGATTCCATCCGTGTAAGCAGCGCTTCCCGCAGATCTCCGCAGCTTTCCCCGCGTAAATACCGGATCTGATCCGGATCAACAAACGGCCAGAGTTCCGGAGTATCGAGCCAGTGTTCCTCCTGATAGTTTTCCGCATTCGGAAGCGAGGCGAGGAAATGAAGGATCTCATTCTGCCTGCCCGGAGTTTTTTTATATCCGACGGGAGAAGGAGTGGGCGGTCTGTAATACCGCAGCCCGAGCTTGAGGATGAGACGGTTAAGAGATTTCGGGATTCCGTTCGCAGCCAGCTTCGAATCCATTGCTCTTGAAAAAGCCATATAAATACCTTTTTCAGAATGCCGGCTGCGGCACAATTCAGCCGCGTCTTCATAATTGCCTGCATTCAGGCTGTCTTTTTCAGCCGTGGTGTAATAACGTCTGTTTTTTTCAATACTGCTGAATGAACTCATCGTTTTATCCATTTCCGAAAATGTACATACACATTAATCCTCGCCGATTGAATCTTCAACCTCTCCGATGAGCCTCGCAAGCATGCAGCCTTCACAGTAATTGACGGTATCAAATCTGAAAACTCTTTCACCCCGGCAGCCTTTGCAGGTCTTGTTTGCCAGCCTGTAAAGTTTCGAGAGAAGGATCGTTTCGTTTTCACCGTTTTCCAGAAGTTCAAGCTCCAGCAGCTTGTCCGTATTCTGGCTCCTTGCCATGGAATCCGCGAGGAGCAGGAGGTCATTATCATCCTCCCGGACAGAGAATTTGTCCTCCTCATAATGCTCGTCAGAGTCATCCGGAACATACGCAGGCAGGATTTCAGTACCGGAGCCTTTTCCTGCGGATTTTCCGCTGCGGGAACTGTTTTTCTCTGCCCTGATTCTCTCGATATCCTCCTCAGGAATTCCGGCGGTCCGCATGATATCCTCATCATTTTTCAGGCTTGCCGGATCCGTGTTTGTCTGGAGCGCCACGTCGCGGATCATTTCATCCCTTTCCTTGATGGCCTTTGCAAGTCTGTTTTCGAACTGTTCCGGAGAGGGTTTTCCTGAACAGGCATTTTCGATCATTTCCAGTTTTGTCGGGAGATCATAGGTTTTCTCAAGAAGAATATTGAGAATTCTGAAGCAGACATCGCTGAATCGTAGGCTGCCATTCCAGAAAAACGCCTGCACCTCCTCAGGATAGGAAACGAAGAATTTTTCAACGGACCTGGTGAGGCGGATCAGATCATCCTCCGTGAGACGATTCTGCCCGAGGAGGTCCGAAATGATGCAGAGACGTTTTTCCGGATTTTCCGGGAAAAGCCCCCGGAAACGGATGATTGCGCTGATCATGGTTTCATCATACGGAAAAGACGGAAGGGAGACGAGATCGAGCAGTTCCGGACATGCCTGATCGGGCCGGATCTCGCCTGTATCGGGATCGATGCCTTTCAGGAGGCGGAGAAACTGTGCGGCAGCGCTCATCCTTCCTCCGTAAGGAACGGTATTCAGTTTATCCACTGCTGCCATAATCCTGTCCTCAGTCGGATACAGCAGAAGAAACATACCGATTGTTTTGGAATAGGGCAGTTCCTTCGTATTGAAATGGATGCGGATCACTTCCGGGAAATTTCCGATAATAAAACTCAGGTTCTTCAGGAAATCCTCCATCTCCTTTGGCTCCTGGATACCCAGGCTTTCTGCCAGGCTGATGGCATCTTCCCTGTCTTTCGATTTCCTGATCGACAGCAGCGTATCAATAATTCCGCGGCTGTTGTCCATCTTCTTTTTTTCAAGCCATTCCGCTGTTTTGCTTTCCAGTGCGATGAGCTTACTGAACAGTTCAGCCTTGTACTTGGAAATACCCATACGTGCTTTCGCCTCTTCAAGCTGATCGAAACTGCAGTCTTTGAACATCTGCCGGAACAGGGATGCGGTCTCGTAGGTGGTCAGATTGACACGCTGCGTATTGGTGATATAGTTCAGGATCTTCTCATCCAGGTTCGAATTATCCGGATCAACCGTCTCATCAATAAACACCGGAACCGTCTCAAGTCCGGCTTCCATGGCCGCCTCCAAACGGTGGTCCCCGTCGATGACGACGTACATCCCATCCGCATTTTTGCGGGTAACGAAGAGAGGTGAGGTAATACCCATCATTCGGACGGATTTCGAAAGTTCAATAAAAGTATCCTGGCTGTATGAACGGCTGTGAACGGCAGAATACCTGCTGTGTACAATTTCTTTGATTGGTACTATTGCATATTCCATTTTATTTCTCCTTATTTCCCTTTATTAAAGTCATACAAATCCGGGGTATGCCTGTTTGCACAGAATGACATTCTTCGTAAAAAGCATGACAAATGTCATGCATGCTTAAACTGAAAACTGCATCCGGATCAGATCCGCAAGTCTGGTGTTTCTGGATACCGCTTTCCTGTTTGAAAGAGCATTCTGAAAAGCAGTCCTTTCTCCGATCAGAACGACCGCCTTTCTCGCCCGGGTGACCGCGGTATAGAATTGCTTCCGTACGGCATTGCCCGCATTGGATCTGTCCATGACAATGACCGCAGCTTCAGTTTCCGCTCCCTGTGCCTTATGGATGGTCACCGCATAGGCGAGTGTCAGATGCCTCGCCTGAGATCTTGTATAAGCTACGGTTCTTCCGTAGTCTGGGTAAAACACGCTGATAATTTCATGTTCAATGCTGCTGATATACCCGATATCGCCGTTGTAGACCATGAGAGAATAATCATTTGCTGTCTGCATTACCTTGTCGCCGGACCTGAAGGTCGTATTTCCGATCGCATAATCATCTGCACCGGGCTTTTTCGGATTCAGCCTTTCCCGGAGCAGAAGATTGAGTTTTCCTGTCCCGGAACTGCCGATATTCACAGGCGTCAGTACCTGTACATCCCGTACCGGGTCTATACCGTAATGCAAAGAAAGTTCACCGGGAATACCGGAAAGGATCCGTGTAATCTCTGTTTCAGATCCGCATTCAAAAAAGAAGAAATCATCGTCCTTCAGGCCGAACCTTCCGGCACAGAACGGAAATTCACCTGAATTGATTCGTTCAGCGTTTATGATGATGCCGCTGCCCGAATTCTGGCGGAATATTTGTGTAAGCCTGGTTACGGGTATACATTCCGAGGCGATCATATCGGCAAAAAAATTTCCGGGACCCACCGGCGGCAGCTGGTTTTCATCCCCGATGAATACTATCCGGGTTCTGGGCGAAACAGCTGACAGCAGTGCATGAGCCAGGTCTATGTCGATCATGGACGATTCATCGATGATGAGCAGATCATAAGGCAGCCTGTTTCCGCTGTTCATCCGGAAATCTCCTTCATGATCGGAAGCCCTGAGCAGACGGTGAAGTGTTTTCGGTCGGAAATCGTCATCGATTTCGCAGTATCCGAAAATCGCGCTGTCAAGTCTTCTGGCGGCTCTTCCGGTCGGAGCTGCAGCCATACAACAAAAACCAGCTTCTTCCGCCGCTTCATAAATGATCTTTGTGATGAAGGATTTGCCGGTTCCGGGACCTCCGGTAATAATGCTGACAGGGTTTTCAAAAACGTTCCAGACAGCCTTTTTCTGATCAAAAGACAGTCCTGTTTCCCTGAAAAGCTCTCCGGGAGAGCTGTAGGGGTTTGCGTCAGGATTCAGATGCAGCGCATACAGCATTGCTGCGATATCTCTTTCGGTATTCTTTCTTCCGTAAAGATAAAGGTTTCCGTCTCTGTCTGTTTCGGCCCTGCGGCTGACATATAGTTTTCCAACGGCATCCCTGTAAACATTCCTGAGAGATCCGTTTGCTGATTTCGACAGGCCGAGAAGGCTGCTTACACGGGATTTCACATCGAAATCAGCTGAAAAAACATGTCCCGCAAAGGAATCCTGCCGGAGTACATGAAGGATTCCGGAGGCCAGTCTGTCAGCAGATACCGCATCATATCTGCCTGTTTTCAGAAGGATATCATCGATCATCCCGAACGGAATTTCCGGACAGGCGAGTGTAAATGAATACGGATCGGAAGCAAAAACCGATTCTGTTTCACGGCCAAACCGATCTGCCAGATCAGATGCCGTTTTGTCAGAGAAGCCGGTTCGGATGAGAAATGCGTAAGATTCCGGAATGAAGAATTCTTCAGTAACAGCATCGCGTATCGATCTTCTTATGCTCATCCAGACTCCCGGGATATCCCTATCGACAAATCTGTCCGGCGCGTCTGTAATTTCACGGATTGTATCCAGACCGTATTCCGCAATAATCTTTTCAATTGTCTTCGGTCCGCACCCTGGAACGTTCAGACCTGACAGATACTGTGCTATTTCTTCTTCGGAAGAAAAATTCAGAATATGAAATCCATCCGCCCTGATCTGAAGATAGCCGGCTTCTGATATGCTGCCCTTGTAAACCTGATATGTGCCGTTCACCCGGACGGGCATACCTGCCGACAGTCCCGGGAAAAAACCTGAACAGTGGATTATATTTCCGCTGCTGTCAATGCCGCTGAAAGCACCGAAACCCCGGACGGAACCGTTTTTGGGATAAAGGATCGATTTTACATGCAGATCCATCGTCACAGGCCGGTTGATCATCTGCTGAAAAGCGTTCATTTTTTTACTCCTTTATTCTGTTAATACAAAAAAACAGGATCCGGTGAAAAATCGGAAAAATGGCTCAAAAAACAACAATAAGTATCGGTATTTAGATTATTCACAAACTTTATTCAAAATAATCAGGCATCCCGCCTGCAGCCGGATTGGGCGCAGCGGATGATATAATAGGTGCACTGATAGAGGGTAGGCTGCAATGTATATTCTGATTCTGAACGGAAGCCCGCGGGAAAGCGGCAATACAAAAACACATATTGAATCATTCAGACGCGGTGCAGAAGAAAAGGGACATACGGTTGAAATCATACCTGTCGGACGGATGCATATCACACCGTGTGAAGTCTGCGAATACTGCCATGAACTGAAAGGCCGGAAATGCCGGATCGATGACAGTATGATCTCCGTTTATCCGAGCCTGAGAAAAGCGGATATGGTTGTATTTGCCAGCCCTGTGCATTACTTCGGATTCAGTGCCCAGCTGCAGGCTTTACTGAGCAGGATATACTGCTGGCATAAACTTCCGGCATCCAAATATGCGATGATCCTCAGTTCCGGATCATCGGATGTTTTTGACGGCGTTATTGCGCAGTACAGGGGCATAGTAAAATATTTCAAAGGACATGACGAGGGCATTCTGACAGTTTCCGGAAAAGATAACAAATCTGAAGAAACGCTGAAGAAAATGTATGATTTCGGCAGATCACTGGAGAATCCGGTGGAAGAAGTGCAGTCGGAGGAACCGGAATAAATCTCCGGAATTTTCGAGAATAAATAAGGCGCGGGAGATGATCCCGCGTTTTTTTATAAGACAGGATCGTCAGGAAACATTCAGGATAAAATACGCCTTTCTCCGGTAAACTGTTTTCAGGGAGTAAAAAGTATGATATTGTGGACCTTTCAGCCTGCAGAAATCTATGACCAGATTCAGAAAGATGGTTTTTACCGCTGTGATTCCGGATATGTCGATCCGGATTTTGCAAGCGCCTATGACTGGCTTGTGATACATATGAAGAAAAGGATCGGTGATCCTCCCGAAGGGGTGCAGTATCCGGTGTGGGCCTGGTATATCCAGAGCTGGAAACACAGAAAACCGGATCTTCGTAGTGAGCGCTGGTGCTACGGTTCGGGAGGAGAGCTTTACGCCTGTATCGAGATTGAAATACCGGACGAATGCGTGCTTCTTTCAGATTTTGACAACTGGCACTGTGTCCTGAACAGGTTTCTTGTTTCCGAATCGGTAGAAGAGTATGATGAGCAGGATGCATATTATAAGTCCCTTCCGGATTCTGAAAAGGAAACATATATGGAACAGAACTGGGAGCGAATCTTCAATATAACCCCTTTCGAAAACAGCTGGACTGCACGTGGAAAATGGGTGCAGGCCGTATTCTGGGAACTGAAAAAAGAACAGATCAAAAAAGTGCGGTTTTTCAAAACCGCTTCGAGAAAACATTAGATTCAGACAGAAGCCGCTCGGGATGAGCAGCTGTATTTTCAGGTCAGAAATTAAAAAGCAGGCTGAGGAGCAGAATAATTCCGAAAGAAAATATTCCGAATCCGGAATTATAGGCATCGAATCTTCCAGAATGCTCAGAACCGGCTTTGCTTTTTTTCTGCCCGATCTCCTGTCCGGAATAATTGATGATCTTTTCTGATCGCAGGATCTGTCCGGTAAGCAGCATCAGGTCGTTTCCCGAAATACCCGGGGTGTCATTCCGTATTTTCTCAAGAACTGATTTCATCGGGATATCGATTACCGATACGGAAAGCATCATGCGGATCCCTGCGTGAAAGTCACCTGCAGCACCGGTAAAAAGTGTTATACAGGAAATCAGGTTGTCGCAGGCTGCCCCTTTCCATCTTTTTTTCATGAGAATACAGAATACAGCTGACAATGATGAAATCAGGAGAACCGGGATATACAGGGAGATCCCGGTATTTTTAATAATTCTTCCGTGGAGGAGAACCGCTGCAGTCATAACCAGTATTGAAACTGTTTCCATAACAGAGTAATACCAGGTGTACTTCAAAGTTTCAGCACGGACAATTCTTTCATATCTGCTTATGTCCGTCCCGTTCCCTATGCTATCATTGCCGGGAATTTCCGTGCGATGTTTTTTCCATTTGATGCTTTCTTTCAAAAGACATGCGGCAGAGTAAAAAGAAAGAAATAATGAGAAACCTGCTGCAAAAGCCGGAACAGGCAGAAACATCTTCAATTGAACCAGATCTGTAATCATATCATCCTCCCGGAAACGCAGACATTCCTGAACAGTACCGATGCCGCTGCCAGCAGAACTCCTGAAATAAGAAGAACAGCAGCAGATTCCGGAGTCAGGGCGGAGCGCATTTCATAAATGCAGGCTGCGGAATAAACGATAACGGAAGTCAGAAGCATCCTCCCTGCACTTTTCAGTACCGTTATTCTCGACCTGATACCGGCGGAAGCATCAGAAAGAGTTCCCATAAAAAACTGAACAACAGATTCGTCCGGCTCGGATATTCTGTCATCATACAGTTTCAGACAGATAGCGAGCCCTTTTCCGCAGAACTCTCCGTTGTCAAATGTTTCTGCCGCTTCATTCCAGGGTACGCCTTTAGAGAGCTTTCTGCTCATTGAAAGTCCCCTTTTTCTGACATCTCCTTCCGGCAGCGATATGCAGGCATTATCGAGTGATGCCGCACGGTCCTGCAATGATGCAAAAGACGCAAAATACTTTGTAATAAAAAGGGCTCCGTGGGAACTGAAAGAAGTGCGGTATCTTATATTCAGATTGCATGCAGCAGCCGCTCCCCACAGACAGATAAGAATAACTGGAATAGCAGTTCCTTTTTCAGGTTTCAGCCATACCAGGATTCCTGAGATGACCGCTGTGGCAGTCAGGGGAAGGATTGTGCCGTGTAGGGCGGAGATCCCGTCGGAGAATCCGGAATCCAGCAGAAGACGGATATCCTTTCCCGGACGGTGATGAATTGCTGCATCAGCCGCGTTTGCGGCATAGACTATCCCCCTGAACAGAAGATCGGAAACCATAAAAAGAAGCATAAATGAACCCGCGGACATCAGCATTCCGCAGAATTTTCCGGTTAATAATATAAGATTCATTCCGGTAAACTCCTATTTTCTGTTGGCAATGGTCACCCAGATCAAAGTTCCGGATTCTGTGTTTTCCGCAGACGCTGCGGCGTCAATGATGGTCTGCGTCTGGTCTGGTCTTACTGCCAGAACAAGGATCTCTGCATGATTCTTCCCTGAGATCTTACCGTCTGAAGCATAAATATCGTTCCCGTTTTCATCCAGGACAGCAGAAACCTTCAGGTTTGAAATTTTCACAGTTTCATATTTTGAGTTTCCACTGTTCCATGAGGAAAGGTTTTCATCATATTCCTGTGAGGCCTTTCTTTCCTGGCGGATATAAAGGTTGATATATTGATCAGGATAGATGTTTCCCCCGATCATCTGCCCCGGAGCAACAGGTATTGAAACGATTTCGAGCTTCGGATCATCCATGTAGAAGCCGGCAGCCTGGGATATGAAAGCCATGGGAACCGGAAGACCCGCGGCAAGTGTACCGGTTGTCATACGGCCGTCCAGTGACGAGTAACTGACTGCGTAATCAAAGTCTTTGATATACCCCGTGAACTCGGTCGTGGTGAACATGTCTTCCGCAATAACCGTATAGGGTTCAATTTCCCTATTCGGAACAGGAATGGTTACCAAGCCCAGATTCTTCACAAAGAGCTTTTCAGCATTCAGACCGCATAAGAGTGACAGGGCGACTGCGCCGAGTGATAAAATGATTTTCAGGATTTGCTTTGCCATTATTCTCCAAAAAGTGTTATGATTCAAATACCGGCGGATGCTAATCTTCCCATATAAAGGGCCCGAAATCTCCAGCATCCGCCGTTATTTTTTTCCCGATACTGATAATATACAATGGCCGTTTTGTGTACAATTGAGACAGGAATCAAATGCAGATGAAGGAAAAAATAACAGCCCCGAAAATTGACAATCTGCTCCGGTATTTCGACCGAGAGCATATGAATCCGTCAGTTCCTTCCCAGAGAATCGCTGCGGCTATGGAGCCGTTGTTTTCCGTTCTTTCAGAACTGGCGCCGCTCAAAAATAATAATGAAGCGAAAGCGGTATGGATTGAAATTTCCAGAGGGACGATCGAAGATTATGAATCCTTTGAGAATATGCTGGAATGGGGTGAAGTCGAATCCTATGCCGAATACGAAGAAAGGTGGCATGAGGATTATCCGGATGAGACATGCTGGTACAGGCTTGTGACCGTGGAAAGCTTCAACCGTGACGGCGCACTCGGTTTCCGGGCGGTCGCGTTCGGCGATAAGACGATCATCAGCGCGGATATGGACAGGGAAGACAGCGATGATACTTATTGCGGGGCAGAGGATCAGGCCGTTGAACTCTGCGGCATCCTGACAGACCTTGCGGATGAATCTATGGAAAAGATCCGGAACGGGACCTACAATGATCACGTCAATGCGGCTTTGCCTTATCCGTTCCGCACCGGCGTGGTCAGACGCTCCGTAGTCTGGGAAAAGGAGCCGGAATGGAAGGAGCAGTCCATGGAAGGCCTGACACCGGAAACGCTGGCAGCATTCAAAACGCTGCTGGATGCCGGGATGAATGACAGGCTGAAGATCGGAAGGCTGAAGAGTATGACCGCGAATGATTTCTTCCGCGCCTGCGCAATCGGTTACGATGGCTGCGGCTATCAGGATACGGATCTTTCTCCTGTAGACCGGTATTTCGCCCATGCGGACGGACGGGACGAAGGACTTTCGGGAAGAGGATACGGTCTGAATGCTGGACCGGGGATCGATCTTAATGATCCGGAGGCCTGGAAAAAATGGTATTTTGACATCGACAGAGGGGGCGGACATCCATGGGAGGTCATTCGGGGCGGGAACAGCACTCATCTGGACCTGTATGTAAGTCACGACGGACATCGTCTGAACCATAGAATAAAGACCGGGAAGATCACGAAAGAAGAAGCGGAATCCCTTCCCTGCGGCTTTTTCTTTATGGTCATGGGCCTGCACCGGCCGGTTGAAGCTGTGAAATTTTATCTGGCTCTTTCAGCGGCGGGTCTGCCTGTTGTCCTGCGCGATGCGAAAGAGATCCTGGCACGGTTCGAGGAGACGGATCATATCGGGATCGTTCCGCATAACATAATACCGAAATACTGCGAAGGCATGTTCCCTGCAGAATACGGCAAAGTCGTCGATTTCATGCACGTCTATGAAGAGGAGATCGAAGAATTCGGCGATCAGATCATCTGGCTGCCCATGGAACAGGCGGAATTGAAACAGGAATAGCAGTTCATCATGAAAAACCTGAAAGATGTGTTCTCTAAAAATAAGGAAACGGGGCTGATCCGCGAATTCGACGATAATTACTATGACAAAATCCGCGTCTACAGATCACGGTATGTAACAGACATCGGTTCAGCTGCCGATTATGCTCTGCTGATCCGCAGCCATCCGGGACTGAAGATCGATAAGATCTTCTTTGAGGATCTTCAGCTGCGTGAAGAAGAGCATGCCCTGCCGGTGGAGGAAGACGGGAATATCCCGGACGATATGCTCATTTCATATATCCGGTCTTCCGGGATTGACATTGTCAAATTAGTGGGTGAATACAACGGGAAAGGCATCGAGATCGGGATCCGCAAGTACGAATGGGAAGTATGGCTGCGGATATGGCACCTGACCGGAAATGAACTGAATGTGATCGAAGACGAACTCGGGCTGACATAAAAAGAGACCTCTGAGAAGGAATAAGCTCAGAGGTCTTTCCCGAATTATCTGTTCAGGGCTGTTTTTCAAACCAGAACATTTGGATATTGAAAAGATATCCGCTGCCGCCGCGGAAAACAAGATAAAGGTCATGGATCCCTTCCGCATTGCTGATCCCGCAGCCGAAATCGTAATAATATCCCCAGCCTTCTGTATTTGTGACCGGACAGGTACCGATCAGGACCCCGTTGATCCCGTCCAGCCTGAATTCGATCGTTCCGCCGTCAAAAAGGGCTGATGCACGGACCACAGCAGAGCCTGCTCCTTCTTCAAAATCGATTTCTTTGTACATGACCCAGTCGCCGTTTTCGATATATCCGATGTTCGCACCGTAATTCTCACCAAATATACCGCTGTTGTCATTAAATCGGCCCGCAGGAAACATCCGATAGGCAGGCTTTGTAACTCTGACGTTTGGTCCTGTAAACTGGAAGAAATTAATGTTGAAAAGATACCCGGTATTCCCGCGAAAAACGAGATAGAGGTCGTGTACGCCTGAGATCGGCTCAATATCACAGCTGAAGTCTCGCCACCCCTCCCAGCTTTCCGTACCCGTAATCCGGCAGCTGCCGATCACCGGTCCGTTCAGACTGTCAATGTGCAGTTCGATGATACCCCCCTCGTGAAGGGCTGTGCCATTGGCGATGAATGTATAAGCGCCTTCACCGAAATCCAGTCCGTAATACGCCGCGTAATCACCGTTTTCGATATACCCAAGGCATCCGCCGCCTTCATCGGAAGCCAGAATCCCCGAACCGGCATCAAAGTTTTCCGCCTCAGTCTCTAAAAAAGCGGAATTCTCAGGAAGGGACAGTTCTGCAGGAGAAGCCTGAGAGACGGGAAGAAAACCGTCGATATCCGACTCTGTCTCGAAAAAAGCTGATTTTTCAGGAAGGGACGACTCAGCAGGAGAATTCTGAGGAACGGAAAGGAAACCGTCGATATCGAAGTAATTGCCGTTGTACCAGCGGTCTCTCACCATGGCGCCTGTATCATCCACATAGAATGTATCGCTGATCCATTGGTTTTTCGCCACTTTTCCGTCACTGAGGCTGTAATACCGTTCACCGTCGGTGAGAATCGTCCATTGGTTGAACACCCGGTTTCCTTCCATATCAAAAATGTAATCTTCCCCATCTATGGTATATTTTCCGTTTGAGAGCCTGCTGCCATCGCTTTTTTCATACCATGTATCGAACTGACCGTAAACCCACCCCTCGGAAAAAGCAGGAAGAACAGAAAGGCACAGGAGCAGGATCGTTAATGGAAGTAAATATGATTTGTTCAACATAGTTCCACTTTCCTTTCAGAAATTTGCTGTTTTATATCAAAAAACATTTTGTAATAAAATTATACCAATGCCGGTGCTGCTCTCCCTGAATGAATAAGGAATAGTATTCCTTTCAGGTGCAGCAGTTTTTTATTTCAAACGCAGGGAAATTTCGATTATGATTATAAATAACAGAAGAAGAATCCCGGAGAAAGGAGGAAAAATGCCGTATATTTCTGTCAAAGCCTTCCCGATGGATGAGGAAACCAAGCGGAAGACCGCTGAACAGATCCTTGAGGTATTTCAGAAAACCTGGGGAGCGGAGCCGGAGTGGGTTTCGATCTCCATGGAGGATATTGATCCCGAAGAATGGGATGATCGGGTCCGGAATGCCGAGATCCTCCCGAACCGGGACAAATTGATGATCCTGGACGGAGTAAAACAGTACAAATCATAGTTTCCTGATGGATAGGGAACAAAAACAGCCGTGACAGAAAGATCATCCGTCACGGCTGTTTTGATTCAGGGTAACGTTAACGTGTTTATTGCAGTTCTGAACTCATACAATCATTAACCCAGGCGACAAAATTATCCGTGCTGCTGCCGGTGCGTTCAGCCTGTGTGTGGCCGGCACCCCAGATGGTTTCGAAATCAACAGACTCAACTCCTTCGTAGTTTTCAAGCGCAAGGGCAAGGTCAACCTCAGTCGACAGTGCACAGTCTCCCTGTGCGATACCGGTACGGATGCGCCAGTATTTCGCGACGTTCGAAGTACCGTATCCCTCTTCAGATTCCAGCAGGTAATAAAGCGGTGTGTACATATTGAGACGATAGTCAAAGGTATTGCCGGCGGCATCGATCCTTGAAAAGTCTTCCGAATAATCAGAGGCATATTCATTTTCGAGTTCATACAGGATCGCACCCAGGACCGCATCGAAATGTGCCCCGCTGCCGTCGCCATAGCCAAACAGTGTGTTCTCCCCCTGACCGGCATCCAACTGGTCAAATGCGCCGAGATTCTTTGAGGCGCTTTTGAAAGCCTTTGCAAAATCCGCAATGCTGCTCACCTTCACTGTACCGGTTTCAGCGTCGTAACTCACCCATTCTCCGTTGGCATTCATTGCATCGATATAATCCTGGACCGTCTCATATGTTCCGGAAAGGCTCAAACCGCTGGAAATTTCATTGCGGGTGATATCATCAATTTCTTCAAAACTGACAGATTCGTTTTCATTGCTCCCGTCAGTTTCATTTCCTTTTTCTGCAGAAAGATCCGCTCCCTCCGGGATGCCTCCGCCGAATCCGCCGTCAGGCATACCTTCAGGACGCTGTCCGCCAAAACCGCCACGGCCTCCAGGCATTCCGCCGCCGCGGGATGAAGAGGAAGCAGTATACGGGAATTCAGTATCTTCGAGGAAGTTGGCAAGGGATCCTTCAATTACTGTCAGAAGATAATCATAGTAGCTTCCTGCCTGATAGATCCCTTCCCCGGAAACTTCCAAAGTAAGAACATTTCCTTCCGGGTCTTTGATCCCGGCACGATTAATATAATCCGCAAAGGCAAATGCAAGCTTATCCGATATCTCCTGTTCCTCATCGGAAAGCCCGCTGCGGGTGATTCCCATCATCCATTCATAGGCTTCATCAGCCGAATCCAGATTGGTGATCGGACACCAGCACATGGATCCCAAAACAGCGTCGCTGACGCCCTGAACAGCACCGATCGCCTCCAGATAAGGCGTATACAGGTCGCTGTCGCCGGCAGAACCCATCAGCGCAGACTGCGCGCCGCCCCCGCTCATACCGAATGTAAAAATACTGTCTGTATCACCGGGCAGTACATCAGCACAGTATCGGATGTAACGGATCGCAGCTTTCAGGTCGGTTACTCCTGCAGGTGCGCCGTGATCCCGTCCGCGGCATCCGGCATGAACATAGATGAAACCTTCATCTGTATAAGAAGTCAGACTTGAATAGGAACTCAGCGGAGCCATAGCAGAATAGCCCGGGGTATTAATGGGCATAACGACAGGTGCTGTTGCGGCAGTATAAATGCCGGCAGTACCGTCGCTGTTGATTTCACAGGTGTATGTACCGTCGCCGTTATCTTTCCCTGTAAAATACGCACCGGGAACAAAGACAGCAAGGTTTTCATAGTTTTCATCAGCAGGAGTTTCACAGTAGGTGATTCCGAGCTGATAATACACATTATCATCTGCATTGTAAAGCCAGGCAGAGTTATCGATTTTCGGAAGATTCGTAATTACCATTCCGTTCTGTGCACAGCATACGCTGGCAGTTATCATGAGCATAACAAAAAAAATAAGAAAAATCGACTTTTTCATTTTTTATTTTCCTTCCGAATTTGATTCTAACATCTGACCCTTAGATCAGACTTAGGAAAAATGACATACTACGATTATTTAAAACCCGGAACTGTTATTTCAGGCTGGTTATCGCCGATGTCAATCTGAGCCAGATCCGCAAGCACAACCACTCTTTGATCCCAGACACCCGTATCCCAGTTGAATCCGCTGCAGGTAAAAAGCGTCAGGGCATAGGGGCGTTTTTTCAAATATTCCATGTAGGTATCCGGAATATACTGGTACCGGTCAACTTTGTAGGTGTATTTCCAACTCCCTGAATACAGATATATTTCGTCACCCTCCTTCAGATTTCTCACCCGGAATAACGGTCCCGGTTCTCCGTATTCCATGTAATGTGCTGCAATCACCGTATTCCCTCCGTATTCAGGATGTGACGTCCCTTCCAGCCAGTATGCTGCGCCGGTTTCTTCCGTTATGTCCCATGTTCCCAGTTCCCGGGAGAAAGGTATCCTTTTGACTTCAATATCAAGTTCAAGTTTTGGAATCTCCATTCTGTCTATATCGGGAAGCTGACCGGAGTCAGCACAGGAACTTCCGGACAGAAGCAATAACATAAAAACTGTGATTTGCAATGCAAATAATTTCAGACGTTTCATAAAACAAGCCTCGCTGAATAGTATAGAAAACCGCAGTTATAATAGATGCATCTTTACAATGGGAGCCGACAAGATGGACAAATATGACCTGATGCTTGAGTTATATCCGGAGAAGAAAGGGATGATAAGCCGACTTCGCAATCTTGAGCGCAAACAACTTCTGGAATTCGTGAAAAAGCAAAAATACAATGAGGAACATCATATTTTTTCTGCATCTTCCCGTGAACTGGACAGTCTTGATATCTGTATTCCCCATGACTGGTATCCGGGACAAAGCGAACTTATCAAATCCCGTATCGAAGCTTCCGGCCTGGGAGCGGTAAGAATCACTGAGAAGTACATGGAATTTGACTGGTTCCCGTATACACTTGTAGGAACACAATGTGATCTCTGCGGTGAGTTTGTTCAGCGGATCATTCGAATGGCGCTTGAGGACAGGCTCTGACCTTTCAAAGCTTTCTACAGGTAAAAAAGTACAGCCCCGCAATCACGGGGCTGTTTGTTTGATTTACTTGTTTTCAACGATTCCTGTATCCGTCCTGGTGATTTCATTCCGATCGCAGCTGAGCGGACCGAACTCTGCCGCGATCATCATGCCGTTTTCAGTCCGGTAAAGGCCGGACACATAATCTCCGGTACGGATATCTTCACAGTATCGCTGTGTTTCACAGTCGATCGTCAGCGCGTGACCGTCGATGATGACGTAATCGGAGCCGAGATCATCCACTAGTCCGCTGAAAGGCGTAAGCGTTTCCTTGACCGCCTGCAGCGTTTCAACGACAAGCACGTTTTCCTTTGTGTATGCGCGGCCTTTCCCGATCACTTTTGTGTTTTCACCGATCCCCGCTTCGATTCGGCTGAAGTCCGCCAGCATGTATCTGGTGCCGGAAACAGTCACGGAGACGGAATCCATTCCGTTGACTTTTCCGCTGATGTCGAATGATGTATATTCCGGTACCTTCACAGGTTCAGCCTGCGGAGTGCTTTCACCTGCGTGAATACGGGTGTTATAGCAGTTAATATTCCCGTCGACATCGGTTACCTCGATCGTAAGCCAGTACCATCCTTCCGGAGCTTCAACGGATCCTTCGATGATCACGGTTTCGCCGTCCTCTGTTTCCCGGATCTCATCCTTCGGGAAAGTCCCGTCCCAGCGGAAAGCGTAATTGTTTCTGGCGGACAGCTCAATGTCCCGGTGATCATATCCCCGTCCGTAGACAAAAGCGCGGGCGGATTCGATTCCGGAATAGTCGTCTATGGCGTTGCCTTCCATATCCACAACCACAGGGCGGATCAGCATGTTGGATTCCGTCGCGGCCGGGACAGACAGTTTTGCGGATGCGTCGCTCACCTTGAGGAGCGGAGCGGACTCGATAAGAGATTCATTTCCCGCCTTATCTGTCATGGAAACCCGGACTGTCATCCGTTCATACGGCGCTGCGGTAATGGTGAAGCTTCCGTCTTCGGCCAGTTCCAGGTCTTCCCAGGTTTCACCGCCGTCAATACTGCAGCGGGCACTGCCGATCCCCGTAACGCTGTCGGAGCCTGATCCAGTGTAGGTAACACTCTTGTCCCGATTTTTGAAGGATGCGGGAACAGAGGTGAAATGGATCTCAGGACCGGTAGCATCTATCGTAATCACAACCGGCATGGATTCTCCGTTTTTATTGCCGGCTTTATCCTCGAGTTCATAGTACAGGGTGTAGCTGCCGTCTGCTGAGAAGGACGCGTCAAAGCATACCTGGTCTCCACCATCTGCCTCGGACGTCAGCTTCCGTTCCCCGTCAGGGCCGGTGATCCTGAAATACCCGGCTTTCAGGCCTGAATGCAGGTCCTTTGCCCCGTTGATGCAGGCATGGACCTGCGTTCCGTTCACACTGTCCGCTGCAGGGCTAAAAAAAGAGGATACCGGCGCGGTATTGTCGATTTTCACCGCGTCGTTTACGGTATTCTCGGATGTGTTGTCCGCATAGTCGGATGCTTTCACCGTAACGCTGCAAGTCCCGGAATAGGAAGCGGGAATCGCTACGGTTCTGCCTTCTGCAATGCTGAGGGACGGAGAACAGGAAAGGCTTACGCTCTCGGACATGATGCCGCTGCCCTGGTCTGTCGACGCGGCCGTGACCGTAACGGATCCGCGGTACCATCCGGACCAGGACTGATTCCCGCTGACAATATAATCCGGCACCGGAGCGTCCGCGTCAACCGTCACGGGAACCGACACAACGACAGATTCATTACCGACCTTGTCGGTCCCTTTCACCGAAACACTGTATTTCCCGCTCGATACGCTGAAATCCGCTGCAGCGTTCCAGACAATGCTCTCAGCCGGAGGTGCTTCTGTGATGACGCTGTAGCCGATCTCCCCGAAGGAATTATTCCCGGGGAAGGAAATATAGACCCTGCTGAATCCGGAACCGGGATCGGTGCCGAAACCGGAAACAGTATCCCCGGGTACCAGCAGTCCGGACATGCCGTTATGCGATATATCATTGATGATAAGAGTCGGCGGATCGATATCGATAAGGAAAGTAAACACGGAGCTTTCAGCCATAAGCCCAACGTTATCGGTGACGCGGTAGGAAACCGAATGTTCTCCGGTACTTGTAAAGGATACAGGGACAGTTCCCTGACTGCCGTTGGCTGAATGTTCCTCACCGTCAACGATAATGACAACGGATTTTACGCCGGATTCGTTGTCATGTCCGGAAACTGAAAAGGTGAGATTCCCGTTCCCGTAGGGAGAGGCATCCGGAATTGTGAAGGAATCCAGGACAGGTGCCGTATTGTCAATTGAAAAAGAACCGCAGCTGACCTGATCGGTATTGTATGCGTAATCCTTTGCGGTCAGGCTGACGCTGATGTCTTCTCCGGTCTGTGACAGTGTAATTGAATTCTTTGCAGTCATCCTGCCTGAACTGAACTGGTTCTCATACACACCGGAAACAGCGTCCGTGGACTTCGCTTCAATCAAAACGTTTCCTGTATACCATTCTCCGAATGTTGGGGAAGACTTCACGTCGCAGACCGCTTTCGGAGCGGACCTGTCGATTTTCACATGAGTCTGTCCTTTTTCAGATGTATCTCCTACTGTGGAATAGACCCAGTAACTGACATCATTGCTTCCTTCTTTGGAAATATCGAAGGTATAAGGCTGTGTGCCCCGTTTGGACTGGCTGTCGCCGGATATGACGATCTCACCGCCGTTCAGGGAGTTGTTCGGCTTCGGTTCCGAGCCAGATAAGGTAAGCGTAACGTTTCCGCTGCACCAGCTGTCAGCCCCGGTTGTTCCGGAACAGACGGATGACACGCTTGCCGTGGCGTTGTCCGCCTGCTTCTGCACGTTTACGCCGGTCGTTGTGTTGTATTCGCAGACTGTTTCAGTAATTTCGGATCTTGTCGCCCCGGCGAATGAGTCGCAGGATGTCACCGTAGGAGGAGTAATGCCAATAGGAGCCGGCGAATGGGATATGTCACAGTATTGCCCAAGTGTTCTGGCAGGAGACGCTATATCATCAACACACTGGACATAAAGGCCCGGAATCGAAATCGGTTCAATAGTGTATTCGGTATAGGTCCGCAGATCCGGATTTGGCCCGATATAATCCGCAAAAACTGTATTGGCATAAAAAGCGAACAGCAGAAGGCAGATCAAAAAAAATAAAATATGTCTTTTCATACATGTTGGCCGCAGTAAAATTCTGCAGCGCTCTCCTTTCGAAATATGTATGAAAAGATACAAAAGCAGCCTCCGAAATGAAGGCTGTGTTAATTGAATGGTATTTCTAACATTGTCTCTACAAATTGGAATTTATCCTCCTTTCCTTTGTCTTGCCTTGCCGTTTCTCCTCTGTGCTTCTGATACATTTCACCGGATCAGAAACCGGTTATTTCTCCTCTATATTTTCCTTGAAGATAAATGGATGCATCTGTGCGAAGCGTTCTGCTTCACTGCCCCGTTTCCCATAAATATGGTATGGGCCTCCGGTAAGATATTCATCCCAGTCTTTATGGATCCAGAAAGCGGAAGGATCGATCTTCACAACAGATTCCGGTATGGATATGCTTTTGAGATTCCTGCAGTCCGCGAAGGCATAAGGTCCGATATATGTTACGCTGTCCGGAATCAGCACCCATGAAAGCGAGTAACAATTCAGAAAGGCATCCCGTTCGATTCGTTCGACCGTATTAGGAATCACTACATGGTAAAGGTATTCATTGTCCGCAAAGGCAGCTTCTCCGATCACTCTGACCCCATGGGGGATGGTGATCCTTGTATGATATTCCTCATCTATGAAGTCCCGCAGCACCCCGTTATCAATACAAAATTCCATGATTTCTTACATCTCCGTAAATTGCGATTTGTACTTATTTCAGGCAAAATCAGATGCCCGACTATGCAGATCATAAGAAGCCTGTGCCCCTGTGATCTGATCCTCCCCGTCTCCGATAACCAGTGTCGGACATTTAATGTTTTGAAAAACAGTGGTGGCATCGAATTTCAGGATAGCATTCGCGTTTGTAATAAACCTTGCGTAATCAGAGGGCTTTACCAGAAACCCGAGAAATGGATAAAAGCAGCGGTATTTCTTCAGATATTTCTCTGAATAACTCTTTCCCGAATCATCGACCGGAACACTTCCGTTTTTTTGCATTCCAAAACATCTGCTGCTGTTCCTGATATTGTTTTTGAGGCAGCTGGAACCTCTATCTTTTGTCAGAATGAACCATCCCGCATAGTCGTCAGGTCTGTCAGCGCTTTATTCGTTTCCGGATGGTCCTTGCCGAGGATCTGCTCTCTTGCTGCAAGAACTTGTTCCATAAGCCTCAGCGCTTCTTCCTTCCTACCTAATTTAAACAGAGATCCTGCCAGTTTTCCCTGCACCCGGAGAGTGTCCGGATAATTTTCACCAAATATCCTCTTCCTGGTTTCATAGACACGTTTCTGGATCTCCAGCGCTTCCTCGTGCCTGCCCAGTTCTCCGAGGATGGCGGCAAGATTGTTCAGTGAGGTCAGCGTCAAAGAATCATTTCCGCCCAGAATCCGATTGCAGGTTTCAAACACGTACTGCTGTTTTTCGAGCGCTTCTTCATATCTGCCTGATAAACAGAGTCCTCTTGCCAGATTATTCAGTATGGCAAGTGTATCCGGATGTTCTTCTCCATAGACTCTCCTGCTCTTTTCATAGAGCAGTTCCAGTTTTACGGCCCCCTCCTGATAATTTCCAAGACGGATGAATATCGTGGCCAGGTTATTCAGAGCGGTTAGAGTTTCCGGATGATCTTCACCGAGAATCCGTTTGCATGCCTCATAGACCTGTTCAAATTTATCCAGCGATTCCTGATAATATCCCAGATTTCTGAGGGTCACAGCCAGGTCATTCAGGGCTGTCAGGGTATCGGAATGATTTTCACCGAGCCTTTTTTTCATGTCTTTATAGCGTTCTTCCAGGCTTTTGATCTGTTCAAAATTGTTCATCGATTGTTTCACCTCATGGAATGTTTCTTAAAAATCCTTTCGTAAAACCCCGTCTTCGATATCTTTTAGAATCGATAAATTTGATTTCCAGGATCTCGACATATTTGAATTCAGTCGTTCAATTTTTCTATAAACTCCTTCATATCCTTACTTATGCGCTCATACTCGAAGTCATGAACATAATGACCGCAGTCAAGTACAACAATCGTTTCATTATCAACGTTCTCTGCAAATTTCTCGGTGAAGCCTCTCCAAACATCCATTTCCATTCCAGTTCCTGCAGAGCCGTCAGATACAAACAGCAGCATGGGGGTTTCCGGCATATCCTTGCTGCGTATCTCTTCACAGGCTTCATATGTAAACTCTCCCTCGCTGATGACATTCTTATTGACCGCTTTTATATATGTTAACTTTCTGTAGATTGCTTTCTCCTCATCGGTGAGTTCGCCGCCGTTCATGATTATGTCATCACTCAACAATCTGAAAATACCGCATTCACGGGCGGCGGAATTGATTACATAAGACAAATTTATCATACCTGTATTATCACCTATTGCATCGTATGCCTCAGGTGTCGCCATATCGAGACCCACAATAGCCTCTACTTCTTCCGGGTAGTTCTGTGCCCACATGATAGCTTCAATTCCCGACATTGAATGAGGACAAAGCACGAAAGGCCCTTCAATACCCAGTTTAGAAAGGGCTTCCCTATCCTGACGCAGCATGGTGTCAAAATCTCTGTCCGCATCCACCACATCACTAAAACCGTAGCCGAACTTCTCTATGACAACGATTCTGTAGTCATCCGAAAGTCTGCTGTACAGTGTCTTGAAATCATATATAGGTGAAACTGTTCCTGAACCCGACAGGAAGACAAGTGTGTGATCGCCCTCACCCTCGGTGTAAATGCACATCTCATTGCCGTCTATTTCTACCATCTGCCCAATATGTTCCTTTAAGGCTTCCTTGTCCTTTTTCAGCATTATCTGATTGTATATCATCATAATGATCAAGAATACCGCTATAAGTATCAGAAATCCAAGGAATACTTTTCCTGCAATTTTTAATGCTTTTTTCATATGGTAGTTTCCTTTTAATGTGATGTATTACGATTTGTACTGATCTCAATAAATGTGTATTTCGTGAATTCACAGTAAATCAAGTTCTTTCTTCAAACACCGTTTTAATTCTTCGAGTTCTTCACTGCTCGGTCTGGTGTCATCGGAATACATTTTCTCCTTTGGATACCACCAGACAGGGCCCTTACCTTCGTTTCCATACATGTCAAGGTCACCGCTGACTCTTGGAAACAGGTGCCAGTGAAGGTGGGCATCGCCGTTTCCAAGACATTCATAATTCATTTTTTCTGCACCAAACGCTTTTGAAACAGCTTTGGCAACGATGGTCATTTCTTCAAGGAATCTGGCTCTGACATTATCATCCGGTTCATACAGCTCTTTTACATGCTCTTTGAACAGGAACAGGGTGTAACCTCTGAAATGCTGATTATCTCCGATAACAACGTAACCTGTATCCAGTTCCTTCACAAAATACGGATTCGTTCCGTCCTTTATCCTTTGAATTCTTTCACAAATGATGCACATGGCATTCCTCCGCAAATCCCGATTGAGTTTACGACATTTCTATGCCGATATCTGCATTGACCAGCTTCCCGATCAGTTCCCTGGCATGGGGCTGCAGCAGTCCCTGCTTGATGGAGCCGATAGAGACTGTCAGATTGCTGACGACTGCCAGGTTTGACTCGCCGGTGTCACCGTTCATGCCGCTGTTGATGTCCACTGAGATCACATATCTGCCATAGATCTCACGGCCTTCATTGATGTCATGAATCAGTCCGGCCATTGCTCCGTCCGGGACACCGCGGAAACCTGTTCCGAGAAGGCAGTCGACATAAATATCGCAATACCAGAAATCGACACCATTTTCAGTTGCGTCATAGATTCCCTTCTTCATACAGCGCTGATAATAGTACGCTCCATCTTCCGAAAACTTATCGCTGATGCGATAGATAGAGACTTTTGCGCCATGATCCTTCAGAATCTCTGCCAGAGCATACCCATCTCCGCCGTTATTCCCGGGCCCACAGAAGACAGTAACAAATTTATCTTTCCAATCGTCATAAGCGTCAAAGACACCCTGTGCAGCCCGGCGCATCAATTCCCTCGAAGGTGTCCCTTTAGCGATGGTCTGACGATCGGCCTCCCGCATAACCGCCACTGAGACAGCGGACGCCATGAGAGCGGGATCGGTTTTCTGCCGTTCCATGACCATGCACCTGATTTTCTCATATTCGGCAGCCCAATCGGTGAATCCGTTCCAGCGAAACAATTTGGCCGCTTCATCGAGTTTAGCGTACAGATCGATCCAGGGGATTGGTTTGATATAGTTATCCGAATCGTCAGGACTGCCATAGGATTCATAGCGCTCATATGGCCATCCTTCAGCCATGATACCCCATTCATACTCATCATCCATACGAAGAAGGGAAAGATTTCCGTCATGATTTGGAGTCGGCGTCGGTTTCCTGTACTCCCGGCTGCCGATCACCAGAACGCCGTTTTCTTCTCTGTTTTCCGCGAAAGAAAACCCTTTTTTCTTCGCCCAGCGCTCAGCTTCGCTCCCGCGTTTTCCCCAGATACAGAAGGGTCCGTTCATCTCACGATATTCCCCAAAGTATTCCCAAGAGTCATGAAGGCAATGGAAAGCAGCATCATTGATCTCAGTCACGGACTCCGGAATCGCCACATGCTGAAGTACCTCGCAGTCCGCGAATGCTTCAAACCCGATATATCGGACACTGTCCGGCATCGCGACCCAGTGAAGAAATTGACACTTAAGGAAAGCCTGCTCTTCGATCCGTTCCACGCCATCGGGGATCACAACACTGAACAGGCTGGGGCAGTTCGCAAAAGCCTGCCTTCCGATGACCTTCACGCCATCGGGAATGACAATATTACCCTGGACTCCATCATATTTGAAGTCCCATAATATCCCGTCTTCAATACAAAATTCCATTTTTACTCCTGTTTGAGTGCTTGTTTACGAAAACCTTTGTAACACACTATTCTTTTTCAGTGTCATTTTCTCTGCAAATTTGAATTTACCGGCACAGGCATTCTACAGCTTCATCCTCATTTTTCACAAAAAACACATCATGTCCTCTGTTGCTCTCACAGATGAAATCATGCAACGGTTTGCTGGTGTAATGTGAAAAGTCGCCATAGATGGCGATCCGTCCGCCATAGTTGATGTACTTTTGTAATATCTCACCCGCAAGACCGGAACTGAGGATAAAGAAATCCTCTTTAATCAGCTTCTTGTCAATCACAATATTCTTTGTGCCAATATCGTACTTTGCTGTCAACATCAGGTCGAGAGCAGATTGCGGATCTGTTATCACAACCTTTTCGCTGTGAACAACCGCGCAGACGATGCCATTCCTCTCGATTTTCTCTATGTTCATTGATATTTTTTCCCTCCACACACAAATCCCGATTTAGTTATGCAGATCCGATATCAGATTCTCACTTCAGATCTAATTTGTCCAACACATTTTGCATCAGACTGCCGCAATTTACATCTCCATTGGAAATACCGGCATCAATAGATATTTTTATGCCAGGCGCATCTATTATTACTTCTGCCATTACATCGGGCATAAAGACAATTTCCTCATCATGATGATGAACCAGATTTAAAAGATCCAGATACAAGCGTTTCGCATCTTCTTCAGGAAGGGAACCTTCGGCACGTTCAACAATACGATAATGTCCGTTTGCATCGTGATGATCATAATCCCGGACCATTACAGTCCCGTCAGAATTGATAATCGGCTCTGTTTTGGTATCTTCATCCTTTAGACACGGTCCGCACCAGTGGAACCGATATTTGATTGTGAATTCTTTTCGACTGCTTCTGTTTTTCATTTTCAAATCATGAAGAGATTGGAAGAACAGGCCTGTATTATTCCTTATTGGCTGCTTCGGCTTCTTCTCGTGTGGAATAAAGACGATATTCGCGGATCCGTGTTCCGCCGCTTCCGTTTGCAAACCGAATGGTCGCAAAACCGGCTATATACATTACATATGTCGCCTCTTCAACAGAACCGTTCTCGCTGATGAAATAAACAGTGTCTCCCTGTTTGTATTTCTTATCCATGAGTATATATTTTAGCATAGCCTGCCATCGATGACCATCACGATTTAATAACAAAAGACGGGGATTTAACTCCCCGCCTGACCTGAAAAACAGCAGCCTTATTTTCCGATGATCTCCGACCTGTTGCCCGCCAGATCCGTCACAAAATATTGAAGTGAACTGATCCCTTCCGGGATATCCGCAGTCAGCTCCGCCCTGTCGGATTCGGTTAAGATTTCATACGCTTTCCCATTCAGTAAGATCGTTCCCGAATACAGCGGACCTTCATCATCATGTCCGGTCAAGAACAGGTCAATCGTTTCGATATTCAGCCATTTTGAGGACGGTTCATAATATCCGGTAACCACGGGCGGTGTGTTATCAACCAGGATCGTGCTGATCGGCGTGCCGTCTGGCATCAGGATCATATCGCCCTCGAGATCGCCGCTGTCGTTTCCGGCGTTATCGATCCCCGCAACTAAGGGAGTAACACTCCCTGTAAAGCCGTCCGGGATCACTTCTTCCGATGGAACACGGCCGTCACCGGTATTGATAAAGGTTTCATCCACTCCGGATCCGTCATCGGTGCATACGGCTTTCAGCGTAACCTGCCCGCGGAAGGAGCCTCCGTCGCCTCTTGTGCCGTATACCTCGATATGGCATGCCGGCGGCGTGTGGTCAACAATAAAGCTCTTCCGGACCGGATCCGATTCATTCCCTGCCTTATCCGTAACAATGACCGATACGGTATGCGTTCCGTCCGGAAGTCCTGTTGTATCCAGTTCTTTGCTGAAAGACGCGTCTGTACCGGAAAGGGGTTCTTCGGCTGTCTTGCTGCCATCGATCAGGTATTCAATCTTCGCAAGACCGATGTTGTCGGACGCAGTGCCTTCCACCGTAACAGACTGGTTTACGTACTCGCCATCCTCAGGTTCAGAGAGAACGACCGCCGGCGGTTCCGAGTCAACGCTGAAGGTGATGATTCCCACATTCGGGTCATCTTTGGAGTCATAGACATTTCCGGCGTTGTCGGTCAGCAGGAAGGAAATCGTATGAGTTCCGTTGCCCAGAGCTCCGAGTTCAATGGATACGCTTTCTCCCAGGGCAGTAAACAGTGTGCCGTCAAGAAGGATTGCCGCAGAATACATGCCGGACAGGTCATCCGCGCCGTTCACGCTGAACATGTCAGCTCCCTTGTAAACCACAGCAGGATCCAGCCTGGTGTAATCCGTCGGATAAGGTTTCTCATTGTCCACTGTTACCGGATCCTGCGGAATGCATTCCGTGGAGTTTCCGACATTGTCGACAGCACGGACACATGCGGTCACGATCCCGGAATACCCGGCTGCGACGAAATCGCTGTCAGGCTTTTCTCCGTTTCCGAGCCCAAGATCCACAAAAATGGATTTCACACCCGCAACACTGTCCTCTGCTTCGCCGATAAAGGTCACCTTGCCGCGGTAGGCGTCGCCGGGGCCCTTCTCCCCTTCAACACGGAGACCGACCGTTTCAGGAGGCGTTTTATCTGTCCGGAGCGTGAAGGTTACCACCTGGCTTACATTCCCGGCGATATCTATAGTACGCACGAAAAAGTTGTTGTAGCCCTCCGCCACATCCTGAGCGATATTGTGCGACCAGGATCCGTCCAGCGTGCCGGAGGAAGGCTGTCCGGAAACATTCATCCAGGAACCGCCCGCGCCGTATTTGATCTGCACGTTTTTGATCCCCGAGGCGTTGTCGGTAACAGTCCCGCTGATGGTTACCACAGGGCCGATGATATCGAAAGACTGGTTTGAATCCAGCTGTATTTCCGGCAGGACCGTATCAAAACCGAAGCTGTAAGGCCCCGAAACTGCGGATGTGTTGGAAGCGAAATCTTCCAGCTGGTATTTCACTTCATGCATGCCCTGTGAACCGGAATAGGTAAAAGAAGATGTGTTTCCGTTGACATCCATCGTCTTTCCATCGACTACGATATATCCTGTCCTGACGCCTGAAAACTGGTCCGTTCCGCTGACAGAAAGCGGCACCGGATAATTGAACCATTTTCCTTTCGGATCGATGAAATTGGTAATGACCGGTTTTTCGTTGTCGATTTTGATCGGTTCAAACGCAGTCCAGTCGGATAAGTTTCCGGCAAGGTCTACTGATTTCGACTTGGGCGTTACTGTCCCGGAAAAGGTCGCGGGGATCGTGTCCGCGTTTTCTTTCTGTCCGAAGCCCGCGTCCACCCACTGCCTGTCCAGGTATGTGTCCTGCGCGGTAGAAGTGATCGTAACCGGACCATAGTACCAGCCGCCTGAAATATTGCCTGTGATCTCAATATCATTCACAGGATAGGTGTGGTCGACGGTAAAAGTCTTCTTCACCGGAGATGATTCATTGCCGGCTCTATCAACGGCAACGACCGAGAGCGTATGCTTGCCTTCCGACAGATTCGCCGTGTTCAGGACCTTGCTGAAAGGCGCGCTTGTACCGGATACGGAGGTTTCTCCGGCAGCTATGCCGTCAATATAGTACACAACCTTGGAAAGTCCGATGTTGTCGCCCGCAGTACCGGCAACAGATATTTCGCCATTCACATATGAATTGTTATCCGGCTTGGACAGCGCTGCAGTCGGAGGAGTGATATCGGCGATGAAAGAGATCGTGCCGATGCGCGGATCATTGCGGGAATCATATTCATTTCCGGCGTTGTCTGTGAGCACGATGGCGATCGTATGGTTTCCGTCCCCAAGGACGCCGAGTTCAATGGTATGGCTGCTTCCCCTGGCCGTAAAAGGAGTGCTGTCGATGATAATGGAGACGGAATACATCCCGGAAAGATCATCCGCACCGGTTACGCTGAACTGGCTGGAGCCGTTGTAGATCACGGAAGGATCCAGTCTGGTGTAATCCGTTACGTAAGGCAGGGTATTGTCAACAGTAGTCGATGCCTGGGTGATGCATGCGGTGGAGTTTCCGGCGTTATCCACAGCGCGCACGCACGGAGTAACGACCCCGGTATAACTTGCGGATACAGAGGCGCTGCCCGCCTTTTCCCCGTCTCCAAGCTTGAGGTCCACAAATATGGATTTCACGCCTGCCTGGCTGTCGGAAGCCGTACCGACGAAGGTTACTTTTCCGCGGTAGGCATTCCCCGGCCCTTTTGTTCCCTCAACTCTGACGCCAACGCTCTCCGGAGATGTCTGATCGATCCGGATGTTTTCGGATTTTTTCGTACTGGTATCACCCAGTGTGGAAAGAGCCCAGAAATCAACAGACCTGTTCTGCTCCCCGCTGAAACTGACGGATCCTGTTTCGGTATGACCGCCTCCTTTTGACAGATGATGTCCGTCACTGGATTCAAAACCGCTGATTCCCTTCCATTCATCCTTCCCGGTAAGGTTTACCGTTACTTCTCCCCGGCACCAGTTATTCGCTCCGAATCCCGTTGAACAGGCGGGACTGGTGGTAATGGTCGCGTCAGGATGGTTGGCGGATACCGTTTCGGTTTTTGTGCAGTCATAGTCCCTGGTGCAGGTACCGTAGGACATGCAGCATCCGATATCCCATGGATTGGAGCCGCAGGGTTCATCGCTCCACCAGGTGCAGCAGCTGTATTCCTCGGTACATGTTCCCGGAACCTGGACTTCGTATGAATACCGCCTGGCTCCACTGTTCGGTCCCGTGTATTCAGCTGACGCAGGAAGCGGAATGATCTGTAAAGTCAGTACCGCTATCAGCAGAAGTAATAATGGTTTTCTGTGTTTCATATACTTTTATCCTTACTTTATTGGACTCGGTCCGAAGCTGAAAGAGCTCCGGACCGGTGAAGGAAAATATACAAAACCGGAAAGCGCTGATATCAGAGCGGTCTGGAAGGATCGAAATCAATATCCCCGTTTTCCCATTGAAGATCAATCCAGTCCCGGATATGATCCCGTTCCGGTTCCTTTTCGAAATAATCAAATGTATTCTGACTTTCACGCGTTTTACAACTGAATACTGTATCCATATCATCCCACGAAAACCAGCTGTTATTCTTTTTATTGTTTCCTTTCAAACCGAACAAGTTGCCCTCTTTCTGTATGTCCTGTTTTGTCTCATTTCATACACATTTTTTTCCATATTACATCTGCAGGAATGACTTGAATCCGGTTTGATCATTATCCTGCAACGAGGAGGTACCGGATTCTGTCTGAATAATTCTGTGAATACGGTCATAAACGGTTCAACATGCAATGCGGAAAAACCGGTTAAAAAATACAGGGTAAAAACAATATCTGCCCGTTATAATGGGAAAAAGAAGACAAGGTTATTGCGAGGAGGCCTATATGGAGATTTACCATACAAGCACCATGTCATTTAGATATTCTGCCCGATCCGACGGACTGCACATGATTCATGAGATTGATGATGATGACATGGGTTACTGGAGTGTTATTGAATACGTCATACCCAAAGAGTCTCTTGACAAATTGAATTCAATCATCAACGGTAAGGATTTCATCGAGTTATGCCGGAAAGAGGATTATACCGGGATGCTTGAGTTCCTGGATGCCCATGAAATTCCATATTACAAGAAAGAATGATCAAGGGAAAAAATGATAAAAACCGCAGTGGCAGATCAGTTCCGGTGCGGTTTTTTTTATTACAATTTTGTGCTCTGTGGCTCGTAAAAAAAATCTGCAGGGCAGTATATTCTATCAGTCACAGACACTCGGGAAGCGGTTACCCCAGGGCATTTCCGCTCATTTGATTATGAATGGCCTGCCATCTGCAGAGTTCATGCTCTGTGCTTCTGATGATCGCCACTATTTCCGATTCTTTTTTATGTTTGATCATGGCAATGCTTTTATTTGAAAAAACTGTCCCGTTACCGTACATGCCGAGATGCATAAGCATAATATCACGCGTATCTGTATCCGGGATCGCTCTGATCAATCCTGCCAGCATCTCATGCTGAATATTAACCAGGGCTTCTTCTTCAATGTTAGCTGATGATGCAATCGTTTCATGATATGACTGGTCATCATCCTCATCATCAAAAAAGCTCTGATCCATGGACATGATCTTCTGCTTGTCAAGTTCACGGATAAAGATTACTTCCTCTTCACTTAATCCTGTCATCTCAGCAATTGCAGCTGCCGACAGAGAACCGTCTGTTTCGGTTTCAATTTTATGTACCAGTCTTGCGCGGGAATGGGCGGAAGCTGGCTTACGGATGGCATCAGCTTTATCTTCAATAGCCCTGCGGATCGTTTGGCCGATCCAGAACGCGGCATATGTTGAAAATTTACATTCAGCTTTCGGGTCGTAACGTTCAGCTGCTTTCATTACTCCCATCAGCGCTTCCTGTGAAATATCATCCATCGACAATCCGATATCGGGGTATTTTGCAGCATATTTATTTGCAAAGTAGATACCCAGGGGAATATTGCAGAGAATGAGTTTCTGCAGGGCATCTTCGCCTTCTGAACAAATACGCTGTTCTTCCAGAGAAAGTGCAGCACCTTTCTTTTTTGAGGCGATTGATTTACCCGACTGGATTTTTTCACCCAGTATTCTTTCTTCGTCCGCACTCAACCGTCCCTGCGGATTGTGCTGAAGCCAGATTTTATAAAAGTCTTCCATTTTATTCTCCTTATGAATTATTCAGAACAGCGAACTTTGAAAAGGTTCGCCTGTTTGTTTGCAGGTTGATTGCTCCGGTTTTGTGTCGGAGCAGCATATGATATGAATCTGGTGGGATATCGAGTTTTTATGAGACCTGGTGGCATAATCAAATAGCTGCCAAGAGTATGAATCTTCAGAACTTTCTGCCATATCCAGAAGAAATACGAGATGAAGACATTGATCAATGATGAAATGATCTCTGATAATTCCGGAAGTATCCGGTGCACCTCCATCTATTGTTTTTGTGAAATCTGTATTTCGGATCAGCGTGTTAACTGCAAAGCCCTTCAGTTGAGGTTCAAGTTTCTGTATCCATTGACGGGAATGAGCAACATGAACAATCCGGATGCTGTCGTTCTGTTGTTTCCTGTCCGCGAATAGTTCCGCAGCAGCAGAATCTCCTCCGAAATTCAGGCCTGTGTATATCGTTGTGATTCCATTTGAAATAGCTTCATCGAGATGTTTCCATAATCTGGATTTCAGTTGGACTTCTCCGATATTCAATATTTCCGGGTTATCGGAAAACACTGCGATGCGATGAGAGAACCTTTCAATAACACTCTCTGGTTTTCCAGCAAGATTTTCTGAAAGATATTTCAATACCTTCGGGTCTGTTTCCATTATTTCCTCCATGCATATATATACAAAACTAAAATCCTGACAGAATCTGAAGTATTGAAGTGGTAGGTATACATACCACCCTGGAGAACTCAAAAGGGATGATTCAGGACGAAGCACTTGGGGACTGGCAACTTGTGTTGCGAAGCCAACACGAGTGTGCCTGTCACCATGTGCGTCGCTGCGGGTTCTGAATAGTTACCTGGAATTTAAGTGGTAGGTATACATACCACCTGAAAACCCGGATGCAAAAGTGGTAGGTATACATACCACCCTGATATATTGGGGATAGAAATGAATAGAAGTTTATTGATGGCGGGAAATGAAGTTGGAAAATACGCTGCTGCAAACTGGAATAGTAAAAAAATGAATATATGACCTCGATTAATTTCTTTAGGAGAAAGAGCTGAAAAAGTGTTTTTTACCGTGGTTTCTTTCTTCTGATGCAATGATTTGTATTCTTCTGAAAATTTGATGAAAATACAGGAGAAATTCTGATGGACAAACAACCTTCTGAACTAGAGAAAATGAAATCAAGCATCATTCGGAAACTTTTTACCCGGCCTGTGAGACACGATTGTTATCGCTGTCTTTCTAAAATCGAGAAAAAGTATATTGAAGAAAATGCAGGTTTCAATGATCTGGAGATGATGGTTTTTGATCTGCGCTGTATGGGAATGTCTTTCTCTAATATTGCTGCCGAAATCGATTATCACCCCAGGTACTGCAAAACTATTGCGTCAAGAATTCGGGAAAAGATCGCTTATTTGATTCATTAGATCCGGGCTGATTGTCTTGGTATATGTCTCACAGAAAATGATCGCATCATCATTTCCTGTCTCAAAAACAACAATAAGTATCGGTATTTAGATTATTCACAAACTCGTTCGAAAAATCTTCAGTATTTTCCAAAATTGGTCTCGAAAAATAATATTGAGCACTTTTTTTGATTGAAATCCAGACAATAATAATAACGATAAAAAATTGTTTTTCTACAACTGAATAGCATTTATACAGAACCGCAAACCGCGGTGGGCAATCATGCCCGTTTTCAGGAGCAATAAACCATGGGTTTTTATCCACTGGTTTCAATTTTGGCTCTATAAAACACAGGAAACAAATCAAATAGATGATCCTGTGGCTTAATACTGAGGAGGAATTCCGGAAAATCAAACTGTGTCGTTAATGGTTGAAACATGCCGCAGATGTGTATTTCAAGCGGCTGATATAACAGCCGTACCTTATCCCAGAGCATCCCAGACGGATGCTCTTTTTTTAATCAGGAGATTATTATGAAAAGTATTATGGTAAACGGTCAGATGCTGGCCTCTGTCGAATCAATGAAAGCCGATCCGGTTGAATATTATGCCCGGAAAAGAGTTGGTCTGTATAACAGTGCTTCCGCCGGAACTTCCATGGATGTGCTTCAGACATTGCAGAAATTTACTGATCTGGAAACCGAACTCAACCGCAATCTCATCGGAATGGATGAAGCTGTTCATGTGGCACTGCTCGGACTGCTTTCTGGAGATAATGTGTTTCTGCTTTCCAAACCGGGGGCTGCAAAGTCCACACTTGCAGGATTAATCGGGGATTCCTTCGGAGGCGGTAATCATTTCTTCAAGAAAAACTTCACCCCGGACATGAGTATGAGCGATCTGTACGGTCCGCTGAGTGTTGAGAAAATCAATCAGGGGCTGTATGAACGTGAATGGGCAGGCATAGCGACCTGTTCATACGCCCTTCTGGATGAGTTCTATAAAGGCAGTTCAACTATTCAAAACAATTGTCTGGAAATCATTGAGGAACACACTATTTCGCTAGCACACAGGAGAATCAATGTGCCTTTGCTCGGGGTTATTTCCGCATCCAATGAACTGGTGAATGCCAACGCCAACTCAGCCACCTGGGATCGTTTCGGTTATCGTCTGGAGATGGATTATTCAGAGGATGAGTCTGATATTTTCGAAATGTTCAAAGCAAAAGGCGGCCATGCATATATTCAGACCAGGCTAGATACTGAAGAAATCCTCCTGCTGCAGGGTTATATTGATTATTTATCCAAGCAGATGCCGGATGAGATATACCGCACAATGGCTTCAATCATCAGGAAACTTCTGGAAAACGGGATCCGGCCCAGCCCGAGAAGGCGGGAAGTATGGGCGCGGGCAATCATTGCGGAATACCTGATGACCTGGCCTGACAGCAGGCAGTTGGATATGAGCGACATCGACCAATACAATGAATCGCTCAGCGTCGGGGCCAATATCCTCTGGGTTGAACCGGAACAGCGCTCTGCAGTGTCCGAAATTGTGACGCTTTCCAGTAAGTCAGAGAAAGCCGTTATCAGAAAATTCAGAGCTGATATGGAAAGTATCCGGAATGCTTCGGCAAAATATGATCTTTCCAAGGCAGCAAAGGCATACGGAATGATCGAAAAAGCCATGGATGAGCTGAAAGCCAGCGTTTCCAGTCCGAAGTACGCAAAGACGGTTGATGAAGAAATTCTGAAAGCAAAAGCGCTGCAGGGCGAAATCTATTCCAACGCAGCCAAGAACATGAAAAAGGAGTCGTAATGGGATATTACAGTCCAACCATATGGGAAAACCTGCTGAACAGTGACAGATCTGCGTGGGACTCTGTCAAGGATGAAGACGTAATAGAGGAATCAAGAGCGGAATGCGACCGCTATTCCCGGGCACTGATGGAACAGGCCTTTTACGGGCTTTATGATCCTCTTACGGAATTGAGCGACATCCCGCCTGAGGGAATGGAAGTCGAGAGCAATCTGCTTCAAAAAGCAATGGAGATGGAAGAATATCTGAGTCTTCGCGACCAAGTATATTCAGACCGGATGGCTTCCATGCTCGCAACTGCAGCTTTCTCGACAGAACTGCTTTCCAAACTGCCGGAGGACGTGAAAAAGGACCTGGAAAATTACCGGCAGGCTCAGCAGGATGCGGGTGACAAACAGGATGCAGATCCGGATAGTGAAGAGGCACAAACCGCTGCTGAAAAAGCACGGACAGCACTTGAGAAACTTCGGGAATCGATGGAAATGAACCAGGCGCAGATTGAAAATGCTGCAGCTACAGCCATGGAAAAAACCGAGAAGGATCTCAAAGACGGGAAAAAGATGCTTGGTAACCTGGGTTTCAGCCCGCAGGGCGGTAAACTGGACAAGACTGACATCCGGAATATGAGACGCCTCGCTGAGCTTCTGAAAGGAAATGAAAGGCTCAGAAAAATGATCGAATTGATCGGATCGATGGAGCGTATTGTTTCAGATGAGAAAAAGAAATCAATCCATGGCAGGGAACAGCTCGTTGAATACCGCAGAAAGGAACTGGACCTAGACGATCTTGCGCCGGAAGAATTCACAGGACTTGGCGCTCCGCAGGGTTCAGCTCTCCATATGGATTTCATGATGAGGATGGCGAACAATGAACTGCTGCATTGCCGGTATGAGGGGGAAGCTCCGGAGGGACGCGGCCCTGTCATTATCCTGAAAGACACGTCGGGATCAATGGATGGGGAAAGGCTTGAATTCGCGAATGCACTTGAGTTTGCGGTCATGACCCGAATGCTGAAGGAAAACCGCCGGTTCATTTCAATACCGTTTTCTGGATCTCAGTACTGGCAGGTATATGAGCCTGCTGGAAGACCGTCTCTGGATGAGATACTGAACCATCTGTCGATAAACTACAGCGGCGGAACAGATCCGTACCCGCCGCTCACCTGGGCAATTGACAGGATTCTTGAAAAACAGGATATGAAAAAAGCCGGGATCCTGATCATTACAGACGGAGAATTTGACTATCCTGAGTCGGAATTCATGGACAGGCTGAATGCAGCAAGGGAAAATCCTGGCGTTATGATCCATTCCATCGTCATTGGATGTGAACCATACGGGCTTCGTGAATTTGCGGACAAGATTGTAATGGTGGAAGACCTGAGGGAATCTGCCGAAACGGGAAAACTGGACTCTCAGGTATCGGAAAGTCTGAGCGGTCTGATCTGAACCGCACGGATTATAAAACGGGCATCTCATTTTCGGGATGCCCGTTATTTTATTCCGGCATGTTTTGCCGGCTAGCAAGGAGAATAAAAAATGAATATCACGGTAAAAAATACAAAACTTTTCAATTTCTATATCGGTATGGCCAAGAGGATCGTCAACAAAAGGGACGCCATGGGAAATCCTCTTCTCGGATATGTCCGTGTTTCTGCAGATATGCAGAATGGCATGGTAACCATAGAATCCAATGATATCGTGTCAGGAATCCGGGCGAACATTTCTGCTGCGGATCTGGATGCAGAAATCCTTGAAGATGGCAGCGTTCTGTTTTCCGAAACTGTCTGCGACTGGCTGAAAGGAGCAAAAAACCCGCTGCTGATTTTCAGGAACGGAGATGAAGATTCCGGAACAATCCGATGCGGCGGAGAGAAGCTTGTCATGAAAGACAATGATTTTGATGAACTTGAATTTCTGGAGATCCGGGAAATCCCGGATGATCATGAGAAGATATTTGTTGATGCGGTGTCATTCTGCCGCGGTCTCAGAGTCTGCGGTCTGCATGCGGATCCTTCCACGCTTTCATCACAAGGTCTGGTTCTCGAATCCGGAAATGGAAATGTAGATATTTCTTCTGTTTCGGCGAATGGTTCGATGATGTGTCATTACCGGATCCTAACTCCTTCAGCGGCCGATGTAAGAATTGTTCTCGACGCAGCCTCAGTCTGTAAAGCATCCCAAACCATTCTGAATCAGGTTTCCTTGAAAAAACTGTCCAATCTGACTGTTTTTATTGCTGGAGGCAGCGGATGCTGGATGGCCGCGGATGGACTTCTTGTTTATTCCCATGCTCTCAACAGTGCAGGGTTTAATTACCGGACCGTTGAAGAAAAACTGTCATGGGAGGAATCGGTGAGCTTTTCTAAAGAGCTTCTGCGCTCAACGCTTTCCCTTCGGAAACGGATCAGCGGTGACAGTAATACGCTAGGCCTTACTTTCGGCAGCGGAAACCTGATCCTGGATGCCGAAACAGGAATGGGTGCAGTAAGTTCAGATATTCCCAGCATCATTTCAACACTCTCCGAGGTAAAGGAAAAGATACTGGTTGACACCAGAAACTTTACCGATACCATCCTCAAACTTCCGGATACAGAGTATGGGGAAGTCAGAATCAGGCTGGAAAAAGACAACACCGTTTCATCTCCGATTCGAATCCAGAACGGTTCTTTTACAGCCTTTCTTGCACCGAAGGTGCTGCGGTAGTTTTTTAGGGGAGCCGTCATGGGAAACGGTCTCCCCGATTTGTATAAATAAATCAAGGAGATTAATATGAGTATTTCAATCAACAGTCTTACATTTACAGGTCGTGTCGGAGCTGTCTTCGGCATCAAAAAGTATAACAGCGGCTCGGTACTTGAATTTACAGTCGCTGTCCGTCCGAATTTCAAAAATAAGAACGGCGAATATGATACGCAGTGGTATTTCTGCAAAGTCTGGGACAAGCCTGAATGCAGCTACATCAATATGCTGTCTTCTCAGCTCGCAAAGGGAGGTGCCGTAACCTGCACCGGGCAGCTGGAATTCGATCCTGCTACGGGTGGTCCAAGACTCTTCACCGGAACTGACGGCGTATGGAAAGCGGTATTCAGCGTCAACTGCAAAGACGTTGTGGTTCAATCGCCGAGACAGCAGAGCAGCGATCCGGGTGCTCCATCAAAGTCGGGAGCGAAAACGGACAAACCTGACAGGGATTCGTTCAGCGATATGGACGATATACCCTGGTGATTTTGACAAACAAATAAGGATATGCAGCCGGTCTGAAAAGGGCCGGCTGTATTTATTTTGGAGGAAGTATGTTTGAGCAGACCAGTTTATTTGCAGAAAAAAATTCAGGTCCTCTGGATAATCTTCTTTCGGCAATAGACAGCGGAGCAGAGAATAACACATGGATTCTCCTCTCCGGAGGATCCAGTATGGGAACAGTCAGATACAGGCCCGGTGATGAATTCGAGAACAGCAATAATGCGATTGTGGATCTGATTCACTGGGGTGGGTTTGAAAACAGAACTGTTTTCATTGCTTACAAGAGAGAACTTTCCAGAGATAAGAACAACAGTCCCGACAGTCATTCGACAAATGGACTGAATCCCGAATACAAAAACAAATTCGCTTTTTATTCTGTATTCAAAACACTGATCCGGCGAATAAGTGTCCGTGATCTCCTTGATGCAGTGGATGAAAAAGAATTGACTTCACTCGCCGACACACTAAGGAGACGCTATGCACGCAGCAGAAGGATCAGGGATTATATGACAGACAACAAGGAGGACGCCTGATGAGCGAAATAGAAGATATCAACCGGAAATGTATTCTGATTGAAGGAGTTGCCGGAGCCGGAAAAACGACAGCCGCTATCGATCATGTAAATCAATATCTCTCTGAACATCCGGAAAACAAGGACAAGGTTTTTCTTCTGACCCTGACAAACACAGGTGCAAAGGAAATCGGGCTGCGTACAGATCACAGAATCCGGGGCAACACGATGCATTCATTCTGCTGGTCGCTGCTGAAAACACAGTATGCAATGAAGAACAGAAACAAGCCCAGGATTATCGATGAGGCTGTATCCAAAAAATATTTACTGGATTCAATCAAAACGTACTGTCCGAATGATGATCCGGAAACCGTATGCAGGTGCATTTCCGAAATACGTCTTTTTGGAAGAAGCGAAGATGAATATTCCAGGGAGATCAGAGATGCCTATCATCACTATCTGACAAGGCTACAGACGAACAACGAGCTTGATTTTCCAAGAATTCTTGAAAAGGCTTATACGGAACTTCAGAAGCCGGAGGTGTACAGAAGGTATGACGGTGCATACATCATCTGCGATGAAACACAGGATTTCTCACCTTACCTTGAATGGAACATCATCGACATATTGAGGAGACGAGCGGATTGCTTTATGATGTATGCCTCTCCTTCGCAGGAAATTTACCCGTTCAGAGGGGCGAATTACACACTCCTTAAGCAGCTGTTTCCCGCAGATACCGAAAAACAGGTACTGAATGAAAGTTATAGATGTGTACCGGAGGTCGTTGAAGTCGCCAGGCATCTTGGCGGCGAAGACGCATCCAGAATGGTTTCCCGTCTGGATGCCACCGGAGTTTCCGCAAAATGGTATGAATCGGCAAACAACAGCCTAAGTATCCGCATGCTGGTGAATACCTTTGATGATATTAGCAGCAGGGAAAATCTCAAGCCTAAAGACTTCGCGATCCTCGCCAGATCTTCCGCCCAGCTGAGCAGTACAGCCAGAAAACTCGAGATGTATGGTGTGAAAACCACCAGAGTCGGTTCTGATCCGGATATTTACAAAACAGAACCTATCCGGAGGTTTACAGACTATCTGTCCATCGCAATCGCAGATGATGAAAGATGCTTGGACAGCATTTTCTGTTATCCGGACGAAAGTATCAACGAGGAGGACATGATTGCATTAAGAGGCGCAAAACGGCTCACATGGGATCATCTGCGGGAGGCTACGGACAATCCGGAAAAATACGGAACTGACATATCTCAGCGCTCAAAAGCGATCCTTAAGTTCAGGAAAACCGCGAAGGATATTCTTGAGTCCGGGCTGGGAGATGAGGAAAAAATCTGCATGCTCAGGGACGCTTCAGGAATTTGTAATCTTTTGAACGAGCAGCTGATGTTCACTGATTCGAGAAAAATCGACCGTATCTGTTCGGAAATAAACTTTCACAGGAGTCTGGAAAAATACTGGCAGTATCTTGTCGAAAGAATCAGCAGGGATGACGTTCCGGAGGAGGGAATAAACCTGTGTACTTATCACTCATCAAAAGGACGGGAATGGCAGACTGTTTTCCTTCTGGAGAATGAGAACTCAACCTTCTGCAAAACCGCCCAGGATATGGCAGTCTCGAGAAATGCTGCTTATGTAGCATGTACCAGAGCCCGAAAAAATCTTCTGATATCGACAGAAACAAAGACCGGATATCCCTGCTATTTCGATTTCATGAAAAACAAAAGGAGAGTCTGGTATCAGTAAAGGAGAAAGAAATGACCACTCGTGTTTACAAACCTGATCTTCTGTCTGCAGTGAGAAAAACTGTCAGCTCAAATGCCGATTACGGAAAATCGATCTGTTGTCCTTTCCACAACGAAAAGGATCCGTCACTGCATATTTTTGAAAACCAGTCCTGGTATTGTTTCGGCTGCGGCAAAGGGGGAGATGTATATGATTTTCTCGGTTATCTGAGATTCGGAGATTCCTGGAATAATAAAAACAAGGAAATGTTCAGAGAAGTCATGAGAGAATCGGAAAATAATTCCTGCCGAAAAGTCTGTATTGACAACAACCTGATAAAACAGGAAACAGAAATTTCCGACAAAACAAAAGAGACTTTTCAGTGGGCAGCAAAAGTATTCCATGAGGCACTGACTTCCGCAAACGATGCCGGGGCTGATGCTGCAAGGAATTACCTTTACGGAAGAGGGATCTCAGATAGAACAATCCGGATGCTGAAAATCGGATATGCAGAGAGAAGCGAACTGCACAAAAAGGGGCTGTCGCTTGCTCCGGAAAAAAGGTCCGGATATGTCGAACGAATGAAGGATGCCGGATTTATAAGGAACGGAAGGGAGTATTTCGTCAACAGGATCATCTTTCCGAATTTCACGAAAAGCGGAACTGTTCTCAATTTTACGGGGAGAGCTCTCGGTAACAGCTCAAAAAGATATCTGAATATTCCGAATGTACGGAAAAACCTGTATCTTCTTGAACTCTCAGACCCGGAAAAGGAGCTTTATATCACAGAATCTGTTACCGATGCTGTTTCGCTGCAGCAGCTCGGATTATCTGCCGCTGCTGTAAACGGGACAGCACTTTCCAGGCAGATGCAGGCTTCTCTTGATCCCTATAAAAAGATCATTATTGTTCCCCAAAATGATTCCGCATCCATGCATGCCGCATGCAAATGGTGCGAAACGATTCCTCGCTGCAGAATTCTGCTACCGGAATATATAGACGGCAAAGAAAAGGATATCAACGATATTCTCCGTCTGGAAGGAGAGCAACAATGCGGATTCAAACTGCGCAACGCTGCTGAAAATCTGATGGACTGTTCTTCTTATATGAAAACAGTCGGAAACAAATTTTTGTAAAGGAGCGAAAAATGAAAATCAATATTGATAAAGCGATTGAGTCCTTCAGAATCAATTTCAGTGTCGTAAAGAGAGAAGGGGCTGAAGATCTTCTCCGCTGGATCGAAGACGAAACGGACTTCTATACTGCACCTGCATCTGCCGGATACCACCTGGCATGCGGCAGCGGGCTTCTTATCCACAGCCTTAATGTCAGAAACAACCTGGAAATGCTGAATACACGTCTGGGGCTTGGATACGGAGATGACACGATTGCAATCTGCGGTCTGCTGCATGATCTTGCAAAAGTAAATTTCTACATCCCGATTCAGAAACGCAGACTTAATACCGAAACCGGGAAATGGGAGACCTACTCAGGTTACGGATATGATGACAGGTTCCCTTTCGGGCATGGAGAGAAAAGCGTCTGGTATATCAGCCGTTTCATGAAACTGACAGATGAGGAAGCCATGAGCATCAACTGGCACATGGGAGGTTTTGACGATCGTGTCAAAGGCGGGAGCAGATGTTTGAATGATGCGATCGGAAAATATCCTCTGGTGTTTTGGCTGCATACAGCTGATCAGAAAGCAAGCAGTATCGACGAATTAAACTGGGATAAGGAATAAACCCCAGTCCAAACTATCATTTTACAAGCCGTCTCAAAGCGAGGCGGCTTTTTTCATTATTCAGGAGAAAAAATGTGTAATTTTATTGAACATCTTGTTTCAGCTATTTCCGGAATGGATTCCAGGGAACAGGCGGAGGTTCTGGGAAGTCTGATCAACAGTCAGGATCTGGAGGCACAGATCAACGGTGCGGTATTCAACATCGTGATCAGAGGTCTGGCCGTCTTTTCAACAAAAGCTCTTCTTGCCGAAATCGGCATTTCAGATGATGATCCCAGATCGCAGTGTTACGAGACGACAAGCGGCTATCTGATCGACAAGAAATTCATCCTTGAACTAAGAAGGATCTCAGCAAAAAAAGATACCATTGCACGTAATGCTGGAGGCATACAGATCGGCGCATCCGGAAAATTTGTGTGGTGGCTTCCCAATGAAGGAATAGCGGAATTTGCCGGGAAGATCAGGGAGCTTCAGAATGAATACAGCAATGTGGTTGAAGAGATCTATCAGGATTACTGGAGTATCCGGAGCATTTCTGCTGCCAATATTCAGAAAGCGGCTGAAAAAACCTGGCAGGATTACGAAACCAGAAAACCCGGTTCAATGACTATATCTCAAAGCGAATATGTCTCCGCTGCCGTAACTGCCTTCAACGATAAATTCATCAGGCGTGATCAGCTCCACGAGAAAATCCGCATTGATGTGTTTCTTCAGGAAAAGGACTACCATCCGGTAGTAATGAATATTGCCGAGAAAATGCGGCAGTGTTCTTCCGCATCGTCAGCAAACGGTTCTCCTAAACAGCTGAATCTTCTGGGTGATCCGGATATACCGGATATCGAAGAGATAAAAAACGGATTCCAACACGAATCAAGAATGGGTACTGTCGATGCTGTCAACACTGAAATAGAAATGCGGCTCGGCGATCTTGCTAAAACCCTCGAAGACGCAACTGACAGCGAAGCTGCGAAGGGTCCTGTGTACCGGAAACTCCGGAACCAGCTGAATATCGTAAAAAAGCATAAAGGGACACGTGGCTCTGTAGACCGGGTAATCTCCCATCTTGACAGAATTCTGGATTCAGGCTGCGTGATCACCCAGAGGGATGTGAACGTTATGAACCGGCTGGTTTCCGACAGCATAGACGAGGTCGTGAAATCGATCCAGGTTGATGCGCTGACTACCGAGATGGCGGTTCTCGTCCAAAGCGGAGATGCAAACCTGGCCCTTTCCAGACTTCAGGAATTGAAGGAGGAACTGGAGGATTCACTCCGGACTGCAAAGGCAATGCAGTCCATGATGCTGGAAAAGGTAGCAAGAACTGCCTGAATGTTTCTTCCCGCGGAGCCCTGATAGATGTCGGGGCTCCTTTTGTATTAATTAAATTGAAAACGACAGAGCGGGAGATGCTCCCGAATTCAAAGAAAGGGAAAAAATGAATAACCAAGACAATAATTCTGTTGCATATCTTCGGACGGTATATAAGCCCGGAGTGAGGGTAGTCGTTCAGCATATGGAGGATCCGTTCCCTATCGAACCTGGAACGGAGGGATCCGTCGATCATGTGGATGACATCGGCACAATTCACTGCGTTTTTGATAACGGAAGATATATAGGGTTGGTACCCGGTCTGGATTCTTTTGAAATCGTGGCATGAAGAAAAAAGTTTGTGAATAATCTAAATACAAATACTTATTGTTCTTTTTTATGAGATATGTATTTCAAAAACACAAACTGACAACTGAACACAAAGAGGATAAAATGCTGCCGAAAATACTTTACGATGAGGTCAACCTTTCCAACGGAATAACCGCATATGGTGATATCGCAATAATGGATGCAATATTGGCAAAAGGGGAAGATTTTTACGAATCCATTCCGGATGTGGAATATGAAGAGCCCATAATCGTGATCGCGGAGATCAGTGATGGATGCGGAAATCTGATACCGGCCTGCTGGGAATTATCCGGCCGTATGCTTGCATCCTGTTTTGAACCGATCGATTCATTTCACAGCTTTTATGTTGATGAAAACAGTGATCTTCACAGCAGCGGAACAGATCTCCGAAACGGCACATCATTTTACCTTTTCCGTGTGTTTAAATCTGATATCTGTCATGATGAACAGCAATGGCTTATTGATCTGATTAACTGTGCTTCAGAGCTGGATGCAGGTATCAGGGAAGAAATTGACCGGTGCACACTACCGGTCGGAATTGATTTCGAAACAGCCGGCATTGTTTAAAACCGGCATCAGGAGGAAAAATGACATACGAGAATGAATTTTATACGATAGCCTTTCTGAAGGCGTTTGGAAAATCAGAAGAGGTATATGCCGACAGAGAATCCGCTCTGCTCTGGAAGATCGCTTCTGAAGAATCCGTACAGGACGCAAATACCTGCTATCACAGACTGAACCAGGAAGCGGCAATTCTTGCTGCCGGAAGCAGGGAAATGCTAATGAACGGAATCGACCGCTGATCTGAAAGAAGATCAGAAAAGCCCAGGCATCCTGAATGATCGGGATGCCTTTTTTTATTCAGGAGAACAAAAATGGAGACCACAATAAAAGACCTCATCCTCAGTGAGGAATCTATCATCGAAAACCGTCCGAAAACAAAAAAGGCACCGCGCAAACCGGCTGAATATGAAATCGTGACAGTTTCAGGGCCTGATTTCGCAGTGCGGAAAAAGGGAGCAAAAACGAACTATATGCTCGTATGCATTTGCTCCAAAGGACAGTTTTATATCAGAAATGAATCGACGGGTGAAACCGACCAGTTGGACGCATCCAGTCTCATCAGGTTTCTGAACGACGTTCCGAAAGACAGTCTTCTGGATCTGAGCGATGATTCGGGAAATACTCCTTTCTGGATCACAGGGCTGGACAGGACCAGGGACTTCGCTGAAAACTTCATGTCTGCTGTAAACGATGAAACTATTCGTCAGTATTTCTGCAAAAATATGCTCACTTTCAGCGGAATAGAAGGATATGTCGAGCATCACAGAAAAGCCAGATATAGGAGTCCGATGAATACTGAACTCCATAAAGTGGATTTCAAACGCGCAAAGACAATTTTCGAATGTGCTGCTGAGATTTACCCGCGGGAAGATGTTAAAGACGGTCTTTCCGCCTGTCTTGAAACAGGACGATCAGATGGAAAAATCGGAAGCATGTTCCAGGTCTTACTGCGGACATATGAACAGCACAATCACTATTACACCTGGCGGAACACAAAAACTGTTTACGACTGGCTTTTTGACAACTGGGGCATCGAAGGAGTAAAGCAGTTCATCCGGTCATATCTGGAGACTCCTGTGGCATATATGCCGGAAAACTTTGAAAGCAGCCCGACAATACAGAAGACAAGCTTTGCCTTGTCTGAATTCGTCGACTACAGTTTCTGCGAATGCACAAGACAGGGCTATGCCGATAACCCCCGGAATTTTGTCCAATCCTGGGATGACTACCTTGACATGCAGCTGCAGGTGTACGGAAAAATCCAGAAGAAGTATTCCGAATATCTTGCCTCGGATGAAACCGCGCTCAGCTATAAAGTGTCCAAACTGCAGGAGGCGCAGCAGATCCGGAATTTCAGCAGCGTCTACAACCGCCTCCGGATCTATGAAGGAAAGGTCGGGAAATATATGATCATTGCGCCGAAGACACCGAAGGACATGATCGATGAAGGGCAGATGCAGAGCAACTGTGTGGCGTCCTATATCGACAGGGTTGTCAACGGCCATACCATGATCTTCTTCATGAGGCTGCGCAAGGATCCGGAGAAGTCTCTCGTGACGATAGAAGTCCGTGACGGACGGCTGGTTCAGGTCAAAGCCAGGTTTAACAAAGCTCCTACAGCAGAGCAGCATGAAGCGGTAGATACCTGGTTCTTCAATTCGTTCAGAAAACCAAAACAGGTCTCTCTTCTTGACTACAGCTCAGAAGACTGACCGTGGACCTGCGCGGGGGAAGCTTCCAGAGAGTGAGGCTTCCCCCGTTTTGTATTAATAAGCCAGGAGGAAAAAATGGCAGAAAACAATACATCATGCCCGGACAGATGGGCAATTCTCGAGTTCGCTGAAAGCGGCTACATCCTGCGGGAAAACCAGCTCGCAAAGGAAAGAGCGGAATCCCTGGCAAAAGGGGAATACAGGGACCGTGACATCATTCTTACGGTCTCGTCGGAAGACCTTCCCGGACGCATTTCCGGTTTGAACAGACTGGTTTTTGCGTGAGGTGCAGGCTGATGATCACGCTCGGGGAATTTATTCGAAACGGGGAAGCCGAAGATGAAACGCTTGTGAATCTTCATCTCGGACTTAATCCAAAGGAAAACGATATGCTCGAAAAGTTCTGCGGGAAGCATAAACTTTCCAAATCCGATGCCGCGAGGTATTTCTGCACACTGGGTATGCAGGCTCATCGCAAACGCAGCCGGATGAAGAAGGAATATGGCGACGACGCCGAGCGGCAGATGCTTAGGGAAGATATCCTTGCCGAATTTGAAAGACGGCTTGAACTGGATATCTGATGACCTTATCCGGATATGCGTTTATTCGGATTTTTTTACGAAATTGACTGGAGGAAATAATGTCAAAAGTAATTCGTATCGTAGTAGCTGAACCGGGAAAACTCCCAGCCGTATCTTTTATTTCCGATTCGCTGAAGGGCATGCAGCAGATCGTCGGCGGATATATTGAACTGTTCGAGACGACTGAATCTGAAATCGATCTGTTCTGCAACGAGGAAGGAAAGCTCATCAATCTGGAATGCAACCGCTTCTTCCCGGAGCTTCAGGATATCGTCTGCGGGCCGATCATCGCGATCGGACATGATGATGAAGGCGCATCCGTCTCCCTTACCGATGAACAGGTAAAGGAAGCGATCCGGATGTTCACCGTGCAGTTTCCGCCTGCACGCTTCGCAAGGGTCGGGAACGGGATTCTCATCGATCCGAATTGGGATTGGAAACCCGATACAACCGCCCAATGGTATTTTCTGGAGGAAAAATGAACGCCAATGCAGCGATGCCGATCGGCATCATCGATGTCGCACTGTCATTTCCCGATGTACTCGGGAAAGTGAAGGAAGAACTGATCCACTGTGTCATATCCGGAGAAGATCCGGAAACCATGCTCCCGGAACAGCTCCGATTATGGTGTGAAAAGCACTCCATAACCGGTAAAGTCCGGTACCGCTACGAGGGAACCGTCGATTTCGGGCGGAATGAAACCGAATATGTCGGAACCGGAAGCTGGTACAGCAGCGGAGATGACCTGCGTGAACCGTTCCTCGAGTTTTATGCGGGGCAGCCTGAAGAACCGGCTGAAGAGGACATTCCGTTCTGAGTGAAACCAAGCCGGCCGTACAGACAAACATATCTGTACGGCCGGTTTTGTATTTAAGCATAGGAGAAGATTACCCATGGAAGAAAATATTGTGTGGGGATACAACGCCATTTACGGCGAAAAGAAGCCGGAATACCATGAATCTTTCGGCAAGGATATGCGGGATGCACTGAATTACCTGTGCGCAAGAGTGAAGCAGTCCGGTGATTTCTGGAGTGCGCTGCACACGGCATCGGCTATGTACGGGGTCAACTACAACGATCTCAGGACCAACTTCGAGAAGCGGAAGAAAGCAGGAATCGAAAGGAAAAAGGCCTGGCGGAGAGAAAACGAAAGATGGTACGCAGTCCGGTACTCGCCGGATATGCCCGGTGAACAGGAAACCGGGTGGATGCTGATCAAGGAGACTGATCCTGAAAAAGCCAGACAGATTGTCATGAAACGGAGAAAAACTCCGGATTGTACAATTTCGATTGAAGCATGTCTGCCTTTCAAAACCAAAGATGAAGCAGTGGATTATGCCGCAGCATGGGATAAGGAGCATGCGGTTCGTCAGCTGCCTCTTTGGGATTTTGCAGGATGAACTGAGAGAAAGGAAACAATAATGTACAGCGATATGATTGAAAATGCCGCAGCGGTACTCTCCGAAAAAAGCGGCTGGAACCACAAACAGTCCGTTGAGTATATCGAAGACATGATTTTTAACAGCGATGAGGACATTCCGGGTCTGCTGACGTCCATTCTGAATGGCTCATTCGCGTTTCATCCTCCGGTAAGGATCCGCCGGGGAATTGCCAAACGGGAAAAGCGGGACCTGTGGAAAGCTCCGCGCTGGGTGCAGGAGGCAAAGATCCTCGGGATCACAAAGCAGGATCTGGAGGAACTTCATGATGCGCGGCGGGATTATTTCTGCCGGCAACATACGCCTGAGGAGCGGATGATCGCAAACAGCCGTATGGACAGATTCTTCCGCCAGATGGATGCCGAACAGAACCGTCATTATGCCCGGCTCGATGAATACGGTTTCTGGGGCGCCGGTATGAAGGATCTTTTTTACGGCATCCTTTCAAAACAGTCAAAAACCGAAAAGGGATGGAAAAGGGATGTGGAGCAGGAGCTGAAGGCTGAAGATCTTTATGCTCTGAAAGTCCATTAGCCTTCATTTTACGCGGAAAGCGGGCCGCTCTGAATTGGGATCCGGCCCGCTTTTCTTATTTATGTGAGGAGATCAATATGAATATTGGAAACGTCATCACTCTGGGAACTTTTGACAGTGTTCCCCTTCAATGGACTGTCCTTGATATCCGCAGGAATAAAGCACTGCTGCTTTCGAATACGGCGGTGGACAACCGGATCTATCATGAAAAACCGGGAAATACCACATGGGAAAGATGTTCTCTCCGGAAATATCTGAACAGCTTCTTCTATATCTATGTTTTTTCTGAAATCGAAAGAAGATGCATTGTCAGCACGAATCTGCCGAACTTCCCCAATCCTGAATACGGCACCCCCGGAGGACATAACACGAAAGACAGAATATTCCTTTTGTCGGGAAGCGAATACGCGGAGTATTTCTCTCATCAGAAGGTTTCAAAACTGTCGAATTTCTGGTGGCTTCGATCACCGGGATACCGCCGTGACACAGCGTTGTTTGTATACGCGGACGGATCCATAAACCAGTACCTGGGAACTGCGAATTCCTTCAGAATAGCTGTCCGGCCTGCCTTGTGGCTTGATCTCGAGGTTTATCTGAACCTTGGCAGAGATTTCTTCGGAAAAAAGGAAATGATTTATGCTTGACAGGCTTATTGAATACATCAATGACTGTACCGATGTAAAGGCTGTCCTTTATCAGCAGGAAGGCATGTATTACATAGAGACGGAGTACTGTTCAGACCTTGGCGAAGATGTTGTCGGGACAGTCTGGTTCGGCGAAAAAAGCGCCGAATCGCTGGTTGAGGCGCTGAACAGGACACTGGAAGATATCTATGACTGGTACGATGAGGATCTGGAACTTTACATAAAAGAACGTCCCCGCGGAACGGAACTTTTTTCTGTGCGGCAGCTGGTTGAAGATTCTGTATGGAAGGTGAATTTCTGGCAGAAATTCGTACAGGATGTTACGGAATGGTACCGCAAAACCGTATCCGGCAGCAATTGATTTAGGAAAAAACTCTTTGAAAAAGGTCAGAACAGAGAATCTGAAGAACGGATTCTCTGTTCTTTGTTAGGAGGAAACAATGACCATAGCAATAATACAAACTATCCTTCCTGTTTTCCTTGAGGAAGAATCGCAGGAGACTGAAGTCCCATCCATACTGAATGAACGGCTGGAACGCTCACTTCGCGAATGTGAGATGATATGCGATCACGCGGGAATTAAAACAGGAAAAATCACTGAAATCCGGGTCAATCCGCTGCTGAGATCCGCCTGGGGAAGATGCATTACGGACAGGATAAACGGAACACATCGAATCGAAATCAACGAAGCGCTTCTGGATGATGCTGTTCCGGATCTTTCCCTGAAAAGGACGATCATCCATGAGCTGTGCCATACGGTGAAGGATGGTCATGGTCATAAGAAGGGATGGCGCGAAGCTGCTGACAGGCTGAAGAAGGTATATGGGCTTCAGCTTTCGCCGGCAAACTCAGCAGAGGATCTCGCGGTTCCAAGCAGCCTGTTCCAGACCCCAGAAATTCGATATGTCTTCCGCTGTGCTGACTGCGGCCTGATTCTCCAGCGAAGCAGACGCTCTAAATTTGTGGAAAATCCGGAGAGATACCGCTGCGGAAACTGCGGCGGTGTGTTGGAACAACTGTAATTGTTATGCCGGCTGGATTACTCCAGCCGGCAAATTTCAAAAGAGGGTAAACGATTCTCTGCTAATCTGATCTGTCAGTAAAAAATTTTGTTCGTGGAAATGCCGGCCCCGGATCCACAGACACCTGCTGAATATCAGAATGACCGAGAATTATAAGGTCCCCATAGCGGCTTTCCAGATTTGAAAGCAGTTTTTCAAGAACTTCCAGCTGTTTTTCAGAGAAGGCTTCATAATAAATGCTCGCATGATAGAGCGGGTCACTGCCATCATATACAAATATTACGGAATCTCTCGGGATCGGATTATGAAAGATATCTGCATACCATCCAGCATCCGGGAATACAGGACCTGCATTTTCAAGTTCTATCGCTATGGTGGTTTCTTCCGGATCGTAAAAATAACCTTTATTGCTGCATAATCTATCCGGACAGTTTCCGCAGAGATCGTCACTCCAATAACAGCCGATGTGATATGCAGCATATATTTCAGGAATTGACTGAATAATGCTTCCGTCCCTGTTTATTATGTAATGAGCTGAAGTTCCCGGATATTGATTCTGCCACCAGGAATAGGCACTTTGGGATGATCCGTTGGTGTAGTGAATGACGACGCCGCGGATGTCCGTATCATTCAGCCGCCGTGAAAAGTTGCAGGAGGGCTTGACATCAACCTGAAATTCATTTCCATCAAGGTCGCTGACAAATGTGTTCTCGTTCAGTTCATAAATATCGATTCCGTAATCCCTGTGGGACATGCAGTATGTATAGTAATCTCTTGTTCCCGGCCTGAGGTCATCCGCGATTCTTTCCGTGTAATCATCTGAATGAACAATCTGAAAATTGAAAAGGATCAGGAATACTGTACTGACCAGAAACCGAATAAAAAATTTTGCCTTCATGTCGGAAGAATACAAAGCCGGATTGTATTCTGCGGACTATATCGGCAGCAAAAAAGGCAGATTTTATGTATGATAAAAACAGGTATCTAAAACTGATAATGGGGTAAGTGATCGGAGGTATGCAAAGCCATTTTACATCCATGCAGATACAATAATCCCGCAGCATTTCATACCACGGGATAATTTTTTATGATCATCGCACCTGAAAAGGATATTTTTCAGATGCATTGAAATGGGATGTTTCGGTTTTACAGGACCGGTTTTGCAAAAACGACCCGGCGGTTCAGATAGCCGCCATCAATGGATTCATTTTCGCAGGTGACGAGGACCAGAGCATCTTCTTCCTGTCCGGCAATGGCTGCAAGCCTTTCCATGTCATCCGGCAGCAGCAGCTCATTGGCGTAAACCCGGAAGAGCTTCAGACTGTTATCTTCACTGCTAACCGCGATCAGGTCATTCATATCCAGTGAACTCAGCAGAGCAAACGGACCGTAAGACGAGGTATTCAGGGTATTGTGGGCTGCGATGACACTCAAGCCATCGCCCGGCAGCGCGCTGCCGGCAAGGATCCCTGCATCGGTGCCAAGCCAGTCCACTGACCAGGAATCACCGTTCCGCGGCACCCGGACCAGCTCCGATTCCACGTCCAGCGACGGGATCATCAGGCGCATCCGCACCGGTTCATAGCGCAGTTCCTTTGGCTGTTCGCGCAGGGCTGTCGGACGCAGTCCGGAGAAGCCGGTCACGGGCAGCATGCAGTCTTCACAGAGCCGGAAGAAATGAATGCTGTGTTCCTGCTCCGGTGCCGGTTTTTCCACGATCTGCCAGGACGCTTCGGCGGTATCCTTGAAGTTCCCCTTGCCGATAATCGTCAGTGTATAGGTATCTATGTTCGTTCCCGTATTGCCGATGACGATATAATCATCCGCGGTCAGCGAAAGGCCGTCGATCGTCACCCCGGTCACCCTCACGCTCTGTTCCGATCCGGTCCAGGTCAGCTGCGTCTGATCCAGCGTTACCGATGCCCCGGTGATGGACTTTGGCTTGATTTCCGCCTCACAGCATTTTGCCTCACTGTCCCTGTGGGAATTATCGCCCACCGCTTTATACCAGACATAATACGTTCCGGCGTCGGTTCCCTTCGGAATTTCCTTGCTCCAACCGGAATCCGGCACATCGGTATCATTTTCGCCGATGGCGTACCAAATCGTGCCGTCCTCCGCTTTCCCGGCGGTGACCGGTGCCTGTCCCTGACCGCTATAAGTCAGGTCTTTTGCCTGCGGCGCGGTTTTGACGGTGGCCGCGGGTGCTTTGTCCGCATCGATCCAATTCGCCTTCACCATGACGACGCCGTCCTCGTCCGCGCAGTTGCTGGTTATGACCGCAGGTGTTCCGGGAGTGCCGATCAGGTCCATCCCGTGCACTTCCCACCAGTTGAATTTCATTCCATCCGGCGGGTCAAAGCCGCAATCCGGCAGCTCGTACGCTTCGCCTTCTTCCACCATTACGGACTTCATGCTGCCGGTGCCCCCGTTGGGATCAAACACGAGCGTGTATTTCGCAATCGGGAACACCACATGCTGATAGCTCAGCGCCGCGCCTGTGGTATTGGCTGCGATCCTGGTCGGCTGGTTCCATCTGTTGTAGCCAATGCCGGCGATCTCATTGATCAGCGTGCCGTCAATGGCCTTTGCGGAATCCCCGGCCGCTTTCACGTCCACAGATGTGATGGTGCTTTTGATCGTCACGCTGGGCGCTTTGATGCCGTTGTAGTATGCACCCCCCGCCTTGAGCGTACCGCCGCTGAACGTGATGGGGCCGCTGCTCAGGATCGCCGGGCCGTAGTTCCAGGTATCCTCTTGCTGTACGTCCAGACTGCCGGGGCCGGTGACGGTCAGCATGGCGGCACTGTCGATCACGATGGGGCAGTCCCCCGGATCCCCCCATTGCTTCGTTTGGGTCACGCTGTTCGCACCCGCCAGGGAAATGGTCAGGTCCTCAGCGCCGTTATAGTAGATACCTGCGTAATAACTGCCGCTGTAATTGTATCCCTGCCCGCTGTAGCTGTAGCCGCTCAGAGTCAGGGTATGGGTGGACGGGTCGTAGCTCCAATGGTTGTCCGACAGCTTGCCGCAGTTGTTTTCGTCCACCTGCACGCCCCCGATCCAGAGGGGATAAGCATCCACGGAATCCGGGATCGTGATCTCAACCGGTTCACTTGCGGTATCGGTCTTCTTTTCTCCGCCTTCATTTACAGCCAGCAGGTAGACCTTATAATTCGTCCCCCAGTTGCTGTCCAGTTCAAACGTACCGGTTCCGCCTTCCGTCAGAGCGGCATAATACAAAACTGATGCATCGCTTTCCGTATACGCTTTATCCGTGACCAACACATAGGCCTTTGTTCCGGATACGGCGTTCGTTCCGCTGATGGTGTACGGGATCGTGACAGTTGACCCGTTCCTTGTCACGTTGGCTGCGGAGATTGAAAGATTGTCGTTATCCTTCAGTGTAAGCTTATATTGATTTGAAGATCCGGGGATTAGAGATGAGAAGAGGACAGATGCCAGATCCAGGTTAAAAGCGGGACGCGCCCCGTACTCGTCATCGACGGTGAATGTTTCCACCCTACCGTCAGGGTAAACGAGGCCGACCTCATCACTATCATCATAATGTACTTCAGGAGAGCGCAGCCACCAATAGCCTGTCTGGGTACCTGATGCTATTCGGTCATTAACATCAAATTCATCTGCTTCTTTTGCAGACAGAAAGAAAAAGTGCTCATTCGTCAGCGGAGCGGCTCCGTAGTAATAGCCATGGGTTCCACCCCTATAATAAAATGAATAATCCCCATTGGTTTTATCATTTAATTCATCAACGATCGTGGCAAGAATCGCGGCTTTTTCAACAGCATTTGTCCCGTTTTGATAGAAATCAATACACCAGGTCTGCGCATTGCTGCCAGCCCATACATTTGCATTTTCTGCGTTTGAGTTCAGATTGAATTTAATATATTGCAGAATATCCTTTGAGATCAGCAGCATTCCGCTTTCGGAATTGCCGGTCCCCATCACCCGCCATAATACCGGGCCATCATACTTTCCAAAATACACCTGATTTCCCTTGACTACCGCGCCTGAGCCCAAGGTGATGCCGCTGTTTTCCGCAAAAGCCGCAGAGGTCAAAGCTGCCGCTATCAGCAGCACCAGAATCAATAACAGACCGGTACGGGATCGGTCATGTCTGCGGAAGATTTGTTTTTCGGAAAGGGAGGGAATAATACGTTTCGCCGGACCGGCGGAGCCGCTGAAAAGGGCTAAAGCGTCAGAAACGCGGAAGGTAAAAATATCTGAAGGGGCGGGTAGAATGCACATTCTAATTGTACTCCTTACGAGCCTGATCGGAGAGAGCCTTTTGACATGGATGAACGACACTTCTCGCAGTAAGAAACTCAATTATTATAATGCAATATACGTACCAACACGATTGCGGAATTGAGTCTGTGAAATCTGATTCTGCTGTCTCAGCAGTGTATAAGACAAAAACAGATCCCGTTGTCACTGAATAGGCCCTCTTACCTGGGAATTTTTTTGATTAGATAATGCGATGTTTCGTTTTTAATAAGAAAGCCATGCCTTTACAATCTGGCTTTATGCTGCCGTACTTACAATAATTTCCCGTGACCTGGGAATATATGCGATCTCAAAAATTCCATATTCTATACATCACCGAAAATTACCGAATACTCAAAAAAAGGGAATCAAAAAAGACCGCAGACATGAAGAAAGTGTTCTGCGGTCTTACCTGAATAACTGCATGTTCCGGCAGTTGGCTATACCCTTTTGCTGTCTGCGGCAATGTTACCAGTGATGGCAGTGATGATGATGGTGGCAATGACCATGATGATGGTGATGATGTCCCATCCCCCAACCGCCGCAGTGATGATGATGGTGATGGCGCGGGCCAGAGAACAGCCGGACAATGGAAGACAGCACAATAATGAAAATAATGAAACCGAACATTGTAATTCTCCTTCTGCAGGATTCCCTGCGCTGTAATCGCTGTGAATAAAAAAACGAGGCTTTTATCACGACGCTTGCCATATAAAAGTCTCGCCTGTTATGCCTGGCCGGGTGATCATCGAATCACCGTATTGACGGCGGGGCTCCGTTTTTCGCGGTTGGCTACTCCCTTTTCATTTTTTATAATACCCTTTTTCCCGGGATTTCAAGTAGTAATCGGGCATTCTAATCAGTTTCTAATTCATCACCAATGGAAAATTCATAATGAAGATTATTTGAGCCTTATGATTGGCTTTGATGCGATTTTTTCAGGTATCCAGCCGACGAATTTATGCGTATCTGAGTTGATTTGCCACCATATGGATCCGGATATGCATACAGGGCCATCAAGAATATAAACTTTTTCCCCTGAGCTGACCTTACCAATGATTATGTTCGGATCCTCAGGCCGGTACCTGACATTGATTTCAGCGGAATAACCTCCGGGGAAATCTATATAAGCCATCTTTCCCTCAGTTATGTTCAGTTCGGAAGAACAGGGAACCGTTACACTTGCAGTTGGTAAAGGCGTCTCCATCTTCAAAGCTGATATTTCCGGTGTTGGTGATTCTGTTATTACAGCATGAGGCGTAAGATCTACAGCACCGTGATCATCGATATCCGGTAAGGTGAAATAATAACCCGATTTTCCCGATACAAGCGGTATGGCGGTCGGAGAAAAGATCGTTTCTGAATTTCGCATTGTTCCGATCAGTTCTCCCGCAACCATCGTAAAAATAAAGACAAAAAACAGAATGATGATCGCTCTCTTGGGATTATGCATCAGGTGATCCATGCACAGATAGATCAGTTTCAGCAGAATATTTCCATTGTCATTATTCATACTTTTTTTGTTTGCAATTAACAGTTGACAGTGATCAGAATCGCAAAAAAAATCGTCGTCAAAATCGAAAACCAGGGCAGAAGAGGAACAAATCTGTTGTCCGAGAGACTCTGTTTTCGTATTGCTTTGACATTTACAATGTGGACAATAGCCGCGAGAATAAGAATCAAAGTAAAACTGCCCCAGTAGAGAATTAAATTCGGATACCCGACAAGTGCTGAGGCTGCGGCACCGTATACAGTATCTCCTCCGCCATATGACAGTCTGCGGAAAAAGAGCCATTCCATAATTGCCAGGATGAATCCCACACAGATTCCGGCAAGAAGACCGGCCAGAGCGTCAGTCATTCCCCATGTAATGTATCCGATCGGAATGAACAGTAACAGGCCCGGAAGCATTTCAAGATAATAATTATGGGAATACAGATCCACAAGACCAATGAAAGAGCTGTACAGGAACACATAAAGGAGAAAGAGAAGTCTTTCCATCGGAATTGACTTGTGGGAATAAAACAGGAACATAATCCCTGCAAAGCCTGCAGCACAGATAAGGGTCCATTTTGATCTGCCTTTTCTGCATATATCTTCATCTTCAGTCTGCCTCAGTTCAGAAAAAACAGCTTTCCGTCCGAAGAGGAGAGATGCAGCAGTCATTCCGATCGAAACAATATAGAAAAGCAGATCATTTCTTACCATGACAGATCCTCTGTGTCAAAGATCTGTTCGTTATCCATATGATTTCGCAGCGAATCAGATATATCTTCATTCTGCGCAATGCTTTCTGAAAAGCTGTCGTCAAGAATTTTCATCGCTCTGGTGAACAGGGCACTGTTTGAATTTCTTGTTATGCTGTTCAGGATCAAAAAAGCCGTCATGGCGATCAGAATAAAACCGAATGTCGGCCCCATGTCATTGTTGGTCATTTATCCCCCTTTTTTCAGAACATACCTGCGATGCCGTCAACAAGCGTCTGAGCGATCCTTGCCGCAAAGACCGTCAGCACTCCTCCTATCAGGACACCGCCAAGTTTTACCAGGGCTTCGGACATCTGAAACGGCCGGCCTATCATGTGCTCGGACTGCCCTTTGAATAAGGTCCACAGAGCGTTGACAGCGATCAGGAAATATCCAGTCCCGACAATAATCGCGATGACCGTTTTGGCAAGCCCTACCCAGGTTGCCTCCCCTTTTCCGCCGTCAAAAGTAACCGAAAGGGATGAGTCTCCGTATTTATTTACCGCAAAACCGGCTGCCAGCAGGATTGTAAGAATGATGATGCTTTCTATCGCATCTCCGTATTTATAGGAACTGCCGGTCAGATACGAGGATTGCGCCTTGACCAGGTTGGCGACGACCGTGACCGTATAGAGTACGATCACGATCATCAGAACAAAACTTGTCAGTTCCTTTATTTCAGCCTGGTATCCCATGGAGAAGATGTGATTCTTTATTTTCGGCTCATGTAAAGGCGCAGATCACAGCCGGTTTTAGGCCAGTAGACATCCGGATTGTCTTCATACCAGGATTTTGCGGGATCTGGAATCACAATTTCAACATCGCGCTGAGCCTGAACCTCGCGTTCCTCCCCGCCGATTGCGGTGATCGTTGCCATATACCGTCCAATCGGTGCAAGGATCCGGATTTCCTCTCCTGTGTCAGGATCCGTCTGATAGAAAGCCCTGTTCCATACCAGTGAAAACGGATTGGTATAAAAACTCAGATTCGCTGTGCCAAGATCTCCGCCTTTCACTTCCACTTCCCATTTCATAACCCTGCTGTAGTTTTCAGAATAGAAAAGAGGAGCATCCCAGATAAAAAACTTAGCCGGTCCTACGATACCGTGAAGGTTTGTCTCATAGGGAGTAAACGGATCTTCCGGATATTCTCCCTGCTCAGCAGCGGACACTGAAACGGCTGAACAGATCAGGACAGACAAAACTAACAGTGAAATCAAATAAATCTTCTTCATATTCATCTTCTTTCCTTCATAATTTTGAAAATGATACAAAGAGATAGAGCAGAAAAGAAACAGGGAGAAGGGCTGCGAAAGGTATTCTTATTCTCTCTTGATCGGACTCAACAGTACAGGATTTCAGATGTCCTATCGCTGAGTTAATCCGTGAAAAAAAATATCTGAAACCATAGAACCGGAATATCTGAACAAACCCGGCAATGAGAGTTACTGCAGAAATGGAAATTCCCATAATCCAGCTTCTGTACCCGAAAGCCAGCATCGAAAAGAGAATCTTTGCATCTCCCCCGCCGATAATCCTCAGCGCAAAAAGGAAGTCCACTGCAGCAAGACCGAATATCAGCGGTCCTGCGGAATCGCCGGTATTTGCAAAAACAATCACTGCACCTATGAACAGAAACATTTTCAATTTTCTGCTTCCGCTTGAAAAAACTGCAAGCAGATAATAGGACACAAGAAAGTACTGGCCTTCATGGATCAGAAAAACGAAGGACAACAGAAGAAGAGTGAATGAACAGTAAACCGGTATATGTCTGGTTCTCACATCAGAGACGGCTGCTGCAGCAAGAAGAATAAACATGGCCGATACAGAAATCACATAGAATGATGAAACTTCAAAACCCGCTGTCATTCCTTTTTCCCCAGTACATCTCTTACAGCTTCCGCCATACTGGCTGCACTGATCTCGCTCTGTGTTTTCTTGCGTTCACGCTGCCAGGAGTTCTCTTCATTTACCGGTTCCCCATCAGGAATAAATGAATAAGCGGCACCGAAAAATTTATGTTTCCATTCAAGATCAGACGGTCCGTGTCTGTTCTTTTCTATTGCCCAACGGACGACCGGATTCCCTTCAGGGTCCCTGTCGTCTTTATTCATAATAAGGGCGACATCCGGTTCATATGCGGTAATCGCTCCGCCGATGATGCTTTCCATATGAACCCGCCCGGCCCTTAAGGCTTCAGCTTCAATTGCGGCGACCCCGAGGACAGGTACGATCCATCCATCATCCTGACACCTGAGAGCCATTGCCTTCAGATAATGGAAGATATATTCAACACGTTCTTCTGTTGTCAGATGCCTATAGAATCCGGTAACAGGAACACGCTGCAGATAATCGACAATAAGCAGAATCCTTCTGGATCCGGCATACTGTTTTGCCATCTCAACATACGCTGCAAGAACATCAGGCGTCGTAATGGCTCCGTCGCCCTGAATAATCCATATGTTGCGCTGAATCCGTGAGAGTCTGTTCCATGCGATTACCCCGTTCGGAAGTCTGCTCAGCAGTTTATTGAAAGACTTGTATGAAGTATCGTTTATAATATTCTGCTCTTCTCTTTCCCGGACTGTTTCGACATATGCTTCCTGAAGCTGGTCCTGATTGAAACTTTGCCCTCCATACCCGTTTACATAGGAGTTCTGAATCAGAAGCCTTTCCAGAACATGAGTAACGTTGTGCTCATATTCGACAATCAATACCAGCGTATCGGACTTTGCAAAAGAAGCTGCAAACTGAATAACGGCAGCTGTCTTCCCGATATTCTGAACTCCGGCAAGAATAGCGAGATCGCCGGCGTGGAGACCGCCGCCCAATGCTTCATCAATTCCGGTGAGGCCGGTAGGGATCGGCCTGAACATACCAGCCTGGCCAAGTGTCAGATTTCTGTCAAGAAGTTCAGCAGCTTCAGACAGATCAAAAGGTATTCCCGCTCCTACGGGAAGATCTGATTTTTTGTTAGGACGGGGCATTTGTATCTCCTTTATTACGATTCTGTTTCAGCCGGAATCTCCGGCAGTGTTGAGGGCTTCATTCTGTTTTCAAAACAATCTTTCAAAAAAGAACAGGAACAACAGATTTCATTTTTTACCAGACTATGGGGAACAAACAGATTTTTCTCCGATGCTTTCAGGCATACAAGTCCGTAATGATTCAATACAGAGAGAACAGCCGCTTTGGTTGCTTTATCATATGTCAGCCCGGATTCCTTCCAGGCTGTTGTTCCGGATTTTGAAGGAAAGATACAACATGTTACTGAATCAATGCGGATCGGATTACCATCTCCGTCTGTGTAATCAACGCCGGTCAAAGGCATTCGGATATCTCCTAATATCATCCGTTCTCGAAAAATCTGCTCTGCATTGGAGAACAATGAGCATGGAATAAGCTGCTCTGCAATCAAACCCGGTTTCAGCTGCCGCGTTTTTGATTTGTAGATTCTTTCCCTACGCCACAAAATATCGAAATGCAGTGATAACCGTATGTCCTTCAGGTCAAGATAAGCCTGAACATCAAATTTAATATTTACCGCGGGGATTTTCCGAAAAGAAAACGTCTTGATTCCGATCAGATAATCGCTGAAAGTATCCGCAAGAGAGACCGGATTGTGCTCATATTCTCTGTAGTATGTTTTGACGATATTCCAGTCAGGGAAGCCAAGATAAGACTGATATTTATTTATCTCATCGCGCAGACGAAAATATTCATTGTCAAAAATAAGTCCTAAATCCCACCAGTGTGCCATATTCAGCAAATCAGTTGAATCAAGATACCGCTTTTCTATTCGGTCGACGTATCTGCTGCGCATCGAATAGAACTCATGCATTTTTCGGATAAGAAGCTGAGGTTTCGGAACACCGCGAATTTTCAGCAGATATTCCCATATATCAGGTACATGCTGCTCAAGATTCAGTTTTTGTGAAGAATCCACATCTCTGTATCCTGCTTTCAGACTGTTCAGCAGCATGAACCGAAGAAGACTTTCATACTCAAATACACGGATGGAATTATTCCTTTTTCTGAATACTCTCATGGGACAGCGGATCCAATCCAGGATCATATCCAGCTCTACAACCGGTTTACTTTTAAACATGGGGTTATGCCGCTTTAATCAGGCAATCGTTTCGAATGACAGTACATCACCTGTGTTCAGAACTGGAAATGCATCTTTCGAAAGCTCCAGTACTACAGTAGATGGCCGATTCGAAGAATAAATATGGAAACCGGGCATTGCATATGCCTTGTCAACAATTATGTTTTCAGAAATCCAGAATACGGAAATCGGATATCTCATTCCAATCATATGGATAGAATTGATAATTCCTCTGCATTTCTTCCTGTACCCCGGCATTCGGAGTAATACGCCTTCGAACAATCCTTCAGTAATATCCGGTTCCTGAGATCCTATCAGTCCCTTCCCGATATCAAATACAGAACTGAGGTCTTCAACAAGTGCAATGTTCTGTCCATCTCTTCTGATCAGAAGCTGTTTTCCTTTCCTCATAGAATTTCTCCCTGCCAAAGGATACAACGGGGATGTGAAGCCTAAAAAGAGAAAAAAACAACAATAAGTATTACTATTTAGATTATTCACAAACTTTTTCAGATAAATGATCCTACAACAGAAAAAACGGAAAAGCCAGCTTTACAGTATCAGGCCAGTAATCTGAAACCTGCCACATTTTCCGATATAAGTACATGTTTCCACAGGTTTCTTTTTCAATCCTGGCATGTTTCGGCTCCCATCCATCAATCGTTTTTTTGGCGTCGCTGAGCAGACCAAAGCACCCTTTTATTCCATAGTTTTTCATAGTTTCAAGCAATGCCCGTCTTTTTTCTTCCACCGATCCGTTTCCTTCTTCCGTGTCATCAAAAAAGAACATCACGACAACATCATCGTATCCCTCATAGAATTGTTTTGCTGCAGGAATAAAAAACTTATATTTCTCAAGTTTATCGAGGAGCTCATATTTACTGTTTCTGTTCCTTTCAATTTCTATGAATACCTTCCATTTTTTCTTAAAGGCTGCCTGAGAATAGGTAACCGTACAGCATCCATCAGGATGCAGCTGCTGGATAATATTCCGTCCGCGTTTGATCGATGAAATTTTCAGATTCGAGGAAATAGTTGTCAGCCCGGATACTTCAATGTCGAACCCGAATACAGACTTCAAAAATCTGGCGCCAAAAATAAGTGCAGCACAGAATTCTTTACAAAGAATCTGATGCTCAGGCCGTATCTCCCCCCATTTCATAGCGTAATTGCAATGGCTGTCAAAATAAGAGAATTTCTCATTCAAAAGAGCACGATGTGTATTAAAATGCTTTTCCTCAAAACTTATCTGCGGCCATTGACTGTACTTTCGCAGATAGAAAGGAATTGTTCCATGGTAAGCGGCAAGCAGATCGATACCCTGCCAGGTGGGTACATATGTATCTTTCATCGATCCATGACTGATTTTGCTCAGCAGTTTTTTCTCCTTGAGAATGTTTACTTCTTCAAAAACATCATTAATATCTTCATTTTCTTTTTTAGTTTGCGAATAGCTCATAGCGCAGCAAGAATTTCCGCCGAATAGAATTCCAATCTCCGGAAATTTAAGAAACGGATTGCATGCAATAAATCGCAGCAGATCATAATCCTGCTGCTTTAGTTCCATGCTTTGCCTGCACAAGAAAGTGCTGCGCATTTCCTGTATTGATATCTGTTTTTTTTGAGTATCGTTAAAGGGCGGAATTTGATCCTTTGATATCTCCGGATAAGACTCTTCCTGAGGATCATATTTCCCAACATTCCGATTGGATTTAAAATCCGGCAGGATTGATTTTATGTGATTTTTCCCTGCTTCAATGATTTCAACATTCCCTTTCCGGGCATCTTTCCAGATGATTTCTGCCTGCGTTTTCAAAAAAAATATACGTTCCGGCACTTGGCAAGTAAGCACTATGTCGTGAACATTATCTCCGAAAACAGGTGGATTCCTGAATATAAGAAGGCATTCCGGAGCAATATGACCCATATCTCCCCAAACCCGGAGCCATGTTTCGCTGTCTCCAAGAAAAACTCTGAAATCAGCATTGCCGCATGGACTTTCGGCTTCATCGAAAATGGAGTATCCATATTTCTCAGACATAAACTTTCGAACCATTTCTCTCCGGGATATTCCTGGAAGAAGATGGTAATTTGCAGGTTTTGCCGAATAATATGTCTGGTTATCGGCCCGTGTAATTGAGGTTATTTTTTTCGAATACAGAAGAAGATCCTTTTCAAGATCTTCAGCCCCAAAATATTTTTCCAGCAGTTCACGGCTCGCCCATGGCATCCTTCGAAGGAAATCGATCAGTTTGTTTTTCATAAGATATATCCTCTCTGTCGAATAAAAATACAAAGAGACAGAAATCACAAAGCTAACGATCTATCGTTTAATAATTTCCCTTCTTAAACAGAAAAATCCCCTTCGAATGAGGGGATTTATTGTGGTAAAAAAAATACTAATCAGAAGGCATTCCGTATATGAATTACTTTTCCATGGTAGATAGTCAATTCAACTTCCATCGTGATAAATGATGACACATATCCTGCAATTTCATCCGTACATTTGAAGTGCCTTCTGTTTTCGCCTCTGGAATCCGTCAAAGTGATGATATTTCCTGTGACTTCCTGCAGATATCCTTTCGCTTTTGTCTTGTGAAGGAGAAGGAATAAAATAAGCGCAATCGCCGATACTGAAGCCGGGATGATAACTGTCCAGTTCCAGTCCTTGAATCGGGAATACCAGGGTGTCCTGAAAGTCATATAGAAAACATTATTCGAAGAGTCTGCATAACCTTCAATTTCGCTGTGACGGACCAGATTTGTTCCGCTGACTACTGTATCCGGAGTAATATGGTATTCAACGCCTCCGACCATAAAATCAATGTTTTTACCATCCGGGCTCTTTTTTACCGAAGAAGCCGGTCCGTTTATCGTTTTAACACGGTTATTATCCGTAAAATATAAGGTCATAACCCGTCCGTTGTGCATGAGACCGACAAAAGGCGCCCCTTTTACAAAGGATTTCACCTCCGGTATAAACTTCACATCGCTGTTCACAAAATATGCGAGATTGGACGAAATAAAATAGATCTCATTCTCAGAGAATGTGATGATTTCATCAATGATACCGTTGACAGGAGTTATTGTCTCTCCTGACTGAACGAGAGGATAGTCGGCGGAAGATCTTACATAATCGCCGCTCATTTCCATACTTATGAGTGTACCTTTGGTATAAAATGTCTTCGACATTTTCGTTCCCGGGAAGAAATGAGCTTCTATATCTCCTTCAGGAAGGGAAACAATCATTTTCGAAGAATCCTGAGCCTGGTACAATCCCCATACTGTCTTTGTTTCGAGCTCCGGACGATCATAATCAGGAAGAACTTCGATATATCTGATAATAAGAGCACCGGAATATGGAGCTGCCCGTCCACGGACATAATCATCTGCGCTGATTTCACTTTGATTGTTTTTATAGGCGGTTGCGTTATCGGTAAGATATTCAGTTTCATCAATAACGATCCTGTTTCCGCTGACTTTTGAAACAACTCCTTCAAAGGATATGGATGAAGGCGTTGCTGATGGTACCGGTGTCTGTGTCGGAAGAGCTGCTCCGAAGAAGTCCTGACTCCAGGCTGTCTCCGAATCAGACAGCAGATGTAATCCGTTATCCTGAGAGTAAGGGGTAGGTGTGAACAGATCTGCCCACAATGGTGTGGGAGTACTTGGCGGAAGAGCTGTGGGTGTTCCAATGGATTTTTCCGGAATCTTTGTAAGGGATACGATTGTATATGACTGCATGTCATCATTGAGGTAGATAAATCCCATTACATAATCACCGATATAAATATTTGTTCCTGCCGCATTGATGGAACTGTACTCGTTGGCAACAAGTATTTTTCCCGCAACATATAGAGAATTCTTTCCTGCGGAATCAACATATCCTTCAACAGAGATGGTTTCCCCTACATTTGAAGCATATACCCTGACCGTGGATATGATCATCAGAAAAGATACGATCAGGTGAAATAAGGCTGTTTTCTTTTTCATATAATTTCCTCCGTATTTATCAGGGAAAAGATACTAAAAAGGACCGCACAAATGACGGTCCCTGTATAAATTAACTATTCTTCGGCTCAGTTACTGAATTCATTCAGCATTGAATTAAATGTCCTTCGGGAGACATATCCCGTTATCAGGTGATTTCCGATGATAAAACTCGGTGTGCCTTCAACACCCAAAGCAGCCGCATCCGCAATGTTTGAGTCGATCTCCTGATATACATCATCATTAATGATACACAAATTCATGCTGTCTTCATCCGCACCGTATTTTATAGAAGTCTGCAGAAGGTATTCGCTTACGTTCGATTCCTTCAGCATTGAGGACCACTCGCTGTAGTCAGCGTTCAGGTGACCTGTATATGAAAGATAATCCACTCCGTTTTTCACCGCACAGCGTGTATAGGCTGCAGCGAGCCGTGCGTATTTATGGCTATCTGACGGATAATCAAAAAATTCAAGCCTTATCGACCGGTCTTCAACAAGATTTTTGAGCGACTCTTCCATAAATGTCGAGCAGGAAGGACACTGCAGATCTGTAAAAACCATAACGATTTTTTCCGGACTATCACTGCCATACACTGCAATGGGCTCTGAAGTCAGCCGAGATAAATCTGTTTCAACCGGATCGGATGCCTTATATTCCAGAAATTCAAGAGCTGCATTTGTCGCAATTTCAACCCCGTTTCTGGTTCCGCAGTAATAACCGATTAACATGCTTGTTATACACGCTATTACCACAAACAAATATGTAAAAAAACTCCTAAAATTTTTTTTCATCGCACGTCCGGATGATTGTTCAATATTTTCCACGAATTCCTCCTGATATTTAGTTTCAGAAAAGATACAAATCATCGGACCTCAATGATTTTTCCCCTGCGGACTTTTACGGAGATTGTTTTTTCGTGCATAGCCATAATGAAAGTGGACAGGGATTCATCTGCAGTAAATCTATAAATTTGTCCGTCAGATTCATGGAGAATGATTGTATTTCCTGCACCTGTCTCCGGATGTCCGGTATGCCATGAAGATCTATTCCTGACAGCTTTACTAACAAGCCATCCGAGAACAATTAAAATGATTCCTCCTGTCATCACATATTCCACCCAGGGAGGATTTAATATCCCGAATAAACCTGCGCCTTTTAGAATCCTTACCGCAAGAATTTCATCTCCATAGGCGTAACCTTCAACAACTGCTCCTGAACTGAGCCTGGACGAATCGGAAAATCCTGAAAAGGCTGCAATCGTCGGAATAATGTATTCAGTATTTCCTATTGAAACTTTTATTTCTCCATCCAATGAACCGGCATGTGCATAAGAAATTTTTCCGCTGAATTTCTGACCGTAGTTATCTGGTTTGGGTAAAACATCAATAATTGATACCTGATTCAACCCTTTATACAGGGCAGTCCCGATCTCGTCATAGGCAAGGTTCTTACTGATTGTTGTATTTGAATCAAGATAATATACGGTTTCATCCAGTCTGATTGCTTTCTTCCCGTTACTGTCCCCGGAGCCAATTCCGTTCAGGACTCCTGACGCGGTATGATAATTGAAGTCAGAATAATCGTCCGGAAGAATATAGATCATTTCGGCATATTCGCCTTCCAATAAGACAAGAGCGAATTTTCCTTCCGTAAATGAACCGGAAATAATTGTTTCCGTATCATAATCAATAATGCGGTCATCAATCTGGAAAGCATTAGCGGCTACTTTGGAAATAACGCCTGCATATTGGTTCTGCCTGCTTTCAGGAAGGACAGACCCATAACATGTCAGGAGATCAAATACGCCATCCCGGTTTGCAATGCCTGCAACCTGGATTCCCGGCTCCAGATCTTTTTCAGCCGCGATAATAGTTGCAAAAGATGTGGAATATGTTTTCCCGTCAATTACAATTGAATAATTCGGTGCAGTCCCGGCGATCGAGGAAATAAAACCGAACACAGGAACTCTCCCGCTGTCAATTGTTTCGCGGACAACTACAATTTTTGTCATTCCGTCATACAGGACCACCATCGCCGGTACGCCTTTTTTCAGTTCTCCGACAACATTGGTGAAGGAATTGATTTCAATTTCTTTTTCCCCAAGAATGATAGAAACGATGGATTGACCGGCGGGTGAATTTATATCCCGGACAGATACAATGTCATCAACAGGCTGATAATAGACTTCAAAACGGGATTGATCGAAGAATATTATTGGCTTATCCAACAGCAGAATATCGTTTTTGATTCTGAATCCTGAGACGAAATCCCCCAATGAAACAGATCCTTTTATTGTCGTATCGGGAAGAAGACGCAGTGTAGTGTCTTCGACTGTGATGTAGTACACGCCACTTTCTCCGATATCTCCGACAAAGTTCACAAATCCCTGAAAGGACTCAATGTCTGCCGGTCTCGGAAACTCGTCTGTTATTACGGAAATGAACCTTACGACTTCATTGATTTCATATCCAAAGACCCATGTTCCGGGAATCATAACTGTTCCGAAAGTTTCTGTCTGTTGATCAAGGACATGAGTTTTTCCGTTTATTTCAAGAATGTATTTATCTTCTTCCTGGATAGACTGATCAACCATACCCATAAAAATATCTTTTTCCGGAACAGCAGTATTCGATGCCAGAACTCTGCAAATGATAACTTTACCGTTTTTCGTAACAAGAGCGACAGAAGCATATTTTTCCAGAAAGGCAATTCTTTCGTCAATCCTGGTATCTTTGGTAAAAAGATAGCCCGTGCCATCTACATAGACTCTGTATTCAAGATCAGAACTGGCCCTGGAAATCGCATTGACAATTCCGAAATGATATTCAAACTGATCATTATCAGAGTTGTCATCTGTCATTCGTTCAATGCTCAGCAGTTCGTGTGTTTCATCTGAGAAATTCAGTTTTACCGGAGAATCTTTGTCAATTCCGACCGGGATGGAAAAATCCGGCGATACCTTATACGTCCTGCCATCTATCGTGATACAGTCGGAAAAATCATTATCCGCATAAGTAACGGAAAAAGCAATAAAGAATACTGTAAAAAGGACGAATAATGTTTTTTGGATCTTCATAGAAAAACCTCTTTCATCTATATTTGTGTTTTAGTATCTGCAAAGTATAGTGAAAGAGGTTTTTTGAAATTCAGCAGCAATCTTTATTTTTTGTTATCTCGGTTTATATTGCTCCGTTTGGAACGCACTGTTTGAACCTGTTCCCATAAATCCAGTGAAATAATTGGCTGATGTTTTCCGGAAAAAAGCATTTTTACAGAAGGTCCGACTCTCCCATATGGAATCTTTCCAATATAGACCGGATTGGTAAGCATCTGGCGGACTGTTTCACGAGTAAAAGGTTTATTAAGAGTTGAGAGAAATCCCTGCTCGTTCAAATCATTGGCTATATCACGATAAGAAACATCTCCTTCAGCGAATGCTTCAAAACAGTCCAGAACAGCCTGAGCAGTATTATCATCAATCTGTAATATACGAGGATTCATGCCTGCAGTACCATCCCGTTTCCATTTCTTATAACCGAACGGCGGGACTGATCCGATAAAATATCCCTTCTTCGCTGCAGCGAGTTTTCCTTTCGTTGTTCCTTTAGAAATATTCCTTTTTCTGCTGTTATTCATAATGTGCTCCGGAATGAATCAGATATTGGCTGCCTTCCTTATGCCATCCATTCTTTCCCGCAAAAGAAGAAAAAAGAAATTCAAATTCCGGACGCGGTTCAAAAGCACATAAACGGAATTTACTGAAATCAAAATACAGTTTCTGAAACAGATAATGCACAATGTCGTATTGCTCAGATGCTGTTGCTCTCTTGAAAAGATCAATAAGAGAGGTAGTGATCGTGATCTGTGCGTTCAGCATATCTGAGGATTTTGGAAGCATTTCCTTCAACTGCTCAATTTCAGCAAGATCCGCATTATGCTCTTTCTGAAAATCATCGAAGCTGTATGTGCCGCTTACCGTATATGCGTTCGTGCGTCTTTTAATCCGGTCTTGAATTATTTTGATTTTCGATTGAATTTCACTGACATAATCCTGCCCTTCTGCCTTTTTTTCAATCAAATCGGACCAGGAATGAGGTATATCGATAACAGACACGAAATCACGAACCTGTTTATCAATGATATGTGCATCTGCATATTCCCCGCTGTACTTGCATTCCAGACCGCGTTCTTCTGAATAGTCTTTATACCGGAATGTCTTTTTTCCGGATTGAACTCGCAGCCGACGTCCGCATTCAGCACAGCAGATCAGATTTTGAACCAAAAAACGTGATTTCAGGCTGATTCCATCAGTCTTGTTGTGATTATGGTTTATGATCCTCGATTCACGCACAGCAGATACCTTCGAAAAAACATCAGGATCAATGATCGGTTCATGCTGAGCCAAATAAGTCTCATACCCCAATTCACAATTTTTGCTCTTGTACACAAGAATGCCGACATATACCGGATTATCCATCATGCTTCGGATCGTTTCCTTCCCGAATACACTTTTTCTTTTCTCGGAATTACGTCTCGGAGTAAAACCCGCCACATTTAAATAGTCAGCAAGATCCTGAAATGAATATTTATTGGTAGCGTACATTTCAAAGCATTTCTTTATTGCCGGAGCTTCTTTTTCATCCGGAACCAGTTTGCGATGTTTTCCATTTTCATTGCCGGGGAAACCGGGTTTCAAAAGCTTATACCCGAATGGAGCGGTTGAACCGATGAAGATTCCTTCCCTGCAGGATTGCCGTTTCCCTTTTGCTACCTCATCTGCAAGATTTTTCAGATAATCTTCACTGATTGCAGCAAGAATCTTGCAAATCAAATCATCGGTCACTTCCATATGCTGATGAACACAATACAGAGTAACGTTTATCTTCTTCAGCTCTTCAGTCATCGCCAGCATGAGTCTGAGATTTCTTTGCAGCCGATCCATTTTGTGTGCAACGATCAGAGAAAATTCCCCCGCATGCGCATCCACAAGCAGTTGTTGAAATGCAGGACGATTTTCATTTTTGGCAGTATAGGCTTCATCAATATAAATATTTTTTTCGGCAACGGTATAACCATGTTCGTTGATGTATCTAAGACATTCTTCTTTCTGGGCTGAAATACTGAAATTTTCTCTTTGCATATCCGACGAAACACGGAGATACAAAGCTGCTTTGGTTTTGCGCTGCAACTCTTCAGGGCTCGATTCTTTTTCTTTACTTTTCCTCGCAGCACGCATCTGCTTATTTTCAAGACCTTTCAGAATGTTACTTGTGTCCATCTGACGATCCTTTCTGCTGATCTGCAGTCTGTTCTTCTATACTGCGTGCAGCAATTGATGCGAGAAGATCAATAAATCCCATAACCACTGGCCCGCGGACCGGATAAGTATCAAAATTGGCTATCGTGTCATTTTCCATATCTCATTTTCCCTTATGTTGAAATGATACAAATCCGTCTATTCAGCTATTTCGACCCGATAAATACAGGCTCCCGATTCATTCCGGATACCATAAGCAATTATGTACCTGGGATAAAAAGTTCTCAGAACATATAAGAGAAATCTCTCTATCTCATATGGATTTTTTTCTAATGGAGAAAAATATAAAAGGATCTTTTCATTCAGTGTATAAAGCCGATCACTTTCATTGATCAATGATATTATGCATCCTTTTTTTCGCAGAATAGCAATAAGCTGGATTTTGAATTGGTCAACGGATAATTCAAGGCGGGAATTTCCCATACCTGTAATGGTGAGGTAAAGCTCAAAAATAATTTTGGTATCAGAAACATCCATAACGGCCCTTTCTGAACCAGAAAAAAATCCTGGTTCCCCTTCTTTTTTTTACATAAAAAGAAGAAAAACCAGGATCAAAAATGATACTTTTTAGTCGTAATCTTAAAGAAAAAAACTTGGACTGTCAAGTCCAAGTTCAACAGGCGGGAATGACGGGGTTCGAACCCGCGATCTCGGCCTTGACAGGGCCGCATGTTAGCCGCTACACCACATCCCCATTCCGTTTTTGCGTTCCAGATTTTTTTGTTTCTGTCTCGCTCAACGTTCAATATTTTAGCATACCCTTTATTCCGTGTCAAGTGATTTTGAAAATTTGTGATTTTTTGTTTGTAGGATTACCATTGATATGTAGTGTCTGCTCAACAATAGACTAATTGAGCATTTGATTCTGAAAAGGCTTCTATTTTGGCAAATATACGCTTTATCCAGAAGAGAAACCAAACAATAA
>CADATZ010000002.1 GCA_902791025.1 uncultured Chloroflexota bacterium | reverse complement strand
GTACTTCTTCAAGGGCGGAGAAAAATCTGCCACCCCGCCGCAGGGTACTGACGCCGGTGAATACAGCATCTACTACTATGTACAGGGCGACAAGAACCACAGCGATCTGATTGATGAAAACAACACTGAAGATCCGTATCGCTACCACGGCGTCAAAGCCACCATCGGTCAGGCAGAAGTGACTGTCACTGCGGATGATAAGGAAAAGACTTACGGTGAATCGGATCCTGTATTTACCGCAACCGTAGAAGGTACCTTCGGTTCAGATACTGTGGCGTACACATTCTCCCGTGAAAGTGGTGAAGATGTCGCGTCACCTTTGTCCCAGGTAAGCTGACTATCAATAAAGCTAAGCCTACCATCACTGCAGAACCGAAAGCCATAAGCGGTCTGATCTACAACGGACAGCCGCAGGACATTGTTGAACCCGGAACAGCTGACGGTGGTACGATCATGTACTTCTTCAAGGGCGGAGAAAAATCTCCCACCCCGCCGCAGGGTACTGATGCCGGTGAATATCGTGTCTACTACTATGTACAGGGCGACTCAAATCACTATGATCTGATTGATGAGAATAATACCGACGATCCGTATCGTTACAACGGCGTCAAAGTTACCATCGCACAGAAGGAAGTGACTGTCACTGCTGACGACAAGACCAAACGCTATGGTGAACAGGATCCGGAATTTACCGCGACTGTGACCGGCACGATCGGTGATGACACCGTCACTTACAAACTTTCCCGCGAAGCGGGTGAAAACGTCGGTGAATATGCCATCACTCCTGAAGGGGAAGTATCTCAGGGTAACTATACAGTTATCTATGTCCCCGGCAAACTGACCATCGAAAAGGTTCCGGCCTCTATCGTTACTCCTCCGTCCGCTTTGACGCCGGCTCCGATATACAACGGTGAGGAACAGGTCCTGATTGATGGCGGTGTGGCTAATGGCGGCGTGATCTGGTTCCGCATCCAGGGTGAATCCGAATATAAGGGAGCCTGGGATCTGCCGAAGGGTAAGGATGCAGGTGAATACGTGATCGAGTATTTCGTGATCGGTGATGACAACCATACCAATTACGGCAGTGCAGATGAACCGTTCACGATGACTGCAGCCATTGCTCCGAAACCGGTGCACATCATCTGGGGTAATACGGAACTCACCTACAACGGTGAACCGCAGGTCCCGGTGGCCTATGTGCCGGATGAGGAAATTGAAAATGGCGATACCGTCAAGGTTATTTACTCTGACGACAGCCGGAAGACTGATGCCGGTGAGGGCTACATCGCGACCGTGATCGGACTGGATAACAGTAACTACACGCTGGCTGGTGATGCGCAAACCGAAACTAAATTCAAGATTCTCCCTGCTAAATTGGTCGAATGCAACGATACCACAGCAGATGTTTGTGACTACACAGCTCCGAAGGAAATTGATGACCTGTTCTACAACGGTAAACCGCAGGATCTGATCATTGCCGGTGAATGTAGGGAAGGCCTCAGCTGCAAATTCTTCTATGCCAAGGATGAGGAATCCTTCATCGCTGCGAAGGAAGTTTCTGAAGATGATTACTCAGAAGATATCCCGCAGGGAACCGACGCAGGTACCTACACGATCTATTGGAGAATAATCAGCGATGCGAACCACATTCCTGTGAGCGGCACTCTGTATCCGGAGATCAGCCGTACTTCACTGAACACAAACACCAGGATCGATGTCATGCCTAAGGAACCCTACAAATTCCCCTTCTACTATGACGGAACGCCCAAGGAAGTTACCTTCACCGTCGTCAACAATAATAATGGAGAAATTTTGGAGAACGGTGTTGACTATGAAGTTGTTTTAGCTGATCTGAGTGGCATTAAAGCCGGTGTTTATTCGATTGTGATCAACGGCCTGGGCGGCTATGAAGGCACAAAGACCGCGACCTGGCGAATCGAATCGGTTGATGAACCAGCACCGTTCGAGCTTCATCCCCTCAACGGCTTCTGGGATCGTGAAACCAACTGTTCGGCATTTGGCTGCGGCCAGCAGCTGCCCGCCACCGGGTTCCCGACGCGCTTCCGCATGCCGCTCTCAGTCCGTCCGGATGGTCTGAAGTATGAAGATCTGGGTATGAGACTGCAGATCCCGGCACTCGAGGTGAGTGTTGACCTGGTCGGTGTTCCGAGAATCGGCAGAGACTGGGCCATCGAATGGCTTGGCGCTGACGCCGGTATCCTGTCCGGTACTTCTGAACCCGGCAGAGGCTACACCATGATCGCGGGACATAACCACCTGAATGAATCCGAAATGGGGCCGTTCCGCAACATCGGTTCGCTCAAGCAGTATGACACGATTTATATCACACTTGAAAATGGTATGAATCTCCCGTTCAGCGTGTACGCGAATGAACTGCTCCGCCCGGATGACTATGAAGCAATCGCGAAAATCGCCCTCGAAGATCCGAACTCACTCGTCCTGGTGACTTGTGAAAACGAGTCCAAGGATGGCGGCTACCTGAACCGCCGCGTGGTGTTCGCGAAGCCCTTCTAAGCGTCCTTTCTGAACAGCGATTTGAGCAAATAATTATGGGACAGGCCTCCTCGAGGGGCCTGTCCTCTTTTTGTCCGGGAACTGGACCGCTCGCGGGCGTGTACCCGTCTCACGACGAGATACGTCCCCGGAAGTACTTTATGGTATAATTATGAACAATCGTAACTATTCAGAACGGAGCACGTGGGGACTGGCAACTTGTGCGGCACAGCCCGCACAAGTGTGCCTGTCCCCATGTGCGTTTTTGCGGGTTATGAACAGTTACGAAAAATCAATCATTCAGAATTTCATTCAGACAGAAATTCAACAAAATAATTTGAAGGAGAAAAAATGGATAAAATTCTTACCGCTATTTTTAAAGTCGAGAGCGAAGGTTACCAGGCTTTAACCGAACTCAAACAAAACCCCGAAACCGATAAATATGTCGTTTCCCAGGCTGTCCTGCTCAAGAAAGAAAACAACGGGCTCAATACGCTTGATTCTTTCGACACCGGTATCGAAACCTCAAATGATACCCTCGCCGGTGGACTGATCGGCGGTCTCGTCGGTATCCTCGGCGGCCCGATTGGGATGCTCCTGGGTGGAAGCCTCGGTGCATTGACCGGCAGCGTTTTTGATCTTGGCGATGCGTTGGACAATGAATCGATCATCGAAAAAGTTGCCGACATGATCATGGACGGTGAGGTTTGTATGATCGCTCTTGCGCAGGAAAAGGAACCAGGCCAACTGCAGCAGAAACTTGCGAAATTCAATGTCTCCATTGTGGAAAGTGATGCCGCGGAAGTTGAGGAGGAAATCGAACAGGCCATCAAGGCTGAAAAAGAGCTTGAAAAAGAAGCCCGCGCCAAACTCCGCGAAGCACAGAAGGAAGACCTCAAGAACAAGGTCGAAGAGAAGAAACAGCAGCTTCAGGCCGGTATTGAAGAGGTAAAAGCCAAAGTCAATAAGGACTGATAAACGATAGAAACAGTCAGAAACCGCTGAACAGTGAATTGCTGTTCAGCGGTTTCTTTATATAAAGGTATCTTTTCAGAAGAAAGCAGACCTGGACAGCTTTTTTGATGTTGCTAATCCACACAGGAAAACTGTACTGTGCTTCGTCCCTCTCCAAACATCCATAAAATTCATCCTGAAATCAAGTTTGATATGGAGTAAAATATAATAAAAGCGAGCGGACGGCTCGGAATATACCTCGAGGCTTGACTCCTATAGTCCGTCCTATAAAGAAGGGAAAACCATTGACGTTTTTACGATCCCGCGGATCCCTCCATTGTTCATGGCGGGAACGGTATGGGATTTTACACACTTGTGGTAGGTGCTGCACTGACCGCGTTTGTGGTGGTAACGGAGATCAAATCGAAGCAGGCCCGCCTTTCCGGGTTTTTACCGCATCCGGACCGGGGAGGAAACACTCGATCTCGTGTTTGTGACAGCCCTTGCCTTTGCCCGCAGCGGTGCCCTCAATGATGAAGGCGGCACGTTCGGGAAGATGCTGAGAAAACAGCTAATGGGCGGGGAAAATCAATCGTGACTGTATGATTTGTTTTCTTCCGTACTTCATTTTATCAAGGTCGTCAGATTTCCTTTACGGTTCGAATGGTGATCGTCATCTCGGGGAAGATGGTTTGCAGCTCATTGATGAGATCCTGGCGGGTCTTTACCTGGTCAGGATCGTTATAATTTGGCTCAATACTGAAAGAAATATGTTTTTCCTGAAAATCTACGGTGAATGAATGTGCCCGGCGGATGTTTTTATTTTGTCGTACGATATCCAGTATCCTGTCCCTGATCTCATCCGCCCTGTGAGAAGAAGTGTTTGTGCCGGTGATGCCGACAGCGGTTACCGTCATTCCGAGCTCATCAGCTTTTGCAGTGATTTTTCTGGAGAGCTTCGTGATTTCAGTTGCCCGCATGTTTTCATCTACTTCGATTTCAACTGAGCCAACATAAACATCTTCACCATAATTGTGAATGACCAGGGTGGGAACATTGTAGACGCCATCTTCCATGGCGATCATGTTTTTGATCTTTTTTTTGAATTCAGGGTCAACCGAGGTCCCCAATATTTTTGTCACACATTCGCGCAGCATTTGAACACCTGTCGCGATGATCAGCAGGGAGATCCCGATGCACAGGTAATGTTCGATATCAAAATCAAAGAACTTTTTGATGAGGATCGCTGCCAGGATCGCAATAGATGTAATCGAATCGCTCATGCAGTCAACTCCGGACATGACCATTGCGTCGGATTTGATTTCACGCCCCTTTTTTTGGAGGATGATCCCATACGATAACTTCAATATGAGGGAAAGGACCATGATCGCAACAACGGCAGTATCGTAATGTGGGGCTTCATGCGGATCCAGAATGTTTTGTACTGACTCTATGATCGTGCGGATGCCAAAGAGCATGATGATGATCGTGATGAGCAGTGAGGCGAGATATTCCACCCGGCCATAGCCGAAAGGATGCGTCTTATCGGCCTTCTTTTCTCCGATTTTTGCGGAGAAAATGGTGAAGACGGATGAAATGAGGTCCGAAAATCCCTCAATACCATCAAGAATGACGGCATGTGCATTTGTGACAAAACCGATGATTATTTTTGCTGTCGAAAGGACCAGGTTGATCGCAATCCCGATGATGTTATACCTGATAATGGTTCCAAATCTGTTGCCAGTTTTATTCTCTGTAGCTTACTGTTCAGAACGAAGCACGTGGGGACTGGCATCTTGTGCGGCGCAGCCCGCACGAGCGTGCCTGTCCCCATGTGCGTCTCTGCGGGTTCTGAATAGTTTCTCAAAAAGTATCTATTCAGGTGCGCTGCTGAGTTCCGAATAATTACGTCAAAAATTATATCCTTTTTTTTGGGATATATCTGAGATAGTGGAGGAACCGGATGCATGTCGAGCAGCTTTTCAACCATGGAAGTGCTGTTCGGAAAGTGATGTACACAACGAATTCAATCGAATCCGTCAATTCCAGCTTTGAGTTTTACATAAAAAATTGTGTCTATTCAGAACGAAGCACGTGGGGACTGGCATCTCGTGCGGCGCAGCCCGCACAAGTGTGCCTGTCCCCATGTGCGTCGCTGCGGGTTCTGAAAAGTTACAAAAAATTAGATTGAACCGTAACAGTAAATGCAATAGAATTCTTCCCTTTAATCTACCTTAAGGCTGCATTTATTTTTGCAGCCCTGGGGTACCTCTTCGGACTTTTTATTTTATGTCTTTTCGATGTGTAGTTGGAAAACAATTATGCAAGTGCATCCGAGTAAAATCTCTTAGAAATAGAAAATTGCACGTGCAATTGGAAAAGAACACGTGCAATTTAACAAAAATGAGCGGCTAACGAGATTCGAACTCGTATGATCACCTTGGAAGGGTGACGTACTGCCATTGTACGATAACCGCTTATTTATGATCTTATTTTAGCATAGGTTTAATATTTGACAAGAGCATTTCAAAAATCAGTATCGGAAGACGCACATGGGTACAGACACGCTTGTGTCGGCTTCGCGACAGCAAGGTATCAGTCCCCAAGTGCTTCGTCCTGAATAGATACGATTCTTTTTGATTTCATGCCCGTTCGATCAGGCAGCTGTGGTGCTTGAAGGAGGGCACAAAGCATGTTTGCTGCCATCGTTTTTCCGAACCGGCGCGGACGGGAAATGCACATATATTTCTGATTCGTGCCAAGCATTTTGTTGACATAACCAATCATTTCGGTTTTGTCAACGAAAATCTCCGAACGTTTCGCCTCCTGAAACATGTAATTCCCCGGATTCAGATATATACCCATTTTCAGACATCCTTTCCCAACTTTAAAATGTCGGTATGCTCATTGAATGTGCCGTTCTTCATTTAATTTTATCATGATTTGTAAGTGTTTTTATTCGTTACAATTTGCCTTATTTCAGCAGGTCCAGCAGGTATTGGATCACGTTGTAAGCGGCTTCGTCATGCCGTTCGGTGATTTGAAGAAGGAGAACGTCTCCTGCTTTCATTTCAAGAAGGGCATTGGTCACGATGGGATCTTCCAGTTCGGAACGGAACAGGATCGTTGATTTTTTGAAATCCCTTGCGTAGAAATCCTTGTTATGATCCCGCATGGAGTCACCGATCAGGACGAGATCGTTTTCGGTTTCCGCGGATGAGGTGAAGATCTCAAGGCGACCGTCGTTATAGCTTTCGGTGGTGAAGGTGATTTCTGGTTTATAAGTGATGAGATAGTCCGGATATTGTGTCGCGTAACCGCTGAAATTGGAAAGATCTCCGCCTGTTTTTGTCGTCTCGCTGATTTGAACCTCATTCAGCGGAATTGCCGGCATTCCCAGCAATTCATAAACCTTCGTCATTGCGTAATAAGCCCCGATCTGGTTCCAGTGAGAATCCTGTTGGAAGTAGATGGTGTGGTCTGCTTTCAGTTCTTTGAAATCTTCCAGCGGGTAAAGAATCGGGATGTGGTTTTCAGCTAAATACTGAAAAATCCTTTCTTCCCGTTTGGGCAGGTTTTCAATCTTGTAGGAGGCCATATATTCCGGATAAACCTGCTCTTTGTTGGGAACGATCAGATAAGCGATCCGGATCCCTTTCCCTTCACAGAGCTTTTGAAGTGAGGCAAAAGAATCCTTCCAATGCGGCAGTTCGTCCGGATCCAGCAGGTTGTTCCCTCTGAAAAAACCGGTGGAGTTGTCACCGTTATAATACAGCCAGTCTTCCCGCCCATATTCAACCAGATAATCTTCCATTGGCGCCAGGTATGGCGTGTTCAGTCCTGCCCATTGTTTGTATTCCTCGTTGTACCAATCCGGCGTAAGTGAGGCGGAAAGGATGGGGTGGATCCTGTTCCGGTAAAAGCCGTTATATTTTTGTGCCAATTGCTTTTGAAGGGTGATCAGTGATATGCGGTAGGGTGCGTGATCGTTATACCAGTTTTCAAGATTGTTAAAATAGTTTTCATCAAAGTGGTCGGGAGATTCAGCAAGGCTGCGCTTTTCTTCAAGTGTTTGGGCTGTGTTTTCGCCAATGGTGAAATAGAGCAGTGTGGGAAGAATGAGCAGCAGGATGAATAAAAGAATGCTGAGCTTCGGAATGATGTTTGTTTTCATAAAATCCCTGCCACCTTTCAGAATCCTGCGTAAATTGATGGATTGTATGAGCCGTTGAGCAGGAACAGCATTGACAGAACGAACAGCAGGATCGGGAACACCACGCGGATCATTTGCACGGGGATCTTGTCATGGTATTTTGCGTAAACCGGTGCGGCTGCCCGCTGCAGAAATCCAGCGCATAAAAGAGCGGCAATAAGCGCGATGAACAATCCGCCGTTGAAGTAACTGAGGATCGATGTCCCGTCAGCCGGCGGGATCCGTTTGAAAAGTACGCTGTAATATTTTATTGCGTGATAGAGATTGGGAGAACGGAAAAGAACCAGCCCCATCATGAAAACAAAAAAGCTGTACAGGCAGTTCAGCGGTTTCACAGGGTTTTTTTTGAGAAGTTTTCCAAGAAACAGTCTCTCAAAAATACTGGAGAGAGCGACAAAAATACCCCAGAGAACATAATTTAAATTGGCACCGTGCCATATGCCTGTCAGGACGAACACAAGAAAGAGATTCAGATAGGTCCGGAACTTCCCTTTCCTGTTCCCGCCCAGCGGGATGTAGATATGATCCCGGAACCAGGCGGACAGGGATATATGCCATCTGCGCCAAAATTCCTGAACGGATTGGGCGGTGAAGGGATAATCAAAGTTCTCGCTGATCTTGAAACCAAACATTTTTCCCAATCCGACAGCCATATCCGCATAACCGGAAAAATCATAGTAAAGCTGGAGCGTAAATAAAAAGATCCCCATCCAGGCCTCTGCGCTGAAAAGTTCGGTTGCCGGTTTATTCCATATTTTATTAGCGGTTTCTGCTAATGTGTTGGCGATGAGGACTTTCTTTCCCAGACCGCAGCAGAACCGGGTGATGCCATCGGAAAAATGTTGGGATGAGTGACTCCTGCTTTGGATCTGTGTACCCAGATCCTGCCAGCGCATGATCGGTCCCTGAACCAGCTGTACGAAGAAACAGGTGTACAGGCTGTAATTGAGCAGGCTGTTTTCTGCCTCGATTCTCTTTTTGTAAACATCTGTCAGGTAGGAAATTGTCTGAAAGGTGGTGAAGGAGATGGCAAGCGGCATGACAATTTGAGGTGCTTGAATCACGCCGCTGCCTTCGAATTTACTCAATGCGAAAAGTAAACCCGGAAGAGTTTTCCAATGGGAGACCACGATATCAGCAAGCGTGACCATCATGTTGAAGTATTTGAAAAACGCCAGAACCAGGATGTTTAGGATCAAGGATGCGATAAAGACACCTTTGCGGCTTTTCCGGAAAGCTTCCCCTTCGCCGGAAAAGCAATCGATCCATAATCCCGCTCCGTAATTGAGCAGGATCATCACGACCATCAGCAACAGATCCCGGATCCCGGACCGCAGATAAAAGATCAGGCTGAAAATCAGCAGGACAGCGTTGAGCAGTTTTGTTTTCCGTTCCCTTTGCAGCGGCAGTATAAAAATAAGATAATATACCACAAGTGCGCATGGGAGGAAAACCCAGATGAAGGATACGGATGAGAATTCCATATTGCCTACAAGCTTTCGATTCCTATGAATTCATAATCCTCGTCCTCAACCGCTTTTTGTATAGCGGCTTTGTCGATGGGACCTGTGAGTTTAATGACGGCGGTACCGGCTTCGTGACTTGCTTCGGCTGTTTCGATAAAAGGCAGTGCTTCGAGGGCTGTTTTGATGGCATGTTCGCAGTGTTCACACATCATTCCTTCAATTTTGACGACTGCGGTTTCTTTCGAGGCTGCCTGTTGTTTCGCCGGAAGCTCCACCGGACAGGCTGCGGGCGGCTCGGGTTTGGCTGCCTCTACATTGATGACCTTTCGGTTCCGCATCGGTTTGTCGTGACTGCTGTCGTGCAGTTTGAAGAGGTTCAGCCGCAGGGCGTTCATACAGACGGTGAAGCTGGAAAGGCTCATGGCGGCGGCACCGATCATGGGGTTCATTTTCCAGGAAAAAAGGCCGGCTGCGATGGGGATGCAAATGGCATTATAGAAGAAGGCCCAGAAGAGATTTTCATGGATGTTTTTCAATACCGCCCGGCTCAGACGGACCGCTGCGGAGACATCGGTCAGTTTGCTGTTCATCAGGACGATATCCGCACTGTCGATGGCTACATCGGTTCCCGCTCCGATGGCGATACCGATATCCGCACGGGTGAGGGCGGGTGCGTCGTTGATGCCGTCACCGACCATGGCAACTTTGCCCTGTTCCTGCAGCTTGCGGATCACCGTCTCTTTTCCATTGGGCAGAACACCCGCGATCACATCATCCACGCCTGTTTGAGCGGCAATGGCTTTGGCGGTCTTTTCATTGTCGCCGGTGAGCATGACCGTTGTCAGTCCGAGTGCTTTCATTTCGCTGATGGCTTGAGGTGAATCCGGTTTGATGACGTCCGCGACCGCGATGATGCCGAGATGTTTTCCGTCTTCTTCAAAAAACAGTGGCGTTTTGCCTTCTTCCGAGAGTTTTTCTGCCTGTTCTCTTACCTTTTGATTTAGCGGAAGCAATGTAGAAATATAGCTCAGGCTTCCGGCGTGAAGGGTGTGACCGGAAAGTCTGCCTTCCAGTCCGTTGCCGGGGAGGGCGGTGAAGTCCTGAACTTCATTCGGAAGTTTCAGCCCTTTTTGTTCCGCTTCTGTGACCACTGCACGGGCAAGAGGGTGTTCGCTTTTCTGCTCCAGTGCGTATGCTTTGGTGAGCAGTGAATCATCAAAGGCGATCACATCGGTGACTTTCGGTTCGCCCAACGTGATGGTCCCGGTCTTGTCCATGACGATGATGTCAACCTTTCCGGCGGTTTCGAGAGACTCACTGGTTTTGTATAAAATACCGTTCTTTGCACCGAGTCCGTTGCCAACCATGATGGCGACCGGCGTTGCAAGTCCCAGCGCGCAGGGACAGGAGATGACCAGGACGGAGATCCCCCGCGCAAGGGCGAAGCTGAGGCTTTGCCCCGCGATCAGCCAGCCGATGATGACCACGAGCGAGATGCCGATTACTGACGGGACGAACACGGCGGAGACTTTGTCGGCGATACGCGCGATGGGTGCTTTTGTGGCTGCCGCGTCCGAGACCATTTTGATGATCTGCGCCAGTGTCGTATCCTCTCCGACGCGGGATGCCTGACAGCGGATATAACCGGATTGATTGGTGGTGGCAGCGGAGACATGATCTCCTGTGGTTTTGTCAACCGGGATGGATTCACCGGTCAGCGCGGATTCATTGACAGCTGTGGTGCCTTCTAAAATGATACCGTCCACCGGGATGTTTTCTCCGGGTCTGACCGCGAAGATATCACCGGTCTGTACTTCCTCAATACCGACTTCCACTTCCTTCCCGTCACGGATCAGGACAGCTGTTTTGGGTGCCAGCTTCATCAGGCTCTTGAGTGCGTCTGTGGTGCGGCCTTTGGACATGGCCTCCAGCATCTTCCCAACCGTGATGAGTGCCGGGATCATAGCGGCGGTCTCGAAATAGAGCTGGTTATGATACAGGTCCATCAACTCCATATTCGCAGCGCCTTGCGTGATCATGCCGCACATTTTATAAAAAACGAAGGTCGACCAGCCGAAGGCGGCAGAGGAGCCAAGCGCAACCAGGGTATCCATGTTCGGTGCACCGTGTAGCAGGGAGCTGAAGCCGCTGGTGAAGAATTTGCGGTTAATAAACATCACAAGCGCGGCAAGGATCATTTGCGTCAGCGCAAGGCCGAGGTGATTGTGATGAAAGTATGCCGGCAGCGGCCATCCCCACATGTTGAAGCCCATGGTGATGTACATCAGGATGATGAGAAATCCGGCGGAAAGGATCAAGCGCCGTTTGAGTTTCGGCGTTTCGTGATCTTTGAGCGCTTCCTCTTCTTCAGCGAGACGGCTGACCTGGGATGCTGATTTTGTGGCGTTTCCTTTCAAAGAGGCGCCATAGCCGGCTGCTTCGACTGCATGGATGATTTCGGCTGAAGGAGCGGTTCCTTCAACGCCCATGGAGTTCGTCAGCAGACTGACGGAGACTGAGGTTACTCCCTGTACTTTTGATACGGCCTTTTCTACCCGAGCCTGGCAGGCTGCGCAGCTCATACCCGTGACAATGTATTGTTCCATATATTCCTTATCTCATCAATTTCTGCATCAGTTTGACAAATTCATTGATCGCTTCTGTGTTGTCTTCGCGGATGTCTTCTGTGACGCAGCTGCGGATGTGCGCGGCGAGAAGCTCTTTGTTGAAGGCGTTCAAGGCTGATGTGACAGCTGAAACCTGGATCATGATGTCCGGACAATAGGCGTTTTCTTCAACCATCCGCTCAATGCCGCGAATCTGGCCTTCCGCCATATGGAGCCGTTTGATCAGGTTTTTCTTTTCCTCTTCGGTGCGGTGTTTCTTTCGTTCGGGGATTCCCGTCAATTCCATCTGGTCACTCATATTATCCTCTTTTTGCGAAAATACCCTGTATGGGTATTTTTTTGTTCTTATATAGTTTACCCCGTAGGGGTATTTTGTCAAGAGTGAAGGTGATTGTTATTGTAACTGTTCAGTGTTTTCAGCGATGCACATGGTGACAGGCACGCTCGTGTCGGCTTTGCGACACAAGATGCCAGTCCCCACGTGCTTCGTTATGAACAGTTTCTGTAAAAAAGGATTTCCCTGAAGCTCCAATGGACATCAGCGGGCTCAGTGTTGCGGATGCGGATCCATTTCGTTTCGATTTGCGGGAAGCTCAGGTCGAAGAGATTGCTGACTTTAATGGGGATCACCTGCCATGTTTTGCCATCCTTGGAAATGCTGAGCTCGGGAGAGCGGGCATATTCTTCTTCGTCATCACCCGGGAGAAGGGAGATACCCTGAATGGAGAGCGGTTCTCCGAATTCGATAACCAGTTCATCCTTGTCATTCTGCAGCGCTGTACTGTGCCACTCGGTTTCAAGGTCGATTTCGCCATCGGTCATTTCCGGTGTGCCGGGAGAAATGCTTTTTATCATTGGTGTCAATGCCGGAAGCCGTTTGAACACCTCTGTCAACTTTACTCCATCCCGTTCAATCACATAAGCTGAAGTATAGAGCGGATACATCTGTTCATTTCCGACAGCACCGCTGTAGTTGAAGATCAGATATTCAGAGGGAACGCGATGCAGCGCATTATATTGACTGATGATCACATGATCCCGCTGCCAGGGGAATAAAGAGATGATGTGGTTATTGATCCCGGCGTTGGTGTCGCAGACACGGAACAGATCCTGTTCCTGATTCCAGATCCATTTCAGACTTTCGGTGGTCGAAAGTCTCCAGTAGTCCCGGTCAAATTCGTCCTCATGGGAGCTGAAAAGCGGATTCAGGTAAACATATTCGTATGGATGGAGATACGAGATCCTGTATGCTGTCCATCCGGCAGAAATAAAAATTACGGCGAAAACAGACGCTCTTATCCATTTTCGCTGTTTTGAAAGCAGCCAATGAATGCCCGCTCCGGCAAACCAGAAAACCGGAACATAGAAAAAGTACATATGTCGCCAGCCGTTATAGAGAACGGGACGTATGATCATCACTGCTGCAAGACCCAGGCATAGGAGCATCTGCATAAAGCGGTCGATGATACCGGATTTTTTCCGAAAGCTTTGGATCAGTCCGGTAAGTGAAAGAAATTGAGGAACGACCGGAGTTGAGATTAATATCCACAGCGGAACATAATAAAAGGGCAGATCGTTTTCCGGAATGTATTTTCCGAAGAACAGAATGGTGGCAAGACCTTTGGTTTCCTGTGTCCGCTGCTGACCGGATGAGAAAATGCGGAAGCCGGCGGCGAACTGGGAAAAGAAATTGTCCCATAGTACCGGCGTCATCAGATAGAAAAACAGCGGAATGGAAAGAGTCAAAATCAGCGCGGAGCCTTTCTTTTTTTCTTCCCGCCGCAGCAGATAAATAGCCGGCAGAAACAGCAGAACCAGTCCAAAGTAGCGCGTATTGATGGCTAAAGCAAAGAAAAAACCGCTGAGCAGTGCGGTGAAAATTCCCGGTTTCCGGAGAAATATTTCAAAACAGAGGAGCGATATCCAGAAAAGGGAGATCAGCATCACATCTCTGTCGTTGTAAAATGTTTCACCAAAAAGGCGCGGGGTGAGAATGTGGATGAGAAGCAGAAGAAATGTGACATCATTCCGCTCCCAGCGAAGCTTTGTCAGGACTCCGAGGCATACCAGACCGGTAAAATACATCAGGAAATTCCAGAAATGCCGAAGGCGCAAAACACTGCTGACGTCCATCTGAAAATGATGTATGGCTTCGACCAAAACTGTGGGAAAAGTGGCGGCCTGTCCGTAATAACGGTTGTAATATTCGTTCAGTTTTGGCAGAGTGCCAAACTCCGGAGCAGGCCTCCCCAGTTTTTCACATATCGCGGTCCAGATGATGTGACCTGCTTCGATTTGGTTGATCTCATCGGAGGATGTCCCGTAATCCCGGAAGATGAAAATGCCGCAAAACAAAAATCCTGCCAGCAACAGGACTGTCAGAAACATAAAGATCCGGTTTGAATTTATTTTTGTTGTTGCAGTGTTCAAATCAGCTCCCGGCTTTGCTGCGCTGATACCGGGTTTTTGAGCCCGTGCATGCAAAGTTTCCAAAATTATACCTTATAATAGTAGAATAATTGCAACTGTTCGATACCTGGTGGTGCAGCACGCAGTATATTTATGTGTTGTCCGCGACATAGTGAAAAAAGCTGTCCAGGTATGCTTTGTTCTGAATGGTTCTATGCTTTTATGGATGATGGTTGTTTTGGACAGAGGATATTGATGGAATATATCAAGAACAAAAAAGTATTGGTATATTGTGCCGGTTTACTGCTTATCGCAGCAATGGGGATACGTTTTGTTTTATCAGTTGGTGCTTTGCCAAAATATGACTATGACATTGAAGATTGGCGGTGTGAAAATGTTGTTTATACAGATCAGGGAATAACTGCAGATGATTCACTAAAAGATTCTGGCACCATTCGAGAATTTCTCTGGGGTCCTTTCAAGCCATTGAAGAAGGGATCATACACTGCTTTGATCAATTATTCGTCTGAATATGATCAGCAGGTCAGCGCAGCAGGAACAGATTTAAGTGACTGTTCAACAGGAATTATGAGCAGACATTTGAATACGATTGATTACCAATTCGAAATTTTGGAAGATACGGATGCTTTCGATTTGATTATCTGGTACAACGGAACAGGTTCTTTTTCTGTGAAATCAATTTCAATTACCGCAAATAACAGAGCAATTAAAAGGACTACGACTGAAATTATATTTGCCGTAATTCTGTTTGAACTGCTGTTTTATTTATATGATAGGAAAAAACAGGTTTTCCGTACATTATGTCTGATATTGGGAATTACTGCAGTTTCTGCTTTGCCTCTGGCATCCTACGGAATCCATAACGGTCCTGACATCCAGACGCATCTTTTGCGCATTGAGGCGATTTTTCAGGCTCTTCGATTCGGACAGTTCCCTGCAAGGATCTCTTCAATTACCTTGTTTGGACTTGGGTATCCGTTTTCGATTTATTATAATGATTTGTTTTTGTATTTTCCTGCTTTTCTGAGACTGCTTGGTTTTTCTGTCAACACTGCTTATAAGATTTATGTGTTTGTAGTGTTGTTTTTAACAGCAGCTATTGCTTATTTATCATTCGGAAAAATATTCAATAACAGGAAAACCGGGCTTATTCTTTCCCTCCTTTATACAACAGCTTCTTACCATTATACGAATGTCTATACCCGTGCAGCTGTTGGTGAATATACCGCACAGGCATTTCTTCCTTTGTTGGCACTGGCTTTTTATCGTATATATACAAATGAGAGCAGAAAAGAAATCGGTGTGAATGCTCTGCTTTTGGCGGTTGGAATGAGCGGAGTTATTGGCTCTCATATTCTGACAACGATCATGGCGTGTTTTCTGATGCTGATCGTTTGTATTCTGCTTTGGAAGAGAACCTTCACTAAGAATGTTCTGTTGTCCTTTCTGCTGGCCGGAGTAATGTCAGTTATTCTGAACTTGTATTTCCTTATTCCGTTTGCGGATTATTATTTTAATGTTTCTACTGTTATCAAGGGCAGTGTAGACCATGGGCGAACAATGATCCAGAAAATGGGTGTTCATCCGGTACAGATGTTCACCTTTTTTCAGAAGGTCGTTGGAACTTGGGATACAACAGGTCAGGAGCGAATGCAGGCGAATCCCGGACTTCCTTTGATGAGTATTCTTTTGATCGCTTTATTCAGAAAATTCACAGTTGGTAAATGTAGGAACAGTTTTCATTTATACTTAGTTTTATCATTGTTTGTTCTGTTTTTGAGTACAAATGTTTTTCCGTGGAATTGGCTTTCTTATCGGATATCTTTCTGGAGCATGCTGTCGCAAATCCAATTTCCTGTACGTTTTTTGGTTTTTGCAATTTTGTTCCTTACTTTACTTGGCGGAGAAATTTTATCAGAATACGAAAGCATTTATCTGCGAGCCGGTTTTATTTGTACTGCTGTTTTGATGAGTCTATGGTTTGCTGGGAATTTGTTGGATAATGATCAGGTTTTTTACATTTACGATACCTCCGGAGTGGATCCCTACAAAACCGGTTATGAATATTATCTTCAGGGGACGGACTGGAATAGGACGAGTACGAAAATAGAAACGAAAAATATGAATGATGTGAGAATTGTTTCAAGAAAGTCGAACAGTTTGCAACTTTGCTGCACGACTGATCAGACAGAGCAGACTCATCAAGTGTTCGTTCCTGTATATAATTACAAAGGATACCATGTAACAGATAGTGCGGGACATGAATATGAAATCATCAATGGAGATCAAAATCACCTGGGATTCGAACTTCCGCATGGTTTTGATGGAATGATAATAATTGAATTCAGAGATCCAATTATATGGAGGAGTGCTTTATATCTTTCCGTCGTCACAGCTTTCTTTCTTGCTGCTGTATGGATTATGAACCGAATGTCAGGTGTTTATCGAAAATGAAAATTTTGAGGAATCAAACACATAAAAAATCGATTTTGGTGTTCAGTGGTGTTTTGATCATCCTGTCGCTTCTTTTTCTCTTTCTTTCTATGCGGGATTTACCGAAATGTGATTATTCTATTGATGATTGGAAGAGTAAATATGCCGTTTATAGAGACAACGGTTTTGGAATAGCGGAAGAATATAAAGATAGTGGCGAGCCTTTGGAGTACTTTTTGTGGGGGCCAAACAAAGAGTTAAAAAAAGGTTCATATTCTGTGTTGATTGATTACTATGCAGAGGATGATCAAAATTGTTACGTGGAAGCATCCGGTGAAGAGAGGAAATTTGTTTCAGCTTCTACAGGTATTTTGAACCGTTATCAAAAATCTGTAATTTATCAATTTGAAATAAAGCGGGATATAAATAGTTTTGAACTGGTTTTTTCCTATAGTGGTAAGGGTGATTTTGTTATTAATTCAATAACGATCAATGCAAACAATAATCAGATAAAGCGTTCTGTGTCTGTTTTTATTTTTCTGGTTTTGATGGCTGATTTTCTTGTCTTGATGGAATATCAAAGTAAGGAAAAGCGTCAAATCGTTATCTTCATTGTGGGTATTGCCGCGCTTACTTCAATTCCTATGTTTGTTCCGGATATTCATCGTGGTGATGACCTTGAATTCCATTTGATGAGGATCGAAACGATTGTTCAGTCCATTCGAGCCGGTCAATTCCCGGCCAGAATTTCCTCTGTAATACTATATGGAGCCGGTTATCCAACGCCGATTTACTATAATGACCTTTTTCTGTATATTCCCGCTTTTCTGCGTTTTCTTGGTTTTTCCTTGGTTTCTGTTTATAAAATTTATGTTGTTCTGATCAATTTATTGACTTCCTGTCTTGCATATATTTCTTTTTCGCGAATCTTCAAGAGTCGAAGAGTTGGATTGGTTTTAAGTCTGGTCTATTGCTCTTCTTCCTATCGGTTGGTAAATGTATGGATGAGATCTGCTGTGGGAGAATATACTGCCCAGGCATTTCTCCCGTTGCTTGCGTGGGCTATATATCGGATTTTTTCAGATGAAAAAAAGCACATTAAGGTGTGGATATGGGATTCCGTTTTACTGGCTGCTGCTTTTACGGGAATTACCGGTGCTCATATTATTACGTTGGTAATGTCTGTATTCATGCTGTTTTGGGTATGTGTCATTTATATAAAAAAACTTTTCCGAGGACAGGTGGTCCTGACTTTTCTTGTATCAGCATCACTCATACTTTTATTGAATTTATATTACCTGGTTCCGTTTTGGGATTATTATATCAATGTTCCTTCTACTTTGGATTCAGGAACACCGGTTTTTATTCAAAATGAAAGTATTTTTCCGGGAATGTTATTTGGTTTTTTTCAAAAGCTGACAGGAATTTCCGGAAGTAGTGTTACTGACAGGTTTCAAACTACGCCGGGTTTGCCTTTGATGATTATCCTTTTTTTCAATGTTTTTTTGCATCTGAATGGCAACAGTTCCCAAAAATTGAAAGGTTTGTTGTTTTTATCTGTACTCAGCCTTTGGCTTTCAACAAATTTATTCCCGTGGGATTGGCTCAGCATACATTTTCCATTATGGAGATATATGACACGGATACAGTTTCCATGGCGATTTTTGACTTTTGCTGTTCTTTTCTTAACGATAATGACAGGTAGTATTTTCAAACAAAATATTTTCCGGTATTTGGATATGATTTTAGTAAGCCTTAGTGTAATTATGGCTTTTTGGTTGGTTGGTGACTATTTTAATCATGCCCATTTGATTTCAATATCCGATTCAAGCAGTTTGTATTGTGTACCGTACGACAGACTTTATTATTTACCGGGAAGTTCACCTGAAAATCTCGAAAACTTATTTACGGCAGAAATGGGTAAAAATATGCAGACAGTGGAGATACTTTCCCGTACACCGGGCAGGATGCGGGTTTATTGTAAAACGAATGATCTGCACGGAGACCATCGTGTTGCTGTACCATTGTATAATTATAAAGGGTATATTGTGTCAGACGACTCTGACGTTGAATATAAGATTGAGACAGATGAATTGAATCGTGTTATGTTTGAACTGCCGGATGGTTTTGAAGGAACAATCAATGTCGTTTTTCGTGAGCCGGTGATTTGGAAAATATCACTTTTGATTTCTATCATCATGGCTTTTGCGATTTTATCCTCTTGTACAATTTGTGTTTACAGAAAAAATGAGTATGGGAAAAAGAAGAATTACTAAGAGAGAAATTCCGCTTATTGGATTATTGTTGTTGATTTTCATTGGGACTGCAGTGATCAATTTTCATGTGGCGCGACATGTGCTGGATGATGATGCTGTTGCTGAGCTTATGCTGGCTGATGCGCTGCGAAGAGAAAAAAGCCTTTACTCGAACGATTTCTATTATTCTACGGAATATTTTGTTCAAAACCAGCTGATTTTTGGCCTTTTGTTTAATATTTTTGACGGGTGGGCAAATGTGCGGTTCTTTGGGACGTGCATTATTCAGGTGATCTATCTCGCGTCTTTTGTTTATATGATGTCACAAAGCGGACTTGATCGAAAAGCTGTATTGGTCAGTGCGGTGCTGATTATTCTGCCCTTTACCGTGGTCTATGGACGGACTGTCCTTTATCATGTCTATTATGTCTGTAATTTCCTGCCGACATATCTGCTGATTGGTTTGTTCTTCTCATTTTTACAAAGACCTGATGCATCACGTCCATCAAAAATCATACGATTCATTCTCATCATTCTTATATCATTTTTGAGCTGTCTGCTTTATATCCGGCAGGTTTTTCTTACAATGATCCCTGTTATCGGATGCCTGTTTTTTTATCTGGTCTCTCATTCCGATCAAAAAAAGACACCGTGGGCGCGGTGGATGCTGATTCCGCTGGTGATGCTGATCGTAGGCGGTGCGGGAATGCTTTGCAATTCACATTTTCTGATCCCCTCGATGAAGCTTTATCAACAGACAGAACAGAACCTGAATGTATTAAGTCCTTCCGCGTGGGGACCGATCCTGGCTGCCTTTTTTACGCAGTTCGGTTTTCGTACCGGTGTGAAAATGTTCAGTCTTGTTGGTATTTTGTCTCTTGGCGGTTTGTTTTGCAGCGTTGTTCTGGTCTATTCATCTTGTGCAGCCCTTGTTCAGAAGGGAAAAGATGATGTCCGTCAGTATTTATTGCGCGCGATGCTTCCGGTTAGTATGCTGGTGAATCTGGTCGTTTTCATCTTTGGAGATATCCCCTTCCGGCTGCAGGCAGACTATTCACGCTATCTGCTGCCTGCTTCAGTCTGGATCATTCCATATTTATGTATAGGATTGAATATGGAGGAAAGACTGCCGCACATCAAAAGGATCATTTATCTGGTTTGCTTTGCTGTTTTTGTGGGGAACAGTCTTTTTAATGGTTTTTCCTTCCTGAATTCCAAAAATTTCGGGCAGCCTTATGACGGGATTTCATATGATAATCCACACCTTGCGGATGATTTACAGCCATCGATTGAGTTTATCCGTGCCCATGACTATCATTATGGTTATGCGTTTGCCGGTGTGGCGAACACACTTGTAGAATTAATGAATGGTTATCCGGTGGTATCACTGCGTTTGACACCTGATGGAATTTTCGAATATACAAACTGGCTGACACTGAAAAGTTATAAATCCATCGACGAGAAAAGAGGGTTTCTGCTTATGGCTGCGGCTGATGAAGTACTTTATGAAAATGAACTGGCAGAATGTGGGCTTGATCGAATCTATTTCGATGATGAGGGATATGTGATTTACGATATCCCTGACATGACACTTTTCCGTGAACATATCCGTGAGCCGGAATAGCAGGTTGAAGCATTAAAAATTAAAAGTACAGCTTTCTGATACGCAGCGCAAAGAACAGTGTTCCCGCAAAGGTCAGGATTTCCCCCACGGGGAAGGCGAACCAGACGCCGGGAATACCGAAAAGATATGGTAGGGTGAGCATGGTCAGGTTCGCGCAGATCACGTTCTCGAGGATGGAGAGAATGGTGGAATATTTCTTTTGATGCAGTGCCAGGAGGGTATCGATTGCCAGCACATTGTAACCGAAGAAGAGGAAACCCATCGGTGCAATCGTCAACCCGTGTGAAGCCATTTGACGAACCGCCTCACTGGCATCACTTTTCAGATAGAGCCACAGCAATGGCGTTTTCCCGAGAAAATAGAAGAGAATAATGATCCCGATCAGGCCGGTTGTCAGGATGACGATCTGCTTCAGGATCTTGCGGATTTTGGCGTTGTTCTTTTCACCGAAAGCGTAGCTGACGATTGGTGTAACAGCACCGGTGAGTCCCCAGAGACTGCTCATGAACATGAACTGGATATTATTGATGATCGTGTAAGCAGAAACGCTCTCTTCTCCGCCAACATGCAGCAGCACCTGGTTGGCAATGAAAGAATTAACGGCCACAGCAACATTGGTCAGGAAGGGCGGAAATCCGAACTTTGCGCTTTGCCAAAGAGTAGAGAAAAAGTCGGTATCCGGTTTTGTGAAATGAATCTCACTGCTTTTCCTGCTGAAAAAGATGATGCCGATGATGAATACAATAATGTTGGCAATCAGGTTCGCATAGGCGCTACCTGTCATGCCGAGACGGAGCTGAACGATGAACAGCCAGTCAAAGAAAAAGTTGCAGAAGGCATTGACCAATGTGACATAAAGTGACATCCGGGAGTTCCCTGCCGGAACGTAAAAGCGGGCAAAAACGTGATTGATGAGGATCAGCGGAATGAACCAGACACCAATCGAGAGGAAGGCCTTGACATAAGGGAAAAGGATCTCCGTGCCGCCAAGGAAAACGATAAGCTGGTCCAGAAAAATGCGTCCGATCAGTGAAACGATACAGCCAAAGGCGCCTGAGAGGATCACGATGGTTGTAAAATGGCTCCGGGCTTCTTCGATCTTCTTTTCACCCATTTTTGTCGAACATAAAACGGAAGCCCCGTTGAACAATTCGGAGATGGCCATGAAAAACATGAATATCGGCATGGCGATGCTGAATGCCGCCAGTGCGTTGGTGCCGACAAAACGGGAAATGAATAACCCGTCATCCAGTGTCGAAAGCAGCGACATGGAAAACTGCGCCAAAACCGGAGGCGCAGCAAAGCGGATTAGCTCGCGGGTAGTGTAGTCTTTGCCGATGGTATTCGTCTGGTTCATTTTCTTATCCTTTTCCTAACCGTGACTATTATACAGGATTTGATATGAACGACATTCTCTCAATGGGTATTTGCTGACAGATGTTGTTAATTCATTTTTGACATTTTCATTTATATATTTATATTGAATCTGATTTCATTGAATCTTAATTCATTGAAAACAGATTCAATATTCTGTTATAGAACTTTTTTTGAAGTATATGATTATTTGCAAAATCATATTTTCAAGTATAATCAGTATAACAAAGAAACTTGGAAATTTTGAATCTTTGACAGGAGTATTTTATGGAAATGTTATTATCAGGGTCAAAACGGGTTTCGATATCTTCTAAGAGACAAATTACCATACCTCAAAAGTATTTTACAGATCTTGGCTTTGATAAAGAAGCGATATGTTCTGTAGAAAATGGCAGACTCATCCTTACACCGGTTGAAAATGTATCCGGTGGTGAATTTGCTGAGCTAATTCTTGCAGACCTGATTAAAGAAGGTTTCTCAGGAGAGCTCCTGCTGCAGGAATTCAAAAAGCGGCAGGCACTTGTTCGTCCGGCTATTGAAAAAATTTTGCAGCAGGGGAAGGATGCTGCTTATGGGAAAGGGGACTATTATACTTACGATGAAATTTTTGATGCCGGAGATGAGTAATGATAAAAATAGTTTTTCTCCCTCCGGTAATGAAATATTTCAAAAAATTGAAGGATAAACAACTGAAGAAATTGTTTCAGAATAAGGTTGATGAAATTTTGGCTGATCCTTTGATTGGTGAAGAAAAAAAGGGTGACCTGCGAGGGATCAGATGTTGTGATATATACTATAACCGTGTAAATTATGAATTGGCATATACATTGGAATATGTTGTGGATGAGGTTACGGGTGAATTAACAACAGTTATCGTTATTATCGCGGGGACAAGAGAAAATTTTTATGATGAATTAAAGCATTATTGGTTGTAGGAAAGGTGTTGTAATGAAGAATATTATATTTATTTTATTTTTGTGCATGATATTTTCATCCTGCGGCACGGCAAACAAATCAGATTCTCCGAACGGAGAGGACGGGAAAAGTTCTTATACCCGCATTTCTCAGGAGGATGCAAAAAAGATGATGGAAGCGGATGACGGACATGTGATCGTGGATGTCCGCCGCGCGGATGAATTTGCTTCCGGTCATATCCCCGGTGCGATCCTCGTCCCGAATGAAAGCATCGGGTCGGAAAAGCCTGCAGAGCTGCCGGACCTTGATCAGATCATTCTTGTTTACTGCCGTTCCGGCAACCGCAGTGCCCAGGCTGCAAAAAAGCTTGCGGATCTGGGATATAAGAATGTCTATGATTTCGGCGGGATCATGAGCTGGACCGGAGATATTGTGGAGGAACCATAACACCGGAGTCAGTATTTTTGTGTGAAATCATTTTCTGAAGATTTTTTTGATCATTGCCCTTGAACAGAAAAGGACCGCCGTGAAAGCGGTCCTCAGATTATAAATTGCTTCAGAATTTAGAAATGATTATTCTTGCGGGCCGAGATATTTTGAGTTGTCCAGTCCGAGAATGACCATGAAGATCGGGAACAGGAAGAACAGGCCGAGGACGAAGAAGAAATTTTTGCCGAATGCTTTCGCCAGCTGATAGCAGTCGATGATCATGATAATCAGCAGCGTCATGACAAAAACAATTGTCAGAGAGTCATGGATGTACGGCTTCATGAGTCCGCTGAAGATGCCGCTCAGGAACAAGCAGCAAATTACGAATATGCCCACCCACAGCCATGCGATCATTCTGTTCCAGGACAGATCCAGCTGATGCCAATCGCTCAAAACCGGAATGAAACCGAGCCAGGGTGTTTTGCCGGCTTTTTTGAAAACAAAAAACTTGCCGACAGCCTGGACAAACCAGCAAATGATCGGGATCGCAATGGCCATTGCAATCCCGTAATGGTCGACAAGCCGGTTGCTGAAGACAATAATATAACTGTTCTGCATAAGATACCTCTTTTCTAAATTGTTTTCCTGCTTTTTCCCCGCAGGATGAATGCAAGCCCGTATTGTTCCGTCCGGGATCCGGAAACCGGGTTTTTACTTTGCTGACAAGCCCGGTTTTATAAGATATAGGAAGGCGGCAGCTCTTCCTGTGTCCCCTTACTGTTTTCCCGATTCATCCGGGAAGTCTTTTGCTCTGTCATGCTCCTGCCTCCTTCAACGACAGGATGTAGGTCAGATATTCACAGCATTCCGCAAGACGCGGTGTGTTGGCGATGATTCCCAGATAGACTTTATCCGGAAACCCCGCTTCTTTGACAGCGGATATGGATGAAAGATCTATTCCGTTCACCACTTTTTTCGTCACTGCCTGATAAGCATCCGCTTCATTCAGGTTGACTTCAATAGCATTGTCCTCAACGATTACGATGTTTTCAACCAGAAGCGGTTTCAGGTTCTCATATAGGGATTCGTCCTGACCGGATAATTCGTGCAGGTCCATCAGATAATCGCTTTCTGAAAAAATGTCATAGGCTTCCCGGTTCATCAGGGCAAAATCAAGTTTTTTGCCGTTGATTACGGCAAGCACTTTCAATTTAGAGGCATAAGCGATTTCATGATTTTGTGGGGAAGGGTCCCGGGAAAGATAAAGGTTGCGGTAAGTCAGAATTTCGTATTTTTGCGGGTCCATTCCACGGGAAAGCAGGTAGTTATGGTTCAATACGGTTTCTAAAGCAGTTCCAATGCTGACATTCGCATAGGCGGTGTGGAGGATCTGTTCTTTTTTCGTAAAGTGATGATACAACGAGGTGATGAGGACGACGAGTGCAATCACAGCCAGCAGGATCGGCATCCAATAATATGTTCGAATGTATTCGATCTTTTCGGATGGACTCATTTGCCGGAAGGCTTCTTTGTTTGCTGCTTTTTCTTTCGGATTCATGGTTTAATCTTCACTGGTGTCTATTGGCGGATTCGGATCGTAGGTAACTGATTTCAGAATATTCTTGATGAGCCAGGAGCAGATCATGGCACAGAGCCCCTCTCCCATCAGGAACATCGGCGTGAACACGGCAACTACAATATAAAACATGGCAAAATGAACTGCGAACATCAAAATGCTGGAAAACAGGTAATGCGTTCCAATCAGAAACGCGTTTTTCAGCATGGCGCCGGTCGTGTTTTCTACACTGGCCAGCAGCGGAAAGACATAGAGCAAAACAATCACATAAATAACCGCGGCAGCGATGACGATTGCCATCAGCAGTGTCCACATCACAGCCGCTGCTCCGGTAGAGTTGGTGCGGAGGTGGTAGAGAATGTACCCATCTCCGGCGAGAAAAATTCCGAAAGCCAACAGGATGAGCCAGATGATTGTCGCCTGTTTGAAATTCTGTTTGAAGGAGTGGAAGAACATTTTCCCAGCATCATACCCTTCTTCCCGTACGATCTTGAGACAGGCGTAATAAAGGGCGGTCGTGGAGGCCCCGATGGTGATGATCGGTAAGGAACATAGCATCCAGAGAAGGTTCAGGAAGCAGGCGTAACATAACTTGATCATGGTACGGCTGAATTTGCTGTCGTAGTTCAAAAATTTCATTCTCTACCTTCTCCTGACCCATTACTTCTTCATTCTTTAGAGGCTCGCCGATTTTCTGTAGATCAGTTCTGTTTCCGTGTAAACGGTGCGGTAATCCAGTGTCGGTTCTTCTATGCGTGAAATCAGCAGCTGGGTGGCAGAATAAGCCATAATTTGTGAATGGATATGGACGGTTGTGAGCTGCGGTTCAACCAATCTGGAGTCAACAGAATCATCAAACCCGGCTATCATCACATCCTGAGGGATACTTTTCCCCATATTACGCAGTACCTGCATGGCATCAATCGCGACAAAATCATTGGCGCAGATAAAAAGATCCGGCAGTTCTTTCATGTTTCTAAATGGTTCGATCATCATTTCCTTATGATTTTCTTTGATGATCCATTCTTTGTTGACCGGTTCATTATTGAGCGTCATCGTTCCGTGAAAGGCCAGGTATCGTTCAAAAAAGGATTCACAATGCTCATAATTACCGATAAAACCGATCCGATTTTTTCCGGCTTGCAGCATATCCATAATAAGCTTTGAAATACCGGCTGTATTGTCCATTAATAACTGGTCAGAGGGGAGTGTTTTCCCAAAGATTCTGCAGGGCCCATCGACAAACAATGTGGGAAGCCCCAGTGTGCACAGCATTTCATCATATTCCCAGTCAAACATTTCAAAACAGATGATTGCACGAGCTCTTTCCTTACTGAAAGTAATTGGCAGTGTTTTGTTTTTGAGATTGTCAATATCGACACGATGTGTGTTGAGTGTATAGCCCAGCTGAAGCAGTTCACGTTGGAACCGGTCCAGTAAAAGGGTGGCAAAATGGGACGGATTAATGAAGATCGTTGTGAAAAGTGCTATTTCCCCCTTGAATTCAGCGTAGGAGCCATCCTCATTCGCTGCTTGCGGCATGGCCAATTCTGCAATGTTGCGGACATAGGAAAACTGTTTATACCCCATTTCAATGGCTTTCTGCAGGATCTTCTCCCGTGTTTCATCCGCAAGTCCCTCTGAGTTGTTGATTGCCTTTGAAACAGTGTTTCTTGAGATGCCAAGGGCATCTGCGATGTCTTGTATTCTGACTTTTTTATTCATGAATAATGCCCCTTCCAGATTGTAAACTTCCGATATATCTATATTAGCACAAGAGTATGCAAATGTCAATTATTATTTTTATTGAATTTTACATATGTAAAGAAGGTATTTAATCATTTTTTGAAATGACAAATTGCTCTTTGAATATGAAATTTTATGAAAAAATCATTCAAATTGTCGTACAAATGCGCATACTTTTGGTCTGTTTGATAGCTAATATTAATTGTAATAAATTGTGCAAATAACACATAATTAAAGGGTTGACAGTTTGAAAATACGGTGATAATATGGATAGACAACTCTATACAATATTGTGCATTTGCACAATCATATGCTTCCTTGATGTGGGGAAGAAGGTAAGAAGGAGGTTCTATGAATAATGCTTCAGCAAAGACGAAACGAAGGTCCGATTTTGGTCAGACCCTCCATAACACAGGGGTCTACCTGCGGCAGCACTGGCAGCTTTATGTTATCTTTATGCTGCCGGCTTTTGCATTAACGATCATTTTCCGTTATGTCCCGATGGGTGGTATCGCAATTGCGTTCACGGAATACAACCCGATTCGCGGTATTTTCGCAAGTGAGTGGGTTGGTTTTGCGCATTTTCAGCGTTTCCTCTCTTCCCCTGACTTCTTGAAATACCTTGAAAACACATTGAAGCTGAGCGTTTACGGACTCCTGTGGGGATTCCCGGCACCGATTTTGCTGGCATTCCTGCTCAACCGCATTCTCAGCCAGAAGACAAAGCAGAACATTCAGCTCGTGCTTTATATGCCGAACTTTATCTCGGTCATCGTGCTTTGCGGTATCGTTCGTATCATTCTTTCCCCGACCGGCATGATCAACTCTCTGCTTGGGACTCGTACGAATTTTATGACGATGTCATCAGCATTCCGTACGATTTATATCGCTTCCGGTATCTGGCAGGGCGCTGGTTGGTCTTCCATTATTTATACAGCCGCTCTTTCTAATGCGAGTAAAGATCAGAAGGAAGCTGCGATCATCGATGGCGCGAATATTATTCAGCAGATCAAGGCTGTGGAATGGCCGGCGATCAAGGATACTGTTCTTATTCAGTTCATCATGGCTGTCGGTAACATCATGAGCGTTGGTTTCGAAAAGGCTTACGCGCTGCAGACGGACCTGAACCTTGGTACTTCTGAAATTATCTCCACCTATGTGTATAAGAAAGGTCTTCTGGATGGGGACTATGGTTTCTCCACTGCGGTAGGTCTGTTCAACACGATTATCAATGTTGTGCTGCTGATATCCATGAATGCCATCGTAAAGAAGATGAATGAAGGAAAGGGGATCTAACCATGGCAGCTAATACGACTCAACCAAAGAAAAGGAGCGAGTTCTCAAAGAATACCCCCGGGGATAAAGTGATCCTGATTGTTGCTTTCACGATCCTGGGTTTGTTTGTACTCGCCATTATTCTGCCTGTTGTTTACATCATTCTGGCGTCCTTCATTGATCCAATCACACTGCAGAATACTGGTTTGACATTTGATTTCAGCAAATGGACGCTTATGGCGTACGAGCGGGTTTTGTCCAACAGCCAGATTTGGATCGGTTTCGGAAACGCGCTGCTGTATTCAGTTCTCTTTACGATCCTTTCGGTTGCGGTAACGCTGCTTGCGGCTTATCCGATGTCCCGCGCGGATTTCAAAGGGAAGAGCTTTTTCAATATTATCTTTGTCATCACCATGTTCTTTGGCGGCGGTTTGATCCCGACCTATTTGCTGATCAGTGACCTGGGAATGCTTGATACTATTTGGGCGATCCTGCTCCCCGGTGCCTTCAGTGTCTGGAACATGATCATTGCCCGTACCTATTACATGGGGATCCCGAAAGATCTTCAGGAAGCTGCTGAAATTGACGGCGCGAATGAGATGACTTATTTCTTCCAGATCCTGCTTCCGGTCTGCTCACCGATCATCGCGACGATCTCCATGTGGCAGTTTGTTGGTATGTGGAACAGCTACTTTGATGCCATGATCTACCTCAACAGCGCATCAAAACAGCCGCTGCAGCTGGTTCTTCGTTCGATCCTGATTCAGAGCCAGCCGGAACCGGGTATGGTATCCGATATGCAGTCCACCGCGGAACGTGCTCAGCTGGCTGAACTGCTGAAGTACGCGACCATCATCATTTCCAGCCTTCCGCTGCTGTTGATGTACCCCTTCTTCCAGAAGTACTTCGACAATGGTATTATGGCCGGTGCGGTGAAGGGATAATGAGAAATCAGAAATGGAAATAAGAAATCAGAAATAAGAAATTCAAATATTTTTGTACGAAACTTTGTTTTCTTATTCTGATTTCAGGTTTCAAAAGAATAAAGGAGATAAATATGAGTAAGTTTTATAAAAGTTTGTTGGTGATCTTTGCTGTCATTATGATTGCGGGAGCACTCGCCGGCTGCGGTAAGAAAGATGCCGCTCCGAAGGCTGATTCCGGCGCACCTGCAGGAACAGAAGTGGATCCGGCTTCTCTCGCTTTCCCGCTGAAGGAAAAGGCCACGATTACCGCGCTGACCAACTTTCCTGCCGGTACTGAATCCGATCCGAACAAGCGCACCATCTTCAAGCGTCTTGAAGAAAAGACCAATGTTCATGTCGATTGGAAGACCATCCAGGGCGACCAGTGGGGCGATAAGATCTCCCTCGAAATGTCCAACATTAAGACCCTCCCGGAACTCGTTTTCAATGCCGGTTTCGGCGATACTGACCTGCTGAAATATGCCAGCCAGGGTGTCATTATCCCGTTGGAAGACTACATCGCGAAGTATATGCCGAACCTGAACAAGGTTTTCGAACAGGCTCCGGAATATAAAGCAATGGTCACCGATGAGAACGGTCACATCTGGGCTTTCCCGTGGATCGAACAGCTTGGTTACGAAAAGACCGCTATTCAGACCATCGGCAATATGCCTTTTATCAATACCGCATGGCTTGAATTCCTCGGCCTTGAAATGCCGACTACCGTTGATGAATTCGAACAGGTTTTGATCGCATTCCGCGACAATGCTGATGCTCTGAAGGCTGAATTCAACATCGATGGTACCATCATCCCGATGTCCTGCATTCTGAACGATGGCGACCAGGATCCTTATATCCTGATCAATGGCTTCGGTGAAGGTTATGGCGATCCGGACCGCGGTACTCACCTTGCCCTGACCGATGACAAAAAAGTCATCAGTGTTGCCACCTCCGAAGGTTTCCGCAAAGGTACCGAATGGCTGCACAAGCTTTATGCTGAAAACCTGATCGATCCTGAAGCTTTCACTCAGGAATGGTCCACCTACGTTGCAAAGGGTAAGTCCGGCCGTTATGGCGTGTGCTTCTCCTGGGACGTTGCAAACATCGCCACTCTCGAAGGTTGGGCTCCGATGCCGGCACTCCAGGCTGACACCAAGAACATCACCCCACAAACCGGTTCCTTCACTTCCGGTTTCCAGCGTGGCCGCTGTGTTATCACCGCCAACGCTAAGAATCCTGCTTTGATCGCTGCCTGGATCGACCAGATGTATGATCCGATGCAGTCTCCTCAGAACAACTGGGGTACCTATGGCGAAGATGATGGTTTCGATATTTTCGTGATGGGCAAGAATGCTGATGGCGAAGATATGCTCCAGCACGCTCCTCTGGGCGACAAATCCCCGGTGGAAGTCCGCGAAGCTGAATCTGTCAATGGTCCTCTGGCCATCCTTGACAGCTACTACGGCAAGTATGTCACTCTTCCGGATGATGCTGCTTATCGTCTGAACTGGATCAAAGATATCTACACACCGGACATGAACTTCAAATACGCAATGCCGAACGTGTTCATGAGTGCTGAAGATACTAAGACAGTCTCCAACCTGTTGGCTGACATCCAGAAATGCATCAACACCGCCAAATCCGACTGGGTAATGAACGGTTTCGGTGATGCTGAATGGGATAAATTGCAGAGTGATCTGAAGGCATACAAGCTGGATGATATGATCGCAATCTATCAGAAGTATGTCGACAAGTATTTTGCTGAATAATTTGTAATTCTCAAATCCGCCTTCCTTGTCAAAAAGGAAGGCGGAATTTATTAAATAGTCATTAGTTGGCGGTTCGTAGTTGACATTTTATTATGTCATTAATAACTGATCTACTAATAACTACCAACTACTAACTTCAAATGGAGAAAACATGATCAGTGAAACATTACGCGAAGCACGAAGATATGAGGAAGTTGCTGAGCAATATATAAGTGAATCCGATCGGCCGGCTTTTCACCTTTCGACCCGTGTCGGATGGATGAATGATCCGAACGGTTTCAGTTATTACAAGGGGCAATATCATCTTTTTCACCAATACTATCCTTATGAGGTGAAGTGGGGACCGATGCATTGGGCACATGCGGTCAGTGATGACCTGCTGCATTGGACGTACCTTCCATGTGCTTTGGCGCCTGATTCCCTCCCGGATCGTGATGGATGTTTTTCCGGCAGTGCTGTTGAACTCCCTGATGGACGTCAGCTTTTGATTTATACCGGTGTGGTGTCTGCCGGAAGACGCATGGGGGAATTGGAAAATGTTGTACAGCATCAATGTCTCGCTGTTGGTGATGGTATCGATTACGAAAAATATGTGGGAAATCCAGTCCTGAATGGTGATGATGTCCCGGAAGGCTGCAGCAAAGAAGATTTCCGTGATCCGCATATCTGGCAGGAAAAAGACGGTACCTACCGTTGTGTCGTGGCGGTACGCCCGGCTGATGGCAGCGGAATGATCCTGCTTTATTCCAGTCCGGATGGTTTTAACTGGAAATTTGAAAGCATCCTTGCGGAAAATAAAAACCGCTTTGGAAAAATGTGGGAATGCCCGGATTTCTTTGAACTGGACGGGAAATATGTATTGCTGACAAGCCCACAGGATATGCTGCCGGAAGGCTTTGAGTATCACAATGGAAACGGGACACTGTGTCTGATTGGTAATTTCGACGAAGAGACAAAGAAATTCCATGACGAATATAATCAGGCTATTGATTATGGCATTGATTTTTATGCTCCGCAGACGCTGCTTGCACCGGATGGCCGCAGGATCATGATTGGCTGGATGCAGAACTGGGATACCCTGGCGATGATCCGCATGAAGGCACTGTGGTTTGGGCAGATGACCATTCCGCGGAAAATTCATATTAAGAATAACAGGCTCTACCAATGGCCGATTCGTGAGATTGAGACCTTACGCTCAAATAAAATTGTGTATCAGAATGTTATATGTGACGGGGAACTTCGTTTGGAAGGAGTTTCCGGCCGACAGGTGGATATGACTGTTTCAATTCGACCGGTTGATGGAGAAGATATCTATAATAAATTTGCGCTCTGGTTTGCGGAGAATGATGAATTCCATACCGCGCTGAGCTTCCATCCTTCCGATTCGATCATGAAGATCGACCGCAAATTCTCCGGAACCCGCCGGGCGGTGATCCATCAGCGCCGTGCGAAGGTGAGTCACCGGAATGGTGCTCTTTCCATGCGGATCATCCTGGATCGCTTCAGCACGGAGATATTCCTCAATGATGGTGAGCAGGTGATCACTGCCACAATTTATACGGATCAGGCTGCGGACGGAATCAAATTCATCACGGATGGAAAAGTGATGATGGACGTTGAAAAGTACGATTTGATATAGATTTCATAAAAGAGGTGAGGGGCTGAAACTCCTCACCTCTTTTATAACAGATCTTTCAGTGTTTTCCCGGTAAAAAAACTTCGTGTTATTTGGTCAAATTCCTTCCACATTGGCAGAGTTTTGCATATTGCTTCCCGTTTGCAGGGTTTTGCGCCGCATTCGAGACAGGCTACCGGAGCAATTGTGCCTTCCATCAGTTCAAGAATCTCAAGAGCAGTGTAATCCTCCGGTTCTTTGCTGAGACGATAACCGCCGCCTTTGCCGCTGGCGCCGATGACCATACCCCCGCTCACCAGTTCTTTCATGATGATCTCCAGATACTTTTTTGAAATCTCCTGCCGTTCAGCGATCTCCTTCAGCGGAACCGGTTTGTTATCCTCATGTTCCGCTAAATCGATCATCACCCGCAGTGCGTATCGTCCTTTTGTCGTGATCATACTTATCGATTATGCGTATTCAACCGCTAATTCTTCGGTATTGGCATTCTCAACGATTTCTTTTGCTCTTTGATAATCCTCAATTGTCTTATTCAAAAAAGTGCAGGCTTCCGCGGTCGTAACATTGAACCTTTTTGCGAGAATATCTACATTTTCAATGAGTGATTCCGCGTCTCTATATTCAATTCGTTCCTTTGCATATTCGGTCATCATTTTTTCTATTATGCTGCTCATCGTTTTACTCCCTTCTTCAGAATGTTAATAATGTTTAATTTGCTTAGATGCTTCCGGAAAATCAGCATCTTCGAAGTCATTGCATTATGATGTTCTGAACGTTCGGACGCATTTCTCTCATGTTTAAATCATACCATTAAATTCCGATGTTGTTACGTTGTTTTTTCTTTCTTGGTTTTTAATGAATAAATTTCATAAAAACTATAGACATAGTAGATAAGTAGGTGTATTATAAATGCATTCTTGAAGAAAACAATAAAGGAGGCAAAAATGTTATCGGCAAATCAATCGTATAAATCAAGTCCGGATAAGTTTGAAAAAACAGGAAATTGGTGTATGTGCTGCTGTATGATGTGCCTCTGTGGTGAGGCTGATTTACGTTGAAACTTATTGCAGGTCGATTTCCGCCCGGTGACTTGTGATAGGTCCCCGGGCAGTTTTTTATTAATAAATGATGAAGCGTGATGGCTCAGGAGATGAAAATGAGTAACTATAAATTTGAAACGTTGCAGTTACATGTGGGACAGGAACAGCCGGATCCCGCAACGGATGCACGTGCTGTACCGATCTATCAGACGACATCTTACGTTTTCCGCAACAGTCAGCATGCGGCAGACCGCTTCGGACTAGCAGATGCCGGGAATATCTATGGTCGGCTGACGAATTCCACACAGGATGTGCTTGAAAAACGTATTGCGGCTCTGGAAGGTGGTTCCGCTGCATTGGCTCTTGCATCAGGGGCGGCAGCCATTACCTATACCATTGAAGCACTTGCGGCAAATGGTGGACACATCGTCGCGCAGAAGACGATTTACGGCGGCAGCTTCAACCTTCTGGAGAATACCCTCCCGCAGTATGGCATTCGTACAACTTTTGTGGATGCACATGACCTGCAGGAAGTTGAAAATGCAATTGAGGCAGATACCCGAGCAATCTATCTTGAAACGCTTGGAAACCCCAACAGCGACATTCCGGATATCGACGCGATAGCTGAAATTGCCCACAAACATGGCCTTCCTCTGGTGATCGACAATATCTTCGGCACTCCCTACCTGATCCGTCCTATTGAGCATGGCGCGGATATCGTAGTCCACTCCGCGACAAAATTTATTGGCGGACACGGGACTACGCTCGGCGGCATCATCGTAGAAAGCGGTAAATTCAATTGGAAAGCCAGCGGAAAATATCCAAACATTGCTGAACCGAATCCGAGTTACCATGGCGTATCATTTTACGATGCGGTTGGACCGGCAGCTTTTGTGACCTATATCCGGGCAATTTTATTACGGGATACCGGTGCTGCGATTTCACCCTTCAGCGCGTTTCTTCTGCTGCAGGGAGTGGAAACACTTTCCCTCCGTCTGGAGCGTCACGCGGAAAACACGAAGAAAGTCGTTGAATATCTGTCTAACCATCCACTGGTGGAAAAAGTCAATCACCCCTCCCTCCCGGATCATCCGGACCATGAGCTGTATGAAAAATATTTCCCGAACGGCGGCGCTTCGATCTTCACTTTTGAGATCAAAGGCGGACAGGCGGAAGCCTGGAAGTTTATTGACAACCTGAAGATTTTCTCGCTTTTGGCGAATGTTGCGGATGTGAAAAGCCTGGTGATCCATCCGGCATCCACTACCCATTCCCAGCTTTCTGAAGAGGAATTGCTGGATCAGGGAATTAAGCCGAATACGATTCGTCTGTCTATCGGGACAGAGCATATTGATGATATAATTGCTGATTTGGAGAATGGATTCCAGGCAGTTAGTATTAATTAGCAGTAAGTTTAACGTGGTTCGTGAGCCATGACCAAAGGACAAATGTCGGAACTTCAATGGCTCCTGACCCCTGAGAAAAGAAAGGAATTATTATTATGTCTAACATTTATAAAGGTACATTGGGTTTGATCGGCAATACGCCGTTAGTGGAAGTTGTGAACCTGGAAGCAGAACTGGGTTTGGAAGCTACAGTCCTGGTAAAGCTGGAATATTTCAATCCTGCTGGTTCCGTAAAGGATCGTATTGCAAAAGCGATGATCGAAGACGCGGAAGCCAAGGGACTGCTCAAAGAGGGCTCCGTCATCATTGAACCGACTTCCGGAAACACCGGTATCGGTCTGGCAGCTATCGCAGCAGCCAAGGGATACCGCATCATCCTGACCATGCCGGAAACCATGAGCGTGGAACGCCGCAATATTTTGAAGGCGTACGGTGCGGAAATCGTCCTTACCGATGGTTCGAAGGGTATGAAAGGTGCCATTGCCAAAGCCGACGAACTGGCAGCGGAGATCCCGAACAGCTTTATTCCCGGACAGTTTGTCAATCCGGCCAACCCCGCTATCCATAAAGCCACTACCGGTCCGGAAATCTGGAAGGATACGGATGGTGCGGTTGATATCTTCATCGCGGGTGTTGGTACCGGCGGTACAGTGACCGGGACCGGTGAATACCTGAAAGAGCAGAAGCCGGAAGTTAAAGTCGTTGCGGTTGAACCTGCCAGTTCTCCGGTGCTTTCCGAAGGAAAATCCGGCGCGCATAAGATCCAGGGTATTGGTGCGGGTTTTGTCCCGGATGTGCTGAATACGAAGGTCTATGACGAAATCTTCCCTGTTGTGAACGAAGATGCCTTTGCCACCGCAAAGCTGCTGGCAAAGAAGGAAGGCATTTCCGTAGGCATTTCGTCCGGTGCTGCTCTGTATGCGGCAATTGAGATCGCCAAGCGGCCTGAAAACAAAGGCAAGACGATCGTTGCCTTGCTCCCCGATTCAGGCGACCGCTATTATTCAACCGCTTTGTTCACAGAATAAAAACGTGAAAGTGGTACAGCAGGTACAGTTCTTGCTGTACCACTTTTCGTTATATCGTTTGTATTTTTGTGCAGAACAGGTATAATACAAAAAATTTCTTTGAGGTATTATTATGAAATCATATAAATTACTTTTTGTTGTTTTAGCATTCGTGCTGTTGGTTAGTGCTTTCGTTTCTGTCTCCGCTCAGGATTTAGAAGCTGTCGCTATTGATAAGGGAGCATTTGACACGCTGCTGGCTTCCGGTCCGGTTGCTTCAGATGAAGCGGTTGCGGCAAGCTCCTGGGCTTCCGCTGTGAAGAAAGCCGGAATTCTGCGTGTCGGCGGTACCCGCACATCCTTCCTCTTCAGTCAGCTTGACGAGACCGATAATGGTATCCGCGGTTTTGACGCCGGTCTTTATCAGCTGCTTGCCCGTTACATTTTGGGTGATGAATCCAAATATGAACTGACACAGGTCACCTCTTCTACGCGTGAATCTGTGCTGACAAGCGGTCAGGTGGATGCGGTATTTGCAACCTACTCCATCACCCCCTCCCGGCAGGAAGTCATTTCCTTTGCCGGTCCGTACTATACCTCTCAACAGGCGATTTTGGTGAAAAACGGTAATGCCGAAATCAAAGGTATTGATGACCTTGCTGATAAGACTGTGGCTACCCAAGCCGGTTCCACCGGTCCGTCGATTTTGGAAGAATATGCTCCGGATGCCATCGTTCAGGAATTTGAAGATGATATTCAGGCGCGTACCGCTGTTGAGCAAGGCCGCGCGGATGCTTACGTGACCGACTATACCCTGATTTTGAATTCAATTGTCAAGAATCCTGGAGCCTATGCCATTGCCGGTGATGTCTTTGGTCCGATTGATCCGTATGGAATTGGTTTGCCGAAGGATTCTGATGGTGTGGCATTTGTCAACGACTTCCTCAAGTTGATTGAAGAAAACGGAACCTGGACACAGTTGTGGCTCATCAGTCTTGGTGCCCGCACCGGAATCGAAACCGCTCCGGAAGCTCCGGCTATCGATTAATCCTTAAAATTCTTACTCTTTAGAAATGTGACAGTTAGCACCTGTTGCTGACTGTCACACTTTGGTTTTTGTACAGAAATGACTATCAGCGCATTACTCTCCCAATATGGTGATCGTTATCTTCAGGCGCTCTTTGAGACCTGGAAACTGACGGTTTTTTCATTTGCCGGGGCATTTCTGATTGGGATCCTTATCACTGTGATGCGGGTGAGCCCGATCAAGCCGCTGCGGGTTTTTGGCGATTTTTATGTTCAAATCTTCCGAAATATTCCCGGTGCAGCGCTTTTGATCCTGCTGGTTTATGCGCTCCCTTATCTTAAGATCGTATTTGCCTACAGGGTCTGTGTTCTGATTGCTACAACACTGATCCCATCCGCTTTTTGTTCGGAACATCTGATGAGTGGGATCAATACTATTTCACCCGGTCAAATTGAGGCGGCAAGGGCATTGGGACTTAGTTTTTTCCAAATGATCCGCCGCGTGATCATTCCCCAGGCACTTCGTTCGACTGTGCTGCCGATGACAAATTTGCTGGTGGCTACCATGCTGACCACATCATTAGGTTCACAGGTGCCGCTTCGGCCTATGGAATTGACGGGAATCGTCTCATATATCAACACGAGAAGTGCAGGCGGAGTCGCGGCTTTTGCGATTTCAGCCGCTCTTTATTGCGCGACAGCTCTGCTTATCGGATTTGCCGGGTCTCTCATCGACAGAAAGGTGCGGATCCTCCGATGAAACCACTTTCCATCCGTGATATGCTTTATGAAGAACCGGGACCGAAAATGCGCAGACAAATCGGTATCTATACCATTCTCGCATTTTTACTGCTTGCCGCATTAATTGTTGCGGTGATCCGCCAATTTGTCATAACAGGACAATTTGATTCCCGCTACTGGTATTTTTTTGGACGGGCAACGACCTGGCGTTTTCTCGGACAAGGACTGTTGACCACGATCACATCCGCACTTGCCGGGTCTGTGATCGCCTTTATTTTAGGTTTTCTGTTGATGCGTGGAAAATTGAGGCGGAATAAGCTTTTGCGAAGTATTTCAACCATGTTGATTGAGTTTACCCGAGGTGTGCCGACACTCTTGTTTATTTATTTCTTCTTTCTTGTTATTCCACAAACGGGTATAAAGATGAGTGCTTTTTGGAAAATCACACTGCCCTGTGCGATTTCCGCCTGTGGTGTGGTGGCTGAAGCACTGCGTTCCGGCGTGAATGCGGTTCCATGGGGACAGACAGAAGCGGCACTTTCACTGGGATTGACGGAGACACGTCTGTTTTATAAAGTTGTTTTTCCCCAGGCGATCCGTTTTGTGATTCCTTCTTTGATTGCGGAGCTTGTGATCGTTTTGAAAGATACAACATTTGCCTCCATTGTGACCTGTGCGGACCTGATGCAGAATGCAAAGGTGCTGATTTCCAATTATGATGCCATGCTTTCCGTTTATCTGGTTGTTGCAGTTATTTATATTTTGATCAACTATCTGCTGAACAAATTGTCAGATCGTCTTGCATTTCGTCTAAGGACAGGAACAGCGGAAAGGAATGCCGCATGATACAAAAAGATACCCCGATTATTGAGCTGAAAAATGTCAATAAATTTTTTGGAAATCTGCATGTTCTGAAGGATATTTCACTGCAGGTCCATAAAGGCGAAGTTGTGGTTATTATTGGACCATCCGGTTCCGGTAAGTCGACATTATGCCGTACGATCAACAGGCTGGAGACCATAAATTCCGGGGAAATCCTGATCGAAGGAGTTCAGATCCCGGAGGAGGGAAAAGAACTTGCAGCACTCCGTTCTCAAATCGGCATGGTGTTTCAGTCCTTCAACCTGTTTGCGCATATGTCGATTCTGGATAACATGACACTGGCACCGGTGGATGTGTTGAAAATGAAGCGAAAAGATGCCCGAGCTGAAGCTATGCGGCTGCTGGAACGGGTCGGTGTAGCAGACCAGGCGAATAAAGTGCCTTCTCAGCTCTCCGGCGGACAACAGCAGCGGGCAGCTATCGCGCGTGCTCTGGCGATGCATCCGAAAGCAATGCTTTTTGACGAACCTACCAGTGCACTGGATCCGGAGATGATCGGGGAAGTGCTGAATGTGATGACGGAACTGGCCGCTGAAGGTATGACAATGCTGATCGTAACTCATGAGATGAATTTTGCGCGCCGTGTTGCGAATCGTGTGATCTTAATGGATGGCGGATGCATTGTTGAGGAGTCAGAACCGGATACTTTTTTCTCTGATCCGCAGACAGACCGTGCAAAACTGTTCCTGAACAGCCTGAACAAATAATCAATCAATTTTGATAACTATTCAGAATGTAGCACGCCCGGACAGCTTTTGATGCTGGAGAGTCAACTCAAAACAGCTGGACACAATACTGTACTGTTAATACGTTTGTCACATGAAGTGAATATAAACGTATATAAAATTCATGCTACAATATAAAACAAAATGAGCCGACTTATAAAAAATGCTAAAAGAAGGTCGACAAGGTGACGGTTTTGTTGGGGGCGGATAATAGCCTTTATTGCTGTGCCGACTTTTGTCTTTCATGGATGAGGAGGTTTTGCCATGAAAAAAAGATTTTTATTGTCAGTTGTTTTTATGTTGATCATTTCTCTGGGCTGTCTTTTTCCCGCAGGGGCGGAGACTGCTTTGACAGGGGAGTATGAGCTGACCTCAATGTTGTATGGGGAGACAGAGATGGATCCGGGATCGATGGGAATGAGTGCGATACTCATGCTCAATGAAGATGGAACCGGTTCACTCACCATGAACGGGGGTGTAAATGAGCTGCCGAAGTGGGAGGATGACGGTACTACCGTCACGCTCTACAATACTAACGGGGATGCTCTTCCCTGCTCCTTTGCGGATGGGATCATCACGTTAGAGATGGGGGAGAATTATTACTGGTATTTCACGCACGAATCAATCAACCCGAATGCGGGAAAACCGGCTTCAATGCTGAGTAAAATCATTGATGACCTTGATCCGGGTAAGGGTGCTCATCTCAGTTATGAATACCATTCCGATTATCTGGATTCCACGTCGATTTTTGATGTGAACGCGAAGGAAGCTGCATATTTCTCACTGCGGACCACAAAATCTTCCGGATTGGAAAGCGTCAATGCCACCTGTTTCCTTGATGATACGGTTTATATGCTTGATCCGGAAGAGAAGCGCGGTTCGGTTGTGACGACTGTATCTTTGAGCATGCTTAATAACAATGTTCTGCTGCTGGATGACTGCTATAAAACGATGCAGAGCTGCGCAATGCGGAAAGACTTCACTGTGGAGGAACGCGAGATCGATGGAAAGAAGTTTACGACAGAGGTGTTTCCCGCAAATGCGGCTGCGGCTGAGACTGTCTTTTACTTTGATGATGACGGGAAGCTGGTCCATATTTGGGAAGGGGCACCGGCGGTTATGCCGGAGCTTGGTGAAACCTTCTACACGATCCACAGTTTCGACGAGACAGTTGATGAGTCACTATTTGACATCAGCCTCTATACGATTGAATAAATGTTCGTGAGACGGGTACAGGCACCTTCGGTTCCAGTCCCCGGATGAGTCAGATAAGACGTAAAACAGGATAGTGCATCAGGACCGGCTTGTTGTTCATGTCGTGAGCGGTGATCGTCAGCATTTTGTTTCTGTCGATACCGAAATATATCTCAAAAGAGGGAGCGCCTTTTACAGCAGGCGCTTCTGTCTTTAAGAACAATGGATTTTGTTCATTCATCCAGAAACGCTGTTCATTGCGGCTCTCTTCTTCGGTCAGCAGCATGACGTGGACGGCTCCTTCCGAGTCAAAGAATATCTCATTTTGACTGACGGGCCGGACGGAGGTTTCCTGTAGTTCGTAAATGGCGATACCGAATTGCTGCTGTCCGTCAAAAGAAGCTTTGAGCTTCATCACGGAGCTAACCCGTTTTTCCGGGTATTTCGTCCCTTTTGGGATGATCGTTCGGAAAGCATATTCGCCGCTGCGGGGATCGGTATAGCGGATGGCGTAGGAATGCTGAATAAAGTCGTAGATGTGCATTCCGCCGGCAATCACCGCGGCGCCTCTTGCCACAGCTCCCAGCGGTTCGCCCAATACTGTTTTTTCTGTTCCAAAGCGCTGCAGCAGGGATTCCCGGATTCCCGGGATCAGGCTCGACCCGCCCACCGGCAGTACAGCGGTCAGCTCCTCCCTGCGGAGACCGTGATCTTCCGCACTGCGGAGAGCCTCTTCCAGAACTGTGTTCAGCGTGTCGTACAGTCCGTTTTCGCGGAATAATTCATCCAGATCGGTCCTTGTCATCAGAAAAGAGCGTTCAGGGAAGAAATCAAAAACCACGCTTTCGGTTTCACTGAGATTTTTCTTTACCGCTTCACAATACCGCAGCAGTTCCGCGGAGTTATGATGGATCTGCGGGTCGTTTTCAAAAAGTTCCATACGCCTCAAAGCGTGTTCATAGATCCAGCGATCCAGTGTCATCCCGCCGAGGGTGCAGCCTGCTTTCCCGAGGACGGTGCAGCAGCGTCCTTGCGTTTCTCCCTCTTCCGTGACGGAAACGCAGACAGCTTGGAGTGTACTGCCGCCAAAATCAACCACCAGCAGCGTATCACCGGGATGAAGGCTCAGTCCATATCCGGCGGCTGCCGCGCTGGCCTCATCGATCAGGCGCAGATGAATGTCCTCCAACCGCTTCATATCGCTCAGCAGCCAGTCGCTGTAATGTTCAAAGGATTCCACGGGAACGGAGAGGATCAGTTCATCGGGACGGATCTCTGTTTCGGAAAAGACCGCGGCGGTCAGGCTGTGGAGCAGATCTTCAGCTGCCTGCCGGGCATCGATGCGACGTTCTCCGACGCGCAGGGTGTAGGGACTGCGCAGTCCGATGTAGCGCTTCATCCAGCGGAATTCTTTGCTTTCCGGCGAGGCTTTCCGCTCAATTTGCGAACCGATGAAAACCCGCCCGTCATTCTCATAAGCGATCAGGGATGGAATCAGAAAAGAGCCGGGAAGAGAGTATTCCGGAATGGTCAGAACCTCTGCCCTCTGCTGCTGTTCGTTCCAGACAGCAGGCACAGTGGTGCAGTTGCCGAAATCAATTGAAATTTTATTCGCCATAGAGGGTAAGATCGTTCAGCAGACGCCAGACCCGGTCCAGTGCCTTTAATGCGGATAGGTTGCGAACTGTCCAGCCGTATTGCGTCAGGTCTTCATTGGCGAAATTACAGAGGCTGATGTTGTTGGCTGTCGGGTGCACGTCGCCCTCGCGCAGTCCGTTGTTGGGGAGAGCGTTCATGGGTTTCCAGAGGTTCCAGAAGGGAACATGGTATTCATTGGCGATTTGAGCCGCTGCTGCGTTGAAAGATCCGTCGCCTTCCAGGTTGTCGGCTTTGGAATAAAGAATCGGGATGATCTTGCGGGAGAGCGTCTTTTCGACCAGTGACCGCAGATGTTCCTCATAGCTTTCAATGCCGAGCAGGGCATCGTTCGTGCCGAAGCCGATAAAGGCGATAGACGGGGTGAACAGGCGGTATTCACAGCTCAGTGCCGATTCGTACGGCCAGCAGATATCGTCCTCATACCAGTGATAAACATCCATGTCAAAGGCAGTCGCCCCGTTGCGGGCGGCGCGGGAGTTTCGGGAGAAGGACCATTGGAAATTGTCGATGGCTTCCTGAAGATACGCATAGGGACCGAGCACATATCCGGTGTCAATGCCGGAATCAAAACAGCCGAAGAAGGAAGGCATCATGGTGTTGCTGTCCCCGATCTTGCTGAAGCGTTTCGGATTGTTCCCTTCCGCAATGCCCTCAAAGTACGTGGCTTTGATTTCCGGGTAGATGTAGTCCGGCAGCTCCGGCCAGTTCTGCCAGTCCTGCGGGTCGCGCAGCGTCACAGCGGTCGGCTCCGGTGTGGGTTCTTCCGTTGGCGGTAATGGCAGCGGTGTTTCTGTGGGAACAGGCGTTTCCGTCGGTACCGGTGTCTCTGTCGGGATAGCGGCCAATGTTTCCGCCGCGATCTCCGTCATCCGCTGGTGCATTTCATTCCGGCTCTTCTGATTCAGCAAAAAGAGGCAAGCCCCTGCTCCTAAAAGCAAAACAGCTGCAATAATGATCCAAATCCATTTTTTCATGTATTTCCCTTTGTGATCAACAGTCACTGGGCTATCGTCCCAACAGTTGTGATTTTGCAGGTGTGTTTTCTTTCTCCGGATGGCGCGTTTTTATCATAGTTGATTCCAACCAACAGGATTTCACTGCCGAAATTTTTCAGAACATCAGGATACTGTTTCTGAAGGATCTGGTCAATGGCGCCTTCAGCGGATCGATTCCATTTCAATTCAATCACCAATGCCGGCCAGTCGGAGTCTTTTTTCGGGAGGTAAACGACATCCGCAAAACCGGTTCCGGCCGGTAATTCTTCCCATTGCAGATAGTGATCCTTATAGGTGTAATATGCCAATTTTATCACGCTGCGTAGGCTGTCTTCTTTGTTATAGTGAATCGGTGAAGTTTCTTCCGCATGGATTTTTTCAATTTGTCGGGCTACTGCCTTTTCATTACCCTGCAGCGTATCAAGAAACAATTGGTCGCTTTCGGCAAGACGCTGAAGGGTTGCGGTGTGGTGAACCTCTCGTATAGATTTTTGGAATTCCAACCGAATCTCTTCGTTGGGGATCCTTACCGTTTTTTGTTCGGAATCGTAAGCCAGATAGCCAAGATGGATCAACAGCGTCAATACATCATCTTTTCCTCGGAAAGTGGTCAGGTCATTGGCAAATCCTTTGGTGTCGACTCTGACTGCAATACCGCCGATCAATTCGGCAATGGTTTTTGTAAATCCGTTATAATCCTGACTGATGAATTCCATCAGACTTTCCGCTGCGGAGGTTTCTGTCCAGTATGAATCGAAATCCTTAAAGCGGATGGCTTTCATCACTGAATTGGGATTGTAAACTGCGCCTGTATCTTTAAACACATATCCGTCGTACCACTGTTTCATCAAATCAAAACGGATATTGTTTTGTCGGCATAATTGAACGACTTCGGCCTCTGTAAAACCGACAAACTCCCCGAATTGGCGGGGTTTTATCATGGTGTATTCTTCGAAATCAGAAATTGCAGATTGTGAACCGTCCTTTTTGATCGGCAGAATTCCGGTCATATACGCGGCGGCCACCACAGATGGGGTAAAGTTGCTGTTTTTGAACCATCCGCGAAGCAAGTTAAAGTATCGATCCTGCGCTTCTTCGTCAGTCTGCGTTTCACGGATCATTGCGTCCCATTCATCGATAATGAAAACGATCTTCGTTTTTGTTTGATGGACGAGTTCAATCAGACAATCATTCAGTGATGTGAACCGGTCCATTCCGGGATAAGCGGATATAACATCTTCAAGGATTTTTTTTGATATTCTGACGGGAACATCTTTCAGCGGGATGTCCTGTAATTTCGCTTCGGAAATGAAACCGGTGATGTCCAGATTGATAACATGGTATTGGTTCAGGTGCTTTTTGAAGGATGGATCCTGTGTTATGGAGAATGAGTTGAATAATTCAGCGGACTCGCAGGACCTGTCATAATAGGCACAGAGCATCCGGGCTGCATATGATTTTCCGAATCGCCTGGGACGGCTGATGCAGACAAGATTTTTGCTTGTGTTGATGACCCGATTGATATGCGCGATCAGGCCGGTTTTATCAACGTATTCGTCCTGTAAAATCTGTCTGAAACTCTCATTTCCGGGATTTAAATACGTTCCCATGTCCGACCCTCCGACTTAATTTTATCATAAATCATGCCGATAAGGAACATCCCTAACCACTAACACCTAACTCCTGACAGCTAATGCGTCATCCAGATCGTTTCTACCAGCAGGCCGATGATCAGGCCGAACAGGGCTCCTGCATAGACCTGGCGCGGAGTGTGCCCGATCACTTCCTTCAGAGTGGCTTCGGATGGAACCTGTCCCCTGAAGAGTTCCCGCAGGATCTGGTTGATGCGCTGGGCATGAAGTCCCGACTGCCAGCGGACATTGGCCGCATCGTAAAGAACAATGATGCCGAAGACGGCTGCGACGGCGAAGATTTCACTGTCAAACCCGGAGCGCATTCCTGTCACCAGTGCCAGCGCGCAGACAAACGCGGAATGAGAGCTTGGCATTCCGCCGGAGCTGAACATCTGCACCGGGTCCCATTCTTTGTACATCCAGTAATGGATAAAAGGCTTGACGAATTGAGCCAGCATCATGGCGATCAGTGCGGCTACCAGTGCGTGATTTTGAAAAATGGAACCCATCGTCAGTCCTGCTCCGCCTGCCGCAGGTCTTTGAGCTTCAGTTCCGCCTCTTCCAGCATCTTCCGGCACTGTTCGGCGGTTTTCTTTCCCTCTTCAAAGGCCTTCAGAGCCGCTTCCAGGTCCAGACTTTCCTTCTCCATTCTGTTCACGATCTCATCCAGCTTCTTGTAAGCCGATTCAAATGTTTCTTTGTTTTCGGTTGCTTCAGTCATTTTTTCTCTCTTTCAATCAGTAAGTTGAAGAATTTCCTGTTGGTTATCTCTTTCTTCGAATAACATTGGTGCTAATGAAATCGGGGTATAAGTTGTATGATTTGAATAGGTATTCCAATCTGGCTCATAAGTTTCTACAGCTTGGTTTCCCCACATATCCCATCCATCACGATTACCTCTGGCAAACATTTCAAGGTATGGTCCAGGCGAACAACTCTCAATTAGGGTAACAAATTCATCTGGTTTTCTACTGTGTTCACGTTTTATTGCGCGTAGAAGATTGACTTGAGACCTTCCTGCATCTAAGGTGCGATTTTTATCTCCGCGTATTCCAAAAAGTAGAATTTCTGTTACGTTTCGAAAATAGAAACCTACACCTCTACCATCAGGTTGTCCATCTTTTCTAATTTTTTCCCAAATTAAATTTGTTTTGTATTCAAACCCCCATGCTTTCATTACTTCTAAGCCTTCTGGAAGCAGTGCATTTGGTACCCATAGGTAAAGATGACTTTTACCATCAGCAATTTTTTGCACTGGAAGAGATTTTATATCTTCCAGTGTCATTGTGGGATAGCGATTTAATCTTTTATGCTCTGGTGCTACTTTTCCGGTTCTATTCTGAAATTGCCAGGGGGGATCTGCATAGATTGTTTTATATGTTTTTCCTCGGGTATATTCTTCAAAATCATGTAAGGTTTCTCCAATTGTTAGCATAATTCATACCCTTCTACGCAAGCTTTCTTAATTCCTATTGCTAAAATCGGGCATCCCCCATTTCTTCTGGATCTTAATCTATATTCTAATTTTCCCATCCATGTTGTTGATGCTCCGTATTTTGCTTTAATGTTTAATTCATCAAATATATCGTTTAATTCTTCAGACCTTGTGACTATTACGCCAACATCAACCAAACCACAATCGAAATATGTCCTCATTGCTAATAGATCACGGTCAAATGTTTGATCTTTGCTATTCCATTCTAAGTCGAAAGCGACTTTGTTTTTTAGAAAATCAATATTATGCCCATCTATGTAACCCTCAATTATTTTTTCGTCAAATGGTTTGTCAGCAAATCGACCTCTGCGTTGTGCATTTTGCCTTGGATACATTTTTACGATCATATCACCTGTAATTCTAATTTCTCGCCACCCATGAGGATATAACTCATCATCAAATTTTTTGGGAATTGAGCTTTCATTTCCTCCAGGCGTCGTGAGATCTTCTCTCGTTATTTTTAAATTACGTAAACACCATTGAATTTCTTGCCATTCTATGGGATATGCTTCGGTGAGAATTTCTAATGCGTGTCCATGATTCTTGAATTCAAATTTTTTCAATAAATCATTATCGATTGCTTTCATATTTACACCTGTATTAATTCATTTTTATTGGCTATGAACAATTTTTGTTAGGTAAGATTCCAATTTGTTCTGCACGACAGCTTTTATTGGAACTTTTAGCTTTCTCAATAATTGTAAGATTCATTCTTTATTCTAACATCTTTTCTTTTACTGTAATCAATAGTATATTGAAAGTAGCTATTCCACAATCGCTGTTTTCTCTCCATCGACGAAGCGGATGTGGATCCGGTCGTTTGTGGTGAGGTCGTTTGCTGAGGTGATGATTTTGTCTTCCCGGCGGACGAAAGCGTAGCCCCGTTTCATGATGTTTTCCGGATTGAGGGAGAGCAGCCGCTTTTCCAGACCTTCCAAGGCACTGCGGCGGCTGTCGAAATACGCCTTCTGCAGCAGCTCGAGACGTGCACTCAGCTGGTCAAGCGCTCTCTTTTCATTTTGGATCTTGTTCTCCGGTGACTGGGTGAGGAGCCGCTTTTCGAGAATATCCAGTGCCTGCCAGCGCTGTTGAAGCGTCCCATCCATTGCCCAATCCAGCCGCTGTTCCAGCTGGCGCAGTTCGGAAAGCACATCCTCACGGGAAGGAACAGCACGCACCGCGGCACCGGTGGGTGTGGGTGCGCGGACGTCGGAGGCATAGTCCACCAGGGTGAAATCCACCTCGTGACCGACGCCGGTGATGAGCGGGATCGGAGACGCCGCGACGGTGCGCACCAGCGCCTCATCGTTGAAGCACCACAGGTCCTCCGCGGAACCGCCGCCGCGGGCAAGGATAATGACATCCGGCTTCATCTCGTACAGCCGCAAGAGCGAGGCAATGATCTCCGGCGGGGCACCGTCACCCTGAACGGAAGCCGGTGAAAGCCAGACCTCCGCGAGCGGCCATCGTCCGCGCAGTGTGTTCAGAATGTCCTGCAGTGCCGCACCGGAAGGCGAGGTGACCACGCCAATGGTGCGGGGAATCCGGGGCAGCGGACGTTTCCGCTCTTCATCAAAAAGCCCTTCGGCAGCCAGCTTTTTGCGCAGCTTTTCCAATTCTTCGTATATGTTTCCGCGTCCCTTGGGGCGGACGGAGTCGATCGTCAGCTGGTAATAACCGCCGCGTTCATAAACACTCACGTATCCGTGCGCTTCGATGGCGTTCCCCTGGGTGAGCAGTCCGCGGATCTTTGCGGTCAGGTTTCCCCGCCAGACGACAGCCTTCATTTCGGAGGTATTATCCTTCAGTGTGAAGTAGCAGTGCCCGGAGGTCGGGATGGAGACCTTTGAGACTTCTCCCGCCACCCAGCAGTCCTGAAAGTCCGGTATGGCGCGCATCATTCCCGCGACAAGGCTGTTGATATCGCTGACGGTAAAGATTTTTTCGGTATTGTTAAATAGATCCATAATTCTTCTTATAAAACGATACGGCCAGTTCATCGCAGCGGTTGTTATATTGATTCTCCGCGTGACCTTTGACCCAGATCATTTCAACCTGATGGATATGGAGCAGCTCATCCAGCTGCTTGAGCAGGTCAACATTTTTAGCCGGATCGGACTTGTTCCGCATCCAGCCATTCCGTTTCCACTTTTCCATCCATCCCAGCTTGACCATGTTCACGACGTATTGCGAGTCGGAATAAAGCGTCACCTTGCAGGGACGGTTGAGCGCCTTCAGCCCCACGATCACCGCCATCAATTCCATGCGGTTGTTGGTGGTACTGGGCTCTCCGCCGGAGATTTCCTTTTCATATTTCCCGGACTGCAGTACGACCCCGTACCCACCCGGTCCGGGATTCCCGCTGCAAGCTCCGTCTGTATAAATTGTTACTTCATTCATCCTTGTAACTTCATCCTGACATCTGAGTTAGGGTAGTATAAAATATTATAAGATATGAAAATATTCTATCATTGATGCAGTATTTTGGGAAAATTCACGGACAAACAAGGATAAACACCATGAGAGAAAAAGCCACGCGAATTATTGAAACTGTCATCCTGCTCATCTGTTCGGTGCAGTGCGGCTGGGCGGTGTATGACCGTTACGCGGAATTTTTGCAGAAAGGGAGCATCGTTCCCTCATTTCTGGTGATCTGCGCGATTTTGTGTATCGGAACGGCCTTTATCCTGCTCCTGATCTGGAAACCGAAGTGGCTTGAACCGTTTGTCCGTTTGAAAAGCCGTGTCGGTCTTCTGAGCCGCGCAGCTGCCATGCTGCTCTGCCTGGTCCCGGGTGTATTTTACAACTTCATCCATTCCAGTGAACCTTACCGCGGCTTATGGATCCGCATCTACCTGTGCGGTTTTCTGGTGATCCTGGCAGCCTGGTTCTGGGAGCGCGAAAACGGGATCAGTTATGAGGGACTGCTGATTTGTGGATTGATCTTCAGCGCTTCTTTTGTGCTGCTTACCCAGTTTCAGGACATCACTGCCTATCCGTTCAGCATCGGCTGGTCGGAAGGCAACCGCATGTGGGACTATTCCGTGCTCTTTGGCAAAAACCGCTACAACTTCCCGCAGGACCAGACGATTCCCGCCTATATTGATATCGGACGGCAAAGCCTGTGGGGGCTGATTTACCTCTTTCCGGGTACCAACATTGTTACTGCCCGCGTTTGGAATGATGTCTTATTCACGATTCCCTGCGCGCTGCTTGGTCTTGCGCTGCTGTGGAAAAATGAAAACAGCAGAGGCGTGCGGCTGATGGCGTTCAGCCTGTGGGCGATGCTTTTCCTGATGCAGGGGCCGATCTATACCCCTTTGACTCTTGCGGCGATCCTTGTGGCGATCGGCAGCAAACTGCCTCTGGTTCTGAACTGCATCCTTGTGGCTGCGGCAGGATTCTATGCCGTCATGTCACGTTCGACCTGGATCGCGGCACCCTCCGCTTATGCGGTGTTCCTGATCTTTCTGGACAAAAAGGCCGCTAAAACGGATCAGGCGAAGAAAGAACGCTGGTGGAAAGCAGTCGCGGTCGGACTTTCCGGACTGGCCGGTGCGGGAATCTATATGAAGCGGGATGTGTTCGCCTCGCTCTTCCATATCGGTACACAAACACAAACTGCCGCGGAAAGCGCTGCTGCTGCCGCCACAGAAGCCATGGAAGCGGTCCCGCAGATCTTCACCCCCGCCTGGTTCCAATATTATCTGGGACGGCAGGCGCTTCTTTTTGACCGGCTCTGGCCGAATGAGACCTATAAATACGGCATCATTCCCGGCCTGGCTCTGGCTGCTCTGCCCATTATCATATTGATCCTCCAATGGGCTCATCAGCGCCGCTGGAAGCTGGACGGCTGGCAGAAGCTGCTGCTTTATGCCGGCAGCGCCATATTTCTCGGGGCAGGTCTGCTCTTCTCGGTGAAGATCGGCGGCGGGTCGAACCTGCACAATCTGGATATGTTCCTGATTCTGCTCCTGATCATCACTTCCATGGCATGGAAAGCCGGGATGGGCGCCTGGATCTTTGAAAAGATCCGCCAGGACAGTTCCGTCTGTCTTTTGATGCTGATCGCTGTGCTCATCCCCTGCTGGGACAGTCTCTCGACAGCGGTCCCGCGTATCTACCCGAGACCGGAAATTACTGCTGACGCGGTCGAAAAAATCCGGGAGACGATCGACGCGCATGCGGAAGAAGATATCCTCTTTATTGACCAGCGGCAGCTGCTGACTTTCGGCACGGTGCAGAAGATCCCGCTCATCGCGGATTACGAGAAAAAATGGATGATGGATGAGGCCATGTCCAATGACGCGGCGTATTTTGAGCCGTATTTCCGTGATTTGAAGGCGCATCGCTTTGCCGCGATCATCAGCGAACCGCTGCATATCAAGTACCAGGGGGCCGGCGGGGATTTCAGTGAGGAAAATGACCTGTTCGTGACCTATGTCTCCGTCCCGACGCTGTGCTATTACGAACCCTACGAGACCTTCCCGGAGCAGGGCGTGCAAATTCTCATCCCCCGTGAAACCGTCCTCGAACAGGATGGCATCGTCTGCCCGTAATGAAGTGAATAGTGAATGGTGAATGGTGAATAGTGAATAGGGAAGAATGAAGAAGGAAGTCAGGGGTCAGGGGGCAGGGACCAGGGGCCGGGCCAGTATCCTTCATTTAATCCCACCCCACCCCCAACCCACAATCCCCAAACCCCAGACTTGGCCTGAACTTTGCACTATAGGGGATAAAGGAGAGATTCTTTATGAAAATCGTTGTATTATCGGGCGGAATTTCACCGGAGCGGGACGTTTCCCTTTCCTCCGGTTCAATGATTGCGAATGCGTTAGCGGAAAAAGGCCACGCTGTTGTGATGGTCGACTCCTTCCTGGGAATTGAAAAACCAACAGAAGGGCTGGATTCCCTTTTCAAAAAACTTCCTGATTATCAGCCACAGGTCATCGACGTGCCATCCGAGCCGCCGGATCTGGAAAAAGTTCGGCGGGAAAGAAAACCGGATACGGGCTGCAATTTCGGACAGAATGTCCTGGAAATCTGCAAGCTCGCGGATGTTGTCTTTATCGCGCTTCATGGAGAAGGCGGGGAAGACGGTCAGGTTCAGGCGACTTTCGACCAGCTGAACGTGCATTACACCGGTTCCGGCTTCTATGGCTGCGTGAAGGCCATGAACAAGGATATCGCGAAGCACCTGATGAAGGCCAGCCGCATCCCGACAGCGCGCTGGGAACATGTGATTTATCCGGAAGATGTCCATTGGGACCGCATAATTGCGCTCGGATTCCCGCAGTTCGTCAAACCGACCTGCGGTGGTTCCTCGATCGCTACCTATAAATGCGAAAATGAGGAAGAGGTCCGGGAGGCGCTTGAACAGGCGTCAAAGATTTCCGATGATCTGATGTGCGAGGCCCATTTCGGCGGACGTGAATTCGACGTCGGCATTCTGGACGGGAAAGCGCTGGAACCGATCGAGATCATCCCGGTGGCTGAGTTTTTCGATTATGAGAGCAAATATCAGCCCGGCATGAGTCAGGAGATCTGTCCGGCGGATATTTCACCGGAGCAGGCGGAGATCCTGAAGGAGGCGGCTTTGAAGATCCATAAATGCCTGGATCTGGGATTTTATTCCCGTATCGATTTCAAGATGGAAGCTGACGGATCCTTCACCTGTCTGGAGGCGAACACGCTCCCCGGCATGACGCCCGGCAGTCTGTTCCCGAAGGAAGCCCGTCACGCGGGGATCTCATATGCGGATCTCTGCGACATGATCGTCCGCGCGGCGGTGTGATATTTTAGGGATTAGGAATTAGGGGTTAGGGATTAGGTGTTAGGTGTTAGGTGTTAGGTGTTAGGGATTAGACGTTAGATGTCTAAATATGATGTTAAATCAGTCTGAAGTCTAAAGTCTTCCACCCCCAACCCCAAATCCCCAACCCCTAACCCCTAAACCCTAATCCCCTAACTAAAAACGAGGTAATTATGATCGATTTTGATAACCGTCCCTGGGGACGATGGGAAGAATATATTTTTGAGCCGACTTACCGCGTGAAGCGGATTTTTGTCTTTCCCGGAAAACGTCTGAGCCTGCAGCGCCATAAGCTCCGTGCGGAAACCTGGGTGATCGTGGAAGGCAGCGGCATCATGACCCTTGGGAAGGAGAGCTTCCCGGTCAAAAAGGGCGATGTGCTGAACATCCCGAAATATACCATTCACCGCATAGAAAACAACACCGAATCCGAACCGCTGGTCTTTATCGAAACCCAAATGGGGATCTGTCCAGAAGACGACATTGAACGCATCGAGGACGATTTTGGCAGGGTGTAATAGGACATAGGTCTACTGCCCTATTCACATTCCTAAAGAATTGAGTAATTCATAACCGTCAGTTTGACGGTTTTTTTAATTTGTGCATATATGACGCATTTAGGGACAGGCACGCTTGTGTTTGCGCTGCGCAAGATTCCGGACCCTATATGTTCAGTCCTGAATAAATATACCCTGTGTAACGAAAATTCATCTATCCGATTGACAAAATTCGGTTTTGATGGTTTTATATAGACAACTGAATATTGCAATTAAAGGATAGAGGCTCGGTTGTCAAGAGTAGCTCCGGTGAAAGGCATCGCAAAGCCGTTGCCGGGCGTGAAAGGGGCCGCCGACGAAGGGGGGAAGCAGCGAACCCTCCCTGGGCAAGCGGATAAGATCCGTTTGACTGTCGCAGTTGCGGAGAGCTATGAATTAATTGTTGGATTTACGCCAAAAGGCATAAATTTGGACGATTTCCCGGCTGATGCAATTGTATCAGCCGGGTTCTTTTTATCCCGTGGGTTGCAGTAGAAGTATATTTCATTTATGGGAGATTTACAATGAAAACCACTTCTGTCTTTCGCGGTGCAGCAACCGCTCTTGTCACCCCTCTCACCGCTTCCGGTGTGGATTTTGAAGCTTTCGGACGCCTGATCGACTGGCAAATCGAAAGCGGTATCAATGCGTTGGTCATCGCCGGGACGACCGGTGAAGGGTCCACCCTTTCCGATGAGGAACACCGGGAAGTGATGCGCTATGCAATCGAACGTGCAGCCGGGCGTGTCCCAATGATCGCAGGAACAGGTTCCAATGACACGAATTATGCCATCAGCCTTTCAAAGGAAGCCTGTGAGCTCGGATATGACGCGCTGCTTTGCGTTACGCCATATTACAATAAAGCAACTCAGCGTGGGTTGATTGAAATGTATACTGCCATTGCCAACGCTGTTGACAAGCCGCTGATCCTTTACAATGTACCGTCCAGAACAGGTGTGAATATTGAACCCGCTACGTATGATGTGCTTGCGGATCACCCGAATATCACCGGAATCAAGGAAGCGAACGGCAATATAGCAAAAATCGTTGAGACCGCCGGAATCGTCAAAGGCCGTCTGGATATCTGGTCCGGAAACGACGATCAAATCACGCCGATCCTTGCCATGGGAGGTGCGGGAGTGATTTCCGTGCTTTCCAATGTAATGCCGAAGGAAACAGTCGATATCTGTACCCGTTTCTTCAATGGTGACGTGGAAGGCAGTGCAGACCTGCAGTGTCAGCTGATGCCGCTGGTCAAGGCACTCTTCTGCGAAGTTAATCCGATCCCGGTCAAGGCTGCCATGGCTGCTATGGGGTATTGCGAGAATTATGTCCGTCTGCCGCTGACAACCATGGAAAGCGCTCACGAACAGGTGCTGCTGGATATCATGCGCGGTCACGGGTTGATCGCATAGGAGGGTGTATGAAGATCCTGGTACATGGAGCTGGCGGACACATGGGGCAGATCGTCTGCCGTATGGCTGAAGAAGGCCGCTGCGGCGCGGAGCTTGCTGCCCGTGTGAGTCCGGAACTTGCCTCTGATCCGTCGAATGCTGTTTTCTCATCGTTGGATGAATTCAGCGGTGCGGCTGATGTGGTCGTGGACTTTTCCAATCACAGCAGTACGGAAACATTGCTGACGTATTGCACGGAACGAAATCTCCCGGTGGTTGTCGCGACTACCGGACAGACCGAAGTTGAGCGTGAGCTGATCTATGCTACCGCGGAGAATATTCCGGTCTTCTTCTCTGCCAATATGTCCGTCGGGATCGCGGTTCTTGCGGATATCGCCAAGCGGGCTGCCGCGGCCTTTCCGGAAGCGGATATCGAGATCATCGAAAAGCATCATAACCGCAAACTGGATGTTCCCAGCGGTACCGCGCTGATGCTTGCCAATGCGCTTCATGAGGTCCGTGAAAATGCTGTGTTCAATATCGGCCGGCATGAAAACGGCAAGCGAACTCCGGAGGAAATCGGTATTCATTCGATCCGTCTGGGTAATGAAGTCGGAACACATGAGATCATCATTTCCAATGGAAATGAGACCATTACGATCAAGCATGAGGCGGAAAACCGTGCTCTTTTTGCTGAAGGCGCACTGAAAGCTGCTGCTTTCCTTTATGAAAAGAGTGCCGGATTGTACACCATGAAGGATATGCTTAATTAGGTGTTAGGTGTTGAGTATTATGATGAATGCGCAGGAAATTATCAATTACATTGGAACGGCTGAGAAGAAGACGCCGGTCAAGCTTTACGTGAAGGAAAGTGCTCCGATCAACTGGGGCAATGCGAAGGTTTTCGGTGCCGGGGATAAGATCGTTTTTGGTGAATGGAAAGAGCTGGAGCCGATTCTTAAAGAAAACGAAGACAAAATAACCGATATCGTTATTGAAAATGACCGCCGGAACAGTGCGATTCCGATGCTTGATTTGAAAGGTATTCCCGCAAGGATCGAACCGGGTGCTATTATTCGGGAACAGGTAGAGATCGGAGCGAATGCTGTCATTATGATGGGTGCGATCCTGAATATCGGCGCTGTGGTTGGTGAGGGTACGATGATCGATATGGGAGCGGTTTTAGGCGGACGGGCGACTGTCGGCAGGCACTGTCATGTCGGTGCCGGTGCAGTTCTGGCGGGTGTGATCGAACCGGCTTCCGCGACGCCTGTGATCGTGGAAGATAATGTTCTGATTGGTGCCAATGCGGTCGTGATCGAGGGGGTCCATATCGGTGAAAATGCTGTAGTGGCCGCTGGTGCGGTTGTGATCGAGGATGTGCCTGCCAATATGGTGGTTGCCGGATGTCCAGCCAGGATCATCAAGGAAAAAGATGCCGGTACGTCGCAGAAGACCGCACTTGAATCTATGCTGAGAAAACTATAGATAATGAAGGATGAAGAAGGAAGAATGAAGAAACTGCTGCCATTTTCCGCTGAACAGGTCAAAAGCTGGACCGGTCAATATCCGACACCCTTTTACGTCTACGATGAGCAGGGTATCCGAAAGACTGTTGATGATGTTTATAAAGCTTTCGCGTGGAATCCCGGATTTCGGGAATATTTTGCTGTAAAAGCTACGCCTACCCCGGCAATTCTTAGAGTAATGGAGTCGATGAATTGCGGGGCGGACTGCTCTTCGATTCCGGAAATTCTGTTGGCAAAAGGGTCTGGTATCAGCGGGCAGCGGATCATGTTCACTTCCAACGAAACATCTGCTCTCGAATATCAAACGGCGCGGGAGGCAGGCGCTATCATCAATCTGGATGACCTCACCCAGGTTGAAAACCTGGAAAATGCCTGTGGTATTCCCGAGACGGTCTGCTGCCGGTACAATCCCGGACAGTTCAATTATGCGACCAATGCCATTATGGGGCATATGTATGACACAAAGTTTGGCATGAAGAAGGAGCAGCTTTTCTCCGCGCTCAAAATGCTAAAAGACAAAGGATCGAAACGTTTTGGACTTCATGCCATGCTTGCTTCCTGTTCTCTTGAACAGGGATATTATCCCGCACTTGCCCGGGAGCTTTTTGGTCTTGTTCTGGAGATACGGGAGACGCTTGGGATCACTTTATCCTTTGTTGATATGGCCGGAGGAATCGGGATCCCATACCGTCCGGAAGAAACCCCCATCAATATCATCGAAGCCGGAGAGGGTGTCCGGAAGGCTTATGAGGAGATGCTGACGCCGAATGGAATCGAATTGGCGATTTATACGGAAATGGGGCGGTTTATCACCGGTCCGCATGGCTATCTGCTGACACATGTTGTCGGGAAGAAGCATATCTGGAAGGAATATGTCGGTGTGGATGCTTCTCCCGCGGATCTGATGCGCCCGGCGATGTATGGTGCTTACCATCACATTTCCGTGGCAGGAAAAGATAATCAGCCGGCGGCAGAGACCGTGGATGTGGTTGGCGCGTTGTGTGAGAATAATGACAAATTTGCTGTTGACCGTCCGCTGCCTCACACGGAAATCGGAGACGTTTTGGTGATCCATGATACCGGTGCGCACGGACATGCGATGGGGTACAACTACAATGGCAGGCTGCGCTGTGCGGAATACCTGTTGGGGACTGATGGCGAACTCCGGATGATCCGCCGCGCTCAGACTGTACAGGATTATTTTGCCACATTGGATGTCGATTCGGAATTTAACTGGTAATAAGGCCGAAAAATAGTTTGGTGATTGACATTTTTAAATGAATGGAGAGTTCCATATCAAATTTTTCAAGATTTGGAACTCTTCCATTAATTTAAGTAATTCATATTCACTCAGATTTTTTCAGACAGTCATTCCTGATAAATCCGGTTGAATTAAAATCAATTTGAGTTCGCTGATTCTTTTGAATCCGATGTCAGCTGTGATAAGCGGTAAATCATTTGCAATAGAAGTAGCAGCTATAATGGCATCCGGAAGTTTAATATTATATTTTCGTCTGAGTTGAATTGTAAGATTTTTGATTGCGGGTGTAATGGAAATTGCTGAACTTTTCGCCAAGAATTCTTGAATTCTTTCTTCTTCAGAATCTGTTATTCCCGAATAAGAAAGCAATTCCATTTCACTGATGATTGAAAATGCGAAACTGCTGAATTTGTAAGGTTTCATGCAATTATTGCCGGAAAGGAAATACAATATTGCATTTGTGTCCGCGAGATAGTCAATTCCATTCATCTCGTGAGTCCCTTTGAAAATCTAATCCATCAATGAACCTGTTTATTGATCCGAAACATTCAGATGTATTTGTAGGAGGCCTTTTACTTCGGTTGGCTTTATAGATCACATAATCAATGAACGCAGATATCTCGTCCAGATATTCTTCCGGAACCATTTGAATTTGTTTTTCAACAGTAGTGTGAGTCATAATCATTTTTCCTTTCCACATTCATTATACTATTATTAGTATAATGGGTTTGAACGAATCTAATCCTTTTGGCTGCAAGTTATGAACACTTTTCACAAAGCACAGAGTTACAAATCAAAATTATACGCTCTACGTGAGCAGATCCATCGGCATCCGGAATTGGGCAATCATGAGTATCTGACGGCTGATCTGGTGGAGAAAACGCTGAACGGTCTCGGAATCGAAACGGAACGCCTAACAGAGACGGCTGTGATTGGTACACTGAGAGGAGGAAAACCGGGATTGACTGTCGCTTTGCGTGCTGATATGGACGCTTTGCCGGTTACAGAGGACAGCGGGGCAGTGTTTTCTTCAGAAACTCCCGGGGTGATGCATGCCTGCGGGCACGACGTTCACACAGCTGCTGCGCTGGGAGCCGCGATGCTGCTGGCGGAGGAGCGGGAAGAATTACCAGGAACGGTGAAGTTCTTCTTTGAACCGGACGAGGAAGGTTCCGGGGGTGCACGGCGTATGATCGCGGCGGGCTGTATGGAGGGTGTGGACGCGGTATTCGGCGCTCATGTGGCTCCGGATTTGCCGGCGGGTATGATAGGCGTGCGCTATGGAAAATTCTATGCGGCGTCTGATATGTTTACGGTGACGATGCACGGACGCTCTGCGCATGGAGCACAACCGGAGAATGGCATTGATGCTCTAGCTGCCGCCGCTGCTGCCGTCAGTGAATTGCGGAAGCTCCCGGTAAAGTATATTCAGGACCCGGCTGTCTTGTCCATTGGCACTTTCCACGCCGGAACCGCGGGAAATATTATCGCGGATACTGCCGTGTTCTCAGGTATTATGCGCACGCTTGGGCCGGATGACCGGGAAACTCTGAAAAAAGCTTTCAGAAAGTGCGTGGAAGAGACTGCTGCCCTTTACGGAGCTGTTCCTGAGATCAATATTCGTGAAAGCTATGCCGGTGTCGTCAATACTGAAACAGAGACGCTTCATGTCCAACGGACGGCGGAAGCACTTTTCGGTGCTGAAAACGTTCGTGTATTGGACAGACCGACGATGACTACAGAAGATTTCGGATATTTTATCGACGCGGCAAAAGGGTCCTTTTTCCATATCGGCGCCGGATGTACCGCTCCGCTGCATAATCCGAAGTTTTTACCGGAACCGCTCACAATCATACGTCTTACCGCGCTGCATGCTGATATAATAGGGCAATATCTTAGGAATAATACCAACAGAAAGCAGTAATTTATGAAAACCATCGCTTTAAAATTCGGCGGAACCTCCATGGCGGACGCCAACCAGATCCGCAAGGTCACCGCTATCATCAAACAATCCCAGCACCGGCGTTATATTGTCGTTTCCGCTCCGGGAAAGCGCAGTCCGGATGACATCAAGGTCACAGACCTGCTTTATCAATGCTATAACGCCGCGGTGAAGGAGGATGATTTTGAGCCTTTCCTGAAGCAGATCCGGGAACGCTTTGCTGAAATCATCCGCGACCTTGAATTGGATTTCGATATTGACAGCGAAATTGAAACGATCCGCAGGCATCTTCAGGGTACTCCGGAAAAGGATTATATGGCATCCCGCGGGGAGTACCTGAGCGCCAAGGTTTTTGCCTGCCATTTGGGATATAAATTTATCGATGCGGCGGATTACATCCATTTCAACGAAAATGGCACCCTGAACTTTCAGAAGACCAAGGAAGATCTGAAGAAGGTTCTCACGGTCACCTTTCGCGCGGTTCTTCCGGGCTTTTACGGCTCCCTTCCGAACGGGAAGATCCATACATTCTCCCGCGGCGGTTCCGATGTGACGGGTTCCATCGTAGCCCGTGCGGTCCATGCGGATATCTATGAGAATTGGACGGATGTTTCCGGAATGCTGGCAGCGGACCCGCGCATTGTGGAAAACCCCCGTCAGATCCGCATCATCACCTACCGTGAATTGCGTGAGCTTTCCTATATGGGCGCGACGGTGCTCCATGAGGATGCGGTATTCCCGGTACAGCAGGCGAATATCTCCATCAACATCCGCAATACCAATGAACCGGATGATCCTGGCACACTTATCATCCCGCATCTGCCGGAAAACGCCGATCCGGGTTCTGTTACCGGTATTGCCGGGCATAAGGGCTTCAGTTCGATCTTGATTGAAAAGGACCTGATGAACAGCGAGGTCGGATTTACCGCCAAGATTCTCAATATCATTGCTTCTCACGGGCTTTCCTTTGAGCATCTGCCTTCCGGGATCGATACTATGTCCCTGATTCTGCATACCGACCATCTGGCACCGGTGCGCGACCAGGTTCTGGCGGAAATTCAGGAAGCTGTCCAGCCGGATACGCTCTATGTTGAAGACGGAATCGCGTTGATCGCGGTTGTCGGTCAGGGAATGGCTTATTACAAGGGTATTGCCGCGAAGATTTTCCAGGCAATTACCGACGCCAATGTTAACATCCGAATGATCGATCAGGGCTCCAGTGAGCTGAACATCATCATCGGTGTCGCGGAAGAGGATTACGAAGCCGCGATCCGCAGTATTTATGCGGAAGTGATCGAAAAGAAATAGTGTAACTGTTCAGAGCGGAGCATATGGGGACTGGCACCTTGTGTCGCGGAGCCGACAAAAGTGTGCCTGTCCTCATGTGCGACACCTTGGGGGGAATAGTTACAAAACAGTTTTTTGTGAATATGGACGAGATTTCTTCTGAGTTTTTACAAAAACATTATGGCTTAGATCCTGTTACCGCCAATATCGCTGAGTTGATCTTAACGATTCTGTTTTATATTGCTCTCTTTGCTCTCTGTTTTCTCGGCTGGAAGCTGCTGCAAAAATTGAACAAAAAGATTTTTCAAAAGCTGCGTGAGAAACATGGCGATTCCATGGCACTCCAGTTTCTGGAAAAACTCTGTTCATTGGGTATTGCCCTGTTTTTGATCATTGTTCCCTTCAATTGGGACAGCCTGCGCCAATCAATTTTTGGCAGTGCGGCAGTGCTGACAGCGATTGTCGGGTTTGCCGCTCAGGACGTGATCAAGGATATTCTGGCTGGCATCCAGATCAGTATTTATAAACCCTTTGATATTGGAGACAGAATCAAGCTTGAAGATGGCACCGCCGGTATCGTTGAAAACATCACGATGCGGCATGTAGTTATCAAGCGGATCGACACGGTGCGGGAAATGATCCCCAACAGCAAAATGAATACTTACTCGGTGATCAATTATTCTTATGACAACGTCCCCCGATCTGCCCAGCTGAAGTTCCCGGTAGGGTATCGCTCTGATATCCGGAAAACAAAGCAGGTGATCCGGCAGGCAATCATAGATTCACCCTATACGATCCCGGGAAAGCGCATGAAAGACGGGACTATGGACTATGCCCCGATTTATTTCATTGAAATTGCCGACAACGCTTTGATAATGACTGCCCTGGTCTATTTTGAAGATGGAACCCCGACTGAAATCTTGAAGGATGACGTCAATACAGCTGTTTTCGAAGCACTCGCTGCCAACGGAATCGAAATCCCGTATGGTTACACCAATGTGATATTGAAGAACGAGTGATTTGAGAATCGGAAACAAATCAGCACTAATGTCACATATTGAAACATTAAATAATGTCGACTTTATTCAAATTAGGCGGATTTATTTCATTGAATTTTGGGACTTCAGGATAGAATTAAGGTTGTGTGGATTTAGCCACACTGATCATTTCAAAAAGGAGAATTGTGTATGAAAAGGTTTATTGTCGTTTTGCTTGCTGTTTTACTGTTTGCACTTCCTGTTATGGCTCAGGAAGAAGATAACCCGGTTGTTCTTACCTGGGAAGGTGACATTGAAGATACCTTTGTGAAAGAGGGGCTTTCCGGAACGATTTACGATATCAATGATTTGGGTATCAAATTCCTCGTCCCGGAGGGATTGGAACCAACAGAAGTCAGTGAAGCTGATATGGAAGAAAATGGTGTTTTCGCGGCTTTTCTTTCAGAAGATGGTAAAAAGCAAATCATCGTCTCTTTCCGGGATCTTGAGGTTGACACACTTGGTGATGTCGCTTTGCTTGCTCGTGATTCAATCGGAGAAGAAAATTTCCACTATGGTGGCTTTTATCGGTTCAATGGTCTGAATGGGATTGTTTTTATGGATGCTAACAGAGATCAGTTGACTGCCGCTATTGGTACCACCGAACCACAGCATTTCATTCAGATCACCATGCTCCCGATTTCCAATGAAGAAATGAATGAATTATCCGGTTTTGTTTTGGGTTCTATTCAGCCTTATTCAGCAGAATAGAATAATCTGTTCAGCATAAAACAAAAAACCGGAGCACTAAACTCCGGTTTTTTGTTTTATCGTTGTTTTATCGTTTCGTAGCTATTATTCAGCGCTGTACGGCTGGATGGATCCCATGATGTAGCCGGAAACGGCATTTACATTTTCATCGGAGATCGAAGAGAGTGCGATCTTGATATATTGGCCTTCAGCTGTAGTGCTGATGACTGCGACCAATACATCACTGTTGGTATCCATAAAGAGAATTGCGTTCAGTCCGTTGAATTGATAATAGCCACCGAATTTCATGTTGTCACCACGATTTTCCTTTTCGATCATGGCAACTTCTTCGAGCGTTTCGACACCATAATTCAGGAAGGAAGCGAGGATCTGGTTCTTTTCATCAGCGGTCATGAAGACAGCGAAGACACCGTGTTCTGCATCTTCTTCAGTCAAATCCTGCGGTTCAAACGGAACAGGATCTGAAGGAACAAGGAACTGAAGACCATAATCTGCGAAGAGGTAGAATTTACCGGCGTATTCTTTTTCGATAAAGCTGTCTTCCAAATCGCCTTCCCAATTGGTGACGACCGGATTATCCGGTGATTCCTGAGCCATTACGGGAACAACGAACAGGCAGAGAGCCAGCAAAACAAACAAAACTTTTTTCATGAGTATTCTCTTTTTCTTTGTTATTCACATGAAATCAGTATAATCTGTTTTCAAATTTTAGCATAATTGGAATAGCAGTGATAACGATTATGACGAATCGGAATGCTGCCTTTTTCCACAAAAAACCGGGGTTGTCCTAAAACAACCCCGGTTTCGTGATCTTTTATCGATTAGTACTCAGGCATCTGAGGAGCGGCTGCCGGCTTTTCCGGTTCCGGAATGTCGGTGATCAGCGCTTCTGTGGTGAGGATCATGGCAGCGATGGAAGCTGCGTTTTCGAGTGCGCCGCGGGTGACCTTTGCAGGATCAGAGACGCCGCCTTCGATCATGTCGATGTATTTGTCGGTCAGCACATTGTAGCCGATGCGGTTGGAACGCTTGGATCTCTGCTGGCTGCGGATGTTGGCAACGATGACAGAGCCGTCCTTACCGGCGTTTTCAACGATCTTGCGCATAGGAACTTCAAGAGCCTTGCGGACAATGTTGATACCGGTCTGTTCGTCTTCGATGCTGCTCTTCAGACCCTGAACCTTCGCGGAAGCGTTCAGCAGGGCAACACCACCGCCCGGGACGATACCCTGTTCTACTGCCGCGCGGGTAGCGGAGAGAGCGTCTTCCACACGATGCTTCTTTTCTTTCAGTTCGGTTTCGGTAGCTGCACCTACGCGGATGATGGCAACGCCGCCGCTCAGTTTAGCCAGACGTTCCTGCAGCTTTTCGCGGTCATAGTCGCTGGTGGTCTTGTCGATTTCGATGCGGATCTGGTCGATGCGGGCCTTGATAGCGTCGTTGTCGCCCTTACCGCCGACGATGGTGGTGTTATCCTTGTCAGCGATGACCTTTTCGCAGTGACCGAGGTCAGCGAGGGTCGCGCTGTCAAGTTTGCGGCCGGTTTCTTCAGAGATAACGGAGGCACCGGTGAGGGTGGCGATATCCTGCAGCATAGCCTTGCGGCGATCACCGAAGCCCGGAGCCTTGATGGCCAGGACGTTCAGCATACCACGCAGTTTATTCAGTACGAGGGTAGCCAGAGCTTCACCGTCAACGTCTTCAGCAATGATGACCAGGTCGCGTTTGCCGGTCTGAACCATCTTTTCAAGAAGAGGAACCAGATCCTGCGCAGCGGAGATCTTCTTGTCGTAGATCAGAATATACGGATCAGGAATGTTGGATTCCATCTTGTCATTGTCGGTGATGAAGTAGGGGCTGATGTAGCCGCGGTCGAACTGCATACCTTCAACGTATTCGGTTTCGAATTCGAGACCCTTGGATTCTTCAACGGTGATGACGCCGTCTTTACCAACTTTGTCCATGACGTCAGCGATCAGGTTGCCGATGTGGGAATCCTGAGCGGAAACGGTGGCGACGTTGGCGATGTCATCCTTGGAAGTGACTTCGATGGCCTGTTTGCGGATATCTTCGGAAACAGCTTTGGAGGCGGTTTCGATACCGCGTTTCAGCAGCATCGGGTTGGCACCGGCTGCCAGGCTCTTCAGACCTTCGGTAACGATGGCGTGAGCCAGAACAGTGGAAGTGGTGGTGCCGTCACCGGCGATATCATTGGTCTTGGATGAAGCTTCCTTCAGAAGCTGTGCGCCCATGTTTTCAAACGGATCGGGCAGTTCGATTTCTTTCGCAACAGTCACACCATCGTGGGTGATGGTCGGGCTTCCGTATTTCTTGTCAATGGCGACATTGCGGCCTTTCGGGCCCAGGGTCGTGGCAACAGCGTTGGCGACGACATCAATACCGACCTTTAATTTTTTGCGTGCATCTTCTCCGAAAACTAATTGTTTTGCCATAATATTTTTAAATCTCCTGTACTTTAATTTTCCTGTAAGGGACAGCCGCCTTACGGCAACAGTCCCTGATAATGTTAGTCAATAATTGCGAGTAAATCGGTTTCGCGCATGATCAGCAGTTTTTTGCCGTCGATCTTGGTTTCGGTGCCTGCGTATTTCGCGAACAAAACAGTATCGCCGACCTGAACATCCATGGCGATGCGTTCGCCCTTATCATTGCGGTCTCCGGCTCCAACGAACAGAACCTTACCCTGCTGCGGTTTTTCCTTTGCGGTTTCGGGAAGAACGATACCACCGGCGGTGATGTCTTCCTGTTCAATCGGTTCAACAACGATACGGTTTCCCAACGGACGTAAATTCATTTTAGATCTCCTTAGTCTTAATATCTACAGATATTTTATAAACTTTCTTCAGTTTTAGCACTCAAAAACCCTAAGTGCTAACGATGAATATAATAATCTTTTCTGAAAAAAAGTCAAGAGCCTTATGACATTTCTTACAAAGTATTAACATTGGAGAAACAGTGGTCAGTGATCAGGATTCAGGGAATTAGTAAATGAAGAATGGAGAAGGCAGAATGAAGATGGATGAAGGTAGAAATCAAGTTTATTATTACTTCTTTTGTCCTTTATCCTTTATTCTTCATTATTCATTATTCATTATTCACTTTTCACCATTCACTTTTCACTATTCAGTACGCGCAGCGGAAGCCGAGGTCGTGGGTGTGGTTGAGGATGTAGCTGTAATTGCGGGCGGTAATCTCCAGCCTGTTGAAGGGGTAGGCCCAGGAGAAGCCGCGGATAACGTATTCGTTGCCGCCGGTGACGGCGCGAGGGTCTTCGGAAGGGCTGTCGCTGTAATAGAAAGCATCGTACTGATCTGATGTCCATTCCCAGACGTTGCCCTCCATGTTGCAGACACCGTAAGGACTGGCACCTTCGGGAAAGGAATCTACCGCCGCGGTGTCCCCGCCGTCAAACAGATTGATCTGGGCGGGAATCCTTATTGGGAGCTGATTCCCCCATGGGTAGGTGTATCCCTCTTTTCCGCGGGCGGCTTTTTCCCATTCCGCCTCTGTCGGCAGGCGCTTCCCGGCCCAGGTACAGTATGCGGTCGCCTGGTAATAATCCACATGGATCACGGGATAATCCGCGTATTTTTCATTCGTATAATAGTCCGGGCGTGTATTGCTGGAAAAACTTTTTGGATCGGTGCAGTGTTTGGCCTCCACGCATTTGGCGTATTGGGCGTTGCTGACTTCATAACGGTCGATCCAATAATCTTTCAGTGTGACTTCATGTGCCGGCCGGGACGCGGTAAGCGCGTCCTCATCATCGGATCCCATGATGAAAGGTCCCGCGGGGATAAACACCATCTCCACCGCGTCCCGGGAGGTGTTGTATGCAGGTGTTTCGGTGGGAAAAGGCGTCTTTTCACCATAAAATGACCCGGACGCAAAAGGGTCATGCGTGGGTGTGATCTCCTGCGCGGAAGTTACCGCGGGAAAAAGACAGATAAGAATGAATAAAATCGTAATAATTTTCATAGTATCTTTGTATTTATTCAGAGCAAAGCACACCTGGACAGTTTTATTGTTGTGGTGAAGTCTACATAAAAACTGTACTGTGTGATGCGCTGACAGTGCTGGCCAATAACATTTTTATGCGAAAGCCGGACATGACCGGTCTTGACAGAATATCCATTTACAGGTAGAATGAAATCAGGAATAAGGCGGGAATGCCTAATCATTCCCGCTAAAACTAAAAGCTACTTCTTGACGAAAGTCAGAACTATTTGGAAACCGTATTCGGTGTCACGACCGGATACGGTTACTTTTTTGTTCCGACTGTATAGCCATCGATAAATTCGATAAGCTAATCGATACAAGTATCGTAACATTTTAGCCTCCTGATTTCACCTCATCATCCTGCTTCCCTTGCAGGGTGATGTTTGGTGAGATTTGGCGGCAGATACCGCCAATCAGACCGGTTTCAAAAATCAGTCCTGTTGGTGGTACCTTTCGGAAATGATCTTATTTTGTCAACGATCGTCTTATCCAGCAACTCTAATTTTACCTTGTTAATCAGAGAAAAACAAGGCCGGTAAAGTGGGACTGTTGCCGAAGGCGACTGTTCCCCGTAAATTATACGGGACAGTCGCCTTTGGCAACAGTCCCTGTGCAGCAGCTCCTTCCTGAATCCTGAATCCTGAATCCTGAAATTTCCTTTTCCTCATTATAATTAACTTCATGAAATTTGACGTATTCTCACTCATCCCGCAGGTATTCAGCGGGTATTTGGGCTGTTCGATCCTGAACAAGGCTATTGAAAACGGACTGATCTCCGTTGACGTTCATGACATCCGCGACTGGGCGGAGGGTAAACATCACATCACTGATGAGCCACCCTACGGCGGCGGAGGCGGCATGGTGATAAAGCCGGATCCGGTGTTTGCCGCGGTGGAGTCGGTCATCGGTACGCCGCCGGACTGCCCGGTGATCCTTCTCACACCACAGGGCCGCATCTTTACCCAGCAGGACGCGCAAAAATTTGCCGAATACCCCCGTCTGGCGCTGATCTGCGGTCGTTACGAGGGTTTTGACGAGCGGATCCGTGAGCATCTGGTTACGGATGAGATCTCTATCGGGGATTATGTGCTCACCGGCGGTGAACTGCCGGCGCTGATCCTGATCGATGCCATCAGCCGTAATCTGAACGGTGTGTTGGGTGACCCGGACGGAGCCTTTGATGATTCTCATGCAAGCTATCTGCTCGAATATCCGCATTACACCCGTCCGCCGGAATTTCGGGGTTGGGGTGTGCCGGAGGTACTGCTTTCCGGGAATCATGCCAAAATCAACGAGTGGCGCCGTCACCAAAGCCTGCTCCGCACGGCGCAGCGCCGTCCCGACTTGCTCAAAAAAGCGGAACTTTCCGCGAAGGACCTGAAATTTCTGAGAGAATCAGGATATCTATCAGAAATGGAGAATTGACTATGAACAATATATTTAGAAGAACATTTTTCGTTCTGATTTCAATTGTGCTGGTCTCATCAGCATTGATGAAAAATAACGTACAGGCCGTTTTGGCTCCGCAGAGTCAGGAAACGCTTGATCCTGTAATTAACCCAATTGATTATCTGGTGCTGGTGAATAAAGAGAACCCATTACCGGAAACCTGGGAGGACGTGGTCGAAATCGTTCATATGACAAACTCACTCGGCGATGATGTTGAAGTTGAGAAAAAGGCTTATGATGCTTATCTGAAGCTGAAAGATGCCCTTGCCGAAGAAGGCGTATTTATTGACCTGGATTCCGCTTACCGCAGTGTTGCCGCACAACAACAGATCATGGATGATTTTACTGAACGCTACGGTGAAGATTATGTGAAGCAGTATGTGGCTGTTCCCGGATTTTCCGAACACCATACAGGTCTTGCACTGGATCTTTATCTGAATATAGATGGGGTTGACGTTTATATGAATGAGGATATGGTTCAGTACCCGGAGATCTGGGCGAAAATTCATTCAAAACTGCCGGAGTTTGGATTCATTCTGCATTATCTTGAGGGCAAAGAGGATATCACCGGATACAGCTATGAACCATGGCATATCCGCTACATCGATAATGTTGAACTTGCGAATGAGATCACTGAAAAAGGGTTGACGCTGGAAGAGTTTCTGACAAAATAATTGCAGGAACCAGTTTGCTGAGCTGCGTCATCTTGGCAGGAAAAATCGTCCCGGTGCTTCGGCTTAGCTTTGAAAGTTTACACCAATAAAAAATCAGACAAAAAATCTTGTCACAAAATTTGCAAATGTCTTGACACAAAATAAAAAGGCCGTATAATAAAAACCGTTGTTGAGAAACAACGGTTCGCCGAGATAGCTCAGTTGGTAGAGCATACGACTGAAAATTGTAGTGTCCACAGTTCGATTCTGTGTCTCGGCACAAGACTCCGGAAACCCGGAGTTTTTTGTTTTTCCTTTTTGTTTATTTGTCATAAGAATTTGAAAATGATTCCCATATTCTTGACTTTTCCTTTGTTTTATACTAAAATCGGGAATCGTTCCCAATTTATGGAACAAGGATGGGCATGTGAAGTCGAAATATAAAACCAGACAGCGCGAAATTTTGCTGGATTATTTGAAAACGATTCCCGGAAAGCACTTTACTGCCGGTGATATCTGCGAATACTTCAAAAGTCAGGAGTCACCGATTGGTCAGTCTACAGTTTACCGTCAGCTGGAGGAGCTGGTGAATGAGGGTTTGATCAATAAATATAACCTCAGCGCAAGCGATCCAGCCTGTTTTGAGTATATCGGAGAGAATGTACATAGCGGTGGTGAGGTCTGCTTTCATTGCAAATGTGAAAAATGCGGGAAGCTGATCCATCTGCATTGCGACGAACTGATTGAAATACAGTCCCATATGATGGAGAAGCATCAGTTCATGCTCGACCCACTGCGGACGGTCTTCTATGGAATCTGCGAGGAGTGCAGATGCAGTGAATAGTGAATGATGAATAATGAAGAGAGACGGAGAATGGATTATAAGAAAATGATTATTGAAAAGCGGAGAGAGTCAATCCTTGTTTTGTTGTCATTAGCATTTATTATTTGCCTTTGCGGATGTGCAAAACAGGAGAGTAAACAGGTTTCAGATGCAAATCAGATAAAAATCGCTGCTGCAATTTTCCCGGCTTATGACTGGACACGGAACGTACTTGGTGAGAATCCTGCCGGAGCGGAACTTACGCTGCTGGTGGACAACGGTGTGGATCTCCACTCTTTCCAGCCTTCGGTAGATGATATTCTGAAAATTTCCAATGCCGACCTTTTCATTTATATTGGTGGAGAATCAGATCAATGGGTGATGGACTCGCTGAAGCAGGCGAAAAATCCGAATATCCGTATTCTCAGTATGTTGGAAGCGATCGGTGATAAAGCCAGAATGGAAGAAACCGTGGAAGGAATGCAGGCGGATGAGGATGAAGAGGAGGAAGCTCCGGATGAACATGTGTGGCTTTCGCTGCGGAATGCCGCGGTCATTGTTGACGCAATTACTGCTGAACTTTCCGCAATTGACCATGAAAATGCGAAGGTTTATGAGGCGAACGCCGCAGCTTATAAAGAAAAGCTTTCGGCATTGGATGAGGAATATCAAGAAGCTGTTGGAAACACGGCACAGAAAACACTCCTCTTTGGAGATCGTTTCCCTTTCCGCTATATGGTCGAGGATTATGGGTTGCGTTATTATGCCGCGTTTCCCGGCTGTTCCGCGGAAACGGAGGCCAGTTTTGAAACGATCAGTTTTCTTGCTCAAAAATGCAGCGAGTTATCCCTGCCGGCTGTGCTGACAATTGACGGCAGTGATGGGAAAATCGCGGAAACGATCGTGAAAAACACAGATTCCGGAAATCAGCAGATCCTGAAGCTGGACTCCATGCAGTCTGTTACTGCTGCTGATATCCGGGATGGAGAAAGCTACCTTTCACTCATGGAAAAGAATTTGTCGGTGCTGAAACAAGCGTTGGGGGAGGAGGCAAACTGATGGCGCTGCTGACGATAAAAAACCTCTCTGTCGGATATGACGGTCAGGCTGTTGTTTCTGACTTGAATTTCGTTGTCAATGCGGGGGACTATCTCTGCATCGTCGGGGAAAACGGCTCCGGAAAAACAACGCTGATGAAGACCCTGCTGGGTCTGCGTGAACCACTGAGCGGACAGATCATCCCGGGAGATGGCCTGAAGCGGAATGAGATCGGTTATCTGCCGCAGCAGACAATCGTTCAGAGGGATTTTCCGGCATCGGTTCGGGAGATCGTGATGTCCGGTTTTCAGGGTAGAACGGGACTGCGTCCCTTTTACAACCGAGAAGAAAAACGTCTGGCAGAAGAGAACATGCGGCGGATGGGGATCGAAGCTCATGCCGATCAATGTTATCGGGAGCTTTCCGGCGGTCAGCAGCAGCGTGTTCTCCTTGCCCGGGCACTGTGTGCGACCCGCAAGATCCTTTTGCTGGATGAGCCTGTTTCCGGTCTTGATCCGAAAGTTACGAATGAGATGTACAGCTTGATTCAATCTCTGAATATGGATGGCATTACGATCATAATGATCTCTCACGATCTTACCGCGGCTGTTCGTTTTGCAAGTCATATTTTACATATCGGTCAAAGTATATTTTTTGGTACAAGAGACGAGTATTTTTATTCTGATATGGGGAATAAATGGATGACCTCCGATTCCCAACCGCTAACACCTAACACCTAACACCTGAGGTAACCTTATGATTGAAAAACTTAGCTTATATTTCCAATATCCATTCGTACGATATGCATTGATCGTAGGCATTTTAATTGCATTGTGCTCATCGTTATTGGGCGTAACGCTGGTCTTGAAGAGATTCTCATTCATTGGAGACGGACTTTCCCATGTGGCCTTTGGTGCGATGGCAATCGCGGCTGTTTTCAATTTGACGAATGAAATGCTCATTGTGCTGCCGATCACGGTCATCAGTGCGATTCTGCTGCTGCGGACCGGGCAGAACACCAAAATCAAAGGCGATTCCGCCATCGCCATGATCTCCGTCGGATCGATGGCGTTGGGCTATCTGATCATGAATATCTTTTCCACCTCGTCGAACCTCTCCGGCGACGTCTGCAGCACTCTTTTCGGTTCGACTTCAATTCTCACGCTGACCGAGAGGGAAGTGGTCCTCTGTGCGGTGCTTTCCGCGTTGGTGGTGTTGATCTTCATCCTATTTTACAATAAGATCTTCGCGGTCACTTTCGATGAAGCTTTCGCCAAAGCTACCGGCACCCCGGCGGATCGCTACAATCTGCTGATTGCAGTCATCACCGCCGTTATCATTGTTCTGGCGATGAACCTGGTCGGTTCCCTGCTGATCTCAGCCCTGGTGATCTTCCCGGCGCTCTCCGCCATGCGGCTTTTCGGCAGCTTCAAGGGCGTGACGATTTGTTCCGCTGTCATCTCCGTGATCTGTGCTGCGCTGGGCATAATCATTTCTATCCTCGCAGGAACTCCCGTCGGTTCCACCATCGTTGCAGTGGACATCGTCGCCTTCGCGCTCTGTTTCATCATCGGCAAAGTCACCGGCGCCACCAAAGAGTGATACATGGTATAATTTATGCGTCAACTGAAGGAGAGATATCATGACACAGCAATATGACGTTATCATTATCGGAGCAGGCCCCGGCGGGATCTTCTCCGCTTACGAATTATCCCGGCTGCAGCCATCTTTGAAAATCGCCATGCTTGAATCCGGTGCACCACTGGAAAAGCGAAAATGCCCGATCGACGGGGTAAAGATCAAGAACTGCATCAAATGCAAGCACTGCTCTATCATGAACGGTTTCGGCGGAGCCGGTGCGTTTTCCGACGGAAAATACAACATCACCAACGATTTTGGCGGAACACTGCATGAGTATATCGGCAAGAGCACAGCACTGGATCTGATGCATTATGTCGATGACATCAATATGTCCCATGGCGGTGAAGGCACACGCCTGTTCAGCACGGCAAATTCCGAATTCAAAAAAATCTGCATTCAGAACGGACTGCATCTGTTGGATGCCTCTGTCCGCCACCTGGGTACGGACAAAAATTATGTCGTTCTGCAGAATCTTTACGCGGAGCTCAAGGATAAAGTCGATATCTTTTTCTATACTGCTGCTGAAAAAGTGGAAATCAGGGAAAACCTCTATTATGTTCATACCGCGGAAGAGACTTTTGAGGCACCGACCTGCATCATCTCCGGCGGACGCAGCGGCTCCAAATGGATGGAAGGTGTCTGCAGAGAGCTGAACATCCCGACGAAATCCAACCGTGTCGACATCGGGGTGCGTGTGGAGCTTCCGGCGGAAGTTTTTTCTCACATTACCGATTCGCTTTACGAGAGCAAGATCCTTTATCGAACGGAAAAAACCGGCGACCTGGTGCGTACATTCTGCATGAATCCCCGCGGCGCGGTGGTCAATGAAAACACCAACGGCATCGTCACTGTGAACGGTCACAGCTTTGAAGACCCCGCCAAGTGGACACAGAACACCAACTTCGCACTGCTGGTCACGAAGCATTTCTCCGAGCCCTTCAAGGACAGCAATGATTACGGTGAAAGCATTGCCCGCCTTTCCAACATGCTGGGCGGCGGAGTGCTTGTGCAGCGCTTCGGGGACCTGATCCGCGGACGGCGCAGTACGCCCAGCCGGATGCGGGAATGCTTCACAGTACCGACACTCGCTGCGACACCCGGTGATTTGAGCCTGGTGATCCCGAAGCGTATCCTCGATGGCATTATCGACATGATCTATGCACTCGACAAAATCGCCCCCGGAACTGCCAATATCGACACGCTGCTTTACGGCGTGGAGGTCAAATTCTATAACATGGAAGTTGCGCTTAACGAGCATCTTGAAACACCATACAAAGGTCTTTTCGTGATCGGCGACTGCAGCGGCATTACTCATTCCCTTTCCCATGCTTCGGTCAGCGGGGTTTATGTCGCGCGTTACATCTCCGACCATATCGGAATCTGATTATTGTAAATGAAGACGCTCCTGTCTTATCTCAAACGATATCGGAAGGAAGCTATCCTCGGGCCGCTGTTTAAGCTGCTCGAGGCTTCTTTTGAATTGCTGATCCCGCTGGTAGTCGCTAACATCATCGATGTCGGTATCGCCGGTGCGGATGAGGGTATTATCATCCGGGATGCGCTGCTGATGGCGGCACTGGGCCTGATCGGGATGTTGTTTTCGATCACGGCACAGTATTTTTCCGCTAAAGCGGCAGTCGGATTAGCAGCTACCCTGCGCCACGAGCTGTTTGACCATATCCAGTCGCTTTCCTACAGTAAGGCTCAGACCGTCGGGACGTCCACGCTGCTTACCCGCATCACCTCTGATATCAATCAGGTGCAGACCGGGTTGAACCTGGCACTGCGGCTGCTGCTGCGCTCTCCCTTTATCGTTTTCGGCGCCATGATCATGGCTTTCACCGTGAATGTGCGGGCAGCGTTGATCTTCGTCGTTACGATCCCGATCCTGGCAGCTGTGATTTTTGGCCTCATGAAGATCACAACGCCGCTGTATAAAAAAGTACAGGGGAAACTGGACGGTTTGCTGAACATGACCCGGCAGAATCTTACCGGGGTCCGTGTGATTCGGGCGTTCAACAATGAGGACAAAGAGCTTTCTGATTTTGAATCGGGTAATGAAGAGCTGACGCGGATGCAGCAGCATGTGGGACGGATCTCGGCATTGATGAATCCGCTGACCTATGCCATCGTCAATCTCGCTACCGCCGCATTGATCTATTACGGTGCGCTGCGCGTAGATGTTGGAGAGTTGAGACAAGGACAGGTAGTCGCGCTGGTCAATTATATGTCCCAGATTCTGGTGGAACTGATCAAGTTTGCCAACCTCATTGTGACGATCTCCAAAGCGATGGCATCCGCTGATCGGATTCAGGATGTTCTTTTGATGAAAGCCGGTATGGATATCCAGCCGGAAAGCGAAAGGACAGGTAATGCCTGCCTGGAGTTTGATCATGTTTCACTGACTTATCCCAATGCGGGGGATGAATCTCTGTCTGATATCAGTTTTTCTGTCGGTCATGGAGAGACGCTGGGAATTATTGGCGGTACCGGATCCGGAAAAAGTTCGGTTGTGAATCTGATTCCGCGCTTTTTTGACACGACAGGCGGAATCGTCCGGGTGGATGGTGTTGATGTACAAAGCTATGCCCCGGAATCCCTGAGAAAAAAGATTGGGATCGTTCCTCAGAAGGCGGTACTGTTCAAAGGAACGATCCGTTCCAACCTGCTGATGGCGGATCCTGACGCGGATGAGGCTGCCATGTGTGAGGCACTGCGTATTGCTCAAGCAGAGGAGTTTGTCCGTGGAAAGAAAGGTGAGCTTGACGCGGAAGTTGCCCAGGAAGGACGCAACTTCTCCGGCGGGCAGCGTCAGCGGCTTACGATTGCCCGCGCTTTGACACGAAAGCCTGAGATATTGATCCTGGATGACAGTGCAAGCGCCCTGGATTATATGACAGACGCGAAGCTGCGGCATGCGATCCGTGAAGCGGATCCGAATATGACCGTCGTTATTGTCTCTCAGCGTACCGCATCAGTTCGCTTTGCGGATCAGATCCTGGTACTGGATGATGGGCATGCTGTCGGGTTAGGGAAACATGATGAACTGATGGAAAGCTGCCCGGTTTATCGCGAGATCTATGATTCACAATTTAAGAAAGAAAATGATGGAAAGGAGGCCGGCAGTGAAGAAGAACAGTAAAGCAGCTCCCGGTACCTTTCTGAAGGTGGTGAAGCGTATCCGCAGCCACTGGCTGCTGCTGGTAGTTTCCATTCTCTGCGCAGCAGCGAATGTTTTCCTGACGCTTTATATCCCGGTGGTCAACGGACGCGCTATAGACCACATCATCGGGAAAGGACAGGTTGACCTGGCTGCTGTTCTTGATACGCTGAAGGTCGTCTGTGTCTGTGCCGGGCTGGCAGCTGCGGCGCAGTGGGTGATGAACATCTGCAACAACCGCATGACCTTTGAGATCGTTCGAGATCTGAGAAATGACGCTATGCGGAAAATCGAGATCCTACCGCTCAGCTATCTGGATTCTCATCCGCACGGAGATATTGTGAGCCGTGTGATCGCGGACGTGGATCAGTTTGCCGATGGTCTGCTGATGGGCTTCACGCAGCTCTTCAGCGGAATTCTGACGATTCTCGGCACCCTTGGTGTGATGTTTTCCGTGAACTGGCAGATCGCTCTGCTGGTGGTCTTTATTACGCCGCTTTCGCTGTTTGTTGCGTCATTTATTGCCCGTCATACCTTTGATATGTTCAAGCTGCAGTCCGAAACCCGCGGGGAGCAGACTGCCTTCATGGAGGAAATGATTGGCAATAGTGAGGTCGTAAGAGCTTTTTCCTATGAGAAGAAGTCTCTGGAGCAGTTCGATGAGATCAATGAACGGGTGAAGAAATATTCCCTACGGGCGACATTCTATTCCTCGCTCACGAACCCCGGCACGCGCTTTGTGAATAATCTGGTTTATGCCGCGGTCGCCTTAGCCGGTGCCCTTTCCGCGCTGCGGGGACGGTTGAGTGTCGGACAGCTGACCGCTTTTCTGAGCTATGCCAACCAATATACAAAACCCTTCAACGAAATTTCTGGTGTGATCACGGAGTTTCAGAACGCTCTGGCTTGTGCGGGGCGAATTTTTGAGCTTATTGAAGCTGACCCGCAGATTCCGGAGCCGGAAAACGCGGTGGAACTGGACGAGGTGAGCGGTTCCGTGGATGTGGATCATGTCCGCTTCTCTTATGTACCGGAGCAGAAACTGATTGAGAATTTCACGATCAATGTCAAGCCCGGGCAGCGGGTGGCGATTGTTGGCCCAACCGGGTGCGGTAAGACCACCATCATCAATCTGCTGATGCGCTTTTATGATGTGGATGATGGCGCGATCCGTGTGATGGGGCATGATATCCGAGATGTCACGCGGAAGAGTCTGCGTGCGAATTACGGAATGGTGCTGCAGGAAACCTGGCTGAAGAATGGAACGATCCGTGAAAATCTTTGTATGGGTAAACCGGATGCAAGCGAAGAAGAAATGATTGCCGCGGCAAAGGCTGCACATGCGCATAGTTTCATTCGACGTTTGCCGCAGGGGTATGATACGGTGATCACCGAAAGCGGTGGAGGTCTCTCCCAGGGACAGAAGCAGCTGCTTTGTATTGCCCGCGTTATGCTCTGTCTGCCGCCGATGCTGATCCTGGATGAGGCGACTTCTTCTATTGATACGCGTACAGAGATCCTGATCCAGAATGCTTTTGTCCGTATGATGAAGGGGCGGACGAGCTTTATCGTCGCGCATCGGCTTTCCACGATCCGCAATGCCGATATCATCCTGGTGATGCGGGATGGTCACATAGTTGAGCAGGGAAACCATGAGCAGCTGTTGGCGAAAAATGGATTTTACGCGGAAATTTATAATGCGCAGTTTACGGAATAAACGAATGAGGATATAATTTTACCCGTATCAATACTTAAGGATGGAAGCCATGAAAATCAGTGAAATTCTAAAGCAGGGGAAACCAACCATTTCTTTTGAAGTGTACCCGCCAAAAACCGAAGACCTTTTCCCGAAGCATCGGGAGGCAACGATGAAGATTTCGTCACTGAAGCCGGATTTTATGTCGGTTACTTATGGCGCGAACGGCGGAACACGTAAATATACTTTCCAAATGGCTTCTGATATTCAGAATGATTATGGCGTGACGGCACTTCCCCACATTACCTGCGTGACTACCGACCGGAACGGAATCCATGAACGGCTGGATGACCTGAAGGCCAGAGGAATCGAAAACGTTATGGCTCTGCGCGGGGATATCCCGGAGGGTTACGAATTCCCGATTCAGAATGGTTATCATCATGCCAATGAACTGATGGAAGATATCCGTGAGTACAGTGATTTCTGTATCGGCGGTGCCTGTTATCCGGAAGGCCATCCGGAAGCTCCTTCCAAGCAGGCGGATATGGATAATCTGAAACGCAAGCAGGATGCCGGGTGTTCGTTCCTGACGACACAGATGTTTTTTGACAACAGCATCCTGTACTCTTTCCTTTACCGCATCCGCGAGATCGGCATTACCATTCCGGTTCTGGCGGGAATCATGCCCATCACGCAGAAAAAGCAGATCGAAACCGCTATTAAACTCTCAGGAACGGTTTTCCCGGCACGGTTCCTTTCCATTGCCGACAAATTCGGTGATAATCCGAAGGCTATGAAGCAGGCCGGTATCGCCTACGCCACGGAGCAGATCATCGATCTGGTGGCGAACGGTGTGAAGGGGATCCATGTCTATTCCATGAATAAGCCGGATGTGGCGGCAAAGATCAAGGAAAACCTGTCGGAAATCCTTTGAGACATAAGACGTATGCAGCACGTGGGGACTGGCGTCTTGTGTCGCGAAACCGACACGAGCGCGTCTGTCCCCATGTGCTGGCATTGAGCATAGGAAGATAGCCTCCGAATACACATTTAACCATGTTATACAATGTTGACCCGCGGGAAGCGGCACGTTATCTTGGATATCACGGAACAAAGCCGGATGAGAAAATTTCAGCTTTGATCGACGCCTGTATCGCGGAGGTGGAAGCCGCGGCAGTTCCACGTTCGATCCATGAACGTTATCCGCTGGTTTTCTGTGAGGATGACGCGTTTCAAATCGCTTCCCTGCATTTGCGGAGCCGCTCTCTGCAGCGTAATCTCACGGGATGCGGTGAGGTCTATCTCTTTGCCGCCACATTGGGTATTGCCGTAGACACGCTTATCAAACGCGCCGCGCTGATGGACAGCGCTAAAGGGGCTGTCATGCAGGCTGCGGCTGCGGCTGTCATTGAGGCCTACTGTGACGATGAAAATGAAAAGCTGCGGCAGGAAGCCGCAGCTGAAGGGCTTTTTCTCCGTCCGCGCTTCAGTCCCGGATACGGCGATCTGTCGCTTGATTGTCAGCGGGATTTTCTCTATTTACTGAAGGCGCAGAAAAACATCGGTCTCACCGTCACCGATTCCGGCCTGATGGTGCCAATCAAATCTGTCACTGCCATAATCGGCATCAGTAAAACCAACAGTAATTGTCACCGGCAGGGCTGCGAGGAATGCTCAAAAACAGATTGTAAATTCAGAAGGTAGAGAGCTGCTCCTCCGCGTAGCTGACTCCCGCCATCGCGTCCTTGCAATAGGCATCAGCACCAATCATGTCAGCGTAGGCCTGGGTCATCACGGCGCCGCCGACCATCACCTTGCACCAGGGAGCGGCTTCCCGCAGCTGTTTGATGGTCTCCTCCATCGCGGGAACGGTGGTGGTCATCAGTGCGGAAAGACCGCAGTATTTGGCATGCGTTTCGACAACGGTTTGGGTGATGATGGAAGGATCCACATCCTTGCCGAGGTCGATGACTTCATAATCATAATTTTCCAGCAGCACCTTGACGATGTTCTTTCCGATGTCGTGGATGTCACCTTTGACAGTCGCCAGGACGATGGTTCCTTTCTTTTCTCGAATCTCGCCGGAGCGGGCCATATGGTTTTTCAACACCTCAAAGGCAGCTTTAGCGGATTCAGCGCTCATCAGCAGCTGCGGGAGGAAGGCTTTGCCTTTCTCAAAGTCCTTACCGACTTTGTTCAGTCCGGGAATCAGTTCTCCGTTGATGATATCCAGGGCGGTATGGTCCTTGAGCAGCTCACCCGCAAAGGCAGCGGCGCCATCTTTCAATCCCCGCTCAATGCAGGCTTCCAGTGTGTCTGCTGAACCCGATACGGGAACAGCGGCGGAATGATCGGCGGCAGGAGCAGTTGCGGCCGTTACAGCAGCCATGGCAGGCGCTTTTTCGATAAACTCCTGACAGTTGGCATCCAGACCCGCCAGAGCACGGTAGGCGTAGTAAGCACGCATCATCGGTTCCGAATTCGGGTTGATGATGGCAGCGGAAAGTCCGTGGGAAAGTGCCATGGTGTAAAAGGCGGAATTGATGACTTCCCGCTGGGGCAGGCCAAAGGAGATATTAGAAACGCCAAGGATCGTGTGCCCGTTATAGCGTTCGCGGATCCCATCGAGGGTCCCGAGTGCGGCTTTGGCAGCTTCCGGTTCGGAGCTGATGGTCATGGCAAGCGCGTCGATAAGGATATCTTTTTTCTCGATACCATAGCTTTCCGCGGTTTTGTAGATCTTGTCAGCAATGGCAAGTCGTCCTTCCGCAGTCATCGGGATCCCGTCCTCATCCAGGCAGAGCGCCAGAACAACCCCGCCGTATTTTTTGACCAGTGGGAAGATCTGTGCCATGACAGCCTGTTTCCCGTTGACGGAATTGATCAAGGCTTTGCCGTTATAGAGACGCAGTGCTTTCTCCATCGTTTCCGGGTTGGTGGTGTCTATCTGGAGCGGCAGGCCGATGACGCTCTGCAGTTCATAAACCACATCCGCCATCATCTGGGTTTCGTCGATTTCGGGCAGTCCGACATTGACGTCCAACACATGGGCGCCGCTGTCCTGCTGTTTGATCCCTTCGCGGACGATATATTCGATGTCGTGATTGCGCAGGGCTTCCTTGAATTTCTTCTTCCCGGTCGGGTTGATGCGTTCGCCGATGATGACCGGTTCGGGACCGATCTCGACAGTTTTGGATGTACCGCAGACGAGGGAGCGGTTCTTCTTTGTGAGTGGTAAGTGCTCAATGCCTTTGCTGCGGTCGATCATGGCAGCCATATGCGCCGGTGTGGTGCCGCAGCAGCCGCCCGCGATCCAGACGCCCGCACGGATGAGTTCCTCCATCACTCCGGCAAATTCTTCCGGACCGACAGAGTAAACCGTGCGGCCATTGACCGTTGTGGGGAGACCTGCATTTGGATTGACGATCACCGGTTTCGAAGCGTATTCCAGCATGTTCAGCGCAATCGGCTTCATCTGGGCTGGACCAAGACCGCAGTTGAGGCCGAGCGCGTCAACGCCCAGCCCTTCGAGCAGAGCAACCTCACCCGGCACATCGCCGCCGGTCATGAGTCTGCCGCTTGCATCATAGGTCATCGTGACGAAGACCGGCAGGTCACTGTTTTCTTTGGCAGCCAGAACCGCTGCTTTGACTTCATAAAGATCATTGATGGTTTCAAAATGGAGAATATCAGCACCGGCTGCCGTGGCGGCTCGGACGGTTCGTGCGAAAATCTTGTAGGCTTCTTCAAAGGGAAGTGTTCCCAGTGGCTTCAGGAGACGTCCGAGCGAACCGATAGAGAAGGCGATAAAGCGGGGTTCTGCTCCATTGTCCAGTTCATCGGCGTGTGCACGGGCGCGTTTCGCGTTATCCACAGCTGCTTTTGCAATCGATTCGACGCTGTAGGTTCCTTCATCCGGGAAATTCAGTTCATTGCAGCCCAGGGAATCAGTTGTTACGATGTGGCATCCGACCCGGTAGTAGGAGAAATGAACCTCTTCAATAATATCCGGGTGTTCAATGTTCCAGCGTTCCGGTTCTTCCCCCGGCTGCAGGCCCTGTGCCTGCAAAAGGGAACCCAATCCGCCGTCAAAATAAAGCATCTTTTTCCCAATCAAATCCCGAATATTCATGATATCCTCCAAGATGTATAAGCTAACCCATTAATTATAAGAGGTATTTTATCATACAGGCTAAATGAATGAGAAATATCCATATTGTATATGTTGAATTTCAGTTTCAATACTGGTAAAATAAACATATCTATGTGATGGAGTAATTACATTTCAATTTAATCTATGAAAATTATTATCAGTTCAAAAGTCAACGCAGAAAATACCGTCAGCTATCATGAAACCTCTTTTCCTGATCCGAATGTAGAGGAGTGGCGTGGAGTGACGGTTTTCGGAGAGTTTCAGAGCAGCGGGGACCTTCACCCCCTTACTTTGGAATTACTGGTAAAAGCCCGTGAAATGGCTGCGGAGAGCGGGGACAAAGCACAGCTGCTCCTGATTGGGAACGGTTTGGTTGAAAATGCGCGGAAATTTTACGCGTACGGTGCTGACCGTGTGTTTGTTTATGATGACCCTACACTGGCCGCTGTGGAGGCTGAGCGTTATATACGGGTCATGGCGCATTTCATCGACAATTACAAACCCGCCGCTATCATTTTCCCGGAGACAGAATTGGGTGTGCTGCTGCAAAAGCACATTCTTGACCATGCTGAGGCAAACGGCAATGAGCTGAAGGTTCAAACGACACAGGAAGCATTAAGTCCAGGAAAAGCACCTGATCCTGCTCATCTGGGTGAGCTGGTTATCTGTGAGATCCCATAAAATCATTTCTGAAGTGTCTATTTAGAATGGAGGACGCCTGTGCGGTTTTATGCCGTGAGGTGCTGAGTAATATAAAAAAACTGACTTTCGCAAGTCAGTTTTTTTGAAAACTTATGATCTTTGATTATTCGAGATTTTTCAGTACCGCTGCTGCATCGGTGCGGTCAACGGTTTGTTGTGTGCGGTTGACGAGATCTTTGATCGTCACTTTGCCGGCTGCCAGTTCGTCCGGACCGGCAATCACCAAAGCTTTTGCACCGATCTTGTTGGCATACTTGATCTGTTTGTCCAACTTGATCGCTTCCGGGTAACAGGAGACGTTCAGCCCAGCCTCGCGCAGCTCCATGGCGATGGCGTAGGAATCCGGCAGCCCGGCGGCATCGAAACAGGTCACCATAAAGTCCGCCGGCTGGATCTTCAGCTCCGGATAGAGACCGTATTTTTCAAGGACGACACGGATCATCACGTCGCCCATGGCAAAGCCGACGCCCGGCAGCGGGTCACCGCCGACTTCCCCGACCAGGTTCTCATAGCGTCCTCCGCCAAGGATCGCCCGTCCGTCTTTGGCGAGATCGCGGGCTTCGAAGACTGTACCTGTGTAATAAAGCAGGCCGCGGATTACTTCCGGATCGTAAGCGAAATAGTCACTCAGTCCCATCTTGTCCAGCAGGGCAAAGATTTCTTTCAGCTCATCGGATTCTTTCCACAGCTCTTTGTTTTCAAGCAGAGCCACGAGTGCATCGATCTTTTCGACGGACATACCGCCTTCCTGTCCGTATTCATACCAGGCGTCTTTGCGCATTTTATCGCGGCGGTCGATCATACGGAAGGCAAGGGCCTTCTCTTCGCCCTCAATGCCGATCTTTGCCAGAGCGCCATCCATCAGGCGGCGGTTGTTGACGTTTATACGGACATGTTCCGGGGTGAGTCCGACCCGTTTGAAGAAGGAAGCACAGATGGCCAGCAGTTCGGCATCTGATTGGTAGGATTTTACGCCGATGAGGTCGATGTTCCACTGGAAAAATTCACGGCTGCGGCCTTTTTGCGGCTGCTCGTAGCGCCAGAAGGGGCCGAAGGACCACATGCGCAGCGGGAACGAGAGCAGGTTCTGCCGCTGTGCGACCATGCGCGCCAGAGAGGGCGTCAGCTCCGGACGCAGTGCGACTTCTGAGCCGCCGCGGTCCATAAAGACGAAGGACTGCTCTTTTACCAGCTCTTCGCCGGATTTGGCGGCGTAGAGGTCGAGTTTTTCAAGAAACGGTCCGTCATATTCCTGATAAGCAAAGGATTCTGAAATGGCCCGCATTTGTTTGTAAAGCCAGGTCCGGAATGCCATATCTTCCGGATAAAATTCACGAGTTCCCTTAACGCGTTGAATGATTTCTTTCATTTATGATTCTCCTTAAAAAGACGATCTGCACTGATTCAATTCTGATATTCTGCAAATTGTCTCATGTTTTTTGAATAACAATAATTCATCTGATTGGCCAGACTTGAATGCTATCTGGAACGTTTTCTTCCAGTACCTTTACTTTCTCATAGAATCTCAATGTTATAAACATTCCCTTCAGCATTACATGGGTCAATATCCAACTTAATATCTATTTTATCATAACATCAAAACATAAAAATACAGATACCGAAGTTTTATAAGAAGGAAAAATGCTTATCAATATTTTTCCAAGAGTATAGTTCGCAGATAGATAATTTTATACGGGAACCAAATAATCAGCGCAGTGTATGAATGACAGAAGATGAGTCAAAATTGGGCGTAAATAAAGGCTGCTGCATTATAATTCGGTCCATATATTCCAAAAATAAGGATGGCCAGGATTGCTGCTGCATAAATGATCCAGCGGAAAAGAATATGTTGTTTTGAAATCGATTCCCGGATATGATATCCACGCTCATGAAGAAAATCTGTAAGGAGCAGAAAGAGCAAAGCTGCAGCAAGAAGAAACCAATTAGCCGTATCAAGTCCAAGATTTTTCAGAGTTCCGTCCAGAATAAAAGAAAGATCTTGCCAATTGATAAAAGTGTTGTTATAAAAACGGATTGCGTCTTTAAAGGTTGCTGCACCTGAAAAATAACGTCCAAGGGTAACGATAATAAAGGTGCGAAAAATCTGAAAAACACGATAAGTGAAGGATTCCTGTGAAAAACCAAGTAGGTTTCTCGTTTTTTCGTAAACTCCTGTCAGCATGATACTACTCATAATAAAGATACTATTCCATAATCCGTAAGCGATATATTTGTAACTGGAGCCATGCCAAAAGCCTACAAGAAAATATACGATGAACATGGAAAGAAAAGATGGAACTTTTTTGCCAATATTTATACCGAAAATTTTGCGGGCTTTTTTCCCAATATTTCCGAAAGTTTTGGAAAGAGACAATGGATAAAAGACATAATCCCGCATCCAACTGCCAAGTGTTATATGCCAGCGACGCCAAAATTCCTCAATCGAGCGGGAAAAATAAGGCTGGTTGAAGTTGAGTTTCAGTTCAATGCCAATGACCTGTGAAAACCCTCTCGCAATATCCATCCCACCGGAAAAATCTGTATATACCTGTATCCCATATAAGGCAAATGCAAAAAAAATGATCAAGCCTTGATGAATTCCCGGTTTACCGATTATATTTGGTACCACAAGTGCAATGCGATCTGCAATCACAAGCTTTTTGAACCAGCCCCAGAGCATCAGCTGAATGCCGTATCCCAATCGTTGAAAATCAAAGGAATGACCTTTGTATAATTGATCTGCTATCTGGTCATACCGCGCAATCGGTCCCTGTATAATTTGTGGAAACCAGGACATGAACAGCAGAAATCGGATTGGATTACGTTCTGCTGGATATTTTTTCCTGAAGACATCAAACAGGTATCCGATAGCCTGAAGTGTGTAAAAGGAAATACCTAATGGTAAAAACAGGTTGAGCTTTTGATAATCAACCTTTCGGAAAAATATATGAAGGTTATCCAGAAAAAAGTTCGCATATTTTAAATAAAGTAATATTCCAAGGTCGACGCTGATTCCGAGAATCAGAACCATTTTGGCATTCCTTTTTGTATTATTTTTAACTATCTTTTTTTCGTCTTTACTAAGATCAGGATTCTTGATATATAGATCTTTTCCCTGGTTGTATATTTTCCCAATCCAAATTCCTATGCCATAGGTGAACATTGATGTTCCAATCAGGACTGTCAATAACCAGCCGGAATTGATCTGGTAAAAGAACATACTTGCTGCCAATAATACGATCCAGCGCCATTTTATTGGAAACAAAAAATAAAATAGTGCTGTGGCAGATGTCAAAACAAGAAATTGAGATGAAACAAATGACATGTTATTGTATACTCTATCATAATGTGATATTTATTCCCAGTGGATCATATTTCCCGTAAATTCGCTCTCCGAATTGAACATAAAAAGGAACGACCAAATACGTATATTCTTCGGATTCATTCAAATCGGTATCAGTGAAAGATGTTTTGTTTATATTTGTTATTTCAGCGATTTTAATCCATTGATATCCGGATGCTTTGGATTTTCGGTAAATCAAATAGCCATCTGCATTTTTAATTGCTTCCCAGAGAATTGTTATTTGATTTGTGCCTTCCTGTTTTACATCAAAAGCATTGCTTAATTTCAGGTTATAATCACGAGGTGAATGATTAATCTCAAAATCAAGTGCGGAAATTTTAATCAAATCAATATATTTTTCTGCGGCATCGTCCCAGCTTTCCCATCCAGCGCTGCCTCGTTTATTCTGAAAACCATAATGATCTATTAAATAAGAGCTTAAATATTTTGTGATTTTTATGGAACCATGAATATTTGTATGTCCGGGATCTGCATAGTCTGTATCTTTTTGGAGTCCTAATTCGCTAAAGACATCATATAGATCAATACAATCATAGCCCCTTTCAATCAAAATATTTTCGATTGTATTGAGCGATTCCCATTCATTTTCTTCGTTCATTGTTGGTATTCGTACAAATAAAACTTTGATTTTTTCTCTATCAATATATTGCATCAAATCATCCAGCACCTTTTTCTGATGATCGCTGATGTTTCCGGTTCTGTGATTTTTTAAAGGTTTATTCGAATTATCGCTGATATTGTTTATATAATTTATTTCTGCTCCGGCTCCTTTATATGCGCTGATTGGATGTATATAATCTGTACTTTTGAGGGAACTCCATCGGGAATGAAAACGAATCATTGGGAGAAAATATTCCCAACTATCAAAAAAGTCGATTCCCATACCTCTTACCATATCATAGGTATAGCAAAATCTGTTTATTGAGAATGGCATATAATCAATGTTCCAGTGTATAACGGCGTAATCCGCCGCGCCAAATCCCTTTTCCTTAAACGAATTAATATTTACAATATATAATGCATTGGGTTGAGTTTTTCTTGCTTCGGCGATTCTATATTTTATTCCCCACATTCTAAGTGAGGATACAGCATAGTTATAGACAGCAATACCGAAATCATTCCATGCAAGAGGTGGCTGAAAATATGTATAGGCATTACTTGATCCGATATAAACAGCATCCAGTGTATTTTTCGGTTCCTTTTTAAATCCGTTCTCTCTTTCGCTAATATCGAGTCTATTAGATGTAAAAAGCGTCATCATTGGCAGTACGAATACCATCAGAAACAGGAAAAATAGTAAGGCTCTGATAAACGGATACCGACAAATCGATTTTATCTTTTCCCGGATGGGATGATTCTCTCCCATGCATTTCCCCTAAATGTTTATTCACTCAAAAACCTATTCAGTGTTGAGTCAATGGCACAGGTCCGCTTGACTCATCCTGAACATATACTTTTTCTTTAATAACTTTTCAAAGTTCTGCGATACATCCCGGAGTACATTTTTTTTGTGCGGACTGTACCACAGTAAATAATTGTATAAATGTGATCTATCCAGAAGCGTTTTTTTTTTCTGCAAATATCCACATGCAGCACTGCAGACAACATTTACTCCTTAAAGTATTACAAATTTTTTGCCGTGTAATTATTCTGGATGGAGCACGGCAGTTTTGCTTTTTACTGTCACTCTGATGATATAAAAAAGACTGTACTGTTCGCTGCGCTGATGATATTTAGATTATTGTATTGTAAAAAAGATTCATAATGCGTATCGTACTGATTGTTGTAAGCCATTTTAAGGTCAACGAGTTTGAAATTTTTTTCCAGGTGAATTTTTCTCATGGAATCAAATTTGATAATTAGTAGAAATAATCGAATAAGGGATGTGCCTCGCATTTATTTGAATTGTAATTTTCGAGAAGCGCATCCACATTCCCAGTATAGCAACATTTTTCCATAGCATTATATTTATGACCGGGTTGTAAAGGATAATTAGGATCCTCTTTCCAAAATGTTGCACATCTTTCAATTTGCTGATTTTCAGAAATCTCAAGGACAGTTTTTCCGTATATTGAAGAATCCAGCCCGGCGGCAGATGCAATTGTCGGAAGAAAATTCTCTTGAGATATCATTGCATGGGAATATTGGATTTCCGTATGTGTTTCTCCGGGACGTTTGATGTAGAAAATTGATTGCGGATTAGCGGGAGGAGGATAATTCCCATGATCTGCTGTAATAATGATTGTTGAGCTGTCGTATATATTTAATTCTTTCATCTGATTAATTATTTCAGAAATAACAAACATATAACCGGAGACTTGTTCCCGGATGTTTGTCCACCCAGCAGCTCTTTGACCAGTTGATGTTAATACATATGGAGGATGCGCTCCTTTGTAATGATAAAGGGAAAATAATTTTTCTTCTCCGGATAATTTGATTCCATGCTCATGAAAATAATCAACTGATTTATTTGAATCAAAAATCATAAAGTTCTCATCATAAATTAATAGAGAAGAAATATCAGTAGTTGTTACCCAAAATGGAGCTTTCATTCCAATTGGAAGGTATCTGTATAATGACAGTTTGATAAGCTTTCGAAAAGATTCTTTATTAATTACATAATTGTCTGTGGTATTTTCAATTGCATTGGTAATTTTTCCTTTCATATTTTGGATATTACCGGCACCATAATTTGAATCAATATAAAAATTTATTTTCCATCCTTTCTGCTGTAAACTATCATAAAAACTATTTGCGGTTTCAGAATTCCAGGCATTTTTGAAAAAATCATTGAATCCTTCATTTGCATAATCATAATCTTTCATTGTCAGTAAATGTGCTAATGCAGGAAAGGTCCCTACATAATTTGAGTTCATGTTATCAAAGCAGGTGAAATCATGAAATGGATCAAGTGTATTTGGAAAATCATTGATGGCTCTCTGCATTTCATCTCCACTGGTTTGATCCAGTAGAAATACAATTATGTTTTCTTTGGGTGATAGAACGTATTGTTCGCCGAGATACAGCCCAAATTTGTTGTTTCTGGAAATTGTTTTGTCATGATCTGTTTCGAATTGAGAGAACATTTTAATGCTTAGTGAAGACATTTGCATGATACTTAATGTGCAGGTAACGATCAAAACAAAGTTTTTCCAGGTCTTTCTTGAAAAATAATGGAATAAAAATGGAATGATAAGGATCAAAAACCAGATGATGTAATTGATGATCACATTATCCCCGAAGTTATGCCATGGAACCAATTCACCGTTCAAAGTCCCAAGGTCATTGTTTAGAAAATTACCTTGAATATATAATCCTAAGGATAGACCACAATAGGTTGAAACAAGAAAACTATGTATTTTTCCACCAACAAGACAGGTTGGAATTGCTAATGCAGCAAATGTTATGAACCAAAAAGGTATACAAAAGGGAGTCAGTTCAAGTATGGTACAATTTATAAAATTTTTCCCATTATAGGTTAAATCCAATGGTCCGAATAGAAATAATGTGAAACTTAGAGAAAATGATGAAACAAGAGCGAGCGCTAATCTTTTTTTTAGTGGTGTTTTGCCAATAAAAAGTTTTTGAAGTTTACTTTGGAAGCTTTTTTGATTCATATGCTGCATCGCCCCATTCTAAATCTGTGTTAAAACCAGTACAATAATATCACTTTAATTTGATAATAGAATTGATCAATCAGCGATTTGATTATTATCAATTGTGCAAATTTTTAAAATAAAGTTTGAACCTTTGACCAGGAAAAAAAATGGATTGAAATTTTGATTGAAACCTAACTAATCAGAATCGGTTTGCGCATCACTGAGTACAGTTTTGTGCAGGTTCCTGCTTTGCAGTGAGCGAGCTGTGATCTTGGATTGAGTGCAGAAGCTTCTCTGAGAAAAAACTGTCCATGTGTGCTCTGTTCTGAACAGATGCCAGATACATTTAAATAATTTATAAGAGACTGTAAATAGTTTTGCATATTAATTTTATTTGGTTTGACAAGATAAGAGCAGTTTGTTTTTGTTCATAGCTGATGCTGGGCATCGTTTATATCTTTGGGATATTTGCTATAAAAACACATTTGACACGCTAACTGCTTTTCGATGTATAATAGAAGACATGGAAAAAGAACGACTCATTAATCCTGCCGCGAGCGGTGGGGATGATCGGGTGGATCAGGCACTGCGGCCAAAGCGATTGTCTGAAGTAACCGGGCAGGATCAGGTTCGGGAAAATTTAGCGATCCTGCTTTCTGCCGCTCAGAAACGCGGGGAACCGCTGGATCATGTGCTGTTTTACGGTCCTCCCGGCCTTGGAAAAACCACACTTGCTCATGTAATGGCGAACGAAATGGGTGTCAGCATCAAGATCACTGCCGGGCCTGCGATTGAAAAGGCCGGGGATCTGGCGGCGATTCTTTCTAATTTGCATGAAGGCGATATCCTTTTTATTGATGAGATCCATCGCCTGGGAAGGGCGATCGAGGAGATCCTTTATCCGGCTATGGAAGACTGTGTGCTGGACATCATGGTCGGGAAGGGCCCAACGGCTCGATCGATCCGGCTCAAGCTGCCGCGCTTTACGGTAATTGGCGCGACCACTCGTCTTTCCCTGCTGAGTGCTCCGCTGCGTGCCCGTTTTGGTGCGGTGTATCGACTGAATTATTATGATTTGCCTGCCATGGAACAGATTATCGCCCGGGCTTCGCAGAAGATCAACACGCCATATGATGATGAGGGAATCCGTGAAGTGGCCATTCGTTCCCGCGGAACTCCGCGTATCGGGCTGCGGCTGCTGCGCCGGGTGCGGGATTATGCGCTGGTGCGGGGAGATGGGACGATTGACAAGGAGACAGCGGTGCAGGCGCTGAACCTGCTGGATATCGATGCGTTGGGGCTGGATGAGGTGGACCGCAAGGTGCTGGACACGATCATCGATAAGTACAACGGCGGCCCGGTCGGTCTGAACACGATTGCGGCTTCCATCAGTGAGGAATCAGATACCATCATGGATGTGGTGGAGCCTTACCTGCTGCAGCTTGGCCTGATCGACCGCACCCCGCAGGGACGTACTGCCACACGAAAGGCGTATGAACATCTGGGAAAGGTCTATCCGGACAAGAAAACTGACCCTCAGCTGTTTTAGTGAATAGTGAATAGGATATTGGAGATAGAAAATAGTGAATGGGGAATCGTATCTTATGATCACTAACCCCTAATTCCTAAACCCTAACCCCCAATACCTAACACCTAATACCTAATACCTAATACCTAATACCTAACCGATATTATGAAAACATCCGATTTTGATTATGATTTACCGCAGGAGCGGATCGCTCAGACTCCTGCTGAACCACGGGACTCTTCCCGGCTGCTTGTTTACCATCGCGATAGTGGTGAGCGCGAACATCGCATCTTCCATGATCTGCCGCAGTATCTCCGTAAAGGGGACCTGCTGGTGATCAATCAGACGAAAGTGATCCCGGCCCGGATCTTCGGGAAAAAAGACGAGACCGGCGGACAGGTTGAAGTGCTGCTGCTGCGCCGGGTCGAGGAAAATCTCTGGGAAACACTGGTTGGCGGAAAGCGCCTTTTTATGGGGAAGAAGATCATCTTTTCCGATACATTGTCGGCTGAAATCGTCGACCAATATGAAGGTTCCCGGAGGCTGCTGCGTTTTGACGGCGATCTGGACGAATTTGTCATCAGCACCGGTCAGATGCCGCTGCCGCCTTATATTCACACCCGGCTGGAAGATCCTGACCGCTATCAGACCGTTTATGCCAAAGATACCGGTTCCGCTGCGGCACCGACTGCGGGACTGCATTTTACCGAAAGGCTGATGAACGAACTGCGGGAAATGGGGGTACGGTTCGCCGGTGTTACGCTGCATGTCGGTCTGGATACCTTTGCGCCGGTTACGGAAGATGACCCGGAGCAGCATCATATCCACACTGAATGGTGCGAGGTGACGGAGGAGACCGCACGGCTGATCAATGAGACGGTTCGGAATGGCGGAAGAGTGATCTCCGTCGGAACCACCAGTGCCCGTACATTGGAGACCGCTGCACAGGCTGCCCTTAATGCCGGGTCATCCGACCGCGTGATTCCGTTCTGTGGGCAGACGAATATCTTTATCCTTCCCGGCTATGAGTTCAAAGGGATCGACGGCATTATCACGAATTTCCACCTGCCAAAATCCACCCTGATCATGATGATCAGTGCCTTCGCCGGACGTGAAAACGTTCTCTCCCTCTACAAAGAGGCTATCGACCTGAAATACCGCTTCTTCTCCTTCGGCGACGCAATGTTGATAATTTAGTGGCTACTGATACCTCGGCAGGAGTTCTTCGTATTCTTCCTGCATGATGTTGTGATCAAAGACGAGAATTTTGTAGACATCTGTCCGCATATTGCGGGTGTCTTCCTGAATGCAATGGTGGATTTCAGATGCTTCCTTCGCCTCGGGCATATCCGGGTCGAATTCAGCCTCACGTAATACGAGAAAATAACGATCTCTGCCGGGCTGTGCGTTATACCATTCCAGGTCACTGTTGAAGGGATTCAGGTATATTATTTTATTTTCATCGATCGAAACGACGCGGGAACGAATCGTATCATTCGAGAGAACGGTTATACTATTGGAAAGCCAGTAACTGGTGATATAGCCATAATCCAGGCCATGAGCCTTCAGTGTTTTCAGTAAGCCGTCTTCTGCGTACCAGATTTTTTTATCATAGGGAATACGAAGCACGGCAAATCCGTTGGAAAGCGAATTGATAATTAGCATTACACCGCAGAGAAGAGAGAGACCGGTGGAAAGGGTGCGCTCCCGGTTTTCATGAAGCACCTTTCGGCAGAGGATCAAAACAACAGTCTCTGAGAAAAAAACCAGAGGTGACAGCCGCCAGTCAACATCGGAAATTTTCCCGAAGGTGAAGAAGTAGAGGAATGCGGCAAACATTGCCCAGATGGTGCCGAGGAAAAGCCTTTCCTCTCTGATTTCAATTTGTTTGTAGAGAACAAAAGACAATGCTACACCTGCCAGCATGAGCAGGGCGATAATACTCCTGAAAACAGTCTTCAGCCAGATCGATGTGAAGGCATCCAGATTAATTCCGGGAAGCTGATAAAACAGCGAGATCCAGCGAAGCGGGAACATGCTGAGATTTTCACCCCAACGTTCAGCTGGTGTGATGACGGAGTAGGAATCCGAATAGTTTGTGTTCAGAGATTTTGAGAAGGTAAATCCGGCAGCGGCGGCTATGATGATAAAGACGATCAGCCATATTAGCTTTTTGTCTCTGTGCAGATACAGTTCGATCAGGCACCCCGCGAGAAGCGGCAGCGTGACAAAAAGCATCTCGACGGTTCCATTCGCGGAGCACATGAATAAAGCGAGCGTGAAACACAACGCGGCAATGACTTGTTTCCTTCGACCGGTATTGACCAAAAATAGGCGCAGCAGGATGAAAGCAAGCAACAGGTAAAAGACAGCAAGACTGTAGTGGATGATGTGTCCGTAGAAGATTTCCCGGGTCTTTTTTGTTGCGCACATCGCCAAAAGCATGATCCCAGTTTCAAAAAAGGATTCTGCCCGGTGATGGCCTAACGCGCGGAAAAACAGCACCAGGATAAGTGTGAAAAGCACTGTGAACAGGCACATCCCCGCCCGCAGTGCGGTCATGCCGAGGCCGAAAAGCTTCAGAAAAGGCATAAAGAGCCACTGCCCGCCAAAAGCCAGCTGGTAGGCGTAATCAAAGGTTGGTTTGAAGAGACTTCCGCTTTCCAGTGTGGCTTGTGCCCAGAGTAGCGTATCGGTGCAGTCGGATTGGTATTCGGTGATAAAAGCATTCCCCCATATATAATACTGGATTATGCCAAATGCACTAATCAATACCAGCAGTGAAAATATAAGATACGCCTTTTTTTTCTTCAAAATGTCCCCTGATTTCGATTGCCAATTGCTAATACCTAATACCTAATACCTAATACCTGACACTTATCCCCTGCTGTTATAATCCCCGCGGATGACCCATTTGTATGTCGTAAGTTCCCGCAGTGCCATCGGACCGCGTGCATGGAGAGGCTGTGTAGAAATCGCGATCTCCGCACCCAAACCAAGCTCTGACCCATCGGTGAAACGGGTGCTGCAGTTGACGTAAACAGCAGCGGAATTGACCTGGGCAACGAAGGCATTGGCGTTATCTTCATCTTCAGTCAGAATACTGTCGGAATGTCCGGTACCGTGCTGCTGAATATGAGCGATCGCTTCCGCAAGGTCATCGACAACCTTGACGTTGAGCCGCAAGCTCAGCCATTCCTTGTCATAGTCCTCATCCCGGACCTCTCCATAAAATTCAGACCGCACATGGGCGCGCTGAAGGATTTCCATAGCCCGGGGATCCGCGCACATCACAACACCGTCGGATGCCAGATATTCGCATAGATCAGGGATTGCGGCGTCGGCAATATTCTGATGGACGAGCAGTGTTTCCAATGCGTTGCAGACGGTGGGACGCTGTACTTTGGCGTTTCGAATGACGTCAAATGAGCGAAACATATCCGCGGTCTCGTCGAGAAAGATGTGACAGACGCCAATCCCTCCGGTGATGACCGGGATACGGCTGTTTTTGCGGCAGAACTCATGCAGTCCGGCTCCGCCGCGGGGAATCAGCATGTCAACATATTGATCCATGGAAAGGAGTTCACCGACGAGCGCACGGTCAGGAGAAAGAATGCATTGTACACAATCTTCAGGAAAATCTACCGCGGTCAGAGCTTCTTTGACGGCATTCATCAATGCTGCATTGGTTCGGACGGTTTCTTTCCCGCCGCGGAGGATCGCCGCATTACCGGACTTGACCAGTAAGGATGCCGAATCAATGGTAACATTTGGGCGGGACTCGTAAATCACAGCCACAACACCCAGCGGAGTGCGTTCTTTGTGGATCTTCAGCCCGTCTTTGTGCGGCATTTCGTCGAAACATTCTCCGACCGGATCCGGCAGTTCTGCAACATGACGGACGTCGCGAATGATACCGTCAATGCGGGAATCATTGAGCAGCAGCCGGTCGCGCATGGCCGGAGTCAGCTCTGTGGCATCATCATAATCCAGCTGATTCGCCGCGAGGATGGCAGTGCGGTTTGTGTCCAGTGTTTCAGCCAGTTTCAGCAGAAATTCATTTTTACGGTTTGTTGAGGCATTCATCAAAAAGCGTGAAGCTTCACGCGCTGCTTTTCCCATTTCAATGATCGTTTTCATGTCCGGTCCTTTCCCTGTTGCAGGTTTAATTTAAAATCATAAAATCGTGATGGATCACTTCATCACCATAAGTATACCCGAGAATGGTTTCGATTTGGTTTGCCCGGCAGCCATTCATCTGGCGCAAATTTTCAGAACTATAGTTTGTAACGCCAACGCCGACCTCGTGCTGATCAGTATCAAGAATGCGGATCGTGTCGCCGCGGGCAAAATCACCGGTGAAGGATTTGATCCCTGCCGGGAGCAGACTTTTGCCGTTTTGCAGCGCGTTGGCAGCACCTTCATCGATAATAACAGCGTTGTTATCGGCATGGAAATCAGCAAGGATAAAGCGCTTGCGGCTTTCCAGAACGGTATTCACGGGCTTAAATAATGTACCCAGTTCCTGACCTTCTGCGGCTTTGATGATAATGTCCGGTTCCTGCCCGTTCACGATCAGAACAGCGGTCCCCATGCGGCGTGCGATATCCGCGGCGTGGACCTTTGTCGCCATGCCGCCGGTTCCCAGCCCGCTGATGCTGCCGCCGGCTGCCTCCCGAATGGATTCCGGTATTTCCGGTGTGTCGATCACTTTGATCAGTTCAGCTGTTGGGTCTTTATTGGGGTCGGCAGTGTAGAGACCGTTTTGATCTGTAACCAGAATCAGCAGATTTGCGCCAATCAATCCGGAAACGAGAGCAGACAAAGTGTCATTGTCTCCGAGCTTCATTTCATTGATGGAGATGGCGTCGTTTTCGTTGATGATCGGTATAACGTTTTGGTCCAGCAGTGCATTGAGCGTATTGCGGGCATTCAGATAATGCGGCCGCTGAGCAAAGTCATTGCGGGTCAGCAGAATTTCTGCGGCGTTATGTCCATACATCCTTAGAATTTTATTATAAACAGCCATCAGACGAGGTTGTCCGACAGCGAAAAGCATTTGCTTTTTCGGAATATGCTTGGAAAGATGTGGAAAGTTCAGTGCATCGCGTCCGACGGCAACGGCTCCGGAAGAAACAAGTGTGACCGAGATACCTCTGTCACACAAGACACTGAGCTGACGCATCAAGTCGATAAGTCCGGGATAATCAATGCTGTTTGTTTTCCCGGTAATGGTAGAAGTTCCGATTTTGACAACAATTTTTTGATAAGGCAGCGGCATCATGTATTCCTGTCACGTATTTGTGTAAAAAAGGGCGCCCTTTTTGCCAGGGCGCCCCGGATTGGAGTTGGTATATAATATGCCTATCCGATTTTGTTGTTCAGTGTGCGGGCGATAATATCGTCCTGTTCCGTGTTGGAAGATTTCTTCTTCTTATCATCGGAACCCTTGCGGTTCTTTGCCTTTTCCATAGCAAAGCGCCATGCGATTTCCATCGCGGTCGGTTCTTCTTCTGTCGCATTTTCATCAGTGAAGATGAAGTTGCTGACATTTTCATTCAGTTCTTCGCGTTTCTTTGCGCCGCGTTTTGCCGGGCGTTTTTCGCGTGGTTCACGCGGTTCGGAATTGAATTTTCCTTCTTTCAGCTGCTGGGCACGTGCGCTCATCGGACGCGGTGTTGCCGGTTTTGTTTCATCGGTTTCAGTTTCTTCTTTTGCTTCCGGTTCCGGCTGCAGTGCTTTCATGCTGAGTTTGATCTGCTTCTTACGCTTGTTGACCTCAAGAACCTGGGCTTCCACTTCATCGCCTTCCTTGAGAACGTCAGATGGCTGACGTACATAGCTGTGGGCCATTTCGCTGATGTGAACAAGACCCGGGCGTTCAGCACCGATCTCAACAAAAGCGCCGAATTTTTCGAGTTTCGTGACGACGCCCTTGACGACCATGTCTTTTTTGATCTCACGCCATTCAAGAGCAAGCGGCTTGATCATTGTAACTTGAACGAGTCCATCCTTGACACGCTTCACATAAACATCAATTTCATCACCGACGTTCAGCAGTTCAGCGGTGTTATTGCAGTTTTCCTTGCCTTCAGGACGAAGAATCTCGGAAATGTGGAGGACTGCGGGTTTATCTTTGCCAATATCGACCAGAGCGCCGGGAGCACCAACTTTGATTACTTTCCCTTTGATCTGTTCTTTCAAGGTCACGCCAAGAGCCTGAGCTTCGTCGACAACTGTCTTTTCAACTTTTTCGACAGTTTCTTCAGCCTCATTCATAACGGCCTCGACCTTGTCTTCAATATTTTCAACAACCTGTTTAACTTCTTCCATGTTTATAACCATTCTCCAATCAAGATTTTTTCACAATCTCAAATTATACACGCTTTTTCAAAATTGTCCAATGAATAACCAAAAGTCAGAAGAAAATTGTGACTTTTTTGTGACAATTCATCGAATTTCCATAAAAATAACCAAAAAAACAGAAAGAAAAGAATTTAAAATTACAAAATTTCACCATTTCCGATCAGAAAATCGATCGCTGCATCAAGCTGTGGATCAACATCATTTTGAAAATCCTCTTCTGTATAATCGACTTCGATATCCGGTTTAATACCGACACCATGGATCAGTGTACCATCCGGCATATACCATCGTGCAATGGTGACACTGACTGCGCCGCCGTTTGAAAGAGCCGGCTGGATTTGTACGGAACCTTTTCCATAGGACGTTTTGCCGATAATCGTTGCCCGATCATGAACCAGAAGGGCACCGGTAACGATTTCAGATGCTGAAGCTGAATTCTCATTTATCAAAACAACCATAGGAATATCTAATGCACGTCCACCGCCGTTTTGAGTCTTATAAACGGTTTCGGTTCCATCGCCATCTTTTTCAAGCAAAACAGTAGTGCCGACCGGAAGAAATTCGGATGCTGTCTCAATAGCTGTGTTAAGCCATCCGCCGCCATTGTTTCGGAGATCAAAAATCAGGCCTTTGGGATTTTCTTTCATAAGACTGTCCAGTGCATCGCGTAGTTCCTGAGTGGTTTTATCCCCGAATTGTTCCATTGAAATATAGGCGAGGCCGTTTTCAAGCATTTTCCCTTCAACAGAAGCGGTTTCGATCCTGCGGCGGACAATATCTACATCAAAGGGTTCCTGATCTTCCCGCTGAATTGTTAAAGTAACACTTGTTCCTTCAGGACCGCGGATATCCAGAAGTACGACACTTGGGTCGATGCCGGTAACGTCTTTCCCATTCAGGGCTATGACCAGATCACCAGACTGCAAACCAACTTCTTCAGCAGGACTGCCGCTGATGGTGGAGTTGATTTTTACATAATCGCCGGTCACATCTACATACGCACCAATACCCTGGTAATTCCCCGCACTGGAGTCTACTTCTGACTGGTATTCATTTGGATCTGCATAACGGGTATGCGGGTCACCCAACGCTGAGATCATGCCCCGGATCGCACCTTCCATCATGGCGTTATCATCCAGCGGCTGATCCACAAAATACATGTGAAGAAGGTCCCAGCTTTCCCAAAAGGGTTTAAATAATTCGTTAATGTCTTCACTTTCGGAAGATTTTTCTCCCCCAAATGCCAGCATTAACTCAGATGTAACCGGTCCATTCCGTAATTGGGCTGTCTTCCGGCTGATGATCCCCAGGCTTTCAATGATAATGCCGATACTGATGCCGGAAACAAAAATGCAGATAATGATAATAATGATGGCTGCGGAGCGTATAGGCTTGTGGTTCATATATTCGTAGTCCTTCCTAAAAAAGTTCAGGAATCGAAAGCAGATCTTCTATCCTCGGTATCCATGCATCTGCAAGAGGATCTTTAGCGAATTCTGTCCCTACCTGAACTGAAAAAAATCCCTCTCTGTGTCCCGCTGCTGCATTGCGCGGCTGATCATCCAAAAAAACACATCTCCGGACGTCAGGCTCGGCAGTGATTTGCAATGCACGGCGAAAAGCTTCCGGGGCCGGTTTTGGTGTGGGAAACACATCAATTGCATCAATGATACCATCAAAACAATCAAGAATACCAAGTACTTTCAAGACTCGTACTGCGTAAAAACGGTAAGATGTAGTTAGAATGTATTTTCTCCCCTGGAGCTGAAGCAAAAGCTCTCTCAATACCGGGTTTTCTGAAACAAAATCTTCGACCCGAAAATCGTGACAAAAACGAAGGGAAGCATAATAATCAGAACCGTATTCGACAGCCAGACCTGGCAGAGTACCCCCATATTTTTGAAACATGTCGTGACGGAATGAATTAACATTTTCGCGAGGCATCGGTAAGACTCTCAGGATCCATTCATCAATCAGGTGGTTGATGTGATCCAGCATTCCGCAGCTGGTGTCATAAAGTGTCCCGTCAAGATCAAAAAAATAAGCGTTAAATAACATAAGTTAATTTCTGTAAAAATTAGCAGCTGTGATTCGAGATCGTGCGTATAGGGCGAGAAAAATAGTAGCTGCGACAAGGTTTGACGTAAAATAACCCAATGCTACCCAAAAACCTTTTTGTAAATCTTCCATTACATTTGTATGATGAATGAAATAATTGAGAAGTGGCCGAAGGATGACCCAGCATATTATATTTGATATAACCTGCACTTTATTGAAATGAGCCACATCGCTGCGTTCGAAAAATCCGTTGTGGATATCCACATTGCGCATGCCGTAACCGATCCATGCACAGTTGATGGAGGAAACCAGAATGAACAGCCAGTCTCTCTGATGATGTACTAACTGTTCCAGAAATTCGCCGAAGGCGATTGACAATGCACCTACGGCAGGTCCCCGGATGACTGATACAAAAACCATTAACGGATTGGAAAATGAGAACTGAATTTGTGTGATGATATCTGTTGATTCTAAAAAATGTTCTATTGTAAAAAAAATAATACCGTAAAAAATGATACGGAATATGTTTTTGAGCGTCTGATTCATTGGACAACACAGTATCAGAGTACTTGATTTGGAAGAAGGAGCCTGTATCCTTTTCCTCTTATGGTCTGCAGCAGTTTGGGGTGCTTTGGATCTTCTTCAATGGCTTCCCGAAGCCATCGGATATGGACATCCAATGTCCTCATATCATCGACATTGTCTGTTTTCCAGACTTCACGATACAGATCTTCACGTGGAACGATATTTCCCTGATTATCAATGAGCATTTCCAAAAGGGCAGAAACTCTTGGAGTGAGCGCGAAGGAATTCCCGTGAGAGAAAACGATCTGCAGTTCAGGATCAAATTTAAGAGATCCGGCATCAACAATGCTATCCCTTTCACTGTCTGCGAGAATGACGTTGATACGGTTCATTAACTTGTGCAGCGTGAATGGGTGTGTTAACACGATATCAGCTTCCGTGGAGAGTTTGCTTTTGTCATAGCTCTCGTCAACAATCAGAATGATGTGAAGCTTAGGAAATTTTTTCTTGAGCGAACTGATGATTTGTTTTCCACTGGTGTGCAGTGATGCGGCATCCAGTACGGCAATATCAGCTGGATGCTCTGTCATCTTGGCAACCGCATTTACGCCGTTTCTTGCAAGATCGACTTCATAACCTTTACTTTGAAGACTGAAGAAAAATGAAGGATGCTCTGTCTGCTTACCTTCAATCAGAATGATGCGTTTTTTTGTGGCTGCCAATTTTCAACTCCGTAAATGCTTTATTTTAAATTTTATTAAGATACCCGGACAAAAAACATAATATTTTCGCCTGTTTTTATTAGATGCAATAAACGTGCCAAAAATTGGTTCCTTAAAGAATTTTAATTATCAAACTGTGTTTCATGAGGAAAAAAGATATTTTAAGGTTTAGATTTGTACTGAAGTTTAAAGAATTAGTAAGGAATACGATGAATTACTTCGTTTTCCCCGACAAAGAAACCGCTTTGGTTAATAAAAAGAACTTGTGTATCTATTCAGGACAGAGAATGTGGAAAGCTGTCAACCACTAATCACTGGCTGCAGGCCGTTAACTCTCCTCCGTCATATCGATCCGGTTGATGCTGTCTTCAGGCTTGATGCGGAGACTGCTGTGCGGCGGCATAATCATCATTACCAGTCCGATGCCCATGATCATTTCACCGATCTCTACACCCATAGACTGAAGCCTTCCGAAAAAAACCAGACCTGTGACGGGATGAGAGCCAAATCCAAAAACGTCTGCCATTCCGGAAAAAACTGAAATCAACCAGCCTGTGGCGACTAATCGGATTCCGAAATCAGCGGTAATGGTTGTGTATCCTTTTGGCCAGAAGCTCATCAGACAGATGTATCCGCTAAGGCCGATTACACCGATCCCGACCAGAAAAGTAGCCGTCTGCATAAAGCCGATGACCGGGCTGCGGTCCATCCCAAAAAACTCCGGTTTTGCTCCTAATACCACCAGCAGAAAACCGGCGAAGGTGGCTAACAAACCAAATTTCAGACGCCTTCGCGGGTAAAGTACAGGAGCTTTTTCATATTCTTCATTTTTTGTAACTGTTTTTTTGCTGCTCATTTCAATACCCTTTCCAGAATTCGCTGCCAGTTTTTATGGAAAATGTTCTGTATATCTTCCTCCCCATATCCGCGCTTTTCCAGGATACCGGTGATCTTTTGCAGATCGGAAATATCATTCATTTCGTAAGGAATTTCCGGATAACCGAAACCACCATCAAAGTCTGTCCCGATGGCAGCAGTGTGGGAGTGCCCGGCAAGCTGACAAATATGATCAATGTGGTCAGCCAATGTGTTCAGCGTTATCGTTTCCCGTGGTGTCTCTCCGTTTTTCCATCCGGCTTTCAGAAAGAAATTGAAGGGAACAACGCCCATAACACCGTCATGTTCAATCAGTGCTTTGATCGTTTCATCATTGAAATGTCTCTCGATAGGAAAATCATCGCCAAGCAGTGCATTGCAGTTAGCATGAGAGGCTGCCGCGGTACCGTCGTAATAATCCAGTGCATCCATGGCACTGTGATTTTTCATATGAGAAATATCGAGCACAAATCCATTTGCGGACATTTTCTTCAGAAGTGCTCTGCCATCATCAGTCAGTGCGTCTTTGAAATCTGTGCTTTTCGTACCGGCACACCAACGTCCGCCGGCCCATACTGGACCGATCAGCCGGATGCCGCGTTCGTAATACAGTTCAAGGTCGTCAAAGCTGCGCAGATATTCACAGCCTTCCATCAGTCCGACAAGCCCAACAGGGTGTTCACTGTCAGGCTGCTCTGTCCAACTCCGGATAGTATCTTCATAGTCCGCACGGGTGAAAATCCTTCGAAACATAGTCGGATGTTCATCTGTCAGACGGTCGTAAAAATCCAGCTGTGCACAGGCAGCGGCATGAAAATCTTCATTTGTCACATAAGTTGTTTCTCTGTTTTTATTTGTCGGATTACTGAAGGCTGGAGGTTCCATGAAGATGGTACCGAAGATGATACCGATGCGGCCTTCCTGCAGTTCCGGCCAGCCGATTGTACAGCCGAATTTTTCCGGCCCGCTGTAATATTTCCGGTTATCCATACAGGAGCGGGTGTAATCAAACTTTCCATACAGGCTTTCATAAGCCAGATCTTCATGTGAGTCAATTATAAATGGCATTTTCATGTTCTCCATTATATCATATTTGAAAAAGAATGAGAAATTTAGAGTTCAGCGTATAGTTCCAGTAATTCTTGACATATCATCCATTTTATGATAGGTTAAAAATAAGATCAAGAGGAATACTGGTTAGGACTGGCCGTAAGACATAGGGCTGTCGAGAGCGAGTGTTTCTGTCGTTATTTTTATAGTCTATGTAATGTCATTATGAATATTGGAATCGATCTGGGGACTACAAATACAAAAGCGATTGCTTTGAATGCTGTGGGTGATGTGGTGTATGAATGCTCTCATCCCACCGTGGTGAATCATGTACCAACGGGTGGGGAGATGGATGCGAAGCAGCTCGGTGTTGATTTGCTTCACCTGCTGCAGCATGTCGTAAGTGAAGTTCGGCATCTATCCGATGAGCCTATTACCGGGATCGGACTGACCGGTATGGCTGAAGTCGGATGCTTTGTGGATGATAAAGGTGAGCCGGTAACGCCGATCCTGCTCTGGTATGACCGCCGCGGAGCTGAAGAGGCGGAAGAGTTTCGGGCGGAATATGAGGATGCCCTGACGTCAATTTCCGGTATCCGCATGAGCAATGTTGCTACAATTTACAAGCTCGCTTACCTGAAAAAGTGGGACACTGAGATACGTCCCCGGTGTCCCATAAAATGGTTCGGTGTGCCGGAGTGGGCGGCCTGGCTGCTGACCGGGGAGCATTATACAGACCGGACGCTTGCGGTGCGAACCGGAGCATATTCCTTGAAAACCAATGACTGGAGTCCGGAGGTCTGTGGCATTATCGGGATTGATCCGGATATTTTTCCGCAAATTATCCCCGCAAAACAGCAAAATGTTCCGATTTCTCCGGAGGTTGCCGCCTGGCTGGGCGTTCCAGAAACGGTAAGGGTGGCTGTTGCAGGACACGATGACCTGGCTGCTGCTTATGGCGCAGGGCTTTCAAACCGTGTATGGGTGGACTCTACCGGGACCGCGGAAGGTCTGGTGGCACTGACATCGCCGCTGCCGGATGCACGGCAGACGGTGCGGAACCGCATGAGTATCGCTCCCTGGTATGAAGAGTGCCAATGGGCATTGATCGCGGGTGTCGGCACCAGCGGCTCCTTGCTCGCGGAATTGCGGAAACAGACCGGTCTTGATTTTGAGCAGATCGATGAAAAGGCAAAGATCAGAGCCTCGCACCCCGAAGAATCCATATCCGCAGAACTGACTCCTGCGCGTATCGCGAAAGTCAGTTTTCTTCCCGGATTGTCAAACGAGCAAAAGGTTTCTGCGGTTTATGACCTGATTGTTTCCAATTTCACACAGCGGGCAGAGCAGATTATGAAATTTACGCAGGCACCTGAACGTCTCGTGATCACCGGCGGACATTCCCTCCTGCCGGAACTGACCCGCCGGAAATCCGAAGCTCTCGGCGGCATCCCGACCGAAGCCCGCCCAAAACCCGAAGCCGCCGCTTTCGGTGCCGCAAGATTGTTATGAAAACCTAACACCTAATACCTGACACCTATAATTCAAACTCGCCTTCAAATACCTGTGTTGTAGTACCTGTTAGATAGATCTTTTCTCCGTAATTGACAGTCATATCCCCGCCCAGAAGCTTCACTGTAATATCCGTATTGGCATCGCAGTACCCATTGCGGACGGCTGCCGCGACAGCGGCGCAGGCACCGGTGCCGCAGGAGAGGGTTTCTCCATTGCCCCGTTCCCAGACGCGGACACGCAGGGTCGTGCGGTTCACGATGCGGACGAATTCGGTATTGATCCGTTCCGGGAAGAGCGGATGTTCCTCAAAACAGGGGCCGATTTCCTCGAGGTTTAATGCGTCAATGGCATCCAGGAAGAGAACGCAGTGAGGGTTCCCGACAGAAACACAGGTCATTTCCCAGGTCTGTCCGGCTGCAGTGATTGGTTCTTTGATGATTTTATCCAAATCGCTTTTTACCGGGATCACTGCCGGGTCGAAAGAAGGCTTGCCCATATCAACCGAAACTGAGCTGACTTTTCCATCACGCAGATAAAGATGCACGCGATGGATCCCGCTCAGGGTCTCGATGGTCATGGCGGTGGCGTGAATGTAACCCTTGTCATAAAGATATTTCGCGACTGAGCGAATATTGTTGCCAGCCATGCGTCCCTCGCTGCCATCACGGTTGAAGGTGCGCATTTTTGCATCCGCGGACTGAGAGCGTTCGATCAGGACAACTCCGTCCCCGCCGATCCCGTAATGCGGGGTGCACAGGGAAATACATAGGGATTCCGGACAGGAAACGGCTCCGTCAAAATTCTCGATGAAGATGTAATCATTTCCACAGGACTGCATCTTGGTGAAATGAACTTTCTGCCGCCATGGGCGCATATGGGTGATATCCACCAGCTCCGTGTTTTCATTGGTGAAGCGGCTTTCGATGATCTCCGCCAGGGCTCCCGCGGTATCGATGCTGGTCAGGCAGGGAATCCCCAGCTGCATGGCGCGTCTGTGGAGCAGGATATAGTCGCCGACTGTGGTGTCTTTGACGGCGCCAGTGTAGACAATATAGTTGATTTTCCGCTCCTCAAGCAGGTTCATCAGCTCATCACTTTCGGTGGCATTCGGTACAGCGGTCACGGGGATGCCCAACTGCCGGATCGCCTCAGCTGTGCCGGTTGTTGCGTATAGATTGATATGAAGGTCGTAAAAGTGTTTGGCGAGAGAGATGATTTCCTGATAATCGCTCTCCTCTACTGAAATGAGGATACCCGCAGAATCGTGCCGATCCGGCAGCCTGAAACCTGCGGCGTTCAACCCTTTGAACAGTGCCTCTGCCCGGGTCTTGCCGATGCCAAGCACCTCGCCGGTGGACTTCATTTCCGGTCCCAGCATGGAATTGGCTTCTGCCAGTTTTTCAAAGGAAAAGACCGGAACCTTGACCGCGACATAAGGTGGTGTGCGGTAAAGACCGGTTCCGCAACCGATATCCGCAAGACGTTCGCCCAGCATCACGCGGGTGGCGATATCGACCATCGGGACACCAGTGACTTTGCTGATGTAGGGGACGGTGCGGGAGGCGCGCGGATTGACCTCGATCACATACAGTTCCCCTTCATGGATCAGGTATTGGATGTTGACCAGTCCCTGCGTTCCCAAAGCAAGCGCGAGTTTGGTGGAGCAGTCGCAGATCACATCCAGCATCCGGTCATTCAGGTTGTACGGCGGGTAAACGGCAATTGAGTCACCGGAATGGACTCCGGCTCGTTCCACATGCTCCATAACTCCGGGAATTAGGACATCTGCGCCGTCGGAAATAACGTCCACTTCGAGTTCGGTGCCCGGCAGATACTGGTCGATCAGAACCGGATTTTCGATTTCATGTTCAAGGATCCTTGCCATGTACGTTTGAACTGCTTCATCCGAGCGGGCAATGGTCATATTCTGTCCGCCGATGACGTAGGAAGGACGCAGCAGGACCGGGTATCCCAGCGTATTGGCCGCGGAAAGGGCTTCTTCAACAGTGAGTGCGGAAAGTCCCCGAGGCCGTTTGATGCCGAATTGTTCCAACAGGGCGTCAAAGCGGATACGGTCTTCCGCAAGGTCGATCCCGTCCGCGGAGGTACCGAGGATGCGCATGCCGCGGCTGTCCAGATATTTTGTGAGTTTGATAGCTGTCTGTCCCCCGAATGCGACCACAACGCCTTCGGGCTGCTCTGCCTGAAGGATCTGCTCGACATCTTCATCGTACAGCGGTTCAAAATAAAGGCGGTCGGCGGTGTCGTAATCGGTCGAAACCGTCTCCGGGTTGTTGTTGATAATGACGACATCGTATCCTAATTCCCGCAGTGTCCAGACGCAATGGACTGAGCTGTAGTCAAATTCGATGCCCTGACCGATGCGGATCGGTCCGGACCCGAGAACGACGATCACCGGTTTTCCGCTGCGTTTCAGCTGACGGGATTCACAGACCTGATCGCAGGTGGAGTAAAAATAAGGCGTTGCCGCGTCAAATTCAGCGCCGCAGGTGTCAACCATCTTGTAGCTCATAGTGAATTTCGGCAGGTTGGTGCGTCCGCTCAGCCGTTTTAAGGCATTGTCGGGATAACCCAGACGTTTGCCGAGCTTATAATCCTCATCGGAAAGGCCTGCTGATTCGATACGTTTTTCAAATTCAGCCATACCCGCCAGCCGATAGAGGAACCAGCGGTCGATTTTGGTGATTGCATGGATCTCATCCACACTGATTCCGGATTTAAGTGCTTCGAATACGGTGAAGAGTCTGCGGTCATTGGCTTCATAGAGACGTTCGCGAACCGGTTTGTCGGTTAAGGGTGGGGCATTGAGTGTGTCCAGTGAGATTTCCGCGCCGCGGATAGCTTTCATGAGTGCGGATTCAAAATTCTGTGCAATGGACATCACCTCACCGGTGGCTTTCATTTGCGTCCCGAGGGTACGGCTGGAGCCGGCAAATTTATCAAACGGCCATTTGGGAAATTTAACAACAACGTAGTCCAATGTCGGTTCGAAGCAGGCGCAGGTGCGTCCGGTGACTTCGTTGATGATTTCCGGAAGGGTGTAGCCCAAGGCAATACGGGTGGTGATTTTCGCGATAGGATAGCCGGTCGCTTTGGATGCAAGAGCAGAGGACCGCGAAACGCGCGGATTGACTTCGATCACCGAGTATTCGAAGCTGTCGGGGTTGAGCGCGAATTGGCAGTTGCAGCCGCCGACGATGCCGATGGCGGAGATCATTTCCAGCGAGGCTGTTCGCAGCATCTGATATTCCCGGTCGGAAAGAGTCAGTGCCGGAGCGACAACGATAGAGTCACCGGTGTGAATACCGACAGGGTCGACGTTTTCCATGGAGCAGACCGCGATCACGTTGCCTTCCGCGTCCCGCATGGTTTCAAATTCAATTTCCTTCCAACCGGAAATGCAGCGTTCGATCAGAACCTGGTGGATCGGGGAAAGATCAAGCCCGTTATCGGCTATCTGGCGGAGCTCTTCCGGGTTATTCGCGATTCCGCCGCCGCTCCCGGCGAGGGTATATGCAGGACGGACGATGACAGGGTAGCTGATTTTCTCCGCCGCTGTCAGGGCCTCTTCAAGCGTCAATGCGATTTGTGAAGCGACGATTGGCTGTCCGATGGCCTGCATTGTTTCGCGGAAGCGTTCCCGGTCTTCCGCTTTTTCAATGGCGTCAATGTCAGAACCCAGCAGGCGGACACCGTATTGCGCTAATGTGCCGTCACGGCTGAGCTGCATGGCAAGGGTGAGTGCGGTCTGTCCGCCGAGACCCGCGAGGAGGCCGTCCGGACGTTCTTTTTCGATGATGCGGCGGAGGGTGGCTTCATTGAGTGGTTCGAGGTAGATCTCATCCGCCAGGTGTTTGTCGGTCATGATCGTGGCCGGGTTGGAGTTCACCAGCACGACGTTCACGCCTTCCTGACGCAGTACCCGGCAGGCTTGTGCCCCGGCGTAATCAAATTCAGCCGCCTGCCCAATGACGATCGGTCCGGAACCGATTACAAGAACTTTTTTAATCGATTGATCCCGTCCCATCTTATTTTCCTCCCATCATCTGTGTGAATCTGTCAAATAAAAATGAAGTGTCCTGCGGACCGGAATGAGCTTCCGGATGGAACTGTACGGTGAAACACTGTTTGCCGGGGTAACGGATCCCTTCGCAGCTGCCGTCATTGGCGTTGACAAAGGTCTGAATGCCGATGTCCTTCAGGCTGTCGGCATCTACCGCGTAGCCGTGATTCTGGCTGGTGATGAAGGTTCGTCCGCTTTCCAGGTCTGTCGCCGGTTGGTTGCCGCCGCGGTGACCATATTTGAGTTTGAAGGTTGTTCCGCCCATGGCAAGAGCAGCCATCTGATGTCCGAGACAGATGCCGAAGACGGGGAGCTGTCCGATCAGTTTGGCAATTTCCGCAATACATCCGGTGTTTTCCGCTGGGTCTCCAGGACCGTTGGAGAGCATGACGCCATCGGGATCACTTTCGAGAATTGTATCTGCTTTGGTGGAGGCGGGTACGACTGTTACTTCACATCCCCGCTGCTGGAGAGAGCGGATGATGTTGCGTTTAGCGCCATAATCGATGAGTGTCACAGCAAAGCGCTTTGTCCCTTGTGCAGGATATGTTTCGGGACTTTCGCAGGTGACTTGCTGCACAACATTTTGAACCAGGTAGGCATTGACTTCGGAGAGATCAGAAGGAATTTCATCACAAATCGCAGCATTCATGACGCCCTGTTCGCGGATTTGCCGGGTGATCTCGCGGGTATCGACACCGCAGAGTCCCGGAATGTGGTTTTGGCGCAGCCAGGCGTCCAGATTTCCTTCAGAGCGGAAATTGGATGGTGTATCACAAAGGTCACGGACGACGTAAGCGGTGAGAGCCGGTTTCCCTTCAAAATCTGCTGGGATCACGCCGTAGTTGCCGATGAGTGGAAAGGTCTGCGTGACGATCTGCCCGGCATAACTCGGGTCGGTGAGTGTTTCCAGATATCCCACCATCCCTGTGGTGAACACCAGTTCCCCAATCGTTGCCGATGTTCGATAACCAATCCGTTTCCCTTCAAAAACGGAACCATTTCCCAGCACAAGATACGCCATGCTTTGCCTCCAATTGTTACAATTATCCTTATCGCCCTGATTTATATCCGGTTAGAAATATGTCAAAAGTCATGTAAAAATCTTATTCATGAATTTTGAATATTATAGCGTATTATCTGGATTTGTTTAGACAATTAGCAGAAAATTAAGACGTTATGATTCACGTACCGGCAAATTTTGATGTGACGCACATGAGGACAGGCACGCTTGTGTCGGCTTCACGACAGCAAGGTTCCAGTTCCTGATGTGGTTCGTGAGTAGTAGCTATAAAAACCTGAATCCTGAATCCTGAATCCTGAATCCATTTCATGTTATACTAACCTTTTGACTAAATGTTGATATTGGAGGAAACGCGAATGAGCGAGAACGATAAGATCATCAATGAAGAAACCGCTGAAAATGCGGAAAATCGTAATTTTATTTACAATTTCATCGAAGAAGATATTGCCCCGGGCGGACAGTTTGAAGGTATGACGGTTCACACGCGTTTCCCACCGGAACCGAACGGTTACCTGCACATCGGTCACTGCAAGGCGCTTTGCATTGACTTCGGCATGGCAGAGAAGTTCAACGGTCTGTGCAATCTGCGTATGGATGACACCAATCCCGCCAAGGAAGATACCGAATATGTGGAAGCCATCCAGGAAGACATTCACTGGCTGGGCTTTGACTGGGGAGACCGCTTCTTTTACGGGTCCGATTATTTTGAAAAGGATTATGAATACGCTATTGAGCTGATCAAAAAAGGCCTAGCTTATGTGGACGAACAATCACCGGAAGAGTTTAAAGCCAACCGCGGCGATACCAATACCCCGGCAACCTGTCCGTACCGTGATCGTCCAATCGAGGAAAGTCTGGACCTTTTTGAGCGCATGAAGAACGGTGAATTCCCGGAAGGGGCCATGACACTCCGCGCGAAGATCGATCCGGCTTCCGGCAACTTCAATATGCGTGACCCAGTGTTCTACCGCATCCGCTATATTGACCATCACCGTCAGGGAACCAAGTGGTGCATCTTCCCGATGTATGACTTTGCTCACCCGATCCAGGATGCACTGGAAGGCATCACCCATTCCCTCTGTTCCTTGGAATACGAAGACCATCGCCCGCTTTATGACTGGGTGGTGAACAATGTATCCATCCCTTACCACAAACCGCGTCAGATCGAATTTGCCCGTCTGGGAATCGATCACACGGTAATGTCCAAACGTAAGCTGCGCAAACTGGTGGAGGAAGGATATGTTTCCGGCTGGGACGATCCGCGAATGCCAACGCTTTGCGGTTTGCGCCGCCGCGGCTATACTGCTGCTTCCATCCGTAATTTCTGCGATTTCATCGGCGTCGGCAAACGCACGAATGTCATCGAATTCGCTGACCTGGAACGCTGCCTGCGTGATGACTTGAACGCAATTGCTGAAAGAACAATGGCGGTTCTGCATCCGGTGAAACTGACTATTACCAATTATCCGGAAGGTCAGTCCGAGACCTTCACAGTTGAAAACAATCCGATGAACCCGGATCAGGGTACCCGCGAGATCACCTTCAGTAAACATCTGTGGCTGGAAGCGGATGACTTTATGGAAAACCCGATCCCGAAGTACAAGCGCATGTTCCCCGGCAATGAGGTTCGTTTGAAGGGAGCCTATCTGGTGAAGTGCACCGGCTGTGTGAAGGATGATGACGGCAATGTGATTGAAGTGCTCTGTGAATATGATCCGGATTCCCGCGGTGGTGATCCTGCTGACGGCCGCAAGGTCAAGGGTGCTACGCTGCATTGGGTCGACTCTGAAAACTGTGTGGACGCGGAAGTTCGCCTTTACGATAACCTGTTCTCCGATCCTCAGCCGGATGCCGCAGAAAACTTCCTCGACTGCCTGAATCCCGACAGCCTGACGATTCTGAATGGCTGTAAAGTTGAAAAGGGTCTGGTGGATGTTGCGAAGGAATTTGAATCCCGTGAGAACAAACATGGCTCCAATGCCCCAACTTTTCAATTTATGCGCGTAGGTTTCTTTGCGATGGATAACCGGGACAGCACGCCGGATCATCTGGTTTTCAACCGCTCGGTGTCACTGAAAGACGGATTCAAGAAATAAAAACGATTCTATCGTATAGACAAAAAGGGCTGCAAAATCATCTTGAGGTTTTGCAGCCCTTTGTTTTTATTGAATCCAATCCTCAATCAAAACCCGCATGATCCCGCCGCAGACCATCCCGTCATTTTCGGCAACATCACCGGTCATATCGATTTCTTTGATTTTATAACGTCCGGTTCCGATGATCGAAACGGCATCACGGATGACAGCGGCTTCACTGCATCCGCCTCCAATGCTTCCGGTTACTTTGCCCAGCGGACTGACCGCCATTTTCGCTCCTGCTCCGCGCGGTGAGGAGCCTTTGGTTTCGATAACTGTCACGACCGCTTTTGGTTCGGTGTTTTCTGCCAGGTATTCCAGCACGGAAAGCTCTACATCGGAGTCATTGCAAAAGCGATCTTTTTTGCCGAATTCAGGTAGTCTCCGGTATGAAATGACTTCTGCCATGATGGAGATGGCGATCTCTTCCGGAGTTACTGCACCGATCTTCAACCCGATGGGCGTGCATATCTGTTTCAGCTTTTCTTCGTCGTATCCTTCTTCAGCAAGCAATTCCAACTGAGCTTTCACTCTTCTGCGGGAACCGATCATACCCAGATAAGCCGGCTGAACACCCGGAAGGATTTGCCGGAGGCAATCTGCGTCGCTCCGGTGGCCGCGTGTGATGATGATGACGTAATCGAAGGGTGTGATGGAAAGATCACGGATCGCCCCTTCAAAGCTGTTACAGATGACAGCCTTTGCTTCCGGGAAGCGCTGATAATTGGCAAATTCCGCTCTGTCATCGATTACACAGACGCTAAACCCGCACCTTGCCGCAAATTGGCATAAGGGAAGGGCGATATGGCCGCCGCCCAGAATGATAAGCCGTTCCTGCGGCAGTACCGGTTCGGTGATAAAAAGTTTGCCATCCTCGGTAACAGCAGTAACTTTGGCTGAGCGGCGTCCCTTATCATCTGTGATTGGTTCTGCGTGGGTAACTGAACGTGATAAACTTTCCGAAATACACCCCTCATTTCCTTGAATGACAGTTTGAATTGCAGCACCTTGATTGGATCTTGTTTTTCCAAGAATTTCTCTGTATATATTCATTCTAATTCTCTCCTTTGCTGCAAATATAACAATTATATTGTAACTGAATTTTATGATAAGCAGAATTCAATATATTTTGACGCCATCAGTTCAAGGGTGAAATTCTCTACAGCGCGTTTGCGGGCGGTTTGACGGAATGTATTATTCTCTCTGATAACCTTTTCGGCAGCATCAACCAATGGCTGACAATTCGGCTTTTCCAGTTTCCACGGGTCTGTTCCGTAGGGTACAATGATTCCCGCTTCGCCAGTCACGTCTTTGAGTGCTCCGGTGTCAAAGCCAATGACAGGCAGACCGCAGGATAATGCTTCAATGACGGCATTCGGACAGGCAGCATGGATCTCGGATGAAAAAAAGAATGCCGCTTTACGCTCCAGAGCTATCAGGGATTCTTTGCTGATGACGCCTTCAAAAATTACTTCAACCGCCTTGCCGGATGTATTTAGTATGTCCCGAATACGGGTGCATGTCTCCTCATTCACTTTTCCTGCCACATGCATGACGATTGGCTGGGAGAACCTTTCCGCAAGCCCTGTAATCAGTTCTGCGGCAGTATCCAGACCAAAATCCATGCCATATCGAAAACTGCCTTCCGCAAGCAGAAAATCTATCCGTTTGCTGAAATCTGGAATGTGCTCTCCGGGACTAAAAAGTTCTGTATCCGTGCCGTTGAAAATAACCTGAGATGGCTTATTGGTTTTCCCGTAAACCTGATTCCAGCGCCTTTCGCAGAATGGGCTCTGGTATATGATCTTATTACATACGAAGCGGCGGTAACAGGCGATTGCAAGATTGGCAGTTTCTGAATGAATGTAATATTTCAGTCCGCAATTTTGCTGTCTGTGGATCCAGTTCATGCCATTCAGTCGGTGAACAACAGGGATCCCTGCCGCACGAGCCTGCATCAGCCGCTTCAGGTATTTTTTGGGACCACCAATCACCAGAAACGCATCGATATCATCCCGATCTGCATCGAAATGAATATCAGCCTTTCCTGTTGTGGATGCCCATTGAACCAAATTCTGCTGAAAGGTGCGGGGACCGCCAAGCGATTTAGCTTCAGGCACGAGACATATGGATTGTTTTTTCATAAGTGTTCCTCAAACCAACGATAGGTATCCCGAATCACTGTATCCGGATCTTCCGGTGGAGGTAAATGCAGTCCTACACGTGATTTTTTCGGGTTGTAATAGAAATAGCGGTTTGGATAATTGAATATGCTGCCTTCAAGACATTCGATGTGCAGGTTTTGGCCCACTCCAAATTTATTCATGATTCTTGATATCGTCTCATTTTCATAAAACAACCGCGGAGCCTCAAATCCTGCGTTTGTTCCGCAGATTTGAAAGAATTGTTCATATGTCAGGTTTTCTCCGCAAAGAAGATACCGTTCACCGCTTTTCCCATATCGGCAGGCGTTGATCAACCCGGTTACTGCGTCTTTGATAGAAATGATATTGATTCCTCCGCGAACCATGACCCTGGGTACTTCCTCTTTTATGCGAAGCAATATTGAACTTTTTCTGCGATACCAGTCTCCCGGTCCGATGACCATAAATGGATTGACAGTTACGACATCTAATCCACCTGTTGCTGCAGATTGTGCTTCCATTTCCGCGAGATATTTTGATTTTGCGAAAGGCCATAATTGCAATTCAGGTGTCTGGACTCTTGCTTCATTGATAAGTGCCGGGGACTGATTGTTGTTCTGCAATGGTTCCGGAAGTCCCATCGTAACAGCAGAACTCATCAGAATGACCCGATCAACGTGGTTTTGCAAAGCAGCCAGGAGTACAGCGCGTGTTCCGAGAACATTAACCTGCATGATGCGGTTGAATGAAGGAGCTGCGTTCATCTGTGCTCCGAGATGGTAAATTACTTCGGGGCGGAACGAAGAAACAGCTTCTGCTACAGAATTTCCATCAGTTAGATCCCCGATGTGTCTTGTAAGGGATAGGGAACTGATATTGTTAATGGCGCTTGTCAGCCTGTGAAATGCTGCGACCTTGTGCCCATCCTGGCACAGTCTATTGCACAAGGCGGACCCTATGAAGCCTGTTGCTCCGGTGACCAGGACCCGCATTTCAATATGCCTCCATCTTTAGTTCTATTCTGCCAATTTTATGATTATTTGTGTACACTGTGATATCCATCCGGGGATAAAAATCGGAAAATAAAGAACGTACGCTAGCCAGGGAACCATCTGTATCATAAGCGGCAGCAAGAATATTTATTTGTTTGTCTTGCAACTTCGGGTAGACGGTGTCATTGAATTGTATGGTGGAAATGGCCGCTACGCCATCAGGCAGAAAATTTTCTGTAACGGAATAATAATCTTCAGGAATTCTGAAAGAACTTTGGAGCATTTCTGATTGGGTAAAATTATTTATATTGATTGCAACATTTTCAATTGAATCAAAATGGCCTGGAATTATCAGACTGCATGGCATTTTTTCGCCGGAAAGAATCTGCATTAATGGGATCAATCCTTCTGCTTGGCTTATGGTTCCGTTTTGTCCGCGGATATCCGCCGTGAATTCGACTTCATAGAGTGGAAGTTCTGTTAGATTTTCAGTGTGAAACAGGCACAGAGCACTTTGATCGGCTAAAATATCACAGTTTATATCAGTGATACGGATCTTTTCACCGTAAAGCTTGCTTAAATATTCTTCAAAAGAGGTTCCTTCATCCGGCACGATGAGAATATCCCCAACCATCATCATCTCCAAATCAATTCCCGGATTCAGCTTCGTGAGTTGGTCCATTGTGAGATTATGATCCAGTGCAATTTGCAAGGCTGTTTCTCCCCGTTGAATGGCGTGTTCTTCGGCATAAGACGGAGAAGCGGACAGCAAGAAAACGAGCAGAAGCGAAAAAATAATCGTCAGGTTCTTCATCTCGTTGATTTAAGAATATCTCGAGCTGCAAACACTGCGGTCGATTTTGCTTCGGATCCGGGTAGATCACGATCCAGAATTTGCCAGATGTTTTCAAAAAAATCCGTTGTTTTATCCGGGGCTATGGCATTGGCGATTTCTGTCAGCTCCAGAGCTTTCTCCCATTCTCCTGCGTATGCTGCTGATTTGATAAAAGGACGAAATTCCGTGGGATTTCCGTAGCCTATACCTTTTGCAGTTAATTCATCATAAAGACGAAGTGCTTCGCTGTAATCCTGCCTGTCGAAGGCAAGATCGGCTTTTTCGAAATAATAACACCAGTCATGTATGTAATCGCTACCAAAGATATCTTTGGGCAGATGATGATTTGAGTCAAGAATGATCCTTGATTTATTTTGGAAGGGAATATATTGATAAATAAGAGGTTCAAGATATGGATTGTCTATATCAGCTTCATCAAGGACCCATGCACATTTCCCATATTCAGGTTTTGTTATAATTAGAATATTTTCTGAGTCTGTGAGGAATTCATACATTTTTGATTGAATATAAAGTGGTTCATCAGTTCCGATAGCAGAAAGATAATTATCTTCTCCGACATTGAAATACCAATAGGGTGTTGGTCTGACTCCTTTATGCTTTCCGTACATTTCAAAAACCATACTGCTGTCTGCCCAGTCACCCATAAAGGATGCGATAACGCCATCGCCGACAAGGGCTGTATTTTCTTCGATATCAGGAACTCTCCATTTCAGCTGCCATTGGAATTGCTGCTGATATTTCCAGGAATAACGATACATGTAGGAGTTCCGTATTTGGAATAAAACTGCAATACAAATCATTGAGGAAAGAATTATATTGCGGACGTTATGGTTGTGTAATAAATATGCAATCGTTGTAACAAAGAAAATCGCGATTCCCAAGAAGCTTGGGAGCAAATAACGATCCTGATAATTTGAACTTGATGCCGGTGAGATATCGATAGCCATACCGGGAAGGAATCCCAGTATCATCGCGGCAGCGCCTAAAAACAGCATTTCACTGTATTCTTTGTCCTCATCTCCATCTTTGCTGAAGCTTTTGGATAACAGAAAGAAAATAATGGATGCGGACAATATGCCAAGCCCTAAACCAAGCTGTGTGTTGCGTACTGTCAAATCTAAAGAGGATGGGTTGATACTGCGATACCAGATACCCAATACTGCTTCAGTGAGATATTGCAGGAATAATCCAAGAAAATGCCATAAGATGTTTATTCCTTGATATTTAGTGAACATATTAACTTGTCTGACATCTCGTGACAGACTGGGAATATAGATAAACCGATATATGAGAATATATCCGAGTATTATGATATATGGTATATATGTCAAAATAGTTTTTTCTGCGGTTTTGCTGAAATTTGCTTTATCTCTTTTTTTGATTACGATAAATATAAGTATCAGGCGGGCTGCTTCCAGACTCAGATAGTATTCAAGACAGGTGAGATGGAACAGACTTGTGATGTATGAAAGAAAAAACAGAAGATATTTCAGTGATTTTTTTTCAGTCTGTAGTGCTTTAACTGTGAATAAAAACGAAAGAAGTATGACAAAATATTGCATCAGGATCATGAAATAGGCGATGCAAATAGCCTGATGTCTGAAATATGGAAATACGCCAAATAGTAGTGCGGTAAAACTATTTACTTGTTTTTTCTGCGGCCAAGTGCAGGACAAAAGATGAAAACAGGTAATTGCTGCAGCAAAACGCCAGAAAAGTGTGATTATCTGCCATTGCAAAACACCGGTTCCGAGTATCTTGAAAAACTTTGCCGTGACCCATGCTGCAAACGGCCTGCTGTCATTGATCCCGAAAGCTATGAGGCCTTCCTCCCCACCCTGATCATAAGCGGCAATCGAGACCCAGTCATCCAGATAGAAACCAAGCTGTGGTAATTGAACAGCAAATGTACATGCCATAATGACAAATAAAAGTAATGGAAATAATTTCCCGCAAAGCAGTTCGGATGCTATTTTCTTTATTTTTATGTTCATTGCCTTTGTCTGTTGTTTTTTATTTTCAAAGGTTAGTTTGCATTGAGTATAACACGGAAAGAGTTTTTAAAGCTGAAAGTATGTCAGGATTTACAGAAATATTTAAATTTGTTTTATAATTAGATTTATGAAAATAATGGCAAATGATCTTAAACGACAATACGATCTGTATGCCTCGGAATTCGAACAAAAAGCTCTTGATGTTCTCCGTAAAGGCTGGTATGTTCTCGGGGATGAAGTGTCTGCTTTTGAACATGAATTTGCGGATTGGATTGGGACGAAATACTGTGTGGGATTAGGCAGCGGACTGGATGCACTGTGGATCAGTTTTCGGCTGCTTGGCATTGGTCCCGGTGATGAGGTGATCGTAAGCTCCAATGCTTATATTGCCTGTGTGATGGGTATAACAATGAATGGTGGAACGCCTGTTTTTGTTGAATCAGATCAATATCTGAATATTGATGCCTCAAAAATAGAAGCCGCTGTAACACCTCGTACAAAAGCGATCCTTGCTGTCCACCTTTTTGGTCAATCCTGTGATATGACCGAAATTATGAGAATTGCTGAAAAATACGGACTGATGGTTGTAGAAGACTGTGCTCAGGCTCACGGCAATCACTGGCAAGGGAAAACAGTTGGGACTTTTGGCCATGTGGGCTGCTTCAGTTTTTACCCGACAAAAGGATGCGGTGCTTTTGGTGATGCAGGCGCAATCGTTACAAATGATGAATCCCTGGCGCGAAAATTCAGAGTATTTCGTAATTATGGCAGTGAAAAAAAATATTATAACAGTATGATCGGTACGAACAGCCGCCTTGACGAAATACAGGCAGGTCTTCTTCGTGTACGTTTGTCTCATATGGAGGAGCTGAATGCTGAGAGACAGCGTTTGGCCAGCCGTTATTCTCAAAAAATCAGTAATCCTTTGATCAAAACGCCTTCTGTGCGGCCCGGGGCTGACAGTGTCTGGCATCAATATGTTATTCGCTGCGCTCAGAGATCTTCATTAATTGAGTTCCTGAATCAGAATGGAATCGGCTCGATAATTCATTATCCCATTCCGCCTTATCTTTCGGAAGCTTATGCCTGTCTCAGTATTCCGAAAGGCTCCTTCCCTTATACGGAAAAAGCAGCAGATGAGGTACTGAGTCTTCCGATGTATAATGGAATGACAGAAGAAGAACAGGATTTTGTGATCCGGACGTTAAATGACTTTCGCGGGTGAAATCTAATATGAGTGAAATTAAGCTTCGCAGATTGGAAGAAAAAGATATTCCCGGTATGCTCGAATGGATGCACGACCCGGATGTGAACCGCTGGTTTCGTTTCGATGCCGCGGCTATGACACAGGAACGTGCACACAAGTTTATTTCTGATTCTTTTACGGAAATAAACCGGCACTACGCTATTGCTGATTCTTCCGATGAATATCTGGGAACGATCAGCCTGGAAGAAATAGACACGGAAAACAAACATGCGCTTTATGCAATCAGCACAAGACGCTGTGTTTGGGGAACCGGAGCTGCATTGGCAGCGACACGCGAACTTCTGAAAATCGCCTTTGACGAGCTTGATCTTGAACGAGTATATCTAAATGTTATATCCTGCAACATCAGAGCAAAGCGTCTGTATGAAAAAGCGGGATTTCGCTATGAAGGGTGTTTTCGCAGACATCTGAAATTGAATGGTGAATGGCAGGATTGGGATTGGTTTGCCATACTAAGGAATGAATTTTATGCTGGGAACCACTGAAGTAAAGCTGCTGCAGTTTCAGGAAAATGGTGACGAAAGGGGCCGACTGGTTGTTGTCGAAGGCGGTCTGGATATTCCTTTTGAAATCAAGCGGGTTTTTTATATTTATGGGTCAGATTCGGAAGTTGTTCGTGGAAAACATGCCAACCGCCGTTCGGAGTTTGTACTGATCAATGTTGCAGGATCCAGTAAAGTTCGCGTGATAGATCCATCGGGAAATGAACTCGTTATCAGTTTGAATCGTCCGCATACCGGCATTTATCTGCCAGCCATGGTGTGGAAAGATATGTATGATTTCAGTTCTGATTCAGTACTGCTTGTTCTTGCGAGTGAGCATTACGATCCTGATGAGTATATTCGCGATTTTGATGATTTTCAGAGTGTAGTTAAAAATGGCCAGGCTTAGTATTATTGTACCTGTTTATTACAATGAAAAGAATTTGGCGCCTCTTTATGAGGATATCCGAGAGAAACTGATTCTTCCGGGCTTATTTGATTATGAACTGATTATGGTAGATGATGGCTCCGGTGATAACAGCTGGGCTGAGATGGAAAAAATCGCCGCTCAGGATAAAAATGTAAAAATCTACCATCTTTCCAGAAATTTCGGCTCACATGCTGCTATTCTCTGTGGATTGGAACATTGTACCGGGGATTGTGCTGTTGTTAAAGCGGCTGATCTTCAGGAACCGACAGAAATCATCATAGAAATGTTCCATAAATGGCAGGAAGGAAACAATGTTGTGCTGGCTGTGAGGAAAGGCAGGGAAGAATCTTTCTCTCAGCGTTTTTTTGCGAATTTTTACTATTGGCTGGTACGGAATTTTGCTCTCAAAAAGATGCCGGAAAATGGCTTTGATGTTTACCTGATCGATAGGAAAGTAATTGAAGTTCTGCGCTTGATGGATGAAAAGGATTCTGCATTGACAGGACAAATCTTGTGGAGTGGGTTTAAGACTGCTGAAGTGTCTTATGTCAGGCAGGAAAGAAAAATCGGGAAAAGCAGGTGGACGCTGCAGAAAAAAATTCGTCTGGTAATGGATACCCTTTACAGTTTCTCCACGGTTCCCATTACGATGGTTACGATTATCGGGGTGCTTACTTCTGTTATTTCTGTCATATGGGCGTTAGTGGTTTTGATCAACAAAATTGCCGGTAATATCCCTGTTTCCGGTTTTACGACGATGTTTATTTTCCAGCTGTTCAGTTTTGGAATAACCATGCTCACACTTGGTGTGATTGGCGGGTATTTATGGAGAACATTCGATGCAACCAGAAATCGTCCGAATTACATTGTTGAAAAAGATAATGTAAATTCAGAAAATACTCGTGAATAAATGTGAATTTGTCCCGTTTTTAAATTCAGACCTTGACGAACTTGCGATGGTCTGATATATTTATAGAACAACGTAGAAAAAATATTCGCTACTTGGAGGTTATGATGCCGCGAAAAGGAAAATACACAATCGAACGCCAGGAGAAAATAATGGAATTCCTGGAAAAATATCAGGAAGAAAACCTTTATTCACCATCGATTCGGGAGATTGGTGATTATATTGGCGTTCCCTCAACCTCTCTGGTGGATTATTATATCCGTCAATTAATTCATCAGGGTTATCTTGACCGGGATGAACATATTTCCCGCAGTCTGCGCGTTATCAGACCATATGACCGGACAAAGACTGACCATTCAAAACCGATTTCTTATCAGCGCCGTGATGTGGTTCGTTTCCAGGTGTTGGGACGGATCGTCGCGAGTGCCCCGATTCCGGTTCCCGGTTCTGACCTGACCTATTATGATGAGGAAAGTTTTGTTGAAATTCCCCGGAAAATGTTCCCGGATAATGAGCCTATTGATGAATTGTTTGTCCTTGAGGTCTCCGGTGATTCCATGATTGATGCAATGATCAATGATGGGGACAAGGTGATTTTCCGCCAGGCTTCAGACGCGCAAAATGGTGATATGGTGGCTGTCTGGCTTTCCGATAATGAAGAGACGACCCTGAAATATTATTATAACGAGGGTGACCGCGTACGTTTACAGCCTGCCAATCCTACGATGGGACCTATCTACATTAATAATCCGGATCAGGTCCATATCATGGGTAAGGTGGTGATGGTGATCCGTCACCTTTGATAAATGGAACAAAAGAGGATTGTCATCTTTTCTGCGCTCTATATGCCTCATTTGGGCGGCGTAGAAAAGTATTCGCAATCGATTGCTGCTGAACTGTCAAAGGACAGTCAAGTCACAGTTTTTTGTATGAATACCGAAAAGCAGCCTTTCCATATCAAGGAAGGTGCGGTGGATGTTTATTTTCTCCCCTGCTTCCCTTTACTGAAAGGCCGCTTTCCGGTTCCGCACTTTTCAGCAGTTCGTTTCCTTCAGCAATGGTTTAAAAACAATCAGGTCGATTTCGGCATTGTACAGTGCCGATTTTATTTATTAAGCCTGATAGGATGCAGATTTTTTGCAGCAGGGAACATTCCATTCATACAAATCGAGCATGGTGCGGGGAAGGTTTTTATGCCTGATCCTCTCACTGAGAAGCTGTGGAATCTTTATGACAACACTTTAAATTATTTTGAAAAAAAAATTCCACATGACTATTATACCGTTTCAAAAGCAGGTTTGAAATGGCTGGAACATTACGGCATAAAAGGTGTCGGTGTTATATCGAATTCAATTGATCCAAAGGATTTTGAACAAGCATTGGCAAAACCGGGAGTGTGGAAAAAGCAGCACCATATTTCTGATGATACGCTCATGATTACATTCACCGGCAGACTCATGGAAGAAAAAGGGGTCCTTGATCTTCTTCGAGCTTATGATCAGTTGCAGGGTGAAAATTTGTTTCTTATTATTGCAGGTGATGGAAACATGAATTTGGTTAAACCATGGCTTGGACGCAAAGATATTCTTTTCACAGGTCAAATTCCATTTCAGGAAATCCCTGCACTGCTTGCTGATACTGATATTTTCTGCCTTCCCTCTCATTTTGTTGAGGGAAAGCCAACCGGTGTTTTGGAAGCCGGTTATTGCCGCAACGCGGTCGTGGCTTCAAACAGCGGCGGTACAACAGAAATTATTCCGGATGAGTGGTTTGGAAAACTCGTCCCTGCTGAAGACATTCCCGCACTTACGAAGGCGTTACAGGAACTTGTTGATGAACCTGAATCGCGAAAATCCATGGGTAATAACCTGCACGATCGAATCTGTGAATTGTTTACCTGGAAAACGGCTGCGGAAGATGTCCGAAAGGCGATGAAGAGATGCGGGTTATAATCGTTTCCACATCCATGCCAGTGTCTGCTGTTTGATAAATCCGGTTTTTTTGAATATTTCATCCGATTCAGAAGCAGGAACATCGAGTTTCAGTGCCTTTTTCCCTTTGTATTCTTTACAGAGCAAAGCAAGGATCCTGATCTGCCGGGCGGCATCTAAAAGGTCCATGGGAACATACCATAACTGATCAAAATTATCCGACAGCTGTTGATATGCGCCCCATGCTTTTGTTTCACCATTTTCCCCTATAACACTTCGAAATCGATTTACAGAAGAGGTTAATCGATTATATAAATCATTGATTCTTCCGAATTTGAATATAGCTGAAGTGTAATTCAGATTCCATAGGACAGTTTCCGGATAGCGGTTTTGAAAATGTTTTTGAAAGTTTTCTCTTTCAGATGACGGTACGATACCGGTATGAAATTCTGAATGCTCATTTTCAGAACCTTTTTTCCCAGAGGGATAGATCCATGTATCACGAAAATCGGTCACGGAGAATCCGTTATGCTTATAAAAAAAGTACGTTTCCGGAATTTCCATCCGAGCCTGGAGATATAACCCATAGGCGCCTGCTGTGTGTTGTGAGGATTCAGCTTCATGAAGCAAATGGGAGGCGATCCCCTCTCTGCGGTGTGAAGGATCAACACATACATTGGAAATCAGACAGCATTTTCTTTCCTTTTGGAAAAATGAATAGGTGTTGACCAGACCGATGATGGAACCATCCTTGTCTGTACAGACCAAACCGGGAATGTTGTATGGAAATCCGCTGAGTTTTGTCCAGACCGGATGTGCCAGTGCTTCTGCCCCCGTATCACGAAGCTGGTGTAAATAATTAATATTCTCTTTATCCAGCCAGGGACGAAAACAATTCAGTACCAGTTTCGCGATTGGTTCAGCATCCTTTTCCGGTTCTATCGGGCGAATATGATAAGGAAAGTAGTCCATAACAAGAAAAATTCTAACATGAAAACAAAAAATTCAGTCAGAAAGGAATAGTTTACAAATATTCAAGAAAAAGAGGCGGCTCAAGCGAACCGCCTCGGAATCTTTCACAAGTGAATTATTTATTTGTTGGCGTCAGCAGCCTTGTCCTTTTCATGCTGGGCAATGACTTCCTGTGTGACATGCGGCGGGACATTTTCGTAGTTGGAGAATTCCATCTCGAAGTAACCGCGGCCGGCAGTCATAGAGCGCAGTGTGGTGGTGTAGCGCTGCATTTCGGCAAGCGGAACTGTCGCGGAAACAGTGCTTTCGCCCTTTTCGGTTTCCATACCCATCACGCGAGCGCGGCGGGTATTGAGGTCGCCAAGGACATCACCCATGTTCTCTTCCGGAACGATGATGCGGACATTCATGATCGGCTCTTCCAGGACCGGACCGGCATCCTTGAATGCCAGTTTGAAGGCTTCACGACCGGCGGTTTCAAACGCGATCGGTTTGGAGTCGACCGGATGTTCCTTACCGTCATAGACGGAAACGGTCACACCATGGACAGGGAAGCCGGCAAGGATACCTTCGCGCATAACGTTGCGGATACCCTTTTCAATTGCCGGGATGTAGGAGGCACTGATGGCGCCGCCGAAGATGTCGTTCTTGATTTCGAAATCAGCATCCGGGTTCGGGAACACACGGAGCCAGACTTCACCGAACTGGCCGGAACCACCGGTCTGTTTCTTATGGCGGTACATGGCTTCAGCCTTTTTGGTGATGGTTTCCTTGTAAGGAACACGCGGAACTTCGGTGAGAAGGTTGACCTGGAATTTGGTCTCCGCGCGGCGGATGGCAACGTCAATGTGTTGGTCGCCCATACCCTGCAGAATGGTCTGGTTGGTATCCATATCATTGTGCCAGGAAAGGGTCATGTCTTCTTCGCAGAGACGGGTCAGGGTCGGGCTGATCTTTGTGGAGTCGGCCTGGGTCTTCGGGAAGATCGCGACACTGTAGAGGGAACCCGGGAATTCAGGTTTCACGATTTTAACCGGATTGGCTTTGTCAGAGAAGGTATCACCGGTGATGGTTTCGCCGAGTTTTGCAACACAGCAAATGTCGCCCGCGTGAATGGTTTTGACACTGTTGTTGTCTTTTCCGCACGGAACGTACAGGTTGCCGTAGCGTTCTTCAACTTCGCGGCTGCTGTTCCAGATGCGGGAATCAGCATTCATGGTGCCGGAGTACACACGGATATAGGTCTGTTTTCCGACAAACGGGTCAGCAGTGGTCTTCCATACGTAAGCGGCGAGCGGTTTGTCATCTGAACATTCCAGTTCGATCATTTCACCGGCTTTATTTTCAGCGGCCTTCGGAGCAGCCTCTTTGGGGTTGGGCATCAGATTTACGAGAGCATCAAGAATCGGGGTGAGACCGATTTCAGCAGTCGGAGCTGCACAGTAAACCGGGATGAATCCGCCTTCTTTGACAACTTTGGAGAAGCCGCGGACGATTTCTTCATCAGTGAGTTCCATGGTTTCGAAGAATTTTTCCATCAATTCTTCTTCACCTTCAGCGGCAGCTTCCGTGAGCTGGGCACGAAGTTCTTCTGCTTCTGCTTTGTATTCAGCAGGAATTTCCACACCGTTTTTGTCTGCACCAGCGTAGGCTTTCATGGTCAGGATGTCGATAACGCCTTTGTAATCCAGCTTTTCACCCCAGGGGATCTGAACCTGGATCAGACGCTTGTCAGTATAATCCTGCATGGAGTTCATCGCCTTTTTGAAATCGGAATTTTCACGATTCATCTTGTTGATGACAACGATGCGAGGCAGATTGAATTGATCCAGACGCTTCCAGGCAATTTCGGTACCGACTTCACGGCCGGAAACTGAGTCAACCAAAACGACAGCACCGTCGGAGACACTCAGTGCGGAGATGACATCACCGACGAAGTCATTGTACCCCGGGGTGTCCAGAACGTTGATTTTGTGGTCCTTATATTCGACAGGGATCACAGTGCTGTAAAGCGAAATCGTTCGGCGCTTTTCCTCATCATCAAAGTCGGAGACAGTGGTTCCGTCTTCGATCTTACCCAGGCGGGTGATAGCACCCGTGTAGTGGAGAAATGTTTCTGCCAACATTGTTTTGCCGGCGCTGCTGTGTGAAACAAGCGCGACATTTCGAATGGATTCGGTTGAATACTCTTTCATTACTATTCCTCTTGCTGAATATGAATTCTGCTATATACGGCATAAAATACCGCTTGGTCGCATAAATCAAGCTATCCTATTTTAAAGGAAATAACGGTTCTTGTCAAATCGTTTTATGCAAAATGGGTACATTTTATTTATTACAGTGTAATTCTTATAGAGACTCTTTTTCTTTCTGCAGTTCGGAAATCAGGCTGTCAATATACTCTCTGCGGCGCATCTCCTCTTCTTTCATGCGTTTTGTCTCGTACAAAGAACAGGTTTCCTTGATTTGCTGCTGCACACGTTTGGGATTCCCGACATAGTCAAAACTCAATTCACCCTCGCCGGCAAGGATGTAGACAGTGCCGTAATTCAGCAAATTCTGGAAAAATCCGACTTTGGTGAAGCGGACGCTTTGGATCTTATGGTTCATCGCCATGTTTTGATCTTCCCGCCTGAGCGGCTGATGAGAGTAGTCTTTTACACAGTCCTCTTCAATGGAAAAGCGGTGATTTCGCCATGAGGATATCTGATAAATGATCACAAATAATGAAAAAACCGCGAGAATGATCAGAACTTTATAAATGCCTTCATTGTTTTGAACATTTTTGAAATAATAGACTCCGGCAAGCGTTAAAGCAAACAGTATCAGCGGTTTTAATATCATTTTCACCAGAAGAGCCCAGTGCGCATGAAATTCAATGGTGCGGAATTTTGGCGTAATATTTTCATCTTCTGTATCGGTGCGGGCTTCTTTATCTTTCAGAACTGTTTTTATTTCCTTGAGCCTATTTCCATTGGCTATGAGCGGAATACTGCGGCCAAGTGCGGACCGTTCGGAGAAGTTTTTGACCAATTCCGCTGTCAGCATCGGGGCATGAAGCAAAGGCGTTTCCAGCTCCACTTCGTCAGTCCGGAACTTGATGCGGCCTGCATCAAACAGACGCTCAATAAGATTCTGATCATACGCAATGGATTGAAGCCGGTACAGTCGAAAGACTGTCATTTCTTCCGAATCGCTTTTGGGTATATGGATCGTGTTTTTTGTTGTTATGATCAGATGTTCATTGGACCGGGTGATAATTTGTTTGTAAAGAAGAACACCTGCTGATATGAGCAGACCGAAAACCAGTATCCATGCAACTGGGTAACGTCTGATCAATAAAGAGCAGGCCCACAGCAGCATCAAAAGTACCGGCAGGATAATAAAAGCCGGAAAAATGATGGAGAGCCAATGGGGGCTTCGGGAACTTAGAACCGGGTCTGTAATTTCAGTTTCGGGAATCAGCCATTCTTCCTGATAGGTTCTCCCCTCATCCAGCATTTTCAGACCTTCAGCGAATTCAAAGGATTCATCCTGCAGCTGCATCAAGCCATCCTTATTCCAGAAAAAAACTTCGAGGTCTGTTGCAGCTGTGATTTTTGCGCTGTAGGTGTTATTTTCCGTGAGCGTTTCCAATCCGATAAAGCAGCCTTCATCCAGACAAAGCTGGTACCGCTTGCCGTTTTGGTCAAATTTGAATGCGACAGCCTGACCTTCGATAATGACACCGCAATGTTTTGCGGGGGAGCCGCTTGTCAGCACAGACTCCCCCGTAGCATACTTTACACATTTCCCCAAATTCAGCGCTTTGCGGCAAAACTCATTTTCGCATAACGTGAATGGAAAGAATGATTTCAGGTCAACATTACGGTCTGAAACATTCATTGTCAGACATACCCGGTAATTTATTCTGCCGGCTTCTGCTCATCGGCAGATTCAGCGGATTCATCAGTCGGTCCTTCCAGAGCGCCGACCGGTTCCTTACCGGCATCAGCGAGCGCTTTTCGCACTTCGAGCTTCAGTCCTTCACTGTCCGGTTCGTGGGAGATGTAGACGGTATCCCCCGGCACTACGGAATCGGAAAGCCACAAGTTGGACAGCGGGCTTTCGATATATTTCTGCAGTGCACGGCGCAGCGGGCGGGCCCCGAATGCCGGATCATATCCGATGGACGCCAGCCATTTGCGGGCTTCCGGATCCAACTCCAGCGCAACTCCGTTTTCAAGCATGCGCTCCTGAAGCTCTTTCAGCTGCAAATCGACGATTTGCTCCATTTCTTCCAGTTTGAGCTTTGTGAACATGATGATCTCATCAATACGGTTGATGAATTCAGGCCGGAATGTTGATTTCAAAGCCTTGTCGATTTTCATCTTGGAATCTCGGTCATCCGAATCATTTTCGGTGCCGAGGAAGCCCAGTGAACCGCTCTTATTGATGTATTCCGTTCCAAGGTTACTGGTCATGATCAGAACGGTATTTCGGAAGTCAACAACTTCACCCTGTCCATCCGTCAGCCGCCCGTCGTCAAGAATTTGCAAAAGGGAATTCCAGACTTCAGGGTGTGCTTTTTCGATCTCATCAAAGAGTACGACCCGATAAGGACGCCGCCGGACAGCTTCCGTGAGCTGACCACCCTGTTCATACCCGACATATCCCGGAGGCGCTCCAAACAGACGGGACACCGTATGCTGTTCGCGGTATTCGCTCATGTCCAGACGGATCAGCGCGTCTTCATCGTCAAACATGAATTCTGCCAAAGCTTTTGCCAGTTCGGTTTTCCCGACACCGGATGGCCCGATAAAGATAAAGGAACCGATCGGGCGTTTGGGATCCTTCAAGCCGGTGCGGGACCTGCGGATCGCATCGGAAATGGCATGGATCGCTTCATCCTGTCCAATAATGCGCTTATGGAGATTTTCTTCCATGTGCAGCAGACGTTCGGCTTCATTCTGGAGCATCTGGCTGACCGGGATGCCGGTCCATTGTCCAACGATTTGGGCAACATCATCCACATCGACCACTTCGTCGAGCTTCTGCGATGTTTCCCATTCGGTTTTCATTTTTTCATAAGCTTCCTGGGCGCGAAGGCGTTCTGCCTTCAATTCTGCCGCCTTTTCATAATTCCGTTCATTCCCCGCGTTTTCTTCCTCTTCCATCATCTTGTCCAGGTTGGTTTTCATCTCCTTCAGTTCAGGAGGGAGTGAGAAGAGTTTCACGCGCAGACTGGCGGCAGCTTCATCCATCAGGTCAATTGCCTTGTCCGGTAATTTGCGGTCGGTAACGTAGCGGGAGGAAAGGCGGACCGCTGCTTCCAGTGCTTCATCTGAGAAAATGATTTTGTGGTGCTCTTCATATCGGGTACGGAGACCTTTGAGCATTTCAACGGTGGTTTCTTCGGAAGGTTCTTCAACGTAGATCGAGGCGAAACGCCGTTCCAGCGCGGCATCTTTTTCGATATATTTATGGTATTCATCCAAAGTTGTCGCGCCGATGCACTGCAGTTCTCCCCGGGCCAATGCCGGTTTGAGCATGTTGGACGCATCGATAGCCCCCTGGGAATTTCCCGCGCCGATCACTGTGTGAAGTTCGTCAATAAAAAGGATCACGGAACCTTCTGACTTCCGCACTTCGTCGATCACAGCCTTCATGCGCTCTTCAAATTCACCGCGGAACTTGGAACCGGCAACCATCGCACCCATATCCAGTGAGAGTACAGATTTCCCGCTCAGGATTTCCGGTACATCATTGTTGGCAATGCGCTGTGCCAACCCTTCAACAATAGCGGTTTTCCCGACGCCGGCTTCACCGATCAGAACAGGATTGTTCTTTGTTCTGCGGCACAAAACCTGCATCATGCGGGTGATCTCACTGTCCCTGCCAATTACAGGGTCAAGTTTTCCATCGCGGGCGATCTGGGTCAAATCTCTTGAAAATTTATCCAGTGCTTTGCGGCTGGAATTATTTTTTTGTTTTTGCTTTATGGTTGATCCCACATTGCCTTTGGTGTTGCGGTTTTTCATGATGATTTCCAAAACCTTCACACGGGTGATGCCATATTCCGCAAGCAGAGAGGCAACCGCTGTCCCCTTCTCATTGAGGATCGCCAAAAACAAATGCTCTGTTCCGATCAAGTCTTCCCCGAGCCGCTTGGATTCCGCATAGGCCTGGTCAAGAATGCGGCGGACATTTGGGGTAATAAAAATCTGTCCCGCACCACCGCCGTAAATATTGGCTTTGGTGGTTGTGCGAAGGAAGTAGTCTAAGCGGTCGCATAGTATTTTGCTTGAAACATCCAGTTCGTCTAAAATCTGTTCAATCATTCCTTCCGGCTTTTCAAGCAATCCTAACAGTATGTGTTCAGTATCGACCTGATTCTGTTCATATCGCTGTAAAATCTCAATGGCACGCTGCGCAGCTTCCTGCGCGCTGTCTGTAAATCTGTCAAATCGCATCATAAGCTTTTTCCATCCTGTATATCTCATACCTCAGGTTCATAATTAAAATGATTTTACCTGACACATATTAGAATACTGTTAAAATTTTCAATGATTATTTGTGCAATCTTCACGCCAATCGTATATAATAGAAGTTAGAAGTTGTAAGTTGAAAGTTGGTAGTTAGGAGTTATGAGGTAGTGGATTCAAAACTCTATCCCCATTCACACAACAAACTAACCCCCACCCCATAACACCTAACACCTATTATCGGAGGTTTTATGAAATATTACGGAGCTATTGAAGCCGGCGGGACGAAATTCGTGTGTTCTATTGCCTCAGACCCGGACCATTATGTCGAGGAAGTGCGTTTCCCCACTACGGCACCGGAGGAAACCATTGGCAGAACGATTGATTTTTTCAAAGAACAAATGAAAAAATATACGCTGCAATCCATTGGTGTGGCCTCCTTCGGACCGATTGATCTGCATCCCGAATCACCGACATACGGCTATATTACCAGCACACCGAAACCCGGATGGAAAAATACCGATCTGATCGGTCCGCTGGAAAAAGAGCTTGGTTTGCCCTGTGCCTTTGATACGGATGTCAACGGAGCTGCATTGGCAGAATACCGGTGGGGAAATCCGGAAAACCGCAAATCTCTTGTTTATTACACGATTGGGACCGGGGTCGGTGCCGGTGCGGTGATCGATGGGAAGCCGCTCCATGGACTGCTTCATCCGGAAGCCGGACATGTCCTTCTCCGCAGAGATCCCGAAAAGGATCCTTATCAGGGCCATTGCCCGTTCCATGGCGATTGTCTGGAAGGCTTGTGTGCGGGACCTGCGATCAAAGACCGCTTTGGTATTCCGGCGGACCAGCTCGGTGAGGATCACCCGTTCTGGGATGTGTTCGCAAATTACCTCGCCCAGACCTGTGTCGCTCAGATTCTGATGCTTTCTCCGGAAAAGATCGTGCTTGGCGGTGGTGTGATGCACCAGCTGCACGTTTTCCCGAAGATCCGCAAGGAAGTCCTGCGGCTTCTGAACGATTATGTGCAGGCTCCCGCGATTACTGAACATATTGACAGTTACATCACTCCGCCTGTGCTTGGCGACCGAGCCGGTGCCTGCGGCGCTGTCGCATTGGCTCAGTCAGCGGAAAACAAGTGAGCTGTTTTTGGCCGATAAAATCGAGACAGAAAAAATTCCGGCAGCAAGGCTCAGTTTTGAGCCGGATATGCTGGATTTCGGTGAATTGAATAATGCCCGGGAAATCAAAAAGCGGGGACAGGCAGTTCTTACCATTACGAATGAGGGTGACCGTGTTTTATCCGGTCAGATCAATGTTCAGGTTGGCTGGATCGATGTTAACCCGAAAAACTTTCGATTAAACCCGGGCGAAAGTTCGGTTCATGTTTTTTCTATCATAAAATTATCTCCCACGGTCTGGACGACGCATCAACTGGGATCGGACTTTATTGCGCTGATCACCAGTAACGGCGGTTCCGGAACTGTGGGAGGGTATTATTTTTCTCCACTGGAAGAGACCCGAAAGCAGGCAGTCGCTCATCCTATTCTCAAAAATACATTTTACATCCTCGGCGCAATTTTTCTTCTGGTTCTTGGCTTCGTGATCGGATCCAGACTTTTTTTACAGCGGGAGAATTTTGTCTTACAAACGCAGCAGGCAGCCCTGGGTCATACACAGGTCGTTGAAACAATGAACGCGAATGAAACGGCGATGGCGCCGACGGAAACACCGCTTTTCGGTGTCTCGGATTATCTCGCTTTTAATGCCACTGCAGCTGCATATGGTGAATCATTGATCCTGAACATTTCGTCCGGCAGCCAGCCGACCAATACGCCCTGGCCCAGCGGAAAATACCCAACGCCCCAGCAATTTATCATTACCTATTACACCTATCTGAATGACAGAAATTTTGACCAGGCCTGGTGGATGCTCTCGGAAGATATGCAGGTGAGCTGCTGTTATAACGGAAGCGGGACCCCAATCGAAAATTATCGGGCGCTTCTGGGCAATGTCAGCAGATATGATGTTTCCCAGGCATATCTGCAGGCGGAAAATGTGAATCCGGCTGAAGTTCGCTATACATTGACCAGCTATAATCGGGATGGGACAATGAGCAGCAGCGTGCTGACGGCCCTTATTATTGATGACGGACAGCGCAACACCCTGCTGATCGATGAAATTAAATAAAAAGTAACTGTTCAGAACCCGCAGCGGAGCACATGAGGACAGGCACACTTGTGCGTGCTGCGCCGCACAAGATGCCAGTCCCCATGTGCTCCGAATTAAAATATCTACTCAAAACCGCAATATGCAGATTTTTTAATCACTCTGTTTGATAGTACAATAATTCTTGTCTGATGTCCTGGGCCAGTTCGGGTTCACGTGAACAGAATACCGGATCAGACAAAGAACTTCTTTACCAGCTGTTTCCTAAATCCGCCGTTATAATTAGAGACATGGCAACGAATAATAAACGTCAAAGCAGCTCCGGAGTGCTGATCCGACTCTGGTTTTTCATGGTGATCCTCACAGCCGGGTTTTCTCTGTATCGACTGGCTGTTATCGGGGATAATTCCCTCAACAGCGTATTTCTCGGTTATTCTGCATCCCGATTGATGATGATGGCAGCTGCACTGCTTTTTGTGCTGCTGGGAATTTTCGGATTGATCGATCCCGGTGGAAAATGCTTTTCGTTCCTTTGCAGAGCGTCGAAATCTCATTTCTGGAAAAGACTTTTCACAATTCTTTTTCTCATCTTTTCTCTGGGATGGATAGCAGGTAAGTTTCTATCCGATGAAAGCTTTATCCCCTTCTTTATTCGTGTTGAACCGCTCTTGATCCTCTTCTGTGTTTTTTGTGGCACCGGAGTACTGCTTCTCTATCATCTGAATACATCCAGCCTTTCAGTTGGTTCGGAACAAATCTCCATTCGCTCCGTCGCCTTTCTTTATTTTCTTGTCAGCTTAGGAATTTATCTCTTTATTCGAATCACCGGAATCGGGATCGTACCAGATGAAATGGACTGGCAGCCGACAGGAATGGCTATCCAATATTGGGAAATCTATCTTTCGATATGGATCGCTCTGACAGTTGCATTTATTTTGTATCTGTGTCATGCATACCGGAATCACCGGCTGACCACCTGGATATTGTTTTTTGCTGTATGGATCGGAACTTGCGTCCTTTGGGTTTCGATCCCGACAGAAGAGGTGCTGGATCACAGTTATTTTCATGAAATAACAGCTCCGAATTACCTGCCCTATCCGGCGTCAGATGCGGCGAATTTCGGCCTCTGGGCGGAAAGCATCCTCGCAGGCTTTGGTTTCAAAACCACGATCGCTTACCGTCAATTCCTGATAACGGTTATCGCCTTCTTTGAAACACTCACGAACCGGGATATTCTGAAAACGATCGATTGCCTGACAATTCTGCTGGCATTGATCCCTGCCTGTATGTACCTGCTGGGCAGAAGGCTGCATTCCCATGGAGCCGGAGTTCTCGCGGCAGGACTGGCTGCGCTGCGGGAATATAATACCATTCAGCTTGGCCCATATTTTATGGTTTCAAGCGCGAAAATGTGGCTTTCTGATCTGCCTGCCATGCTCTGCCTGCTGGCGGCAATTTGTGTAATTGCAGACTGGTTCCAAAAGCCCCGTTCGGTTTGGCGTATGATGCTCGCAGGTTGTTTGATGGGGCTGTGTGTTACGGTTCGTTCTCAGTTTATCGCGCTGATTCCTTTCCCGCCATTGTTTTTCCTGATGCGAAAGGGATTGCCGTTCCGCAAGCGGATCCTTCCCGCGATTGGTTTTGGTCTGGCTGCGCTTTTTGTGATCGCGCCGTGGTTTATCCGCTCCAAGATCATTACCGGTGATTTTATTCTGGATGAACCCGGGGTGCACAGCACAGAGCTTGCCCGCCGCTGGTCTGATGATGTAAATAATGTTGTTACCCGTGAACCCGGTGAGAGCGATGCGGATTACGCGGCACGAAATCAGCGGCATATGGTTGATTTCTTCTTTGAAAAACCGCTGTATGTGATTCGTTTTATCGCTTCTCACTTTACCGCCAATGAGATCGTTGCTCTGACGGCGCTGCCCTTTGGAACGGATCCGAATCTCACCGTTCGAGATGTGACCAATACGGATTTTCATGATGTGGAGGGACGTCTGCTTGCACCGAAAAATATACCGGTACTCCTGTTGTTCCTTGCCATTATTTCGCTTGGAATGGCTGCTGCATGGAAACGTGCCGGTCTGGCGGGGCTGCTGCCGTTTTTGATGTGCTCGCTTTACCTTGGCAGCACCGGCGCGGCGCGCTATTCCGGATGGCGGTTCGCTCTGCCCGGAGACTGGTTTTATTATTTTTATTTTGCCCTTGGGTTTGCGGAAATCGCCTGGCAGGTTTCAGCATCTTTCGGTTTTAAAAGAGATCGGATGTTGTCAGTTCCTGCGCTTGATGTTTCCCGTCAGAAGGTATATCCTGCTGCACTTGCGTGTATATTTGTACTGTTCCTCATTCTCGGCTGCGCCCCCGCACTGAGCGGAAAACTGATACCGCAGCAGGTCTTTGTACAGACCTCCGATGAGAACCTTAGTGCTGTCCGCTCTTTGGTTTCTGCTTATCCGGAACAGGAAAAGCTGCTGAATACCATTCTTGAGCAACCGGACAGAACGATCCTGAACGGACGTATTATTTACCCACGTTATTTTGAAGAGAACCATGGTCTGGCAAGCGGACATCCCTGGATCGCTTACAGGATCCGCGATTTTGCCCGGCTTGGATTTGTTTTATTAAACGAGGAGAATCATGACGTGATCCTGCCGATGGAAAAAGTTCCCGCTTTCATTCCCAATGCCGCTGATGTTTACGTTATCGGAACAGACGATGAACAGGGCTTTTTCCGTGCGGATGCTGTTATAATTCCATCAAATGGGCAGGATGCCGCACCGCGTATCCTGACAACAAAAACACAGGAGTAAAGCTATGAATATTACCCAGGCTGTCGAAGCTGTTCGTCAGGGTACCTATGACGAAACACTGAAGAAACTCTATCCCCGCTACGATTCCGACCGGGAGAAGTATCAAAACCGAATTTTCACACTTCTGAGTGCTTATAAGGAGCATTTCCCGGAGCCGCAGGATATTCATCTTTTCAGCGCTCCCGGACGTATTGAAGTCGGCGGTAATCATACCGACCATCAGCACGGCTGTGTCCTTGCCGCAGCCATTGACCGCGATATGATCGCTGCTGCCGGACTGAACGGGACTGACAAAATCAACGTTTTTTCCGTTGGCTACGGCGGACTTGAAATTGACCTGAATGACCTGGAACCGCATGCTGATGAACACGAGACGACCGCTTCTCTGGTGCGCGGGGTTACCGCTGAGATCAAAAAAGCCGGCTTTGATGTTCAGGGCTTTAATGTATGTATCACTTCTGATGTCCCCGGCGGCTCCGGCATCTCATCTTCCGCTGCCTTTGAAGTGCTGTATGGTGAAGTATTGAACGGCTTATTCTGCGGCGGTCAGCATTCTCCGGTGACACTCGCGAAAATTGGGCAATATGCCGAACAGCATTATTTTGGCAAGCCCAGTGGTTTGATGGATCAAACAGCTTCAGCAGTCGGCGGTTTTGTCGCGATTGATTTCAAGGATACTTCCGCACCTGTTATCCGGCCGATTTCAACCGAAGTGCTGGGAAAACAGTATTCCATTTTCGTCATTGATACCGGCAGTGCCCATGCGGATCTTTCCAATGTCTATGCCGGGATCCCGATCGAAATGCGCAAGGTTGCCGCTGCTTTCGGAAAGGAAGTTCTCCGCGAAGTGGATGAAAACGAATTTTGGGCCGAAATCGGTAAGGTTCGGAAGCAAACCGGCGACAGAGCAGTTCTGCGTGCCATCCATTTCTTTGAGGAAAACAAGCGCGCGGTTGATGAGGCCGAAGCTCTGGAGAAAAATGATATTGATGGTTTCCTCAGGATCGTCAAAGAATCCGGTATCTCTTCCTATATCCACCTGCAGAATGTTATCATCAGCGGACAAACTGAGCATCAGGATGTGGCGTATGCACTCGCTGTGGCTGAACGTGCTCTGAAGGGAAAGGGCGCTTTCCGTGTACATGGCGGCGGTTTTGCCGGTACTATTCTGGCTATTGTTCCGGTCGATATGGTGGAAAGCTTCAAACAGGATGTGGAAGCGCAGCTCTTCCCGGGCGCCTGCACGCTGATGTCCATCCGCCCGATCGGCTGTGCGCAGGTATTTTAAAGGTGTTAGGTGTTGGGTGTTAGGTGTTGGTAGGTGGTAGGTGGTAGAGATAAAGCGATAATGTTTATCTTCTACATCCTGCATCCTACATCCTACATCCTACCTTCTACCTTCTACATCCTACCTTCTACATCCTGATTTAGAATTTTTAAACGATGCCGGATTTTATTAATGCATTTCGCATGGCTTTGGGATTTCTTACTGTTCTGCCTGTACCACAGCGGAAAGAATGGAGTGATCTCGATTTTGGCTGGTCAGCGGTATTTTACCCGTTGGTCGGTGCCTTGATCGGTTTATGCGCGGGAGGTTCTTACAGGCTTTTTTCTGCCTTTTTTGTAAAGCCGATTGCCGCGTTTCTTTGTCTGATCGTCTGGATCCTCCTCAGCGGGGGATTGCACTGGGATGGGCTTGCTGACTGCATGGATGGATTCTGGTGCTCTGCGGCACCGGAACGGCGGCTGGAGATCATGAAGGATTCCCGTCTGGGTACCTATGGTGCGCTGGGAGTTTTCTGCGCGCTGACTTTGAAATGGCTCTGCATCTGGAATCTTCCGGCAAATAAGTTCCTGATTTTCTTTGCACTGACAGGTGCATCTGCCCGGTGGGCAATGCTGATGTTGATCCGGCTGCCGTTGGTGAATCCCAACGGGTTGGCCGCGATGCTGCGAAAGTATTGCCCGGAGCAGATCGTTTTGTTTGCCTCTCCGCTTCCGATTCTCCTTGCGATTCTTTACGGAATTCCATGGGGACTGCTTTATCTGCCGGTCAATGTTCTATTTGTCTTTTTGCTGGGTTGGACAGCAAAAAAGAAGATCGGCGGGATCAATGGTGACGTGCTGGGATTCAGCATAGAACTCGGAGAAATCATTATCCTGCTCGCAGCACAGGTGCTCCCGTGAACCGTTGGATCGACAAACTTCCCTTCCGCATCGGGACCAGTTCCTATATTATTCCTGATGATATTCTTCCGAATGTCCGTTTTCTTGCGGATAAGGTGAAGGATATTGAACTGGTGCTTTTTGATATCGATGAATACTGCAATATTCCCGATGAAAAACAAGTTGAGAAACTGAACCGCCTTGCGGCGGAAAACGGACTGAGTTACACCGTTCATTTGCCATTAAACCTCAATTTTTCAGCGGATGCGTGCGATATCTCTATTGAAAAGGCTTTGAAGGTCATCAACGGGACACGGGATTTGGATCCGTTTGCTTACGTTTGCCATCTGGAATGTAAGGATATCCCATTCGCAGAAGGACCGGATTTGTCAGAATGGCAGCAGCAGCGCATCCGGGCGGTGAATATGCTGTCCGAACGTTCCGGGATCCGGTCGGAGCTTGCTGTTGAAAACCTGGAGACCTATCCGATTGAATGGAACGGCCCCGTTGTTCATGCCTGCGGTACGCATGTCTGCCTGGATATCGGTCATTTGTTCCTGCAGAAGATCGATCCGGTGCCGGTAATGCGGAAATGGCTCCCGCTTACCTCGGTCATCCATCTGCATGGTGTTGGAACGCGCGATCACCAGTCCCTTTCTCATATGGACAAAGGGCTTATCAAAAGTGTAATCGATGAACTCTTTCTTGCCTCTTACAGCGGTGTGGTTACCCTGGAAATTTTCAATCAATCAGATTTTGAATCCTCTATGGAAGTAGTGAAAGGATGCATATGACGCAAACTTTATCCAATTTAACCTTTATTCTCGGCGGGGCACGCAGCGGAAAATCAGCACTGGCTGAGGAGCGTGCGCGGGAATTTGGCGATGATGTGATCTATTGCGCTTCTGCACAAGTTCTTGATGATGAGATGCGTGACCGTGTAGCCCGCCATCAGCAGCGAAGACCGCATGCCTGGCGCACGGTTGAAGCTCCTTCACGTGCAGCGGAGAAACTCGAAAAAGCTTTGAAGGAAAAAGCCGCCGACTGTGTTTTATTTGACTGCCTTTCCATCCTGACTTCAAATCTTTTGCTGACACTGAATGAAAACATAGGCGAAGCGAAAGCGTTTGAGATCTTGTGTGAAAGGGAATTGGACAGCCTGTTTGAACTTATCGCTTCTCATCCGGAAACGCATTGGCTGCTTGTTTCCAATGAAGTGGGAATGGGCATCGTCCCGGCATATAAAATGGGCAGAACCTACCGCGATCTTCTTGGACGTGCCAATCAGGCCGCTGCTGCCCGCGCAGGAGAAGTGATTTTCATGATCGCCGGCATCCCGATGAAAATTAAAGACGACCACTAACTCCTATCTCCTAACGTCTCCTTCCGGAATTCTGAAATCAATGACCTGCAATTGCAGCTTGGTTTCGTTTTGATAGGTGTTTTTCTCGAGCTTGCAGAGCACGTCGATTCGGTCGTGGGACTTGAGCCAGTCGCACCAATCCGCAAGACCAAAACCGACCGCGTCGATCACCCGGCCGTTCTCATCGGCAAAGGTGACTTTGAGGTGTGTCTGGTCTTTCCCGATTCGTTTCACCCACTGAACTTTCAGATTGCGGAAGACAAACAGCGGTTCCGGGTTCCCTTCGCCTAATGGTTCCAGCTGCTCCAGCAGTTCGACAAGGGCCAGATCTGCATAAGCTGTTGTCAGCTCCATATCGTATTTCTTTGCCGGGGTCAGCTGTTTCCAGTCTAATTTTTTCTCAGCGAGTTCATTGATGCGGGACACAAATTCATCCCATTTATCGTTGTCAACTGTCAGCCCGGCGGCCTTCCAGTGTCCACCGTACTTTTTCAGCAATCCCGGATATGCCGCGTTGATCTCATCCAGTGCTTCGATCATGCTGAATTCTTCGATGGAGCGGCAGGATGCGCGAGTTTCCGTTTCACCTTCCGCGCCGATAATGGTTGGACGGTAAAACGTGTCGGAAAGGCGGGCGGCTCCCAATCCGACGATTCCCATATTGAATTCTTTGTCCCGACAGCACACGACGGCGGGAACTTTGTCTTTTGGAATACTGTCAGCGGCTTTTTTCTGGATCAGTGCGGTAAGATCCTTGCGCTCTGTGTTTTTCTGATTTACTTCTTCCGCTAACCGGCGTGCTTCGGAAAGCTTTTCACTCATCATCAGGTCAAAGGAGAGACTTGCTTTGTCCAGCCGTCCGGGCGCGTTCAGCCGCGGAGCAATGCCGAAACCGATGGTTTGATTGGAAATTTCCGCGGTTCGGAATCCGCCGACTTCCGCCAATGCCTGGATCGCGGAGCGCGGCTGGTTTCGCAGCTTTCTCAGTCCATCCTTGACAATAGCCCGGTTTTCTTCGCTCATGGGAACGATATCAGCAACCGTGCCGATTGCCGCGATATCCACCCAATCACGGGCTTCAAAACCGACCTGTGGACGGGCTTCCAAAACCGCCTCCGCAATTTTATAAGCCACACCGACTCCTGCAAGATTTTTTTCCGGATATGGATCACCCGGTTGTTTGGCACAGATCACCACATCCGCGGCCGGGATCTCTTCACCCGGTTCATGGTGATCGGATATGATCAGCTTGAGTCCCAGCTGCTGTGCATAAAGTGCTTCTTCCGTGGAACGGATCCCGCAGTCTACCGTGATAACAAGATCGGTCCCGGCATCAAAGAGTGTCTTTAATGCCTCTTTGTTCAAACCGTATCCTTCTTCAAAGCGATCGGGAATATAGCTCACCGGATCAGGTGCACCGATTTTCTGCAGCAATTGCACCAGGATCGTGCTGGCGGTGATGCCATCTACATCGTAGTCACCATAAACCGCGATTTTCTGCCCACGGTCTACCGCCTCCCAGATCATTTTCACCGCTTTCGGCATGTTTTTCATGCCCTTCACCTGATCCAGCGGATCGTACAGACTGCCATTTTGTGTGAGAAATATCTCGGCTTCCCGGCGTGTGGTGATTCCGCGGATCCATAACAGCTTTTGCAGAACGCGCGGATAGGCTGCAAGCTCACTGAGAGCTTCAGCAGGCATGGTGGGATACGGGATCCAGCGGTAAAGTGAAGCGGGTGCTGAGATCAAAACAAAGCCTTTACGAATAAAAGCGGTTCACACGGTGTGCAATACCGCAGGTGACTTCATAATTGATGGTGCCCCAGGAGTCTGCCACTTCTTCTACGGTGATAGCTGCATCACCCTGTCGGCCAATCAAAACGGCTTCATCGCCAATCATGGCGTCCGGGATGTCGTTCAGGTCGATCATGCACTGATCCATGCAGACATTTCCGATAACCGGCACAATCTGCCCATGAACCAAAACTTTGTTCCCCTGTACGCGGCGGTATCCGTCCGCATAGCCGACCGGGATGACGCCGACACGTTGTTCTGTACCGTGCGTATGATAGCGGTGTCCGTAGCTGATGCCTCTGCCGCCGGGAATCATTTTCACAGAGGTGATCCCGGCTTTCCAGGTAAGTGCATGGCGGAAACCTTCCGGCAGCAATGCCTCGGGGGAGGGATGCATGCCGTACATGGCTTCACCGGCACGGACCATATCATATTTCCCACAGCGGGGATGAAACAATGCTCCGGCGGAATTACCGGTATGGACCAGCTGCGGGCGCAGTCCGTTGGCTTCCGCTTCCGCGACCAGACGATCAAAGCGGTCCAGCTGCCAGTCGGTTGTTTCGGCTTCCGGTTCATCCGCACGGGCAAGGTGGGTGCACAGTCCTTCAGCTTCCAGATAGGTGGAGTCCTTTACTGCCTGCAGCAGCTGCAGACCTTCCTCAGCGGGGAAACCAAGCCGTCCCATGCCACTGTCAATTTTGACGTGAACGCTCAGGGTGTGCCCGGTTCCGCGCAGGATCTTTTCATAAAGGGCGATCTGTTCCAGGTTGAAAAGGATTCCCCGGACCTTGAGGATCGATGCCTCAATGACGTTTTCCGGTGGAATCATCCCCAGAACCAGGATCGGTTCAGTGAAACCGGCATTTCGCAATTCCCGTGCTTCCGAAAAACGGGCGACAGCCAGGAAAACGGCACCGGCTTTGACGGCGGCCCGTGACACAGGAAGGACCCCATGACCATAGGCGTCGGCTTTCAATACAGCCGCGACCGGCAGACCGGAGATATTTCTGATCTGCCTCAGATTATTTTCAATGGCCTGGAGATCAATTTCCAGCCAGGTTTCGTAAGTTTTATTAGCCATAAACTCTATTGTACCTTAATTTTAGGTGTTGGGTGTTAGGTGTTGGGTGTTATAATGGAAAGTAATAAAAAAATGTCATGACCGGAATCGGTTTTTATCGGTTTCATGGCAAAATATTGTGAGGAGGATTTTACAGCCATGTATATCATAATGTTCGTTCTTAATGATTCTAAGAAGCTTGATATGATCATTGACGGCTGGAATAAAATTGGAGTTCGCGGCGTCACGATCCTGGAAAGTATCGGTGCCTATCGGGTCCGGAAGCGTATACCCGGGCGTTTTGCTTTCACCACTGCCAATTCTGATGAAACCAGTAAAACACTGATGGCAATGGTCGAAGAAGAGAAAGTTGTGAAAGATTGCCTCGCGGAGACGGAACGTCTGATTGGCGATCTGTCGGGTCCGAATACGGGGATTTTCACCTACTGGCCGGTCACCGAAATCAAGGGGATCCACAAGAATTACAATAAGTAAAAATAAAGGCTAAAACTAAATATCATGTTTGAATCAATACAAATCGCAGCAACCACAGGCGGCTGGGTCTGGGTTACTTTTGTTGTTGCAGCAGCTCTTATCGTCGTCTCAGCGATGCAGCTCGCCAAATATGGCGACGTTATCGCTGCCCGGACCAAGCTCGGAGGAATGTTCATCGGGGTTTTGCTCCTCGCCGGGGCAACAAGCCTGCCTGAACTTTTGACCTCCATCAACTCCATCAATATGGGGTCGCCGGAGCTTTCCGCAGGGAACTTCTTCGGTTCCAGTGCTTTCAATATGTTCATTCTGGCGATCCTGGATGTTCTCGGACGCAACCAGCGCATCCTGCGCACCTCACAGGGCCGTCATCTGGTTTCCGGTGGGTTCGCTGTGTTCATGTGTACGCTGGTGCTTTTCTTCCTTGTCGCAAATCCCATTCTTACGCGGATGAATTTCAACATTGGCTGGGTTGGGATCGATTCGATCATCATCATGGCGGCTTATGTCTTTGCGATTTATATAATCCAACAGAGCGAACAGGATGCGGTTTCTACCGAAATGAGTGAGGAAGAATTGGCGGATGTACCGAGTTTGAAGGTTGGTTTGATCGGTTTTGCTGCGGCAGCGCTCGTTCTGGGTCTGGTATGTCCTTTCATGGTTCGTGCTGCGGAACAGATTTCCGAAATCACCGGTTTGGGTGCCAGCTTCGTCGGTTCTACCCTTGTTGCTCTGGTTACCTCTCTGCCGGAAATGGTCACCTCCATCTCCGCCATTTCCATCGGTGCAGCTGATATGGCACTGGGCAATCTTTTTGGTTCCAACATGTTCAATATGTTCGGCATCGGTATTGCTGATATCTTCTACACAAAAGGCCGTTTCCTTGGTACTGTAGATAACTCATTTATTGTTGTCGGTATGCTCGGCGTGCTGATGACTGCCTGGGGCTTGCTTGGCAACATCGTACGCTTCAAGCGTGTCGGAAAAATCATGGATGTCGATTCCGTCATTACAACCATCATGTATTTTGGCGGTATGTATATCCTTTATGTCATGAGCAACGGAATGTGATCCGGATAGCTTTTAGAGATAAGAGAATCGAGTTGTAACTGTTTAGGATCCGCAGCGACGCACATGGGGACAGGCACACTTGTGCGGGCTGCGCCGCACAAGATGCCAGTCCCCACGTGCTCCATTCTGAATAATTACGTTGAGTTAAGATAATTGAGCCCGCATTTCGCGGGCTTTTTTTAGAATGTGATATCTTCCCGGTCTGTTTCAGAAAAGGCTTCGGGTGGGAATAGTTCGGTCTGGAAGATTTCATCGGGATCATCCGCTTCATCCGGGAATGAATCCGGAAAGAAGGTTTCCGGTGAGCAGTACGTCCGATAGCTGCAATGTTCACATTGTCTGGTCTTTGTGGTTTTCGGGTAATCATCCTGGTTTTGTGAAGCCATCTCAGCCGCGAGCGTTTTCAGCCAGGTCATGTCCTGCTGATAGGCTTCTTCCGAATATGGCAATCGGATGGTTTTCTCCGGATGTTCCGGAAACCAGTAAACCATTTCGATGTTTTCAGCCGGAACAGCATGCAGACCGGCACCTAACAGACGTGCGGCACAGCTTTTGGCAAGAAAGCGGTACAGACGAGTTTGAGGAGCGGTGCGGTAATGTTCGGGATCCGGTTTGGCAGAACCTGTTTTCCAATCATAAATGGTCAATTGATCATCATTGATTGTCAGCGCGTCAAATTTACCGGTCCAAAGGACATCAGCATAAAGGGCGGAAACATCTTTTTCCGCAAAAACGATCTGCGGGGTTCCAAGCGGTCTTTTCGCAAGATAAACATCAAGCCAGCGTTTGACGTCCTCTGCCCCTTCCGGGATAATCAGGCTATCCGCAGAAAGTCCCAGGATCAGCTGGCGGATGAGCAGATGGAAATCATCTCCCTGCTGACGGTTATGGTTTCCTTCTGTTTCTACCGGCCAAACCAGCCTGCGGATATTTTTGAGATAATAAAACCGCCTGCAGCGTTCAAAAGCCGAAATCTGTGTCTGCGTGATTATATTTATTCCTGCCATCTGCTACCTGTTTCTATTTATTATTCACCATTCACCATTCACTATCTATGGTTCCACATCATTCTCAGCTTCATGATCACATTGGCCTCAGTGGTTTTTCCGTAGCGTCCGCTGTTGAAGGAAATGTATAAGCCCTTTTTTGCTCTGGTGATGCCGACATAGAGGAGACGCAGCCGTTCTTTCACACTGTCCAGCCAGGCATTTCGGCTGCCATCCCCGCGGCGATACTGCATCCCCAGATGCGGGAAGGAAACCACCTTCAGCGCCTGCAGGATTTCAGCCTGGAGGTCCAGGTTATCCCTCACATAACGCGGTTTGTAACGGCGGTTTACATATTGAGCCTCGCTCCCGTCCGGAAAGTCGTAATTGTTGCAGCTCGTCAGGAAAACCTGATCCCATTCGAGACCTTTGGCTTTATGATAGGTGGTGACGACGATCTTGCCCGGGTAATCATTGGGATCGAATTGTGAATCAGACCCTCTTAATCCTGCGTATAGATTTGCGTTGGAGGCGATTTTGCGTACTTCTGCCGCCATGGAGCTGAGTTTCAGTTCCGGGTTCATGCGTATAACCTGAGCGAGCAGGATGCCGATCTGTCCAGCGCAGCAGAGATCCTCTGACGTGCTGAAAAGATCCTGACCGATGAGCAGAATGAGCTGATCGATCGGCAGAAACCGAGCATCCAGCCAGCGTTTCAGGAAATAGCGGAAACGGAACATGGTTTGCGTCATCAGTTCGTCGAGTCCCCAGCTTTCCAGCAATTCGTGCAGGTTGTCTTCAGAAATCGGATAAAAGAAATCTTCCGGATGTTCCATATTTTCGAGAATATCCGCAGCTTTTTTCTGATCTGCTTCCGTGAGATAGAATTCTCCCTTTTCCCGTTCACTGTACAGCATTTGGAATAAAGCCAGGCAGTATTTTCGGTTCAGCGGAACGGAGAGCCAATCCAATACCGCTGCGATCACATCGGCGGATGCCCGGGCTTTTTTCGTGCTTTTGAGTACTTCCACGACTTCAATCGGGAAGTCTTCAAGCCGGTTTACAAATTCCTTTCCGTATTCATTGCTCGGTGCGAGAATGGCGATCGTCTTATTTGGATGTTCCTGTGCGTGCTTTACCGCAAGACGGCTGATGACATCGACTTCCTCCCGGGTGGAATAAAGCACCGGATCATAAATGATTCGGGAAGGATCATCCGGCGGGTTGCCCTGTTTATCGTCCGGCCGCGTGAGCCGCACGTATGTCGGTGCCAGACCGTTCCTGCATTCCGGGTTTGGATGAGATGTGACGACGTAATTGACAAGGCGGTTTGCCTGTGCCAGTACGCTGCGCTGGGATCGTCCGGCCGTTTCCATGGGAACATTGCTGTCAGCTTTTTCGATAAAGCTGCGCAGATATTTTGGATTCGCGGTGGTGAAGGTTTCATTGATCGCCTGGTTCGGGTCGCCTACGCGTACCCAGTTCCCGCTTTTTGCCGTTAGCATCCGCAGCACTTCTTCCTGAATCAGTGAGCTGTCCTGTGCTTCGTCCTCTAAAATGTAGGGCCAACGGTGCTGAAGCCAGGCAAGATAACCGCTGTCAGTTGTCAGCAGCTGATAAGCGTAAAACATCAGATCCGCAAAATCCATGGCCGGATAATTGCGCAGCTGCGTCTGATAGAAACCATAGATATCACAGACCATTTCCAGCAGCGGACGGACGAACCGGTCATCCGTGACAGCCATGTTTTTCCGCAGATCTTCCGGTGTGACGTGATAATCCTTTGCCTGAGAAATTACATTGCGGACGATATCCGTCACGTCATCGCGCCATTTCTCACGATATTTTTCATCCTGTGTTTCCGGTTTCAATCTTGGTTCGATAACGCGGTCAAAGGTTTCCCGTTGATCAGCTGCCAGCCACAGATCCACGGCACGGCGAAGCAATGCATCAGAACCGACTTCATCGAGAACCGTAAAATCATCCTGAATGCCCAGCTGTTGTGTGTGTCCGCGGATGATATCCAGTGCCATGCTGTGCAGGGTGCAGACTTTATAACCGATCCCCGGCAGCAGTCCCCGTTCAGCCAGAAAGGCAGCGATGCGGGCGGAAAAGTTCAGCGCTGCGGCATTGGAGAATGTGACGATCAGGATCTCCTGATCCGGCTCCCGGTCAGCAGAATTACGGACGAGCTTCTCAACGAGATCAGCAGCCAGAGCGGAAAGCGTAAAGGTCTTGCCGCTTCCGGGAACGGCTGAAATTCCCATCGTGCCGCCGGTGTAAGAGAGAACCTGCTGTTGTTCTTCACGGGGTGTAAAGGGCATCAGTCATCTCCTCCTATTTCTGCAAACGGTATGGCGCCGGATTCACGCAGCTGTTTTTCGATCGGTGGTGCATCCGTAACACCGGGATAGACGGCTTCCTCTTCCCTGAGCACCTGAATAAATTCGATTTCAGGGTATGGTTCGGTGGGTTTGTCAAACTTGAAACGACGGGTGAGGGTGGAGAAAAGGTAGAGCAGTTTGGATTTCTGCTCCATCCCGGATTCGCTCAATTCACTGGCGTAGGCTTTGACCTGAACACGGCAGCGCCGGAGCAGTCCGCAGATCTGCCTTGTCATGTGGGAATCGTTGTAGGCTGCGGCAGTCAGTGCGTCCCATTTTTTCTCGGGCGGCCAAAAACGGCTGAGAACAGCGTCATTCGTCAGTTCGCCGTAAAAACGTTCCCACCAGCGTGGTGCGCCGACATTCAGCCAGATCTGGTAATCCGCGCTGCGGTTCATGGAAAGATATGCTGAGGTCAGGGAAATCAAAACGGTATTCTCCGGCTGTGCATAAAGTTCTTCATAATATTTGGCGTTGATCATTCCCAGTCCGACAAGCTCAAAGTAGTCTGTCCAGTCAGGGCGGAAGCTCTCCGGATCTGCATGACCTTCCAGATAATTCAGGACGGCTTTATATTTTGTCATGGAGTCCGCGACCTTGCGGATGCCAAGGTTGGTTTCTTCATCGGTGATGAAGCCTTCACGGATCAGGATGTCGGTGAAAAATTGAGAGACGATCCTGTCCGGGGAAAGGGCTTTGTTTTTCCGCTGCTGTTCGATCCAATTTCGCAGAATTTCAAACCGTTCGGCAATCGGTGCCGGAATGCGGCTGCGTTTTTCTTCCGACAGAGAGGCAAAGGGTTTGATGTCGTATTCGATCGGATCCGGATCATCATGTTTCCGCTCCCGGAACATACCGCCCACGATGAGCTGACCACGCATCGGATCCAGACCTTCGATGAAACACTGCGCCATCTGCACAATGTCCAGCAGACGTACCTGTGTTCCCGGTATGGGTTTAACGATCTCGCAAAGCGTCAGCAGCGAGCGTGTCACACGTTCATTCAACAGCGGACGGGAAGGACGGTGCAGGTAGACTTTGATGCCCTGCTCCCAAAGTCCCCGTTCCATTTCCGTGTAAAGTACATCTGTAACCAGCGGAGCGATGATCACAATGTCTTTCGGAGCAACTCCCTGAACCCAGACCAGGTTGGCGACGTCATTGACGGCCTTTTTGATCATCTCCGGGTAATGATGCCCTGATGCAAAACTGAAGGCTGAGCGCGGACTGACCGGCAGGTCTTTATTGCTCAGACTCGGGTCAACGATCACACGTTCCATGGATTGGATAGCGGGACTGCTGACGAAGGATTCTTCAAAATTGACCTGCATGGGACAGATTTCGCGAAGGGTTTCAGCTGAAAGCGGGTCACAGCCCATAAAAGAACGGTAACCGCCGTCTTTGTCGGTGATCAGCAAAAGAGAATTGCACAATGGCGCAGCCTCGCGCACAAAATGATGGGCTGCCGGAACTTCTTCTTCCAGATTGTCAAAAATAAAATGCAGCCGTTGATTTTTCAGCCAATCCCGATATGTCGGGTTCGGAAGCAGGTATTTTGTGAATATTTCCAGCTGCAGAGAATAGTCAAGCAGGTTGTTTTTCAGGCAGAAATCCCGATAGAGTTTTCCGCATTCCTGAGTCTGCTCAAAAATTGGCAGCAATGCGCCGTCCCCGCCCCAGCTCTCCTGCATAATTTGCGTATAGTCATCAAATGGGATCTCTGCCGCGGCACATTTGTGCATTGCCAGCATCACCTGATTGAACACCCGGGATGGTGAGGCGGTGAGACCATTGAAATAGCCTTCCTCCCGTTTGCCGCGGATCAGCCTGGACATGATGATCTGGGCTGCCTCAATGGTCAGGAACATGGGATAATTTCTTTTCCTTCCCATTTCCGTTTCACCTGCGATCAGCGGCCAGAAAAGCCGCAGACTGTTTTGAACGTAGCTGTTATAGGATGTGATTTGCGGACGGATTCCTTCCCGGGAAAGGAGTTCCTGATAAGGTGTGTTGAAATTTCTTCCCGGCGTAAAGATAAGTATCTGCGGCCAGGCATCCGTGTGTTCCATCAGGAAACGCACTCGTTCAGCTGCCGCGGTGCTTTTTCCGCATCCCGCCTTTCCGCTGAGAAATATACGTGCAGAAGGATCTGCTTCGATCAGATCCTTCTGCTGTGTTGTATATTGCAATGGGCGCGGCACTCAGTTTCTCCAGGTAATGAAGTCTTTGAGGTTGGAGCCGCCGACGAATTCTGCAAGAATTGAATTGTTGGGAATCAGGCTGCGGTCCAATGGCGTTACCCATTCCAGGAAAGCCAGCAGACGTTTGGCTTCGATGTGCTCCGGTGTGCCGAAGGGTACCATGCGCAGGGCGATATCGGCCAGTTCCTTCAGTGCTGAAACTTCATAGACCAGTGAGGTGTTGATGAAGATATCTGCCAGATTTTGGAAGGGTGAAATATATTTATGTTCACCGGCGCGGACCGATTTCCAGCGGGCGATGGTCTCCTGAGCACTGTAACCGCGGTCACGGAAATCCCTGACGATCCGGCGCAGCAGCCGAACATCGATCGTTGAAACGCGGTTGTAGCGATCCATATTGACCTGGGTCATGGGAGCGACAAAAATACGGTAGATGTTTTCTGCGGGCAGATTCTCCTGCATGATGGGATTCAGTCCATGGATGCCCTCGACAATCAGGATCTGATTTTCATGTAAGGTCAGTACCTGACCGGGGAGCGATTTTCCTGAGACGAAATCAAAGCGCGGAATCTGAACAGTTTCACCATCCATCAGCCGCTTCATACAGTCCTGAAAGACCGGAATATTGAGTGCATTGACGGTCTCAAAATCATATTCTCCGTTTTCATCACGCGGTGTCAGTTCACGATCCAGGAAGAAATTGTCCATCTCGATAGGAATCGGAGAAATTCCTCGAGCCAATAGCTCGATGGAGAGCCGTTTGGATGAGGTCGTTTTTCCGGATGAAGAAGGACCGGCGATAACGACCATTTTGATCTGCCCGGAGCGATTGGCGATTGCTTCCGCCGCTTTGGTGAACTGACGGCCCTGCAGGGATTCTGAAACAAGGATCACGTCTTCGATGAGGTCTTCATCGATAGCACGGTTGATGGAGGAAAGCATATGTACATTGAGATTTTTCTGCCAGCTGCTGTATTCCTCGAATATCGGGCGCATCCGTTCATATTTTTCCAGTTCCCCGATTTGCTTGTCTTTCCCGTCAGTAGGGTGACGGAGGATGAATTCATTTTTCTGCCCGGCTTTTTCGAGACGGAAATACTTCAGATAACCGGTAGAGGGTACCATGTATCCGTAGAAATAATCCCGGAAATCATCCAGCACGTAGGTCGTCAGGTATGATTTTCGGCGGTATTTCAGCAGGTCGAGCTTATCGGCCTGACCTTTTTGTTCAAAGAGTTCTTTTGCTGCTTCCAGACTGATTTCCTCTTTGAGAATCTTATGGTCGGCAGCGACCAGTCTGCGCATACCCCTTTCCAGTCTTTGTCTATCTTTACCGGTAAAATTCTTAGGTCCTGTGACGCTGCAAAGGATCCCGCCGCCCTTGATGGAGTGTTTCACTTCCAGATCAAAGCCGGGAAAGAGCTTCTCAAAACAGGCTGCCATCATATAGACCAGAGAACGTTTATAGATGATCAATCCACCTGTCTCTGCCATTGTGAATGGTGTAACATTGGCGTTTGAATTTAAGTGATACTGGAGTTCTCTCAGCTCCCCATTGACAACTGCGCCGACAAGTTCAGCTTCCAGCTCCGGTTTCAGAATACTCAAAAAATCTTCCAGGGTACTGCCGCGGGGACCCTCGATCAGGCGGCCGTCCGGCAGCTCGATCTGGATCATGGCAGAAGGTTCCGAAAATTTAAAATCGCTCATCATACCCTCCTCATAGTGTGATCAGAGAACTTCCCCAATCAGTTTTCCCTCTTTCCTTTCGGTGATGCGAACCGTATCAATGCGGTTGCGGACAGGTCTGGGAAATTCAGTTGTTATTGTCAGATAGTTACCGGAAAGCCCATGCGTCTCAAACATACCATCTTCCCTCAGGAGCGAAGATTCCCAGAGAACATCGCGGGTAGAACCGATAAATGAAGTTTCAAACTGCTCTGTTTTTTGTTCAAACAGGTCCCGCAGTATTTTTGCGCGTTCCTTTTGGATCGTCTTAGGCACTTGATCCTTCATACGGGCTGCAGGTGTGCCGGGACGGGGAGAGTAGGGAAAGACATGTCCGCCGGCAAAAGGGATCGACTCGATAAAATTCAGCGTTTCCGTGAATTCCGCATCTGTTTCTCCCGGAAATCCCGCGATCACATCAGTTGTAATGGCAAAATCCGGCGCAATAGAGATGGCAGTTTCCACAAGGGTGCGAAATTCAGCCAGTGTGGTGCGGCGTGCCATACGTTTGAGCACAGAATCAGAACCGGACTGCAGCGGCAGATGAAAATGCGGACACATGCGCGGGTTCTCCCAAAGGTGCAGAAAGCGGTCAGAAAGATTCCATGATTCCAGTGAAGAGAGTCGGATACGCGGAATATCCGTTTCTTTCAGGAGAAATTCGATCAGGTCCGCAAGTTCGACAGAAGGTTCAAAGTCCAGCCCCCAGGCGCCGAGATTGACGCCTGTGAGAACGATTTCCTTCCCTCCGGCGTTGATTGCTGCTTGAACATCTTTCAGCACGCGTTCTTTTGTGACGCTGCGTGATTTTCCCCGTACCAGATGAGTAACGCAGAAAGTGCAGTGATTGTCACAGCCATCCTGTATCTTGATGAAGGCTCTGGTGCGCGCATGGATTCCCGGCAGGATAATGCGCTTCAGCGGCTCTTCATCAAAAACCTCTGCTTCGCCACCCAATACAGTTGAAGGCAGGTGATCCTTTTCCGAATTAGGTATCACATGGCTTACACCATCCATAGCAGCCGCGGCTTCCGGTTCCATCGTGCTCCAGCAGCCGGTGACAACTACCTGTGCTCCGTTTTTGGCTGCGCTGCGAATCTTGCCGCGTGAATCTGATGCGGCAGCAGCGGTCACAGCGCAGGTGTTGACCACCACCATATCCGCGGATTCCGCATCCGGGACTAGTTCGTGACCCTGCGCGGTGAATTGTGCCGCGTAGCGTTCTATTTCAGCCTGATTCAGCCGGCAGCCGATGGTATCGAAAAATACTTTCACTATTTCTTACCCAACTCAATGGTTTTTGCGAGACAAGCAAGCATCCCCTCTGTAACAGCGGTGCGGAGCCCTTCCTTTTCCATGGCAGCCAGTGCAGCAGCTGTTGTTCCGCCCGGGGATGTAACCTCATTTTTCAGAATGACCGGATGCTTTCCTTCTGCTTTCATATATGCAGCAGAACCGAGTACGGTCTGCAGTACGATCTTTTGGGAAAGCGGACGCGGAAGTCCCATCTGGACAGCTGCATCCACCATGGATTCAATGAAGAGATAAACATAAGCCGGACCGGAACCGGAGACTGCCGTCACCAGATCCAGATCGGATTCCCGCTTTACTTCGAACTGCATCCCAAGGGCTGTGAGAATATTTTCAGCCATTTCCTTTTGTTCCGGAGTAACGGCTTCTGTCGCGTACCACCCGCATACGCCTTCACCGACCTGAGCCGGCGTATTGGGCATAATACGGACCACGCGCTTGACGCCTAATTTGTGCAGGTAATAACTGACCGGAACACCGGCTACGATGGTCATGATCATTGCCTCTGAAGGAATCAGTTCCCTGATGGACGCCAAAGCTCCCTCCAGAAACTGAGGCTTGACGGCAACTAAAACAATGTCGGCATTTTTTACCGCTGTTTCATTGGTTTGCACTGTATTCACTCCAAGCGTCTCGTGGAGGCGTTCTGTTTTTTCAGTGTCAGGATCGCTGATGAAAACTTCCTGCGGTGTGAGTATTTTATTATGGATGATCCCTTTTATGATAGCGCTGCCCATCATTCCAGCGCCGATCACAGCCAGTTTTGTCATAATAGCCTCCTGAATTAATGAATAATGACGGAATCTTTTCCGTACCAAAGTGCGACTGTAGTATTGTCACCGATTTTGGGTGACAATTCCTGGAAGAATAAAACATAAGGCCGGTATGGGAAGCGTTTCAAAACGGCATCTTTTATCTCCGGATTTTTTAATATTGCGAGCCGCTGCTGATATGTATGCCAATAATTTCCCATTTGTGTGCTGCGGTAGGAACGGAATGCGCTGATACTGGTCGTGTCATACCATTTGATCTGTGTCATTCCGATAGCAAAAATGAGCAGCATGACAATCAGAAAAACGAGACTGAAACGGTTTTTTGCGGCTGCGGGGAAGAGTTCTTTTTTGAGTGCTCCCTTTTGTGCCAAATAACCGATCCAGTAAAATAAATTGAATATCACAAGGAAAAGCATCCCGAAAAAGATGATGTTGGTGATGCGTCCCAGATGATCGAGCGTTTTTTCTGTCATGGCGTAAATAGGAGCGTAAAACATGACCGCGGACAAACATAGTGAGTAAAGACTGACCAATCCCGGCAGCGGGAAACGCTTGTCAGTCCTGATACAAATATTCCTGAATACCGGGATGAGAAGCAGGATCAACGAAAGTACCGGAACAGAAAACCATTTCCACAGGGAACGGAAGGTTTCTTTGAAAGAAAGAAAAACAGATTTGACCAGTCCGGGCTGTCCGAAGAATGTTTGACGAACAGAGTTCCCCGGAGCCGCAACGTTGATTCCAAATGAAACTGCAAAACACAGCAGCGGAATTATCAGAATCTTCCAATCGGAATTTTTCCGGAAAATCAACCAGGCCTCGATGCTGAGAAGTACGACAGTTGTGGTCAATCCGGTCACCAGATTTCCTCCGCCAATGAAAAACAGAAGCAGGCTTGCGATAATCAGTTTCCCTATGCCGCGATCATTTTCGTCTCGATCAATAAAGCGGATGAGAAGAGCATATGCAATTGCAGAAAGGCCAAAGAAAAATGTGTAATAAATTGCCCCGGTGTACCAGTAAATTCCCTGACTCGCGCGGGGGAGAAATTGCGTGCTTGTTACCGCCCAAATTACAGCAATGATACAACATTCTGATTTTGATGCCTTATATAGCCTGCCCCAAATGGTGAACGTCAAATAGAAGATACCGAGCAGCAGTGTACCGATGACGACCCAGGGCCCGATTTGGTAATATTGTTCTCCAAAAATCATTGGATTGAGCGTGAAAAGAAAAATCGCGGTGAATGTCCCCTGCCAGGTGTAATACAGTTCGTAGATCCTTGCAAAGGCTGCTTTGATCACTTCGAGTATCGACCCCGTATCCCGCCAGGCAACATATGTATCATAACCGTTCTCGTAATCATCTGCGCTGGGAACATCATACTGCGCAGCTTTGAGCATTGGAGCAAGCAGCGCCAGTAATGCCAGAATAGCCAAAACGGCAAATACTTTTATCGGGATTCCAATTGAAAAAAAACGTTTCATCTTCTGTGTTGCTTTTTATTTTTATGATATACGGTGAAAAGAGACTTCTTTTGCTTGAACTTTGAACTTTATACTCTGAATTCTTGTCCTGTTATGCCATCCAACGACCGTATACTGCCATCGACAAAAGCCGCCCCGCGTTATCACAGTTACAGACTTCACCGACAGAAACGGTCCCACCTCGTCTGCGATTGACCTCGCTGAGCGCGTTGTAAAGGGTAACGGATGAGGCTTTAACTGCATAAGCTGTGACGAGCATAAAATCAGCCCGGTCGGAAAGTACGTTTGCACATGCTTCGAGGAGTGCCGGGAAGCCTTTGTAAAACTCCCATACTTCTCCCTTCGGTCCCCGTCCGAATTTCGGCGGGTCAAGGATCACTCCCTCATAAAGCGATCCCCGTCGGGATTCCCGCTGAACGAATTTCAGAGCATCATCGAGAATCCAGCGGATGCGGTCAAGTGGTACTTTGCTGAGTTCTTGATTCTCTTTCGCCCAGGCTACTGCTTTTTTGGATGCATCGAGGTGGGTCACTTTTGCGCCGGCTGCGGCACAAGCCATACTGATGGCGCCGGTGTAGCCAAAGAGATTCAGAACTTTCATTGTTTGATTCGCGCTGCGAATACGTTCTGTTACCCAGTCCCAGTGACAGGCCTGTTCCGGAAAGACGCCGAGCTGTTTGGAATTGGAGAGCATAGCTTTCAGTGTCAGATTCCGATAGCGGAGTTTCCAACTGTCGGGAAGTTTTTTCAACAGTTTCCAGTGTCCCCCGTTTTCTTCCGCGGATGGAATAAATTCGGCAGCAGCCTTTTCCCACTCCTCTGTGTTCATCATGGGAGACCAGACAGCTTCCGCTTCCGGACGGATCAGCCGGTATGGCCCGAACTGTTCCAGCTTTCTGCCGTTACCACTGTCGAGCAGACGATAATCTTCCCATCCGGGGGAAGTTAATAAATTCACAACCGGTTTTTCATCGACATTTATCATGAGATTCATTATACAACGGAATTGAGATGTCGGGTGTTAGGGATTAGGGATTGGGGACTGGGAATTAGGTGTTAGGAATTGGGTGTTAGGTGTTAGGGGCTGTGGGTTAGGAATTGGGTGTTAGAAATAGGGTATTAGAAATATGAAATTATAGGTTAGGCGTTAGGTGTTTCCAAAAGTCTAATGTCTAATGTCTACTAACTACTAACTACTGACTACGAACTACTGACTCCTATCTCCTATCTCCTGCTTCATTTTTGATTTTTGCTGGTACATCAGGCGGTCGGCGTGTGTGAAGACGGCAAGGACGGATTCATCCTTACCCGGAATAAATTCAGCCATTCCGACAGCCAGAGAAGACCCGGGTACTTCTGGTGTTGGATTCTCTCTTATCTCGCTGAGCAGATGCTCGCGATCTTCGTAATCTGCTCCCTGCAGAAGCACAGCAAATTCATCTCCGCCGATACGGAACACAGGACTGTGCTTGAATGTTTGACAGATCCGTTTGCAGGCATTGCGTATACATTCATCTCCGGCGCTGTGTCCGATGTTGTCGTTAACTGATTTCAGATCATTGACATCGGCGATTGCAATGGCAAAATTAATATTATGATCCGTTCGTATCTGTTCATTCAGGTTCCTTTCGTAGTGCTCATACGCAAGCCTGTTCTTAATGCCGGTGAGCGGGTCGGTTGCGGCTTTGGATTCTGCGGCTCTGAGTTTTTCCTGATGCTCCTTTTCCCGTTTGTTCATAAGATTGTAATTCGTCAGCATGATGGTGGTGGAGACGATAAAAATTACAAAAGAAGCAATCGTATACATAGCATTCTGTCTGTCAATGCGGGTAGATTGCATGTTCAGAAATTCCATGTCATCTTCCGGAATCTTGCCATCTTTTATATTTTCCTGATAATACTTATGGATCTCGGTCATAGCTGCGTCAGTTGTACGCTGTGTCGCTCTGGAAACCCACATCATGGAGGCAAATAGAACCAGCAGCAGAAGAATGACCCAGACGATGATGGACTGGCCGTACCTTTGATCCCGATCTTTCAGTACCATGGAGCGAAAATATATCAGTCCCAGAACCGCCCACAAGGTGAAAAGTATGTAGGATTCAGATGCCATAGCGTTGGCAGTGATCAGGCTGGGAATCAGCAGCAGTGCCGCAAATATTGTCATCAAAACGGCTCCGGCGATTCCGGTAATTATTTCTCTATTATCTCCTCTTTCACGAGCTGCCTGATAAACAGTATAGGAGGCGAATCCGTAAATGATGGTTGATCCGAGTGTTGTGACATCCACGATCCAGCCGATAGCAGTACGTCCGAGGAAAGGAATTAATATGGAGATTGCGCCAATGGCAAAAACCGCGTTAGCCGGTATATGGTTGCTGTTCAGATTGGCAAAATTTGGCATAATATCGCCATCCCGGCCCATTGCGAAAAGCAGCCGGCTTAATGCAGTTGTATTGCCGATCAGACTGGTAAGGATCACTCCGAATAGTGCAACGAGTAATACAGCTACACCGGTATTCCCCCAGTAATGGTATGCGGCGTAGAAAGCAGGAACACCCTTGATACCCTGCAGATTTCCCATATCCTGCAGATATTCCAGCCAGGAGTTGTATTCCGGCGGATACGCACTGACAGAAAGAAGTGTGACAAAAATGTAAAGCAGTGTGGTGATGACAACAGATGTGACCAGAATAGAGCGGGTCTTCTTCACAGGAAAGGCAAATTCGCCGGAAAAGTGCGTGATATTTTCAAAGCCGATGAAGGCCCAGGGTGAAATAGCCGCAATATGGATGATTTGACCGAACGCAGGTGAATCCGGCAGATAAAACGGTTCAAAGCTGAAGGAACTGCCCTTATGCCGTATCAAGGCCGTAATTGCAAAGACGGTGAACCCGATAACAAATGCCAGTGCAGATATGATTTCAATTTTTTGTGTGGTCTTCCGGCTCCTGGAGCATAACAGCGTGATCAGGATGATGGCAGTGATGGAGAGTAATGCCTCTCCAAACCATACTTCATAGCCGAATATGTGATAATGGAACCCAAAATGGAAAATGTCACCAAGAAAATAGCGCGCGAAGAGCGGCAGTGAGGTAATGTTTGCCCAGAGTACAGCCAGATAAGTGAGCAGCAGGAACCATGCGGTAAGAAATCCATGGTCATTTCCGCAGATTTTCTTTGAAAAGGTATATATGCCTCCCGCGTCCTGACTTTGCTGAATCATGTAAATCAGGTTGTGTGTTACGACAAGAATCACCAGCATGCCGAGAATCAGACCAAGTGCCGTTCCCAGAACACCTGCCTTAGCGAGATAAGCGTTGCAGGTTACGACAAATGAACCCCATCCGATACTGGTGCCGATAGAAAATGCCCAGGTTCCCAGGGGCGTGAAATATGGCTGCAATTGTTTTTCTGTTTTTCGGTTCATGTGTTTTCTCTTGATTCTCGTTGTTTTATTATTTATTTTATAAAAAACACCTCTTTATTATATGCTAAAAAATGTACAAAAACAAGTCCGGAGTAAATTTCTTTTGCTTTTGACGGAAAAGAAAAAATATCGGTTTTCTTTAATGTTATATGATATAATTTATAAATATATTGGTATTCCGGAAGGAGCAGTCGGCTATGAAAAAAAGTATTTGTCTAATTATTGTAACGCTGTTATTGGTGATAACCGGTACTGCCTTGGCGCAGGAAATGCTCATTGGCGGAAGCAACAACATGCTGCCGCAATTGCAGAGCAGCCTTCCGGATCCTGCTGTGACACTTGGGACGATCGGCAGTCTGTATCAAAAAGATTATGCTTATTATGATACACTTTATGATACATATCTTTATCCGAAACCTGAACAGACCCAACCGTTTGTTGAAGCTTATACTGCGGCAGCGGCATCTGCCGGATATACAGCTGCAGCAGATATGGAAGGCGGGTTCAGCATTCTGAGAATTACCGCTAACGGAAATCCCGTACCTGCGGCAATGCTTTTTTATGATTATCAGGGATATGTGTTGTTGATGGTTCCTGTGAGCATGGGATTTTCATTGAATGGCGAGAACAGCGGCCCGGTGGATGCTCCTTATATGGTGGAGCGCGGGTATGAAGCGATCCAAAATGAGGATTATGAGGCTGCTATCCGCTATCTGATTCTGGCAGCGGGAACTTACATCCGCAATGCGAATGTTCCTCAGGATGCCATGATCGTGAATACCATGGTTCCGACGGCTCAGCCCAGCGGTCCGACGACTTATACGGTCCAGGATGGAGATACCTGCTGGGGAATTGCTGTGGACCGTTTTGGAGTGAACTTTGAGCTTTTCATGCAGGTCAATGGTATGGTGGACTGCAACATTGGTATCGGTGATGAGGTGATTATCCCGGGAGCTGAACAGCAGGTCGCGACTTCTACTCCAATCCCGTTGGATCAGTACTCGACCGGTCAGGTGGTTTCCTATATTGTTGAGATGAATGATTCCTATAACGACATCGCCGCGAAGTTCGGTACCACGCTTGAATCGATCCAGCGGTTGAACAATGTGAATGTTTATACAACATTCCCACAATACGGACAGGTTCTGCAAATCGAAGTAAACCTTGTGACGCCAACGCCGTTACCGGAAGTCACGGCAACGCCGATACCTGCAACACTTCAGCCGTAGAATGAGGTGTACATTTCCGGTCTTCCTCTGTTGTCTCTGTGATGGCAGGTAACCTGTCCTGATCTTTGGAAAATGATATAAAACAAAAAAGCCCGCTGCATGCAGCGGGCTTTTTACGGCAATCAATTATGCATTCTGGGCATCGGCCAGTTTATGCATCAGGCGGCTCTTGTGACGGGCGACGTTATTCTTGTGAATAACACCCTTCTGAGCAGCCTTGTCGAGCGCTTTCACGGCAGCGTAGACCAGTTCTTCCTGGTTGTCTGCGCCGGATTCGATCGCCAGGCGGGCGTTCTTCAAAGCGGAACGGGTGACGCCGCGGACGGCACGATTGCGCAGTCTGCGAGCTTCATTCTGACGATTGCGCTTCTTCTGTGATTTAATGTTTGCCATTGTTTATTTTCCTCCAAAGGTATACTGAGTCTCTCCCGTTGCAGGCCTTTTTATGACCTTTTTCCGCTCCGTTTGAAACCCTCGAGGGTATACATGGAACTCAAGAACGTCTCTAATTATCTCCAATTTCGTGAAAATGTCAACTCCGGAAGTGACAATTTTAAAGTTGGAAGTTAGAAGTTGGCAGTTGGTAGTTTAATGTTTGAAATTGAATTATCATACTGTTTCTAACTATAAACATCTTGAATCTATCTTCTATTGTCTAATATCTACCGTCTAACATCTCCCATCTCCGATCTAACGTCCAACGTCTACAAGCATATATCCGTCTTCCGGACAGATCGCTGCTTCACCGCCTGCAACGGGGATTCGATGAGAGAGGGCATGAACCTGTTCAACCTGGTCCAACGGATAAACATGGGCTTTGATAGGCAGATTATCGTAAGCCATATAGACATTGGCTCCGTTGTTGTCAATTTCGTCCACAGCGTCAGCCCAATCGATCCAGCTGTCTGATTCAAAGCTCACGAAGCTTTCTCCCGGATTGATCACGCCTTTCGCATAGCGCATGACGCTGCGGCCTTCCTCTTCATGAGCCGCGTTAAATGCTTCCGCACCATCCTGACTGAGACTGCTGTTGTTGACCAGCGAATATTGAATTCCGTCCTTCCCGGTGACACGTTCGAGGACCACAACGCCTATTTTGGCACCCTCTCTCAGCAGAAGATTGCTGCTCAGGCTCATCCGATGATAGCCCGCGTAGGGAAATGTCTCCGTAATACTGTCCAGCAGCAGCCCGTCGGTGGGCAGGACTGCATCCTGATTCAGCAGATAAACAGAGACGGTAACTGTTGTGTTCAAATCGCCGGTCATGGCGGAGACATACTGCAGTACACTGTCTTCTGTCACGTCAAAAATGTTTGCAGCATAAACCGGTGTATCAAACAACGTTGAGCTTGTGATTTCGGCAGGCATATAATCATGCTCAAGGAGTGTGATATGATCCATTTGCTGCACATCATCCGAAACGACGTATTCGAAAGACCCTATAGCATTCAGGGTTTTGTCATAATAAGAAAGCAGGAAGTATCCTTCATTCCCCCAACTGGTTCCCCAGCTGTTCTTGACGATCCAGACGCCATCAGCAGGAGGCCGGTGACCTTCGGGCCAGTTTTCAGCGGAAAATGTGTCATCCCAGCCGACAACCGTTACCCCATGATTGGACGGGAGGTTATCGTCTGTGTATTGGGCGAAGATCACCGGATCCGTTCCGATGAAAGTCATATAGACAGGCTTAGATTCGCTTGAGACAATTTCTTCATAGGAGTTTCCGAAATACTGTGCCATCAAAATCATTGCCAGCTGATCATGATCGAAGGAGTCCAGATCGTAGATGTCTGACGGCAGATCATTGAGACGTAAACGGATCAAAATCAAATCCTTCAACTCGTCTGCGGAGAGATCTGCCGTGTCGATTTCACCGACACGTACGTCAATGTAGAATTCCTTTTCTTCTTCGGTGACAGTGTTGTTGGCTTTAAGGTTCTCTTCAAGTAAAGCGCGGCGCTCTTCTTTAGATTTTTCCGGCATGGAATGATCTGCTTTGAAGGATATGGCGACTGCATGTCCTGCCAGCAATTCCTTTTTGATTACCTCTGTGGCGGCAGGGCGGTAGACGTAATTTCCTTCTTCATCAAAAACAGCCGGAGAAGGCAGAATATTGGCATTCTTCAGTTCAAAACTTACGGAAAAACGTTCTTCTTCCGGGAGAGACCAATCACCGTTTTTTTCCGGGAGACCTTCACTGTTGACATAAGGGGCGTACTTTTCTTTCAGAATGCCGATGCCGGAGGCAAGACTGGCTGTAGAAAGAAAATAATTGCCGCCGTAATTGAATATGTCAACATTGGAATTCTCGAACGGGTACAGACCTTCACCTGCCTGTGCAGGATCATAGGGATATTCTCCTTCCGGATAGGCATCCAGATTCGGCAGTGCGTTGGCTGTGAACCAGGCGAGGTGTTTTTCGGAGAGATCCATTTCCTCACCAAAGGTTTCCTGGTATGAATCGAGCGTCATGCCAAGTGAATTCAGAATACTGGTTTCACTGGCAGCGATCGTGGCAAAGCTCCAGCAGGTTCCCCAGGGTGATTGATTCTTTACCGGGGTGACGGTACCGCGATCACGCAAATCAAATTTTTCCGGGAAGGTGTCTGCGATGGAGTCCCATTCCAAAGTGGTGTAAATGTCATCCACATCTTCACCGTTTCGCATCAGATGATCGGCTGTCTTTTCCAGTTCATTGCTGAGATAATTCAGCGCGGTTTTTCCAGTCTCACTGAAGTTGCTGTCTTGTGTTGTCTCTCCCTTCAGGTATGTATCAATGGCTTCAATGATTTCCGGTGTTTCATATTCTCTCTCCATCCCGTAGATGATCGTGTAAGCGAAGTTATCTGCCATGGTTTCTTCCGGATCGATCACGTAACCGGTGTTTTTGCCAAAGACATCCCAGAAATTAGCAGCCTCTTCAGCTGTGTACATTACGGAAAGGTCATCAATCGGGACAAGACCTGTCACCATCCCTGTAAAGAAATTGTCACCGGGTTGTTCGAATAGCTTTGGAGTAGTGAAAATCACTGTACAGTCCTTCATATCTCCGTTGATCTCAAAGGACGCAAAAGAGTTGTGGTGTCCGACATCCGGATTGGAGATGATGATATCTTTGATCTCCGGTGCAAAGTTATAATCCTCTTCCACCACGGTGAATCCTAAAATGCTGTACATGTCTGCGCGGAAATCCGGATGATTGCGGGTCAGACAGTGGAAAAGTTCATGTGCAACGGTTTCCTGAAAAAAAGTCAAGGCCTCAGGTTCCTCCGAAAGGCCTGTCCGAAGGAGCCTCTCTCCCAAATAGATCTGCGTTCCGTGGGTGTAGGCACCGGCATCACATTCTTCGTGCATGGTTGTCTTTGCAAATACGATGCCATCCGTGACGGGAAGCGTATAACCGCGTTCGGAACAAACCTTTTCAATAGCTGCCATAGCTGTATCAACGGCAGCCTTTTCCTCATCGGTCCAGTTCAGTGTCTGCTGAGCAGTGAACGTTTCCAATTCCGTGAGTGTGGCGTCCAGTTTCTGCATACGGAAGTTCAGATCATTTTGACTGAGATTGTCATAATAATTCCGGTTGGAGAGCAGCAGTTCTGCCGCCTCTTCCGCATCCGCAAACCGATAATCGAAAGTACTATCCTCCGCAGAGCAGAGTGCGGTTGAAATCAATAAAAACAAACATATCAGAAGCAAAGCATATTTTTTCATAAAAATCTCCTTGTTTATTGATTAAGTATATCATTTTTCCATGCGCCGTAGGTTGAAAACAAAAAGTTCGGAGTAAATTTTAAATCAGTAAAAAAGTAATAAAATACGGAGAAAGTTCGGAGATTAGTCCGGAATATGATGAACTAAGTGAGACAAAAAAGAACATTCTTCGTCAGATTCGTTCGGATAATCATATTTCTGCTGCATTAATTGCGGAAAAATTGTCTCAGAACTCCAGAGCTGTAGAAAAGAATATTTTACAGCTGCATGAAGATGGATTCCTGCTGAGGAAGGGGCTGCATGGGGAGGGTATTGGCAGGTGTTGAAATAAATTATTTTGTCAAAAGTACTTTAGAATATTGGAAATTGATTTTTTCCTGATTTCTCCTTTGTGAGATGGAAGTCAGCAGTTAGGACCCATAATTACAGATAACTTAACATTCCAGGCTCTAACTGCTGATTGAAAATTTTTACTCGCCTAACAGTTGTTCGGCTTGTTGACGGTAGAGCTTGAAGAGTGCTCCGGAAATCGGTTCACCGACGAATTCACCCTTATCGTTGAGAAAGTAGGTTGTCGGGAATGCCTGAACTTTGACTGTTTCAAGCATTTCTTCTGTCGGGACCAGATTGGTGTAAGGAATTGAGAGATCTTCTACAATATCCTTCGCTTCCGCAATCAGGTCTTCCGTTGTCGCATCGTAAACGAGACCGACGATCTGTACACCTTTTTCTTCGAATTCCTTGCTGAGGTTGATCAGTTCCGGCATTTCAGAAATACAGGCTCCGCAGGTGGTTTCCCAGATGTTGAGCATGGTCAATTTGTGACCACTGAAGAGGTCGGTACTTTTCACAGGATTGCCGAAGACGTCAGTGGTTTCGAAATTGAAACCGGTACCGGCTTCAATGGCTTTGGCAAGACCAAGTGGTTTCATAAATTTGAAGAGGGAAATGTATTCACCGATATTATCATACAGGGCTTTATACTCTTCTTTGTAGACATCTTCATCTTCTTCGATGCTGTGGTCATCGGGCAGATTTCCCTGGACAAGGTAGAAGTTGTAGTTATCCACACTGCCGGCCGGGTAGAAAACCATCTTATCATAGAATTCCTTCATTTCCTCTTCGGAGAAGTCATACCATTCGGCGTGGTCCTCAAAATACTTCTGATAGGCAGCTTTATCTTCAGCTTCACCGGAACCATTGGGCATACCCAGGACAACAAACAGTGTTGTAGCATGGCTGTTATATTCTTCTACTGCGTCCATGTATTTCTTAGTGTTCTCATCATTTTGTCCGTTTTCCTGGATATCCTGGATGACTGCCCCGAGCTGATCGATATATTTATTGTAATCTTCTTCGGTTTCGGCAAGATATTTGACACTCATCGTCACCATGCCTTTGTCCTCTTCCATACCGCCGGAAGCGCGGACACCGCCTTTCGCGTTCAAAAAGGCATCAGGAACCTGGAATTCTTCAATACCGACAAAGGGTGCTGCCCACACCTTTTTCCCTGTCGTATCCAACTGAGAGAAGGCGTAGCTGTCAAACATTCTCTCACCCCGGTTGTCATAATAGTCAAAAACAGACTGCATATCATTTGGGTCATAATCAGCAGTAGTTTCTGATTTTTCTTCCGGTTCACTTGCCGGTTCTGCCGGAGCTGTCGTTGGTTCAGCTGTAGGTTCTGCGGGTTCTTCAGTAGGAACTGCTGTCGGTGCGGCGGTCGGTGTGGGCTGTGGTTTGGAACCGCAGGCGCTGAGACTCAACATAAAAACAACAATAATCAATACTGCAAAAAACTTCTTCATTCATTTTTTCCTTTCTTTATTCTTGCTGTGTTTTTATTGTATTTGTTCGGACCGAGATAGACAAGGAAAAGCTTTTATTTTGCAGCAGCATTGCCTTTATAAAAATAAAAGTAATCATGATGTGCAGACTGGTTTTGAACAAATCATCCATATTATAACACCGGACCAATATTTCTGTTTCCTTTTTTCCTTTATTCTTTCACCTTTTTTAAATCACGACTTGACAAAAATAGTTAGTAGTAATAAACTAAGAGCGTTAGCTTATTCTAACAAAAGTTTGTATTAAAAAACTTACGAAAGAAGGTGAACAAACGATGATGCCGCTTTTACTGGCAGATGTGGGCGAGGAAAACATCATCCGCAAAGTTGGCGGAAGTCCTGAAATGAAGAAACACCTGGAGGATCTCGGCTTTGTTGTTGGCGGGACGGTGCGGGTCGTTTCTGAAATCAATGGAAATCTGATCGTTAATGTCAAGGAAAGCCGTGTCGCGGTCAGCCGCGAGATGGCAGGAAAAATCATGGTGTAGAAGGAGAACAGAGCAGAATGAAAACTCTAAGAGATGCAAAAATCGGCGATACCGTGACAGTTGTAAAGCTGCATGGTCAGGGTGCGGTGAAGCGCCGTATTATGGACATGGGTATCACCCGTGGAACTGAAATTTATGTGCGGAAGGTCGCACCGCTGGGTGATCCGGTGGAAGTGACCGTACGCGGTTATGAACTGAGCCTGCGGAAAGCAGACGCGGAAATGGTAGAGATTGAGGAATAAAAAATGGCTAAAGAAATACGCATTGCTCTTGCTGGTAACCCAAACAGCGGGAAAACAACACTTTTCAACGCACTGACTGGTTCCAATCAATTTGTAGGAAACTGGCCGGGTGTCACAGTCGAGAAAAAAGAAGGACGTTTGAAAAATCATAAGGAAGTGACGGTAACGGACCTTCCCGGGATCTATTCTCTTTCGCCCTATACATTGGAAGAAGTAGTCGCACGAAATTACCTGATTGATGAGCGTCCTGATGTGATCCTGAACATCGTTGATGCGACCAACCTGGAGCGCAACCTTTACCTGACCACGCAGCTCATGGAGATCGGTATTCCGGTCGTTATCGCTTTGAATATGATGGATCTTGTCCGTAAAAAGGGAGACACCATCAACGTCAAACAGCTCTCCAATGCCCTCGGCTGCAAAATTGTGGAGATTTCCGCTTTGAAAAATGAAGGTATTGAAGATGCAGCTCAGGCAGCCATTGCCGCAGCCGGAACCAAATCTGTACCGAAACACACTTTCTCCGGTGTGGTTGATCATGCTCTTGCTCATATCGAAGAAGTCGTTGTCCACGATCTTCCGGAAGAGCAGCAGCGCTGGTATGCCATTAAGCTGTTCGAACGTGATGAAAAGGTCATTGCGAAATTGAACCTGCCTCAGACCACGCTGGATCATATTGAAAAGGATATCAAGGCCGCTGAAGAGGAACTGGATGATGATGCCGAAAGCATTATCACGAATGACCGTTACATCTGGATTGCGAATATTCTGAAGGGCAGTTATAAAAAGGCAAAAGCCGGTGAACTCTCCACTTCCGACAAAATCGATAAGATCGTCACCAACCGGATCCTCGGGCTGCCGATTTTTGCTCTGGTCATGTTCCTGGTCTATTGGATCGCCATGGGGCCCATCGGGACATTTTTGACGGACTGGACCAATGATGTGCTTGGCGCGCAGTGGCTGCAGGAAGGATCCCGCACCATTATGCAGAATCTTGGCGCTGCGGACTGGCTCACGAGTCTGGTTGCGGATGGTATCTTTGCCGGTGTCGGTGCTGTTCTTGGCTTTGTCCCGCAAATGCTGGTACTCTTCTTCCTGCTCTGCATTCTGGAAGACTGCGGTTATATGGCCCGTGTGGCTTTCATTATGGACCGTATCTTCCGCCGCTTTGGCCTTTCCGGTAAATCCTTTATCCCGATGCTGGTCGGCATGGGCTGTGGTGTCCCGGGTGTTATGGCTTCTCGTACCATCGAAAATGAACGTGACCGCCGTATGACGATCATGACCACCACTTTCATTCCCTGCGGCGCCAAGATGCCAATCATCGGCCTTATTGCCGGTGCGCTCTTTGGCGGCAGCGGACTTGTTTCCACCAGTGCCTATTTTATCGGTGTTGCCGCGATCATTGTCTCCGGTATTATGCTGAAAAAGACAAAAATGTTTGCCGGTGACCCTGCCCCGTTTGTTATGGAACTGCCTCCGTACCATGTTCCTTCTATCACTAATGTGCTTCGCGGAACCTGGGAACGCGGCTGGTCTTTCATCAAGCGTGCCGGATCCGTCATTGTTCTGAGCTCTATTGTTATCTGGTTCCTCTCTTCCTTTGGAACTGTCAATGGCCGCTTTGGTATGGTGAATAAACTCTTTGAAGACGAACAACTGATTACCGAGGAATATGTCCAATCTCTTGCTGACCGCATGAATATTCCTGTGGAAGAAGTCACTCCGATGGATGCTTCCGTTTTGGCGAGTGTCGGGAATGTGGCTGCTCCGATCTTCCACCCGCTTGGTTTCGGTTCCTGGAAACCGACTGTCGCCACGGTGACCGGTCTTGTCGCGAAGGAAGAAGTTGTCGGTACCTTTGCTGTCCTTTATAACTATGATGATAAAGGTGGTGAAGAAGAACTGGAAGAAAACGGCGAACAAATCTGGCCGCGTGTCCGGGAGGATTTCGAGAGTATTTCCGGCGGACATGGAAAGCTTGCTGCCTATGCCTTCATGATCTTCAACCTGCTCTGCGCTCCATGCTTTGCAGCTATCGGTGCCATCAAGCGTGAGATGAATAACTCGAAGTGGACAGCCTTTGCTATTGCATATCAGTGCCTTTTCGCCTACGCGATCGGTTTAGCAGTTTTCCAAATCGGCAAAGCAATTGTCGGTAGTGTGAACCTCATCGGGCTGATCGTGGCTGTTATCATCGTTTGCGCGATCATTTATCAGATGGTCCGTCCTTATAAGGAAGCGGAAACTCTGACGATCAAGGCGTAAAATTCGTTCTTATCGGTGGATTACCGGTACGCTGAGTGATCCGGTAATCCACTTTGCTAAATAATTTGTCGGTTACGAATCATGGGTTAGAAAATGGGTACAGGCCCGCAAGCGGTCCAGTCCCCGGAGGTTCCATGAATAGGTACAATCGTCGACAAGGAGATGTTGAAATGTTGACGTGGTTTTCGGAAAATTTGGTAAATATTGTCATCGTAGCTGTTCTGGTTTTGGTTGTAGGACTGCTGATCAGAGGAATGATCCGGGATAAAAAAGAGGGAAAGTCCTGCTGCGGTGGTAATTGTGCATCCTGCGGCGGTTGTTCCTCCGCTCATAAAATTCAAAACCCTCAAAATGTGCAAAATAATCAATTAATTCAGACAAAAGTTGAGGTTGAGGGCATGATGTGCGGGATGTGCGAAGCTCATGTGAACGATGCTGTGCGTAAAGCGATCCCGGTCAGGAAGGTAAATTCCTCCCATACAAAAGGCGAAACGATGATCCTCACTGAAGGATTGCCGGATTCGGAATTGATCCGCAAGGCCATTGATAACACCGGTTATACGGTTCGCAGCATTGAAAGTCATCCGTATCTCGACAGGAAGACACTGAAACTGGGGTTTCAATAAAGCCCCTGATATCTATTCAGAATGGAGCACGTGGGGACTGGCATCTTGTGCGGCGCAGCCCGCAAAAAGTGTGCCTGTCCCCATGTGTGTCGCTGCGGGTTCTGAATAGTTACAGTCCCTGAATAGTCCCGTTCACAATAGAAAAACTGCCATATAAATTATATCGAGGCAGTTTTTTCGGAAAGTTAAAAATTGATCAGTCGTCGTTCGAAGAGACAGAGCTGCTTTCCTGGTCTTTTCTCATGGCACTGATGGCGAGGTTGAGCATCAGGACATCAAGCACATCTTCGTCATTGGCACAGTCTATTACGAAGTGCTCAGTGAAGTTCCAGATTTGTTGGTCGATGGCTGCCACAACCCGTTCCTGTTGGTCATAGATTTTATAATTCCAACCCATGAAGTTGCCCTCAACGTGCCAGTTTTTGAAGTCAACGTCGAATTTGGGCTTGAGCAGGGAAAATTTCTGCTTGACCATGCCGATTTCCCGACCGTTTTTCCAAATGGTATAGGCAGGTAAAAATCTGATGATTTTCGTCTGGAGCATTCCGACTTCATTTCCATTCGGATCCATAATTGAGAGCTTCCGCCGGACCAATGAAGGCTGTCCCTGCACGGTATAGGCTACGCTGCGGTCTTCATGGAAAACGTTGTAGCTTCCTCCCCAGAGGCTGAAAAATTTTTCTTCAATAAAGAGTTTCATATCATCTCTTTTAATCTTTCGAAGAAGTAGTCACTGTCTGAGTCGGGAAGAACGGTTTCAGTGCGGCAGCGACTTTCGAAATTGGTTTGGTTTGAATATAGATTTTTCCCGGACCGGACACTGTGGTGAGAAATAGATTCTCTGAGCCAAACAGAACGTTCATTGCGCCTTTCACCGTTTGAACGTCCATCGTACAGCTTGCCTCCATCGCTGCCAGATAACCGGTACTCAGCACAATTTTCTGCCCTGCAGCGAGATCAAATTGTTCGCAATATCCGTCAATTTCCACAAAGACGATGCCATTGCCGGAAAAGCGCTGCATTATGAACCCTTCTCCGCCGAAAAAAGCCGCACCGAATTTCTTCTGGAAAAAGACGGATTGATCCACATCGCCAAAAGAGGCCAGGAAACCGCCTTTTTGAACGACAAAATCTCTGCCCGGTTTTATTTCTACGGGAAGTATTTTCCCGACAAAATCACTGGAAAAAGTGATTGAACCGCTGCCATGAGCTGTATATTTGTTAATAAACGCGCTTTCACCGGAAAACATGCGGCCGAAAAATTTTCCGATACCGCCGCCGGCGGAGGTCTGCATTTCGATATTGGGTGTCATCCAGGCCATTGCTCCGGCCTGGCACTGGACGGTTTCACCATTGTCCAGATTCATCACAAGAACCGGGAACGGTTCATATTTTATTTCGTAATTCATGATAAATTCCTTTTTTTGAGCAAAATGTTTTGTTTACTCTTTATTTATGTATGAATTATAAACTGTTTGATTATTCAAATAGTTCCTTATCTTTACTAAATGTTAATCTCAATTCGAATATTACATATGTCAGGAAAATTAAGAAAAAAATATCTTTGTTTTTAAATTTTCCTGACATTATAATATGTACATAGTGTTTTACAAAAAAATGAGGAAAGGATTTGAAATAATATGAAAAAGTTTGTTGTTTTGTTTTCATTGATCATGTGTCTGCTGATTGCTGTTACTGCGTTTGCAGACGATGAAGTTGTAGAACTTCGTTTTATCGGTATGGCTCAGGCGGCATATTCAGAAGAAAATGTCAATGATATGACAGCTGATTTTATGGCTGCACATCCGAATATCAAGGTGGAAACTGAATTCGTCCCTTATGAAGATCTTCGCAACAAGACCATGCTGGCTTATGGATCCAATAGTCCGTATGATGCTGCGCTGGTTGATGATATCTGGTTCGCAGAATATGCTTCGAAGGGCATGATCGCTGATATTACTGATAAGGTCCCGCAGGAATATAAAGACGGTGTTCTGGAAGGCGGGTGGAATTTTGTGACAAAAGGCGGTAAGATTGTCGGTCTTCCGTGGTTCCTTGATACCATGTACCTGTTCTACAACAAGGCAATGCTCAATGAAGCCGGGTTTACCAAAGAGCCGAAGTCTCTCGAAGAAATGATCGATATGGGTCGTACACTGAAAGAAAAGGGAATCGTTGAATATCCTTTCGTTTTCTCAATGGCTCAGGCAGAAGCACTCATCTGTGTTTATGCAAACTTCATGGAGGCAATGGGCCGTGATTTCCAGGATGCTGATGGCAACTGGATCGTCCAGGATACGGGTTTGGAACCGCTGAACCTTCTGATTTCCATGTTGAATGAGGGATTGATCAATCCGAACTCCACTGAATATCTGGAAGAAGATGTCCGTATGGTGTTCAGTGCCGGTGATGCTGCTTTCTGTCTGAACTGGATGTATGTTTATGATCTGGCCTCTGATCCCGAACAATCTGTTCTGACAAAAGATCAGGTTGGTGTAATGGTGATGCCGGGTGCTGAAGGTGTCAAAGAGCACGCTGCCATGTCCGGTTCCATGGGCTTGTCTGTTATGAGCAATTCCGCTCATCCGGAAGAAACACTGCTTTATATTGAATATCTGACAAGCAAGGAACTGCAGGATGCTTATTCCAACCTTCAGATGCCGGTCTGGACTGCTTCCTATGATGATCCTGCGATTATTGAGGGGCGTGAAGACCTGGCTGAAGCTGCAAAATTGGCTTTCAGCGTAATGAATGCCCGCCCGAGTGTTCCAAATTATCAGGAAGCTTCTGCGATCCTGCAGGCTGACATCCAGAGTGCTCTTCTTGGCGATATGACGGCTGAAGATGCACTGAACGATGCAGTCGAACAGATGAATAACCTTTAATTCTCAAAGGCTTCGGGATTTACTTTCCGAAGCCTTTTATTTTATTTAATTATGAATCGAAAACATATTGGCAATTATGATTATCTTTTGATTCCCATGATTTTGATCATGGGAATCGTTATTGGCTGGCCGTTGATACAGACGGTAATCTACAGCTTTACAGATGCACAGCTGTTGGAAATCCAACCTGCTCAATCTGTCGGACTTCAGAATTTTGCCAAAGCATTTCAGAACAAAGGTTTTTTGAATTCACTGCGGGTATCCGGTGTTTTTGCTTTTTTTGTTGTCTTTTCTGAAGTTCTTTTGGGAACATCTGTTGCGCTGCTGCTAAATGAGCCTTTGAAAGGTGTAAAAATTGTCAGAGGACTGCTGATTCTGCCCTGGGCTGTTCCGACAATTGTAAACGCGATGATGTGGCGCTTGATTTACAATCCGGAATATGGGGCTTTGAATTCTCTGTTGTATCAATGGGGGTTCATCGAAAAATATGTCAGCTGGCTTGGCAGTGCAAATACTGCATTAGGTTCAATTATCATAGCGGATGTCTGGAAAAACTTTTCACTTGTGGCTATGACCGTATTGGCTTCTTTGCAGAGCCTGCCGGAGCAGCAGATTGAGGCGGCAAAAATTGATGGGGCGAACAGCTGGCAATGTTTCTTTACGATCACACTGCCTCACATTCTTCCCGCTATTGAAGTGGCTACTGTCATGCGAATTATTGAAGCGATCAAAGTCTTTGACATTATTCAGGTCATGACGAAAGGCGGACCTGCTAACAAGACACGTTCCGGTTCGATTTTTATCTACCAGGAAGCTTTTACAAATTCTCGAATCGGTTCCGGTTCCGCGTATGCGATCATCATGGTCGCATTGATTTCAATCCTGATCATCATCTATTTAAAGATCGTAAACCGGAAGGAACGGTAGTATATGAGAAAGCCTCTATATGTGCGGATCCTTCAATATCTGGCAATGGTACTGCTTGTTATTTTTATTATTTCCCCGTTTCTCTGGTTAGTCATCATGTCTGTCAGCACATCCGCGGATCTGACGACCAAACCGCTGCGGTGGATACCATCTCAAATTGATTTTTCTTCTTTCAAAGAGCTTCTTACCATGGGCGACAACAGCCGTGGAGAACTTTTTGTCAGTGCGCTGCGCAACAGCCTGACGACGGCACTTTCAGCCGTGTCGATCTCTCTGCTCGTAACAGTTCCGGCTGCATGGCTTCTTTCGCGGTATTCCGGTAAAAAGAATATGATTCTTGGAATTGCGATTTTTACCTTCATGCTTCCGCCGATTGCCTATTGTATACCGATGTACAAGACCCTTGTTCGATTTAAGCTGATGGATAATTCCTTCTCGCTGGCAATTGTCTATTGTTCCATGATCCTGCCGTTCTGTGTCTGGCTTTTGAAATCCAATGTGGATGATATACCTTTTGAACTGGAGGAAGCCTGTATTATTGATGGTGCCGGTTTGTGGGATCGTCTGGTACGGATCGTTCTTCCGCTTCTGATGCCTGCGCTGGCGACGGTAGCAATTATGGCTCTGATACAGGCCTGGGATGAATATTTTTATGCGATGCTGTTCACCAGCAGCAAAAATGCAATGACACTCCCGGTCGTCATTGCGAATCTCGCCTCGGGACGTCAATCCCGATATAATTTGATCGCTGCAGCCGGTGTGCTGGCTTCCGCGCCTCCTGTTATCATTGGAATGATCTGCCAAAAAGCCCTGATCCGCGGCTTGGTTGCGGGAGGTGTGAAGGAATGAGATGCTTTTGTGGAATTGATATCGGAGGAACCGGGGTAAAACTTGCTCTGCTTGACGAGAATAAAACTGTGCTGTCTATGGATGATTTCAGTACTGATTCGATTCATGGGCTTGACGCCTTTTTGGAAGCTGTAAGTTTCTCTTTGACAAAAATGAAATCATATGCCCCCGGAGCGGAAGTCCTTGCTGTCGGAATCGGATGTACAGGACCTTTGAATATTGAAACAGGGGTTGTAGAAAATCCATATACATTGCCGGAACTTGAAGGTGTGTGCCTGACGGCTCCTGTTCAAAGTGCACTCGGAATTCCTGTTTATATAGAAAATGATGCAAATACAGCTCATTTGGGTGAAGTTTCCGCATTGGATGCATCTGATTCCGGTGATACTGCTTTGATCACACTTGGCACCGGTGTGGGGTGTTCTGTGCGGATCGGCTATCGCTTGTTTTCTGTTCCTGGTGGCATACACCCGGAAATGGGACATACCTCCTGTGGTATTGATTCAGATATTCGCTGTTATTGCGGAAAAGTGAATTGTATGGAGAATATTCTTTCGGGTACTGCGGTGAACCGCGATGCTGACAGATTTTTTGGCTGTACTCCGGAAGAGGTTTTTGAAAATCCTGATACAGATGCCAAAAAGAGGTTTTGTGAAAATATTGTCCATGGCCTGTTTAATTCTGTGACGACACTTTCCGGCATTTTTAACAGTCGGATAATTATTCTTGCCGGAGGAATGACAGTTTTTTATAATAAATATGTTTTGGGGAAACTCGAAAACCGTATAGAAATGCTTGAACCGGGTATTTCTGTTATTCCTGAGGTGGTAACGGCCAAATTGGGAAAAGATTCAGGAAGAATCGGCGCGGCAATTCTTGCCCGGATGAAATTTGAAAATAGAATATAGTTTTTTTGATTCTCTTGTAAGGGTAATAAAAAACAGAGGTTTGCTATGATAGATTTTGTGAATCAATATGCAGTTCAGCTTGCTGATAAGCATGGATTGGAAATGATCGACTTGGAAATGACCCGTCAAGATCAGGATATTCTTGATACATTGCAGTCGCAGCGAGACGGAATCCGTGTATTGGCGGATTCGATTCGATCAACGAAAAAAGTTCTTCTCCTTGGGATGGGGGCTTCTCACCTTGTCAATGAGGTTTTTGCATTCCAATTGCGCCGCTTTCAAATCGATGCTTTTGCAATGACCGCATCCGAATTTATTTATGATCCGATTTCTGTTGAAAAGACAACAGTTATTCTGACTTCTCAAAGCGGGGAATCTGTTGAAACTGTCAAGTGTATTCCTATGCTCGGCGGTCATTCGATTTTTTCTGTAACCCTAACAGAGAACAGTACGATTGCTAAAGCGGGAACACCAATCGTTTGTGCCGGCGGCGGGGAGCAGGCATATGCAGGAACGCGCAGTGTAACATTGAGCTTAGCTGCTTTGGCTGCGGTTTGTGCAGAGCTCGGACAGGTCAATGAGGGTGACATTTTGCCTGCGGTCCAGTGGAAACGGGATGATTATGCCTGTATGAATCAGGCTTTGTGGATGCTTTATAACAAGCGAACAATTATCGCTACCGGGCGCAGCCTGTTTGCACCGGTTGCGCATATGTTTGCGCTTGGCTCAGAGGAGCTCAGCAACTGTCAAACTATTTATGAGGAGACAGGAACGCTCCGGCATGGTCCCATGGAGGCGGTAGATAAAGATACTGTCATTGTTATTTTCCGTCAGCAGGGAAAATTGGGTGAGCTTTGCCGATCCTTCAATGATGTCAGAGCGAAAACCGGCTGCAGCCTTATTGTGTTTGATGCATCGGGGTTGGAACCGCTTGATGATGCTATTACGGTACCATGTTTGCAGGGAAATGATATTATCGCGGCACTGGGGATGATGACCAGTTTCCAATATCTGATGATTGCCTATGCGTGCGGAAAAAATCCGAGAGCGGGATTACCTCACTTTGGTGGGAAAGTTACAACTACTGAATAAAAAAAAATGAGCCGCCGATTCGTAAACCGGCGGCTCGTTTTTATCTAAAGTGTAAATCAGAACAGTTTGCGGGCACCGCCGGCATCCAGCTTACGCAGGCAGTTGGCGGGATCCTTGACCTTGGAGGTGAGGATCATAGCCGCGATGATATAGGGTTTGTAGGAGGCTTCGAGGTAGAGCGGATCGATGTAGCGTTCGAAGACGCTGCGGTCCACTTCACCTTCTTTGCAGGAAAGACCGGTGATGTCGGCAGGTAAGCAGTGCATGTAAAGTGCCTTGCCGTCTTTGGTTTTCTTCATCAGGTCTTCGGTGCAGGCCCAGTCTTTGTGTTCGGCGTTCTGCTTGAGCAGTTCCTTTTCAAGAGCGTTGATGCCGTCAACGTCACCTGCCTGGTAGAGCTTCGTGCGCTTTTCCATAGCGGCATAAGATGCCCAGGACTTCGGATAGACGATATCGGCGCCTTCGAAGGCTTCAGCCATGTTGTTGGTCTTTGTGAAGGAACCGCCGCCCTTTTCCACATTCTTCTTCGCGATTTCTTCCACATCGGACATGATCTCATAACCTTCCGGATGGGCGAGGACGACATCCATACCGAAGCGGGTGAAGAGGCCGACAACACCCTGAGGAACGGAAAGCGGTTTACCGTAGGACGGAGAATATGCCCAGGACATGACGATCTTTTTCCCCTTCAGGTTTTCAACGCCGCCGAAGTGATGGATGATGTGGTCGAAGTCGGACATGGACTGGGTCGGGTGATCCACGTCGCACTGCAGGTTGACGAGGGTCGGACGCTGTTCGAGAACTCCGGCATGGAAGCCTTCGTCGACTGCATCCATGAATGTTTTCTGATATTTGTGTCCTTCACCGATGAACATGTCATCGCGGATACCGATGACGTCTGCCATAAAAGAAACCATGTTGGCAGTTTCACGGACGGTTTCACCGTGGGCAATCTGGGATTTCTTTTCATCCAGGTCGTTGACGGTCAGCCCAAGCAGATTACAGGCGGAAGCGAAGGAAAAGCGGGTGCGGGTGGAATTGTCGCGGAAGACGGATATCGCCAAACCGGAATCCCAGACACGGCAGCTCTTATTGCGTTCGCGCAGGTCGCGCAGTGCATCCGCAACGGTGAAAATAGCGTCGATTTCATCATCGGTCTTATCCCATGTCCAATAAAAGTCATTATTGTACATGTTGTTGATGTTCAGTTTATCAAGATGATTTGCAAGTTCGTAAGCCTTTGACATTATTACTCCTTATTCCTATTCGTCCAATTTCCCTCTGTAGACGGTCACGTCTTCGTCACCTTTGCCTTTGTAAAGCATCGGGACAGCCGCGTAAACAGCCGCACAGGTAACAAGATCCTGTTTCCAGGTGATTTCATTTGGGGCATGTGCCTGGGATTCCGCACCCGGACCGAAACCGACACAGGGAATGCCGAAGCGGCCCTGGATGGAGACGCCATTCGTGGAGAAGGTCCACTTGTCGATTAGCGGGCGGTGGCGCAGATGCATAGCGCCTTCAGCTCCGATTCGCTCTTCACCGAACATGGCATGGTAGGAATCTACAAGTGCCTGTACGTGCGGTGCGGTTTCTTTGTTGATCCAGGTCGGGAAGTAACATTCGGTCTCATAAACAAGGCCTGTCCATGCCGGGCGGTCGTATGTGTACATGGAGACTTTCACATCATCGCCATATTTCTGAACTGCCGGCAGGGCGCGAATCTCGTCCAGGCAGCTTGTAAAGGTTTCACCGGCTGTCATGCGGCGGTCAATGGAGATGGCGCATGAGTCAGCCACAGCGCAGCGGGACGGGGATGTGTAGAAAATCTGGGAAACGGTGCAGGTGCCTCGTCCGAGGAATCGGGCATCTTCCCAGTGTTCCGGATTGTATTTCGGATCCAGCATTTTTACGAGGCCTTTGATTTCGGTGCCGTCTTCCGCATCGTTTTGATTGAGGTCGCGGACATTTTCGATGATTTCAGCCATCTTGTAAATGGCATTGTCGCCTCGTTCCGGTGCGGAACCGTGGCAGGAAACGCCATGGACATCCACGCGGATCTCCATGCGGCCGCGGTGTCCGCGGTAGATGCCGCCATCGGTCGGTTCAGTGGATATCACGAATTCCGGTGTGATACCGTCTTCTTTGTGGATATACTGCCAGCACAGGCCGTCGCAGTCTTCTTCCTGAACGGAACCGACGACAAGGATTTTTGTGCCTTCGGGAATCAGGTTCAGGTCTTTCATGATCTTCGTACCGTAAACCGCGGAGGCCAAGCCACCTTCCTGGTCGGAGCCGCCGCGTCCGCCGATTTCGGTTTCATTTTCATAACCCTTATAAGGGTCGAATTTCCAGTTGTCGATATTGCCGATACCGACGGTGTCGATGTGGCTGTCAATGGCGATGATGCGGTCACCTTCGCCCATCCAGCCGAGGACATTGCCCTGCGGGTCGATTTCGACCTTGTCAAAGTCCAATTTTTTCATTTCTTCCGCGATGCGGTGGATCACACCCTTTTCCTCACAGCTTTCTGAAGGAATGGCAATCATATCCCGCAAAAAAGCGGTCATAGCCGGACCGTAATCCTGGGCTGCCTTTTTGATTGCATCAAAATCCATGTCAAACCCTCCCGTTTTTGTTTGGTTAAACAATGCCTTGCGGCAAAACGATACATTAAAATTTGTCAGGCAAATCAGCCTTTTTCTACCTTATTTATACCTGATTTTTAATTGTCTGACAATAGGGAATTTGTAAGACATTATGGGTCATATGAAAATTGTGAACTTTGTAATATGTGTCAGCATCAAGAGAAAGGCTGCCTGTCCCATGTGCGGCTCAGTAAAAATTGGGAGCGCATAAATTGTTACAGGAAAAGCGGCTGAAATCCAGAAGTCTCTTTGAATTGTATTGAGCAGATATAAAGTATAATTGGAATAATACCATGGAACATATCGCGGGCTTCATGGGTACCATTGAAGTCTAAGAGATGAAAGATTTACGGGTTTCAAATCAGGAAAACACTGACTGATCCGGTCAGGGTCAAAAGTGACCTGTTTTCGCTACCTCAGACCTGAGTCAACAGAACAGGTTGCAATGTCTCCAGTTGTTAAGAGATAGAAAAAAGAAAGGATTTATCAAGAATGAAAAACAATTTGTCATCAAAAGAAGTCGGCGCTGCACCTGACTATTCTAAGGCGGAATGTTGGCACAAGCTTTCAGAGATCACAAAGGACGTTGATACTTTCTACATCCCTGCTACAGAATATATCGCGGGAAGTTTGGAGGAAGGTGCACCCGATTACGCGACGATCGGCAACGCTGATGTACTGGCAAACGCCCCGATTGAATATGAGGCGCATGCAAGTGTGTTCGAGGATTCTACCAATGTGTTTATGCCGTATTATCGCCAGGCCGGCTTGAAGTTCGAGGGAGAAACCTGGAAGAAAAACGGAAACATTGACGCTGCAATTTCCGGTATGCCTTACGATGACATAACTGCCGCGCTCGATTACTATTTTGAGAATTATAACGGCGGGCGTCCGTTCATCATTGCCGGTCACAGCCAGGGTTCGGCTATGACAAAGCTTGTCCTGAAGAAATACTTCAAAGAGCATTCCGATTACTACAAGCGCATGGTCGCAGCCTATGTTATCGGTTATGCTGTCACGAAGGATGACCTCGAGGCTTATCCTCACCTGAAATTTGCAGCCGGCGAGACCGACACGGGTGTTATCGTCAGCTGGAACACTGAAGGACCCAGAAACGCGGAACAGAATGTAAAGACTGCCGTGCTGCTGCCGAACGCGATCAGCATCAATCCGCTGAACTGGAAGTTAGATGATACATACGCCCCGGCAAGTGAGAATCTGGGTTCCTTCATGCCGAATGCGGAAACCGGCAGGTGCGAGATTACCGATGTCGGTGCGGATGCGCAGGTAATTCCCGGGCGCGGCGTCGTCGTGACCCACGCCGCATCTGAGCCGGTACCCGAGGAAATTGCTGCGATTTCCGCTGAATTCTTCGGACCGGATGGCCGGCACGCAAGCGACTACTCGTACTACTACAACAACATCAAGGACAACGTGGCAAAGAGAATCGCTGCCTATAAGGCGTGTGCGAAATAAAAGATGTTTTATAAAGATCAAGACTTGTGAAGTCCGAACTTTAAACTCTTGATCTGAAATTATCAGCCAACAGCGTCTCTTCTTTGGAGGAGACGCTGTTTATTGTAAAGTGGTTATTCTGCGATTTCTTCATAATATCGTTCTGCAATGCTGGATGGACCGTCCCACCATAGTTTTAAAGCCGGATCATAGAGCATCCGGGCTGTTCTGGATGACAGAAATTCAGGCAGAACATCAGAGGGATCCCGGTGTTCTGTTTCTGCTATTTCCTGAACAGTTAATGCGGCCGCCAAGTCGATAGCATTTTTTCTCTTTCCGGTGTTATTGTCTTTTCCATACGCGTTCGCTTTTTATCCATTCAAGGCATTTCAATGATTTTTCAGAACGGAAACAATATTGATCTTTCAGACGTTCCGGTAAAAGGAGACTGATGCAGATATCGTCAGCTTTTGATGATCCGATTTCACCGAAGGTTCCAGCCATATAAGCTAATATCGTCGCATTGGTATCATCATTGGCGATTTTTCCGCTGATAATATCAAATGATACCATATCATTTAATTCACGGACCATATGTCAGCTCCTCTGGAATTCATATGATTTGTTATATCTTCAAGAACAGCTTCATCCCCTTCAATGTGGAAAAGATTCCAGAAATCAGCAATGTATCGGTAAATATTGTATTGAAGGAAGAGCTTGTTTGTTTCTTCTATTGTTTTATTCCATTTCTCAGATGCAAGGCGAACAAGTCTTGTCTGCATATAAAGAATCTGAAGCTTCTCGGGCATATTAGGCTTGTTCCTTTCCGTTTTTTAGATTCATAATACGACAAAAACTGTCCTTTAAATTATATCATTAACCAGGTGTCCTGATTTCGATGATAAGTCGGAAAGTTTATTTATAATTATTTTGAATGCTATTGATAAAGAATATTGAAATAAGCCATAAGGAATAAAAATGTTTGAAACCGAACAAAAAATGATCGAGGAACAGGTACAGGAATACCTGAAGGAAAACGGACTGCCGGAGGCGAATATCCAGTGGACATGGATTCCCTTCAGCGGGAACTGGGGAATGGCGACTTCTTTCTTCCAGCTGGCAGCACAGGATGCGAAGGCCAAGGGTGTGAAGATGAATGTCGGTGCCCATGCACAGGAGATTGCGCAGGGAATCGCGGATATCATCAAACTGCCTGAAGGGTTTGAGCGGGCTGAAGCTGTTCGTGGATATCTGAACCTTTACTTTTCTACAAAGGATTATTCTCAGCGCGTGATCGATACCGTTTTGTCGGAAGGCAATGATTACGGTAAGGGGACCTCTACCGGTGAACGTGTGATGGTGGAGTTTTCCCAGCCGAATACCCATAAGGCTTTCCATGTTGGACATCTGCGCAACGTCATTTTGGGAAATTCCATCTGCAACATCCTGGAAAAGTCCGGTGATGAAGTCGTGCGTGCGAATTACCTCGGCGATATTGGTCTGCATGTTATCAAATGGATGTGGTGCTACCTGAAATATCATAACGGGGAAAAGCCCGCGGAAGACATCACCCGCTGGATGGGCGACATTTACGCGGAAGCAGATCGCCGTCATCACGATGAACCGGATGCGGATGCCGAGATTCGCGCACTGTTTGCACGCTGGGACCGCCGTGATCAGGATATCGTCGACCTGTGGAAAGAAACTCGGCAATGGAGTCTGGACGGTTTTGACGATATTTACAACGAGCTGGGTGTGAGATTCGACCATCTCTACTTCGAGAGCGAAGTGGAAGATTCCGGCAAGGTCATTGTCGATGAACTGATTGAAAAGGGACTCGCAACTGATGAACGTCCGGAAGGTGCGGTGGTGGTGAAGCTGGATGACCTCTGCGGGACAAAGGACAAATACCGTGTTCTGGTGGTGCTGCGTTCAGATGGCACCTCCCTTTACGCGACCAAAGATCTCTCGCTCGCCAGCAAAAAATTCGAGCAGTTTGACCTCACCCGCTCGATTTATGTGATCGATGTACGTCAATCGCTGTATATGCAGCAGATATTCAAGACCATGGAACTGATGGGATATCCATGGGCAAAAAATCTTTATCATCTGGGGTATGAGATCGTCAATCTTCCGGGTAATGTGACCATGTCTTCCCGTGATGGTACGGTGGTCTTCCTGCAAGACCTGCTGGTGGAAGCGACCGCAAGAGCTCTGCAGATCGTTAACGAAAAGAATCCGGATCTTTCGGATGAAATAAAGCAGTCAATTGCTCATACAGTGGCCATCGGCGCGCTGAAGTATTCCATGCTTTCCCGGGACAATACCAAAATCGTCACCTTTGACTGGGAAGCTGCTCTGGATTTCAACGGACAGGCTGCGCCGTATATCCAGTACGCCGCGGTTCGTGCAAATTCTATTCTGCGCAAAGCCGGCGGGGTGCTGCCGGAGTCACTTGCACCGGAATATGAATTAACTGACAGTGAAGTTCAGCTGATTGATCTGATCGCACGAGTTCCGAAAGAGATTCAACGCTCTGCAAAGGAACTGAAGACACTCTATCTTGCGAACCTGGCTTATGATCTGGCTCAGGCTTACAACAATTTCTACCGCAACTGTCCGGTGATTCAGGCTGATGATAATATGAAAAATTATCGGCTGCGTCTTTCCGCCGCTGCACGTCAGGCGATTATCGTCTGCCTCGCTCTGTTGGGGATTGATACGCCGGAAATGATGTAAAACATCCTGGTCTATAATAAACAAAAAATGAGGGTAAGCCCTCATTTTTTGTTTATATTTATCGTTTTTTTGTCTTTACAGGCAAAAAACAGGAGCACAAACAGAGTGCAGAGTGATATTCCCTCACTGATTCTTTGTACTGTTGTCTTCTCATAGGCGATGCGGATCGAGCCTGTTTTCAAACCATTATCATTGACGCGCACCAGACCGATCTCATCCTTTGTTACCGGTATCGGTGCGATGTTTCCATTTTCGTCTGTCAGTTTTGCCTGGTATCCGTAATAATATATCAGCGGGATGGAATAATCAAGCGGTTCAGTTGATGATTCTTTCTCAAAGGAAAACACAAAACCGAGTTTCTGCCTTCTGCTTCCGCTGAGAGAAACCTGTGATTCATCATAGATGATGTTATTTTTGTTGCTTTCAATAAAGAAGAAGTCAAAATCAGGAGGCAGATATTCGGCACCGCTGACGATCTTGTTGCTCAGGACCAGCCTTTCGAGCGGATACATTTTCGTATTAAAGGTGTGAAACAAAATCGGCATTCCGGAAATAACAGCTGCTGATATCAGGGCTGCTGCTAATAATTTTTTTTGTTTGATGGCTGCGAGGATCATATCGGAATAGAGCCCTCCTGCAATGCACAGCAGCACTGACGCGGGACCCAGAAAACGCCATGAAAACTGGATCTTTGCCAAAAAAGATTTAAAAAGGATCCAGGGAAACAGATCTGTTGAAACGATCAATATCAGGATACCGCTGAGCAGGATATAGTCCGCGGTTTTCATGCGTTCATCTTTCTTTTTCGTGATAAACAGATATAGCCGCAGCAGCGGAACAAACAGCAGCGCATATCCGGGATAAGGATGGATCATGGTTGCGTCGTTGAATTCCCACGGATCAAATGGAAGTAATATACTGTAGAATTTTGTCAGATTATATCCCATGATTTCGATTGGTTTATTCATGACAATGTTGATTGCCAGCTCGTTCCGCAATGCCTGTTCTGCCATGGGTAGCAGGAAGAAAGCTCCGAGCAGAATGGTCGTGACCGTTGCCTTAACCAGTGCTGTGAAGATCCCTTTATTATGAATAATTCGAGGAATGAAAAACAGCAGGCAAATGGCGCACAATACGCCGGAAATTGCCAGACTGATCATGTGAGACATCAGCAATCCCCAGAATCCCAGCGCAAAGATCTTCCATTTCTGCACATTCCCACGCAGAATTTCAATCAATCCCCACACGATCAGCGGATAAAAGATGAATGCCTGTACTTCACCGACCGCATTCCGATAATATAGACAAATCAATCTATAGGCTGCAAATGCGTAAAGCGCGGCAGCTATTACTCCGCAAATTTGGCTTCCTTTGCCGAGATTCTTTGCTGCCAGGTAAATCGTGAGCAGAGAAAAGAAGGTGCAGAAGATCAAAAATACGCGGAGTGCGTTTGCTGTGGTAATGCCAATCAGAACAAGGAGTACCGGAATGAACATGAAAAGATCCGGATAATAAAATCCGCTGCCTACACCGTAATTCCCCATCCATCCCAGCAGGATCCGCGGAGGAAAATAACCTGCTTTCAGTGATTGCGCCATGCCTTCGATTCGGGAGACATGGAAATAAAAATCGTCACCTTCCGTAAAGCGGCTCCCATCAAAAAACGGCCATGAGGCAAGGAGTGTCAGGCACAACAGGAACAGGAATACTTTTTCGCAGGAGGGCAGGTCAATTCCAGTTCTTGCTTTGACCTTTTCCGCAAAATCAGTCTTCAGCAGTCTGAAACCGAGATAAAGAAAAACCATACAGGTCAGTAATGAAAAAACAGCATGACGAAGAATGGATTGAGAGTAAAGAACAGTGTCGCATTCCAGTTTTATCCACCTGACCTCAAGCATCCCGCCTTCCGGATCATAACTGATCCCGATGCGGATTGAGGTGTTTGATGGTAAATCCAGTGTATATGGTTTTGAGATCTCTCCCATGGGAATATCGGCTGAAAAAATGGTTTCATCTGCCGCGTTTAAGATGTAACATCCGCTGCCGACTCCTTCAGACAGTCCTGAAAAATTCAGTTCATAAATTCCTTTTTTCAGTGGAATCGGTTCTGTAACGAGATACTTTCTTTTTACATTTTCTTCCGGGGTAAAGACTCTGCTGAAGGGAAAAGTGTATTCATAATGATACAGATCTCTGTTGATCAGATATAAACTTAAACCAAGGACGACTATCAGCAAAATCAGGATAAGTGCTTTATTTTTTTTCATTCTTACCTCGTGTCTCGTTTAAGAAAAAGCTATTTCAGAAAATCAGGTGTTTCCTCTTTTACAATCCGGCCGTCTCTGTTCTCTGATAAAGAAAGAACAGACTGGAATTTCCTTCTATAGAAAAATCTCCGGGATAGGTACCGACTAATTGGTAATTCTTTGTTTCGTACAAAGGTTCATGGCAGGTGATGACAAAATCAGTTTCACCTTGTTCTATGTATTGCTTTTGTGCTGTTTCCATTTCCGGCAGCTTCAGGTTAAACGAACACCAGAATCGCTGCCGGGGAATCAGCCCTGTTGGCAGGTTGAATCCGGCATCCAGCAGTCCGTAATGCAAAATCGTCGGATCCTTGATCCCGGAGGATTCAATGACTTCTTTTACTTTGAATTGTGGAAAATCTTCCGTGTTGAAAGCCAGCAGGTATGTGTTTGTTGAAAAAAGCAGACAGACTGCTGCACACAGGAAAAATGAAACGATCCCTGCAGCGGAAAGACCGTTTTTGATCCGGAGATGAATATCTTTGATCCATAAAACACCAAATACGGAGAAGCTGCCGTAAAGAAAAACGTAATATGGAAAACTGACACCGCTGATGAACATAACAATAAAACCGGTACACAGGGTCAGCAGCATAAATATTCCGACCTTTTTTTCTTTGTGCAGGAAACACCAGATAAGTCCGGCAGCGGTAAAAATGAGGAGTGCCGGATTTGCTTCAACAAAGCGCAGAAATCCACGCCATAAATTGATGAGATGTCTGAAAGGTCCTGATGCTGCACTGAAGGCAGGATAATAACGGATATTGTTGAGAAAATAACATTCGAGAAAAATCCCGACAGAGTGGTTTATCAAAAAATAAAGAAAAACCGGCAGGGAGGCAGTGATGACGCCGCAAATGATGAAGATGAGCATCTGGATCAACTGACGTGCTTGTTTTCTCTGCAGCGCTGTTATCATAAAGAAAAGAAACCAGCCGGCATAGAACCCAAGATGAGAAAATTTGATCCACAAAATACATCCGGAGGTCAGCCCAATCAGAAAGCTTTCTTTTCCTGAAGGCAATCTGTTATTCCGAATAGTATTGATCCCGATGTATAACCCATAGGTCAGCAGCGGCAGGCTCATTTCTTCAGCGGAATCTCCCGCAACAAACGCTCTGGATACATACATCACTGCGGTCAGTAACGGCAAAGCTGTCAGTGTTTTTTTTGCCAGCCACGGGTGCAGGATCTTATAAAGGCATAGCAGTGTGAAAAAACAGGCGGCGATTTCGATGATCCAGATGCCTTTCAAAGTGTCGAATGAGATCAGTGCTTCGAGTGCGTGAAGCGCTAAAAGGATCGGTCCTTTCTGCTCGTACAAATCTCTGTATGGAACCATGCCATTCAGCATTCCCTTCCCGACACTGAACATGGTGTTCGGATCGACCCAGTCATTAAAGGGGTAAAACGGTGAGCTTTTTGCCAGCAGCGTGATGCTGACCACCGAGAGAAGAAACAGATAAAATAAATCGGATACTTTTGTTTCCTTTTTGGAGACAGAACGAAATGCAAAAAAGCTTGTGAACCACCACAGCGAAAAACTGAAGCACAGGCTAAGCAGGACGGCAAATAAGGCACAAAGCAATTTTGAAGGATAATCGAAGGCAGCTGCTATTGTTTTTACTCTTCCTGTGTTCTGCCAGCGTACATAAAATGATAACCCCGCCAAAACGCTTGCGAAAAGGATCCACGGGACACTTTCAAATGAGAATTTTTCGATTCTTGACTTTGTTTTTCTGTAAAACAGGATGCCGAAAAGAACCAGAAAACAAATTTCCGCTGCGATTGCACCTTTATTTTTCGGCAGAAACAACAGAAGCGGAGGTATTTCCGCTATAGCAATGAGCAATCCTTTCCTGATACGTTCCATAATTATCCGTTCGCTTTTGATCCGTAAAACAGGATGTCCCTGATTCCCTGATATTCGGAATCGCTTGTGAGTTTCAGCCAGGTGGTTTTGACGGCGGGGAAAGCGGTTCCATTTGATCCTTTTGCCTCGGTTGAAAGCTCTGTCCAGTCCACGCCGTCCTGTGAAGTATAAATCTTTGTCTCCGGGAATCCGGATGCATTTGCAGCAGGAAATATTTCAAGGCTGTTCAGCATATATTCATCATTCAGATGAAAGGTTATCTCGGTCTCGGAACCGTTTCCGTACCAGGCTGTTTGGTAGTCGCTGTCCGTAATGGCTGTAATAGTATCCGGATTTGCTGACGTCGCAACAGATTCGATGATATCGGCTGCCGGAAGTTCATCATTATGACTGCGTTGGAAAACCTCAGCCAATTTGATCCCATCCCGTTCGACCGCGTATATGGGAACATAATAGGCAAAAGATGCTTCATTTTCAAGCATGCCGCTGTAATTGGCAATCAAAAATTCATAGGGAATTGGCTGCTGTCCGTGATACATGGTATGAAATCGTTCCCTTTCCTCCGGCTTCAGCCCAATGATGACATACTCCATGAGCGCCTGTTTGTCGATCACATTGAGAACTTCATTGGAAATATTCTCCAGAAGATATTTCATACATTCGGTTGTGGAAAGAAGCCAATAATCACGGTCGAATTTCCCGATCCATTTTTCTCTGAAAACCGGACTGAGGTAGATGATCTGGTATGGGTGTGCTTTGATGATCCAGGTTATGCTCAGAAAGAATGAGACGCAAAGACAGCAAATTACCGCACTCTGAATAATTTTCTTTCTGACATTCCAAACCAGTGTAAAACCTTCAAAACTCAGCCAGCTGAGAGGGAGGAACAAAAAATAGAAATGTCTCCAGCCGTTGTAAAAAGTCAGGTGGAAAATAATGCCTGTCAGCGGCGCGGCAATGAGTATGATGAGCATGCCGGTTCCGAACAGCGACCGTATGTCTAACTGTCGTTTGCACAATTTTTTGATCACGGTAAAGATTCCAACAAGCGCAAGAATCAGTGTCATCAGCGGTGTGGTGGCAGTCACATACAGCGGTATATAATACCAGGGGAGACGGGTTTCGTTGATGTGCTTTCCGAAAAACAGGACTTCGGCTTCGTTCCCCGTATCAATAAAGCGCTGTTGCGTGGAGAAATGCCGAAAAGCGTCCGGAAGCGTATGCAGCGGGTCGTCCCAGGCAATGGGAGAAAGAATGAACCACACGAGGGCTGCTGCGGGAAGAAACAGCAGCATATATTTTCGTTTGTCTGAGAATACAAAGTAAAGGAATGGAAAAATCAGCAGGACAAGGCCGAAAATCCGTGTGTTCACAGCCATTCCGAAAGCAGCCGCACTCAGGAGCGTTGTCAGCCATCCCGGCCGCCGGGTGAAAAGATAAACGGAAGCGAGGAAGATCATCATCCAGGAGATGAGCATGATGTCTCGGTCGTTGTAAAAAATATCGCCGTATATCCGCGGCAGCAGGATCTGCAGCAGCAGCCAAAGCGCACTCCGGCGGGGATCTCCGGTCAGGTGTGTTATCGCGATCGTAAAACAGGTCAATCCGACAAAATAGCTGATAAAGTTCCAGTAATGCCGGATGCGGATGATCGTGCTGCTGTCCAGTGTGAACCCTCTGAGAGCTTCCAGCAAAACGGTCGGAAAGGTTGCCGCCTGGCCATAGTAACTGTTTTTGAATCCGTGAAGATCAGGAGCGTCTTTTATGGGGTCCGGCACTTCACGGTTGAATTTCAGACAGAGGTAACGCCAGATGACATGCCCCGAATCAATTTGAATATGTTCATCCGCGGAGGGTCCATAGTCTTTAATCGCGAATAATCCTGTGATCAGAAACAGGAGTAAAATCAGAAACGGATAGAAAAGATGCTTTTTCATCACGGAATTATTATACATCACTATTGTGTGTTTCCCTTTCTTCTGATTCCGTGAAGGGGTACAATAGAATGATATTCAACGAATGAGGTGAAATATGGGCAGCAAAAAACTGGTGTGGTGCTGTATTGCAGGAATTATTTTAGGTTATTTTGCACCAATGGTGTTTGGATGTACTCGTTCGACATCTCTTTCCGTCGGGATGGTAGGTGGTTTGGCGCTGGGATACCTGCTGGACATGCTTGATGAGAAAAAGGCGAAAAATGCAGGCTCTGAGACATTGACGGAAAAGGCGAGAGAAGCCAATCTGCTGATGGAACGCGCTCGCGCAGAGGTGGAAGGAAGACCAGTTCAGGAACCTGTTCAGGATACTGCTGAAAATGCCGCGGCAGATAAAACCGAATCTTCAGGTGAATTGACTGATGAGGAGCAGGCTGCGAAATTGAATGAGGCAGAGGAATTGCTGCGAAAGGCGCGGGAGCGCATAAAATAAGGTGTCTTTCTTATCAAAACGAGCCCGGGAAAGGGCTCGTTTTGAATGTCTTGTAATCTAAATCAGTTCTCTTTTCTTATAAACAATATACCGAGTGTTCCGGGCCCACAGTGTGTTGTGATTGTGGCTCCCGCTGTGGTTTCCAGGATTTCTTCTATTTCCGGACAATATTTTTTAATCATTTCCCGAACATCTTCAATAATTTGGGAATCAATTCGTGTATGTGTGATGAAGATGCGTTTCATGTCAATATCACTGCGATTTTTCAGCCGGTCTTCCACGTAGGAATGAATGGCATGACCAATAGCGAAATGATATTTTTTCCCCGGATGCATGGCGCCATTCCGTACCTCGATGCAGGGTTTGATATGAAGCAGGGTTGCGCTGATATTTGCCAGTGAAGAGCATCGTCCGCCTTTGTGAAGGTATTCGGTGGTGTTGATCACAAAACTTGCCTCCACCTGTTTGGCGAGTTTTGTGCAGTTTTCAGCAATTTCTTCCGCGGAATATCCCTGCTGGGCCATTTCGGCTCCGTGAATTACCAGCAGCCCCTGCCCTGTTGAAAGATTTTCTGAGTCAACTACCCGGACTCCTCCGATTTCTTCAGCGGCCGTGCAGGCATTCTGCCAGGATACGGAAAATTTGGAGCTGATATTGAAGTGAACGATTTCGTATCCCTGATCCCGCCAGGTTTTGAACAGATTTATATATTCACCAACACTGACAGCGCTGCTTTTGGGAAGGTCTCCTGACGATTCTACATATTCATAAATCTCATTTGGTGTGATTTCAATACCATCATGACCGCTGCGTTCGCCTAATGTAACTGTCAGCGGAGCGATGGCGATATCATATTTTCTCAGTAGCTCTTCGGATAGGTCGCAAGTGCTGTCGGAAATGATTTTTACTGCCAAGTGTCACCTCTTTGTCATAATCTCTCACTCTATAATCATAAGAAATTTTTGAAAAAAGTCACCTGTTAAAATATAAAAACTCTCCGAATTAGGAGAGTTTTGCAAAATTACGCAAAAATCAGTTTTGCTTTATCTCTTTTTCCAGAGCCGCTTTAACAAAACAGCGGATATAGCTGTCCAAATCATCGACAATGCTGTTTACATCGTCGGTGGAGTGATTCCAGACAAAACGCAGAAAAAAGCCAATCACTGCATATCGGCAAAAATCAGCAATATTCCGTTTTTTTTCTTCCGGGAGGGGGTAATTGCCCGCGGCTTTTTTTACAAAATTATAGAAGATGTCATCTTCGTCGGTCGGGAACAAAGCCTGTTCAATTTGTTCTCTGGAGAGGTAATTGACAACATTTCCAACCAGTTTTTCATTTTCCTGGCAGGCACGCAGCAGTTCCTTGGCGTTTTTGTGCCAATCCTCATGGGGACTGAACTGGTCGAGCCACAAAGCCAGCCATTTTTCCAGGAGATCATAAATATCTTCATAGTGATAATAAAAAGTGTTCGGACTGATTCCACAGCGTTTGACAAGGGCAGAGACACTGATTTTATAAAACGGCATTTCCTCCAGCATCTGCCGGAAGGTTTCCATAATAATTCTTTCAGTGTTATTCGCCATTCTGTTTGAAATCTCCTGTTTTGGATAATTATATCAAAAAATTGCAGCAATCATGATTTTTTGATTTACACCGCAGATGAGAATTATTTCTATAAGATCGAGCTCTCCGGTTCGCCGGAGAGCTCGACTCTGTTTCAAAAAAGGAATGGAAATGTATTGAGTTATGCTTTGTCTTTGACAGATTCTTCTGTGGGTTGTGTTTCGACAGGCGCTTCTTCTGTAGGCTGTGTTTCGGCTGGTGTTTCTTCCGTTACAACATTCTGCGGAATTTCGGAGGAAACTTCTCCTTCAGGGGCTGCCTTTTCGGCTGTTACAGGAGTCTGCTCAGTGGTATTTTTGTCACCGCTGGAAGGTTTGCATTTCCCTTCGCGTTTTTGTCCGTTTCCTGTGACCGTACCATTTTCATCCATGAAATACTTTTTGAAAAATTCTACGATTTCCTCGTCAGTCGGTTTTTCCGGAAGTTCGCTGAAATCAACCCTGTGCTCGTGACGTTCGATGCGATCCTCAAACCAGTCCTCAAAACGATCAGCTTTTCTTTCATCTTTGTGGGAGCGGTGTGGTTTGTTTCTTCCGCTTTGCGGAGTTGATTCGCCCATGAAATAGTTTTTGAAGAATTCCATCATTTCTTCATTTGTGGGTTTGTCAGAAAGTTGGCTGTAATCAACATAGTCTTCGCGGGTGTCAATGCGGTTTTCGAACCAATCCTCAAAATACTCCCGTTTTTGATGGTTTGGATCATTTCTCTTTTCTCCGCGTTTGAAAGCGAAAGTTTCCGAGATTGCATCGGAGCCGGTGTTGGCAAACGCGCTGACTGTCACTGCCCCGAGCATAACAACTGCCAGTAAGGCGAAAATCGATTTTGTAAGTTTATTTGTTTTCATGATTTTGAAAACTCCTTTCATGTTTTGTTGTCTTTAGTATAGAGCATGAAAGTGGAGAGAATATGGATGTTTTGTGGAAGCTTTGTGGAAATTATTGATGGCTTTTATCGAAGGTGACATTTAGTCATGACGGATTAAAACAACCGCCGATATTGGCGGTTGTTACAGGTTTGAAATGAAGGGCAGGGTTTAACTTGCAGCAGAAACCTTAGAGTCGATATGCATACCCATACCGGCGGTGTGGGAAGAAACTTCGGAGGCCAGATACAGCACTGCGTTGGCGACTTCTTCCGGCTTCGCATAGCGTTTGTCCATGGCATAGGTGCCTGCGAGCATGGCCATAGCTTCTTCGTGGGTCATGGTGTCACCGAAGAAATCTTTTTCGATGCGCAGCATCATCGGCGTGTCAACAGGACCCGGGCAGACATAATTCACATGTACGCCAACCGGACCGAGTTCCATCGCGATACACTTGGTGAGACCGGCGACGGCATATTTGGAGGAAACGTAGGCACTGTTTCCGGCAGTCGGTTCATAAGCTGCTGCGGAAGCAACAACGACCACAGAACCGGATTTCTTTTCGATCAGTGTGGGAGCTGCGTACTTCATGGTCAACATGACGGCGAAGACATTCAGCATGTAGGTCTGTTCGAAGAGTTCGAGCGTCATGTCCTGAACAGGGTGGGCTTTGCCTTCATACCCTGCATTCGGGACTACTATATCGATGGTTCCAAAATGGGCTTTGGCGTTTTCGACGAAGTTTTTGATATCTTCTTCTTTGTTCATGTCGGCGACAAAACCGGCAACCTGACCTTCAGCAGCACCGAGGGTGGGAATCAGGGCGTCAATTTTAGCCTGACTGGTGGATGAAAATGCGACTTTGGCTCCTTCAGCAAGAAAACCCTTGACAATGGCGGTGCCAATACCACCGGTACCTCCGGTGACGAGGACGACTTTGTTTTGTAATTTGAGATCCAAGGTATGATTCCTTTCTGTTTCATCAACAGGAATGTAAGTTATTTTTATCTAATTATACAATAAAAAGTCAGAAATTAGGGATTAGGGGTTAGGAATTAGGAGTTAGGTGCTGGGTGTTAGGTGTTGGGTGTTAGGTGTTAGTGTTGGGTGATGTATTAGATAGTTGATGGAGTTATCAACTATCTAATATCAACTTCTAACTTCTAACTCCTAACTTCTAACTTCTAACTTCTAACTTCTAACTTCTAACTTCTAACTCCTATCCCCTAACTTCTTCTTCTCAATCGCTTTTGCGTAACCGTCGCCGTATTGCAGGCATTTGTTGACACGGGCGATCGTGGCGGTAGAGGCTCCGGTCTCTTCTGAAATTACGGAAAAAGTTTTTCCCTGATCAAGAAGGCACGCGACTTCGTAGCGTTGGACCATGGCGCTGAGTTCTTTTACCGTGCAAAGGTCCTCGAAGAATTCATAACACTCTTCTTTGTTTTCCAGTGAAAGAATTGCATCAAACAATGCATCAGTTTTTTCGTTTCGTAAACTTTTTGCAGCCATATTCTCCTCGCTTCAATAAATTGATCAGGATTTCAGAACTGAATGATCCCTGTTTTTCCCTTATATAAATAATATTACCCCGAAATTCCCAAAAAAGGAGATTTCGGGGTAAATTAGTTTACTTAAATAAATTGGTAAATTACTGAAGCGGTTCGGCAAAGATTGCTCGGCGATAGGCGTAACCGCCCTCCGGCATTTCATTTTCGCAGGTCAGCAAGACGAGTGACCCCGGGATGGCCTTTTGATAAATCAAATCACTGTCGGTAGGATTGATCAGCTCGTTTGCATAGACTGCGTACATCAGGAATTCTCCGTCATTATCGGTAATGAAGATGCGGTCGTTATTTTCCAGCTGCCAGAGCATAAGGAAAGGTCCAACGTTCATTTCGTCAAGATGATTGTGCCCGGCGATGACCGATGTGCCCTGGCCAGGCAATCTGCTGTAGCTCAGAATACCGGCCTGGTTATTGAGCCAATCAACTGCCCATTCGTTGTTTTCATTCAACGGGATCCGGACAAGATCCATACCGGCATTGATAACAGGTATTTCCATATGCAGACCATTCAGCTCTTCGTATGAAAGAGAGGACGGCTGAATGGAAGCGGTGACGTGGGAACCATGCGTTGGAAAACCGGTTGCCGGCAGCAATTCCGGTAATTGTGGTTCTCCTAATGTGTGGAAGTTGAGCCTTCGGTTGTGTGATGAAGCCGCAGGATCCGTGTTGACAGTGGGTGCCGGTTGTGAGAAGTTTATTGTACCGGTCAGGTTTTCCGCAGTGTTGCCGATTCGGATGTTCCAGCTGACGCGTGCGGTGTTACTGAACGCGTCAGCAAGGTCAATTTTCATGCTTACACTGAGCATTGCGGAAGACATGGCCGGAAGTGTAAACTCTGTTCCGGCGCTGAGTGTCTGGAGTTCTTTCCCTTCCAATTCACCAGAAATCGGAGTAATATCCAACACAGCTGTGTAGTCTTCAATACTGGTCTGATGCAGGTTGATAGAACCGAGCTTTATGATGGCTTCTCCGGTTCCTGTGTTTACCAATTGAATCAACAGTGTCACAGTATCTTTTGCGTCCGAAACACTGGCACTGATTTCATCGCCGAGTTTATTTTTGACCGCATCAACTTTTGGTGTGCAGCCGGTTCCCACAGCAGAAGCCGTGAAAGATAACTGTTCCGGGATCATGCCTGCTGCCATTACCGTGACTGAGATTGAACTTTGAGTGATGGTTTGCTGAGGCTGGTAGGATCCTTCAACGGTGACTGTCACATTCGGGTCAATAGTCAGCCTGCCTGATTTCATTTCTTTTGCGCAGTGCATGGTGTCGGTTCCGATGACAGACATTTCTGCGCATGAATTGAAACTGACAGCCGCAGCTGGTATTTGATTCCCGTTTTGGGAGAGCATAATTGATGTCAGGTCTGCAAGACCGGAAGCGGTACCGCTGTTGTGAATCTTTAATGTGAAATGTACAGCGGTATCACTGCCGCAGAGATTATAGTAACTGTTTGGAACGGAAAATTCCAGATTCGGAAGCGGTTTCGGTTCATTAGGTTCCTGGGCTGTTGGTGTGCCCGGTGTTTCTGTCTTGGTTTGAACTGGAGCAACCGGTGTTTCTGTCTTGGTTTGTATTGGAGGAACCAGAGTAACGGGTGTTTCCGTTTCTGATTGAGTCGGAACAACAGGAGTCACAGTTGATTCTGTTTCGGGTTGGACTGTGCATCTGTCTGTTGTTTTACCGATATAAAGTACATGCTTTTCGCTATCTGCAAAATAGCGAAGGGATGTTTCAATCGGGGTGTCGGCAGCCGGATAAGGCGTTTCAAGCTTGACTTTTCCTGTGAATTTAGCTGTTTCACCGGGCTCGATGGTGAAAATTCCTCCGCTGATGCGGCTGAAACAGTTTGCGCCGCTGCTTTGACAGCTTGTATAGATGACTTTTGGATTCGGAACCTGTCCGGGAATCGCTAAAGTTGAAGCTAACTCTGCCTGTATGTCGATTTTTGCTTCATTTGTCAGAGCGTAGCTGAAGGTAAGTTCATTAGAGCCTGCTGTGTAATCTCTGCAGAAATTTTCTGCTGTCTTTAAGATTGGGTTTGGGTCTGCATTGCGGGTGATGGTTCCGGCTGCGGTGCCTTTGCTTTCACCATCCTGCAGATTGATTGAAAGGATAAGGGAACTGTTTGCATGAATCAACCCTGTATCTTTGAAACTGAAGGTACCGCTGACAGAAGCTGACCCTTGCGGTGCGATGTTCAAAGGAGTTGTTCGATTCCATGTGAGTGTGACAACGGCAGATTTTCCTGAGGCGTCGCTGACTTTTCCTTCAGACGGGAGTTGTAAGGAGACATTTTTCGTCTGGTTGTTGTTAATGACGGCTGTAAATGATCCGTTTTTCCCGTCCGTATCAAAATTGCCGGTCATGCTGCCATTCAGCCCGGTAATGGCATAGAGTTTAGCTTGTCCGTAAAAATCTCCAAAGAAGAGACTTGAAGGATGCCAAAAATGAAAAGTCAGTGTCAGTGTATTTGCTGCCGAGGAGATTTCAACCGGCAGAGCAAGTGTTCCGCTGACTGTTTTTTCGCTGCCGCTTTCCATCCATCCGGGATTCTGATTCCATTTCACGGCGTTGTCAAACTTTTGCGTTTGTTTTTTCCCTTCTTTGTCAGTCCAGCTTATTGTGACATCGGATTTTCCTTCGGCCTGTGTGGTCATGGGCATGTCGTTTCTAACATTGACAGTTACTGTCCCGCTGCCGTCAGCATTGTAATTCCCGCTGAGAACTTTTGCGGAGCAAACCTGGTCAGCAGGACAGCTGGTACCGCGTTGTGCGATTGGACCACTGATGAGTTTATCGAGGGAGCTGCCTCCGGAGGAGATTTTTACAGTGAAAAAAACGTCTGTGTTGTATTGGTTAGCGTAGTAACCGAGATTGTGAATATCCAGGAAAACAGCGTATGTTCCGTTTGAGGGAATTGTAAATGAAGAATTAAATTTTGTTCCTTCACGCGGGGTTCCAATAAAGTTAGTGATATTCGGAGAGACTTCTCTGTATTGGAGGTTGTCAATGTTGTGCCTGGTGCCGGATGTTCCGCCGATGCGTACTTCAGCAGGAAATGTGACAGATGCGGATTCCGTCCCATTATTATGAAACACCATCCCCAGCCAGGAACTTTCCCCACACATTTCATAAAAACCGTAACAGTCTTTATTGGGATAGTAGCGAGTCAGTGGAATCAGTGAAACGTCTTCCGGTGCTGCATAAGCGTTGAGTGCAGTGAATAAAAAAATAATTAAAACAAAAAATAAGCAGGAATACTTTTTCATGTCGCATCTCCCTACAATATAAAAACTCTCTCATTTGTAATTTTACCATAAGCTGTGGAAAAAAAGCTTAATCTTAAAGAAATTCCGCCCGGCAAAATCTCGTTTCCATGTTTTGTTCTTTTTCGGAATTGTTGGATATCTTTTTTTTGAATACTTTGAGCTTGGTTTCTTGCATAATTCGATTTTTGCATGATATAATCGAAACTAATAGAGATACTCGTTTATTTTGTAAGGAGTTACGGATATGGAACAGCAGCAAAATATAATTGTCCGATCGATTGGTGTGTTGACTTCAGGCGGTGATGCTCCCGGTATGAATGCCGTTGTCCGCGGTGTAGTTCGTGCAGGTTCTGCCAAAGGTTTGAAAGTTTATGGTGTCAAGAACGGTTACACCGGCTTGATCAACGGGGAGTTTGAATTGCTTGGAAAACGTGATGTTTCCAACATTCTGCATCGCGGCGGCACTTTCCTCGGTTCGGACCGCTGCCCGGAAATGAAAACTCCGAAAGGCCAGCGTGAAGCCATCCGCAGTATGAACAATCTGGGAATCGACGCCCTGATCGTTTGCGGCGGCGACGGAACCATGACAGGCGGCAATGCACTTTCTGAAATGGGTTTCCCGGTGGTCGGTATTCCGGGGACGATCGATAATGACGTATGGGGTACTTCAACCTGCGTTGGTGTGGATACTGCTTTGAACACGATCACAGAAGCTATCGACAAGATCCGCGATACCGCTGCTTCCCACAGCCGTGCGTTTATCATTGAGACGATGGGCCGTGACTGTGGTTATCTGGCAGTTCAGTCCGCTATCGTTTCCGGCGGTGAATGTGTGCTGATCCCTGAGAATCCGATTTCCATTGAAGAAGTTGCCACCACGATCGAAAACGCTTACAAACGCGGTAAAAAGCACTGCATTATTCTGATGGCGGAAGGTTATCCGCTTTCTCTGGACGAGGTTGTAAAGCAGCTGGATGCGATGGATCTTGGTTTCACCGCCCGCGGTATTAACCTGAGTTATGTACAGCGCGGTGGTTCCCCGTCTGCTTTTGACCGGATCCTTGCTTCCCGTATGGCTTTCACTGCGGTTGAATGGGTGATCAACAATCAGTTCGGCGTGATGACCGCGCTGCAGGCTGATAAGATGACACCGATCCCGCTCAAGGACGTAATCGGCAAGCATCGCCAGCTCAATCAGCATTACATGGAAATTTCCAACGTTCTTTCCCGCTAAAGAGAGATGTAAGATTCCGGACATACGTTTGAGAATTGTGTGTCATCATTAAAATAGACTTATGAAAATAGGAGACCGGTAATATTTCGGTCTCCTATTTATTTGTATAAAAATCCCGGCGGTGCAAAGTTTGGATATAATTATGATTTGATTTCAGGAGATTATTTTATGAATTATCGAAGCACTCGTGATACAAATTTATCCTTGACCGCCGCAGAAACGATCGTGCGGGGCCTTTCCCATGAAGGCGGATTGTTCGTTCCGGAATCAGTTCCGCAGATCGACGCGGAGTTTCTGCCACAGTTGAGGACTATGAATTACGCGCAGCGATCCGCTGCTGTGATGAAATTATATCTTTCAGATTTCACCGCTGATGAGTTGGCGGAATATACCAAAGCCACATATGCGAATTTCTATACGGAAAACGCAGCCCCGGTACATCGTCTGGATGGAAACACGTCCTTCATGGAGCTTTGGCATGGACCGACTTGCGCGTTTAAAGACATCGCGCTGCAGATCCTGCCCTATTTGCTGACTGCTTCCCTGCGGAAAACGAATGAATCTAAAAAGGTCTGTATCCTGGTCGCAACCTCCGGGGACACGGGCAAGGCTGCTCTTGAAGGATTTAAAGATGTAAAAGATACTGCGATCCTGGTTTTTTATCCCCGTGATGGAGTTTCCGATGTGCAGAAGCTGCAGATGCAGTCTCAGCAGGGAAGCAACGTCAGTGTCTGCGGTGTGGAGGGGAATTTTGATGACGCTCAAACCGGTGTCAAGCAGATCTTCTCCGATCCATTTTTTGCTGAGAAACTGGCTGAAAAGGGCTGGTTCCTGTCCTCCGCCAATTCTATCAACTGGGGCCGGCTGCTTCCGCAGATCGTTTATTACATCTCCGCCTACTGTGATTTGCTGAATGAAGGCGTGATTGAAAACGGTGAAGAGATCAGCTTCTGCGTTCCGACCGGGAATTTCGGTGATATCCTTGCCGGGTTCTATGCCAAACAGATGGGACTTCCGGTCAAGCGGCTGATTTGTGCTTCAAATTCTAATGATGTATTGACAGAGTTCTTCCATACGGGAACCTATAACCGCAACCGTCCGTTTTTTACGACGGTCTCACCTTCGATGGATATTCTGATTTCCTCCAACCTGGAGCGTCTGCTCTTCGAAATGTCCGGCAAAGATGCTGCTTATATCACGTCCCTGATGGATGCTTTGAAAAAGGATGGACAGTATACAGTGACTCCCGAGATCCGGGAAAAACTGGATAAATTGTTCTGGGCAGGCTGCTGTGATGAAGCCGGAACAAAAGCCAATATCGGCAGAGTCTGGGCAGATCATCATTACCTGATGGATACGCATACATCTGTTGCGTATAGTGTTTTGAACCAATATCGCAGCGCGGAAAACGGGCAGGAACAGGTCGTCGTTGTTTCCACAGCCAGTCCGTTCAAGTTCTGCAATGCGGTGCTGGAGGGGTTGAACCATCCGGGTGATGGTGACGGTCTTGCGGAGATCGAAGAACTGGAATCCTTTACCGGTGTCCCTGCCCCGGCTCCTTTGGCTGCACTGCGCAATGCGAAAGTCCGGTTTTCAGATTGCGTAGAAAAAGAACAGATGGAAAACGTCGTTTCAAAGTTTTTGTGCTGTTAGCTGTTCAGCATCCGGCCTTGCTTTTTAGAGATCACTCTTTTTGTACGGCTGGATCCAACAGTAAAAGACTGACTTTGTATGTTTCAATCTGAATATATCAATCAAATGTATCTATTCAGAACGAAGCACTTGGGGACTGATACCTTGCTGTCGCGAAGCCGACACAAGCGTGTCTGTACCCATGTGCGTCACCGGATACTGAACAGTTACAATCAAATAAGGAAGGCTATTTGAGCCTTCCTTATTTGGTTTCATTTGATTCGATTTCATTTGGAGTTCTTGGTCCCTCTATCCGATCGAGATTAGCGGCCTTTCGTTCCTGCGTGAATTTCATGGTTTCTTTGAAAGATGCCATAACAGGTACGGCGAGGACCATGCCCCAGAATCCGAAAACTGCGGAAAAGACCAGCATCCCGATGAAGGTCACGATCGGGTTCAGATCCATCTTTTTACCGATGATCAACGGGCTGATGACCCAGTTTTGCAGCAGCTGGATCAGGATGCAGCATCCGATGATCACCAGGGCAAACTGCCAGTTGGCGAGATCCAGCTTTGTTGAACCGAAAGCGACGGCCAAAATCGCTGAGATGACGGTGGAAATGATGGGACCAAAGTTTGGTATTGCTTCACAGACAGCCGCCGCGATAGCGTTTATAAATGAAAAACGCAGACCTGTCAGCCATCCCATGAGCCAGTTGAGAAGAAAAATAAACAGAGTCACGAGTAATTGACTGGTGATGTAATTTTTCCATACATTGAATATTCGTTTTCTTAGCATAGCAACAAATTATACCCGTATTTTGTTATTTGATTTCAACATTGTTTGTAACTGTTAAAAAACAGTCCATCCCGGGTTTCGATTCATGTCCCGGTGCGCATTACCACAAAATTTCACATTTGTCAACCGCCAATATTGGCGGTTTTCTTTTTAATATTTTTGCATATACTCTAATTAACAAAACAAATCGGTGACGGTTATCCCGTACACGGTACGGGGAACCGTCACCTGAGCAGGACCGCCAGCGAGAGGGAAACAAGGCTTCTGCGGAAAAAGGAAGCATAGCCTCATCAGCAGGTATTCGGAGAAACGTTGTCGTTTCGTTAGGTGAACCTGCTTCGTGTGGTACGGACTGCGCCCGATTTAAATTCGGAGCAGAAATTTTGGCCCGTTCGATGTACGGAATGACCCGCTGCGCCGAGCAGAACTCTTATGCAGAATCGCAGCGTTGTGGAACACGGGCGACGGTTCCCCGTACCGGCTTCGCGTACGGGATAACCTGCTGCGCCGAGCAGTACTCTCATGCAGAACCGCAGCGTTGTGGAATATGGGTGACGGTTCCCTGTACCGGCTTCGCGTACGGGATAACCTGCTGCGCCGAGCAGTACTCTCATGCAGAACCGCAGCGGTTTGGAACATGGGTGACGGTTCCCCGTACCAGCTTCGCGTACGGGATAACCGTCCCCGGCAGTTGACAAAAATTGGAGAAAGGCAATGAGCGGAATGAAAGACAATTTCAACAGCAGCGCGGCTCAGATGGAATACTCTGAAGTCTCTTCTGATGTTCAGCTCATAGCCGGATACCGTACCTACGAAAACTATCTGTACCGTGCCCAGATCATCTACAACCGCACGAAGGACGATTTCTTCACGCTCAGGGCTGATGACGCGCGGCTGCTGGAAGCGGCGGAACGCTGGCGCATTGCTGCCGTATCCCTGATGCGCTGGGCCGGGTCTTTCTATAAAAAATCAGACGCCACAGCGGAAACACGCGCACTCGCCCTGACGATCATGGACGTGGTCACCAAAGACAGCGCGACCCGCTGCGATAACGTTTCCCAATATTACGACATACTGGCAGAGAAAAAACCTGATAACATACAAGCCCTGCTGGACGCGGAAAAAGCCGACCTCAAGCATCTGGATGTGCTTTCCCGCATGATCGAAACGCAGGAAAAATATATCCGTAAAGAAACCGAAGGTCCCGGACACGAATCCCGCGAGATCCGTTTGCAGCGGGAAGCCTCCGTGGGGATCCGTGATACCTATGACCGCATTCCCGAAGGACACAGCTATCGCCCGGCGTATCCCTATCCGCCGGAACGCGTCCCGGAAGATGAACCGGTGCCGGACCTTCCCGACCCGATCTCCCGGGTGGATGACGTTCCGCTTGAAGATAAAGACTATGATGAGGAGCTCGATGAGTTCGTCGTCAAAAAGGGCTACCTGAGCGAGGACGGACTGATCGATGACAAATCGGTGGTCTATTATCCGGAAACGCACGAGGTCGAATTCGGGTATGTCGGAGGTGTGAGAACGAGGTGGAAATACTGGAAAGCCAAAGACGACCGGGACGTACCCGACCCGAACAGCTGGGTGGTTGAGTATTACCAAAGGTATTACGCCCAATTCGTCCTGGCGCCGGAGTTCGCAGCCCTCGATCCAAGATTGGATGAGATGGAAATCCCGGAGTATAACAAGATTCCAGGGGCCAGTAGTTAGAAGATGGAAGTTGAAAGTTGGAAGTTGAAAAGCCGGAGTCCGGAGGGATTTCGGCTGTCTGAGGTTAAGGAAGTACCGTTCCATTTACCCGCTGCCGCGAAACAAGCCCGGTGATCTATTCTGAATAGGTACACTTTTTTTGATACTTTCTTGCGGCTTTGGCGAGGGTTGGATATAATAGGGAATTGTTGTTCACTTGGTTGCTTTATCATAGTGAAGTGGAAATACGGCAAAGTCAGAAGCAGCCGTCAGACTGAAACTGAAAAACACTCGAAAATCAGAAGAAAGGGAAAACAGGATCATGACGAAATTTCTGCTAAAGCGTTTGGGAATGATGCTTCTTACGCTGTTTTTGATCACACTGCTGACCTTTATACTGATGCACTCGGTACCCGGCGGCCCCTTCACAGGTGAAAAACAGGTTTCCAAAGCGGTGTTGGATGCACTGAACGAGAAATATAAACTCAACGATCCACTATGGAAGCAGTTTTTTGATTATGTCGGAGGATTGCTTCGTTTCGATTTAGGTCCTTCCTTTAAATATCAGGGGAAAACCGTCAATGATTTTATTGAAAATGGTTTCCCCTATTCCGCGAAACTCGGGGGAATAACACTGATTTTTGTCCTCCTTGCCAGCATTCCGATGGGTATCATTTCTGCTCTGAAAAACGGGAAATGGCAGGATATGCTGCTGATGGCAATTGCTACGATTGGAGTAACGATTCCCTCTTTTGTGATCGCTACAGGATTGATTTACATATTCTCCTTCAAGCTCAGCTGGACACCGGTTTATGGGGTTGACAGTTGGAAAGGATATATCCTGCCGGTGATCGCGATGGGCGGTTATTCCGTTTCCTTCCTTGCCCGGTTGATGCGGTCCTCTCTGCTGGATGTGATGGGACAGGATTATATCCGCACTGCCCGGGCGAAGGGGATCAGTGAGACAAGGGTTATTTTCAAACATGCCCTGCGTAATGCGCTTATCCCGGTTGTTACGGTTCTTGGTCCGACGGTTGCCAATCTGCTCACGGGCTCTTTTGTGATTGAAAAGATTTTTGCGATCCCCGGTATGGGTGGATACTTTGTGAACAGTGTCACACAGCGTGATTACACAACGATCGTTGGCATGACGGTGTTTTATGCGGCATTTTTGATCGCTATGGTGTTTATTGTAGATATTTTCTATTGTCTGATCGATCCTCGAATCAGATATGATTAGGTTTAGAAGTCAGGATAATTTGTCTTGAAACATTCGTGGAGTTGACATCAGGTTATGCAGGAAGTAATTAACAAATGGGAACGGATCGAATTAGGGGGAGAAGCGGAACGGCTGTATTCAAAGCCGCGTTCTTTCGCTGAGGATGTCTGGTTTCGTTTCAGCCATAAGCCGACTGCTTTATTGGGTCTGATCATTATTGCTCTGCTGCTTGTTTTCGCGATAGCTGGCCCGTACTTTACCCCTTACGGATATGATGATCAAAACACAAAACTTGCCAATATTCCTCCGGTGATGCAGGTATATCCGGCTCCGGATGGAAATTTCCTTTATATCACGAAAGCATTAAAGATCATCGAAGTAGACAAAGACGGTCATCTTCTGGGACAGCTGAAAAAGGGGAAAGACAACTCGAAAGAAAAAATCACGGTTTTCCCTTATAAAGATGATATGACCGTGACACTCGATTATACCGTTATGCCCGCTACGATCCGGGATGCAGACGGAAACCGTATTGAAAAGGGAAAAAGTATCTGGAACCATACCTATCTGCTGGGAACTGATCACCTTGGCCGGGATATTCTGAGCCGGCTGATGTATGGCACACGGATCTCTCTTCTGGTGGCTTTTATCGCCGCGGCGGTCAATATGGTCATCGGTATTTTCTATGGCGGGATCTCCGGATATCTTGGAGGGCGGACAGATGCGATCATGATGCGTATTGTTGATATAATTTCAACGATTCCGCTTACGCTTTATGTGATCCTGATCAAAGTTTGCCTTGATGATGGGTTTTTATCGATTGTAATCGCGCTTTCCAGCGTCTACTGGGTTGATATGGCTCGTGTTGTCCGCGGTCAGGTGCTGAGCCTGAAAAATCAGGAATTTGTGATGGCAGCCAGGACGATCGGTTCGTCTACACTTTCCATCCTGACGAATCACCTTATTCCGAATGCTATGGGACCGATCCTGGTAACAGTGACCATGCTGATCCCAAGTGCGATTTTCATGGAAGCCTTTATGAGCTTTATCGGCATCGGTATTGCGCCGCCTTTGGCTTCACTGGGTACGATGTGTAACGACGCTACGGAAGCACTGCGTACAAATCCGTATCAGCTGTTTCTGCCGGCGCTGGTGATTTGTCTGATTATGTTTGCGTTCAATTTTGTGGGTGATGGCCTGCGCGATGCGCTGGATCCGAAACTGAAAAAGTAGGATGTGGAAAGTAGAAAGTAGAAAGTAGAAAGTAGGATGTAGGATGTAGAAAGTAGGATGTAGAAGAATAGTTTAGAATTATTTATAGTTCTTTACATCAAACTTCTGACATCTAACTTCCAACTTCTAACTTCTAACTTCTGACTTCTGACTCAAGGAAAATATGGAACCGATTTTACAAGTCCGTGATTTACATACCTCTTTCCTGACTTCTAATGGAGAAGTACAGGCGGTACGTGGTGTTTCCTTTGATGTCGAAAGAGGAAAAACGCTCGGTATCGTCGGTGAAAGCGGCAGCGGAAAATCCGTGACAAGTCTTTCGATCCTGAAACTGCTGGGTTCGACCGGGAAAATCAGAGCCGGATCGATCAAGCTGGATGGAGAAGAACTGACCGGCAAGAGCAGAAAAGAAATGCGCTCGATACGCGGCGGCAGGATCGCTATGATTTTCCAGGATCCTATGACCAGTCTGAATCCGCTGATCCCCTTGGGAGACCAGGTCGGTGAGATGCTCTGGGAACATAAGAAAGAGATGTCGAAAGAGAAACGGGACGAAAAAGTCATCGAACTGTTTCGTATGGTCCGTATACCTGAACCGGAAAAGCGGCTGAAAGCCTATCCTCATGAGTTCTCCGGTGGGATGCGGCAGCGTGTGATGATTGCCATGGCGCTTGCCTGCCGACCGGAACTGCTGATTGCGGATGAGCCGACAACGGCACTGGATGTTTCTATTCAGGACCAGATCCTCAAGCTGATGCGGTCACTGCAGCAGGAAATGGGAATGAGCATCATGTTCATTACGCATGATCTTGGTGTCGTTGCAGAACTTGCTGATCGTGTCGCGGTAATGTATGGTGGGCTGATCATGGAAGAAGCAGATATTTACAGTATCTTCCAGAATCCGATGCATCCCTATACCATAGGCCTGTTGGCTTCGATCCCGGATATGAATCAGGACAAAAGCAAGAGGTTGGTGCCGATTCCCGGTTCTCCGCCGGACATGATCCGTCCTCCGAAAGGCTGTCCTTTTGCGCCGCGTTGTCAATATGCTATGCGTATATGTGCGAATGAAATGCCGCCTTATGTGAAAACCGGAGAAAATCGCCGCAGTATGTGCTGGCTGCTGGATCCGGAAGCGCCTGAAACGGGAAATCCGTTTCGGTAAGTGAATCGTGAATAATGAATGGTGAATAGCGAATAATTATGGATAATGACCAATCTGTCCTGTTGAAAGTTGAAAACCTGACAAAACATTTTCCGGTTTCCGGCAATAGGGTCGTGCATGCGGTCGATGATGTCAGCTTTACGATCAAGAAAGGGAAGACGCTGGGGCTGGTCGGTGAAAGCGGCTGTGGAAAAAGCAGCTGCGCCCGGACGGTGATCCGTATCTATGAGCCAACTTCGGGACGGATCATCCTGGATGGGACGGATATAACAAATCTTTCTCAGAAGGAATTGCTTCCTCACCGCCGTAAGATGCAGATGATTTTTCAGGATCCCTATGCTTCTCTGAATGCCCGAATGACAGTACAGGATATCATCGCTGAACCGCTGCGCGCTCATCATATCTGTAAAAACAAGGCTGAAGAGCGGGAGATGGTGGCGGAAATGCTCCATCAGGTTGGACTGAATCAGGAACATGCGAGCCGCTATGCACATGAATTTTCCGGCGGACAGCGGCAGCGTGTCGGCATCGCGAGGGCACTGATCCTGCATCCGCAGCTGGTGATTTGTGATGAACCGATCTCGGCACTGGATGTTTCCATTCAGGCGCAGGTGATCAATATGCTGCGGATATTTCAGGAAGAACAGGAACTGACGTATCTGTTTATTGCTCATGACCTTTCCATGGTTCGCTATGTTTCCGATGATGTGGGTGTGATGTATCTCGGGCAGCTGGTCGAAAAATGCGAAACGGATGAGATCTATGCTCATCCGCTGCATCCTTATACCCAGGGTCTGCTCTCTTCCGTGCCGATTCCGGACCCGGTGTTGGCAAGAAAGAAAGAAAATGCCGGAATTGCGGGAGATATTCCCAGCCCGATCGATCCCCCTGCCGGATGCCGTTTTCATACGCGGTGTCCCTATGCGGAAAAGCGCTGCGAAACGGAAGTTCCTGCATTGAAAGAAGCATCTCCGGGACACTTTGTGTCCTGCCATAAATTTGGGTAGTGATTGGCAAATGGATCTTGCCGAAATAAATTCCTATCCCTATTCCAGTCAATCATCGGACGATCGTCCGGTTGAAATTATTGGAGGAAAAAATGAAGAAATTTTTATTACTCATGTTGTGCCTGATGATGGCCGTTTCCGCCCTTCCGGCTGCCGCGGCTGTTCAGGAAATTACCTATGCCCTGGCGAATGAGCCGGATGGCATCGATCCCGGAATTACGAACAATTCCTTCGCTTCCCCGATTCTCAACAATGTCTTCGAAGGTCTGGTTGCCTACTCTACCGAAGATGGTTCCCTGATCCCGGGTGAAGCTGAATCATGGACTATCTCTGATGACGGTACTGTTTACACCTTCACCCTGCGTGATGGTCTGAAATGGTCTGATGGCAGCGACCACACCGCTCAGGATTATGTTTACGCCATGAAACGTATTCTGGACCCCGCAACCGGTGCCCGTTATGTTGACTTCCTTTTGGGGTATGTCGCCGGTGCAGCGGAATATTACGAAGACAATTCCCTTGGCTTTGATACCGTCGGCGTCAAGGCTCTTGATGACAAGACCCTGGAAATGACCCTGATCGCTCCGGCACCTTACTGGCTCGATATCCTCACCATGTGGACCTTCAGCCCGGTTCAGGAAGCTACTGTTGCAGCTAACGGCGACCGTTGGACCGCTTCCGCAGACACTTATGTTACCAATGGCCCATTCATGATGTCTGAAATCAACCTTGGGGAGAGCTTTGTTCTGGTCAAGAACCCGTACTATTATGACGCCGACCAGGTCAACCTGGAAAAGGTCACTTTCCGCTTCATTGCTGATTTGGGTACCAGCCTGATGGCTTATGAAAACGGTGATATCAATGGGATGCAGTCCATTCCTTCCAGCGATATCGCACGTCTGAAAGCTGAAGATGCCGGTGTCGTGATGACCCCGTCTTATGGTACTGTCTGGTATGATTTCAACTGCGCCAAAGCTCCGTTTGATAACGTCCTGGTCCGCAAAGCTTTCTGCCTTGCTGTTGACCGCACTGCCATCATCGAAGATGTCGCTCAGGTTGATGCTGATCCTGCTTATTCCTTCATGGCTCCCGGTTATGTTGTTGACGGTGAGGATCTGATGGACGAAGCCAGCGACAACGATCTTTCTGATGAAGCCGATGTCGAAGCTGCTCAGGAAGCACTGGCAGAAGCCGGTTACCCGAACGGTGAGGGTTTCCCGGAAATTACGCTCAGCTACTATTCCAATGAATCCGTTGGCAGAATCATCGAAGCCGTTGCACGCCAGCTGCAGGATGCGCTGAATATCAACATCAAGATCGCCAATGCCGACTGGGCTGTTTACTATGACGAACATGTCGCCGGTAATTATGACATTGGCGCTATGGGCTGGTCTGGTGACTATGTGCACCCGATGACCTTCCTGCAGATCTTCACCACCGGTGATGCCAACAACAATGTCTTCTATTCCAACAAAGAATATGATGCACTTGTGAAACAGGCTGCCAATATGACCGATGCGGAAGAAGCATTCGAAGTCATGCGCGAAGCGGAAGCCATTGCTGCCGCTGAATATCCGGTGCTGCCGCTTTATTACAAAGCTAACACCATGCTGATGCATGACAATGTGGAAGGCTACTTCGTGACTCCGTCCAATGCCCTGCTGCTGAAGACCGCACAAGTGACTGACTAAGCTTTTTCAGAGGCTTTTCTAAGCTTATCTCAGCTCCGGAGACAGTTCATCTTCGGAGCTGTTTTATACATTTTTGCTTTGAATTTGTAATTTGATATTTCAAAATCATACGCGGTATCGGTGCGGTGATGGTAATATTTTCTTACAACGAAATAATAGAGGGAGAGACCAATAATGATCCGAATCAGAAAAGTTCAGATTCCTGAGTTGCCGACTGAATCGCCAAGACGCTTATATATCAGCCTGCCGCGGGATTATTATAAATCCGAACAGCGTTACCCGGTACTGTATATGTTTGACGGGCATAATGTGTTTTATGACAGTCACGCGACCTATGGAAAGTCATGGGGAATGAAGGAATATCTGAAACGCTCCCGGCTGCCGCTGATCGTTGCTGCTATCGAGTGCAATCATGAGGGCGAGCGCAGAATGAATGAATATGCTCCCTGGGATTATTATGAGCGTCATCTTGGGCATATGGAAGGGCTTGGAAAACTGACGATGGACTGGATCACCGGTCCGATGAAGCAATTTATTGATCAAACATACCGTACTCTCCCTGATCGCAGCAATACATTGATTGCGGGCAGTTCCATGGGTGGACTGATGTCTCTTTATGCTGTTACTGCTTATAATGATGTCTTCTCCTGTGCGGCAGCTCTTTCTCCCAGTATCTATTTTGGCGAAAGAAATCTGCATCAATTGATCAGTAAAACACCGCTTGCTGAGCCCACCCGAATTTATATGGATGTCGGAACCGGTGAGGTCCCGCCGGATAAACGCAGTTTTATCGCCGGAATGTTTAAGACCGCTGCAGAGCTTACCAATGCAGGAGCTGATGTGGCAGCGCGTGTTGTACCCGGAGCGCATCATTGCGAGGCTGCCTGGGAAAAGCGAATTCCGATTTTTATGAATTACCTTCTGAATGAGGAGGATCCGCAATGAATTATGTTTTTATTTCCCCCGCATATCCGATCAGCTGCACGCTGTTCTGTGACAGGCTGAACCAGCTTGGCGTCCATGTGCTTGGTATCGGTGATGTGCCTTATGATGAACTGAATCCTCAATTGAAAAACGCGCTGACTGAATATTACTATGTAACCACGCTTTCGGATTATGACCAGGTCTACCGTGCGGCGGCATTTTATATTCACAAGTATGGCAGGATCGACTTGCTGGAATCGCTGAACGAATACTGGCTGCCTGTGGATGCCAGACTGCGTACGGATTTTAATATCAGTGTTGGTACACGAGACAATGAAATCGCTGATCTTGTGAAAAAATCTGCAATGAAGCGTGTTTTCATCAAAGCCGGAATACCGACAGCACGCCAGCATATCGTTTCTGATTTGAAATCCGGAATGGCTTTCGCCGCGGAAGTCGGTTATCCGCTGATTGTGAAGCCTGATATCGGTGTTGGCGCAAACGGGGCCATGAAACTGAATTCAGAGGATGAATTACGCTCTTTTTACAAGGAAATTCCCTCAGTGCCTTATGTCATGGAGGAATTTCTGAGCGGCGATATCTGTACGTATGATGCTGTTATTGGTTTGAACTGTGAGCCGTTGTTTGAATCAATGTGCACGTATCCGTCTGTTTTGGACTCAGTCCAAAATGACGAAGACGTCCAATTTTATACGACTGCCGAAGTTCCGCAGCAGATCCTTGAGTTTGGGAGAAAGGCGGTGATTGCTTTTGGTGCGGACCGCCGCTTTGTCCATTTTGAGTTCATCCATCTGACAAAAGATTACCCGGGCATTGGAAAAGCGGGTGATTACGCGCTGATGGAGGTGAACATGCGTCCTGCCGGTGGACATGATCCGGACATGATGAACTTTGCCCAATCCGTCGACGTTTACCGGATCTACGCCGAAATGGTGACGTATGGGCGGAGAATTACGCCTGAATCCAATGATCATTACCTCTGTGCCTATGCAGCACGGAAAGATGGACACATCTTTTCTCATACTCATGAGGAAATTATGGAGCGGTACAGAAATGATATCGTCCTGCAGGAGGAAATGCCGCCGATTGACTGGCCATCGATGGGACGTTATGTGTACATGGCAAAGTTTAGGGAAAAGAAAGAAATGGAAGAGTATTTCTCTTTCGTCCTTGAATAATAAAAAGACAGCAGACAGATGCTGTGTCTTCTGTCTGCTGCCAACTTCTAACTTCTAACTTCCGATTAATGAAATTCAGGCTGATTGACGATTTTCGCGTCATGCAGCCAGGTGTAGCGTTCATCTTCGCAGCGGTCTGTCTGCAGCCAGGGTTTGCCGTCCAAGTGGCGGATCATCCAGCAGGTGTACATCAGAAAACCGGGGGCTGCGGACTGAGGATGCAGTTCACCGCCCGGAATTGCGGAGAAGCTGCCATCAACGCTCTTGAAGACCTGGTCGCCAACGAAACTGGCACCGAAGCCTTCCGGACGGTCGAACAGAAAATAATAGCATTCCGGCTGCGGATGGCTGTGCGGCAGATAACCGGACCAGTTGCCGCGGTCGTTCATCACTTCACCCAGAACCATGTTGGACCAGGGTTCATGTTCATAATCAAACACGGTGTTTACCTGGCGGTTGGCAGTGTTGCCGAATTTTTCTTTTGCTCCGGAATAAATCCACGGAATATCCTTGGGCCCGTATAATTTTGCCGGGAAGATTTTGTCATTGTGCGTGCACTGGATCAGAACTTCTGCGTCTTCGATCGCTTCAATGGTAATGGTGTCGCCGGTGCAGACATGGGCGGCATAAGGCAGCTCGCTGAAGACATCCTTACGGGAGGCTTCCATGGAAAGTTCCCCGGCGCTCAGCTTGATCTTCCCCTTCTGGAGCAGAGCTGCGATTTCTTCACCCTGACGGCAGAAGCTGCGTGTTTCTCCGGCAGGGATGCGATAGATACGAACATCCATCAGCATGTGGCTGTATTCATTGTCATAGGTGCAGAGTGTGCGCACTCCGTTTTCATCAAATTCCGGATAACCGAATAATTTCATCTTTGTCCTCCACTTGTTTCCTTTCAGTTAGTTACCTATTGTACCATCAGAAATCGCTCATGGATGAAATAAAATGGGATTTATTCAGTACAGCTGTTCCCCTGTAGAATTCATTTGTCTGTGGTCAGTGAGCAGTGGACGGCAATTTGAATATAGGTGAGAAACTTCCAACTTCTAACTTCTAACTCCCGCTATATCCTTCATGAGTCGGCAGCGCAAACTCGGGTTGGCGGGTGGTTCGATATCCACAATGTGCCAGCCGACGGAATTATAAACAGTTGTGCTTCCGTACTTCACAAAACGCGGAATCTGGAACCCATATCGCGGATGAACGTGTCCGTGGAAAAGAAATTGCGGATGAAATTTGTCCATCAGCGGCAGAAAAGCCTCAAACCCATGATGAGCGAAGTCTTCCTGATCGCCATAACCACGGGCGGGTGCATGGGCGATCACGATATCCACTCCGCCTGCCATTATGATTTTTGGTATCAGTTTATTGATGCGCCGGGACATTTCTTTGTCGGTGTATTGGTAAGCACCTAAATTATAACGAACACATCCACCGAGGCCAAGGATGCGCAGACCTTTACATTTGATCAGTCTGTCATCAACACATTCACAGCCTTCAGGGGGACGGTACAGGTAAGTTTTGTCGTGGTTGCCGGGAACATACAGCAGGGGAACGTTTGCCATGGTCACCAGAAATTCCAGGTAATGTCGGTCCAGGTCTCCGCAGGAGATGATCATGTCGATCCCTTTCAGGCGCCCCGGCTGGTAATAGTCCCAGAGATAAGGGCTCTCCTCATCGGCAACCACAAGTACTTTCATTTCACAGCTTCCTCAACTTCCGGAGGGATCGTCTCCCGATATAATCCGAGCAAACGAACAAGACTGCGTGACTGCGGCAGCAATTCGTCAAATTGAGGAATTGTTCCTTCAATATTTTCACACAACCAATTCATTTGCATCAATTCCTCCATGGAAAGCGGATGTTCTCCATCGCATACTTCCATGCCCTTTTGATCTTTGATTGGGGTGAGGAATGGGTCTATTGTACCACGAATGATCCCATTTTTCAAATAATCAGAAAGTCGTTTCAATCCTTCCGGCAGGTCTTTGTCTAAAATCATGTCAACAACGCCGGTGCTCATTCCCCACCAGTCGTTGACTGCGTTATTCTGGTCCCGGATGGCAGCGATGCCGCTGTTGAGGAGGCTTTGAACAGTTTTTTCGTAATATATTCCCCAATTCCATCGCGGAGCTGCCAGCGGACGGTATGTTCCGCCGGGGAGTTCGATGTAAATTCCTGAGCCCCAGGGCAGCAATTCATTGGCAGCGTCTGTATCACGGTTAGAGAAAACATTGATACCTTCTGAACGCAGTGCGAGGATCGGGTCTCCCGGAACACAGGTCCATTTCAGACTGATTTTTGCCCGCGGATTCGTGATCTGAGCACCGAGGGCAAAGGCGTTGATGGCTGATGTGCTGCCCATGATCGGGTAGTTGGCAATATAACCGATACGATCCTTGTCTGCCATTGCGCCGGCAATAGCCCCGGCAATGAATTTGGCTTCATAGATGCGGCAGTAATAACTGCGAACCCCGGCATAGGGCATGGACAGGGCACAGTTGAAAACAGCGATATCCTTATTTTCAGCTGCGATCCGGCGGCTGTTGTCGATAAGCGTCGGGGTCGGAACAAAAAGGACATTGGCGCCTTTTCGAACGGCATTCGTCATAACTTCATCGACATTTCCTTCGCATAAGTAAGACTTGATGCTTATGCTGCTGTTGCTGCCGAGCTTCTCCTCCAGGTATTTCTGGCCCTGGTAATGTGCTGCAGCCCATACGTATTTTTGAGGATCGAAATCATAGATAAACGCGATATCCAGACGCGGTGTCCCAAGAATAATGTTGAGCAGGCTTTTCCCTTTTTCTTCCGGTTCTGTGCTGACAGAAATAGGTTCGCCTTTTGCCAGCAGTCGAATATCCGGCCAGATTTTATCCAGTGATCGCTTGATCTCATCATCGGTCTGTTCCTGCAGTTCGCTGTAAGGGTGAACTTTCAGGTAAGCCAGAAGTGCGTCTCCGGCTGTGAGCGGCAGCTTTTCGGTGTTAAGCTGATCGTAAGCAGTGGTAAAGCTCATCATTCTGGAGTTGAAGGATCGCCGAACATCTTCCGGCCATACCTGATCCGGTTCCAAACCAATCGCTGCCTGTAACTTTTGATAGGAGCCGGGTTGTGTGAATGAGACGGTATACAGTTTACTGAGTTTATAGAAATCCAGAAATTCAAAATAGAGTTTTATGTCAGGATCGTCGGATTTTTGCGGAATAAGCCTGTATACTGTTCCGGTAATGTCCGTAGCACCGAGACTTTTCAGCACGCTGACGCGTTTGTTGCCTTCCTGCACATAGAATTTGCCGAGATATTCGTAACAGAGGATCGGATCCGCGATTCCCTCGTTCATCTGGTAATTGCAGAGATTGATCCATTTTTGGCCGAACTCTGATTTCGGATCCATCAGTGGCATGTAATTGCCCGCAAAGGCATTTTTTCTGCCGCCGGTATAAGTGCCGACGATGCGGTCAATGGGGATGTCGACCAGTCCGATATTTACGGGACTGACGTTTGCAAGGTTGATTTTTTCATCCAAAACTTCAGGATAGGGATCTTCTCCCTTGCTGAGTGCGTTGCTATAGTACTTTTTTCCTGCCTTCAGTGCGTTATCATATTGTGTAACGGCATCCAGTCTGCTCATAAATTCTCCAATAGTTTAGTTTATAACCTGCATTATGCTCATTATAGTGGATATTACGGGATGTTCTTTGCTGTCGGTGTTTATTCTATTACGTTTTACAGCGGGAGAACCTTATTCTTTTTGCTTGTTTTAAGTTTGAATTCTTTAACTACAATAGTCAGAATTACAAGAATTGTTTGGCAAATTAGATTATAATTTCATCGTTATGAATAGGTTCGGATTTGTTTTTGCTTTTCTGTTGTTATTGATTGCCTTCCCTGTTTGTGGGCAGAGTGTGATGCGGGAAACGCATGAGTTTGGTGATTGGGATTATGTCACGAATGAGACCGGTTTAACCATTACTGCATATCGCGGCAATGGGAAAAATATTGAAATCCCTGATAATATTTACGGCATCAATGTGACAGCTCTTGAAGAAAACCTGTTTAAAAGTAATTTAACGCTGCAGTCTGTCACAATTCCTGAGACAGTTACCGCAATAGGCGGTTATGCTTTTCATGGCTGTACCTCACTTGAAGAGGTCAACCTTCCAAGTCATCTGACACGAATAGAAACAAATACGTTCCGTTATTGCACGTCATTGACAAATATCACATTGCCGGCTTCTCTGAATGTGATCTCCTCTTACGCATTTGCCGGCTGTATTAATTTGACATCCATTGATATTCCTGATTCAGTCACATCTATCGGTGAGTATGCTTTTGATGCATGTTCTGCTCTTGCTGATGTAAAGATATCAAAAAATCTCAGTTACCTTGGCGGGAAGGGCTTTCGTGACACCCCGTGGCTTGCTTCTCTTACGGATGAATATGTGATCATCGGTAATTCGATTTTGCTCAAATGGAATGGATTTTCTTCCATTGCGGATATCCCGTATGGTGTCACAATGGTTGTGGATGCTTTTGAGGATAATACGTTTGTCGAGACCGTAAATATTCCGAATTCCGTCAATCGAATCGGTGCTTATGCTTTCAGTGGTGCGGTGAACCTGAAAAATATCGTGATTCCGGATACCGTTACCCGTATTGATGGATATTCATTTTATAACTGCAGAAGTCTTCGTTCAATTGAGCTTCCTGAATCTGTTCAATACATCAATGGTTCGGCATTTCGTGCCTGTGAGAAACTGACCGGTTTTACATTTCCTTCAAAAGTAGAGACAATTAACTCTTATGTTCTTGCTGACTGCAAAGCACTAACGGATGTTATAATGCCTTCTTCTGTACAAACGATCCATGAAATGGCTTTCAATAATTCGCCTTATATCCGCCTTCATGTGACGTATGGGTCTATCGGTGAACAGTTCGCTCAGGAGCATGAATTGAATTACACCTACTATATTCAGCAGACGCAGGATTTTATGTACAGCAAAAATGATGAAGGAATTCAGATCCTGCTGTATATAGGAAAATTATATGATGTTGATGTTCCGGCTGAAATTGACGGGCTACAGGTGAATCGAATCAACACTGCCGCGTTTCAAAATAACTCAACCGCACGCAGAATTACGCTGCCAAATACTGTAAAGACAATTGGCGATTGGGCGTTTTCCTATATGGATTCTTTGGAAGAGATTTCTTTATCTTCTGAGCTGGAATCTTTAGGTGCAGATGCTTTTACCGGTTCTTACAACCTGAAAGAGGTCGTTTTACCTGCGAAATTGAAAAATATTGGTGTGGAGCCTTTTGCGGGAATTCCGTCGCTGAAGGTATATACACAAGTTGGGTCTGAGGCGGAAAATTATTTATCTGAGGAAGGCTTTCTGAAAACTGAATCGGAAGACCGAAATTTCAGTGTGTTTGAGGTTGTGGATGAATTTGCTGTTATTCCGACAGTTGTTCAGCCGGTTTATACAGCCACTGCGATTCCTGTTATTTCGGAAACTCCTGTATCCGTCGATGTGACTATACCGACAGGGATAACTGTAACCCCGACTGTCACGAATGTGCCGACAGAGATAACTGTATCGCCGACTGCTGCGAATGTACCGACAGAGATAACAGCAACCCCGACTGCTGTTATGCCGAGTACTTCCACCCCGACAGTCGAAGTTACTTCTGAAGAAGCAGCTTTGAGTGATGAAGCTCTTTCTCTCCAGGCAACCGTTGCTGCGTTGAAGGAAAGAAATGAAAATCGAAAGTCTACTCCTTCAGCTGCTCTGACAGCAACTGCAATGGATATAATTGCCAACCCAACGGATACTGAAGTACCGACAGCAACAGCGACAAATACACCGACAGCAACATCTGTTCCGACGAATACTGCAGTGCCGACAGCAACAGCGACAAACACACCTACAGCAACACCTGTTCCGACGGATACTGCAATGCCGACGGCAACAGCCACAAATACACCGACTGCAACGCCTGTTCCAACGGACACAGCAGTACCGACAGCAACCGCAACAAATACACCGACTGCAACGCCTGTTCCAACGGACACAGCAGTACCGACAGCAACCGCAACAAGTACACCGACAGCAACGCTCGTACCAACAGCTACTCCAGAGCCGCTGCGGTTGCTGTCGATTGCAGATGGAACCGAAGAGCTCACAGCAGATATGCTTCAAAATACATCAGATGAGTTGACGCTGATTATACCGGAAAGTGTCACTTATATTGATGACAGTATTGTTCAGAATCATAAACTGACCATCGTTTCTTCCACAGGAACGGAGGCGGAACGGTTTGCCCGTAAGTGGGATCTGAAATTCCTGCTTGAAATGTGGTATGAAGCAGATTCGGATTTACCTCAGTCTTTATTGATCAGTGCAGAAGAGTTTTTACCGGAGGGTGAATGACGGTTAAGCGAATTACAATAGCTCTGGTTTGTATTTTAATCGTGGCAGTGGTCGGAGCATTGATTTTAGGTCGTGAGGACGGCAATCCTGTCAGTGTTCCGGGAAGCGAGAACCGTTCTTCTAATGCTGTTACCTCTGATAAATGGGTCTATGAAATCGATGAAGGCAATATTACCTTGGTTGATTATACCGGAAGAGATCCCGTAGTTGAGATTCCTTCTGAGATCAATGGTTTTCCGGTCACATCGCTGGGTGAAAGTGTTTTTGCGAACAGTAATCGACTCCGTGAGGTAACAATACCAGATTCTGTAACTGAAATCGGCCCGAGTGCTTTTGAAAACTGCACAGAGCTGTCCGTGGTACGCCTCTCATCAAATATTGAGCGAATTCAGAACAAAGCGTTTTCCGGGTGCAGAAGCCTGAAAATGATCCAGTTTACGAATGGAATTCGATCTATCGGCACCGCAGCATTCAGCGGCTGTATCGGGTTGACTTATGTTTCATTTCCAAACAGTGTGACCAGCATTGGGGCGGATGCTTTTTTGAATTGCGAATCGCTTGCTGATGTGTCGATTCCCCGAACTGTTACGAATATCGGTTCTCATGCATTTAAAGGCACCCCCTGGCTTGCTGCACAAACAGACACGTTTGTGATCGTGGGAAATCAAATTTTGATTAAATATAACGGCATTGCGGAAAGTGTTGAAGTACCATTGGGTGTAACACAAATCACAGATGCATTTGAAGATAACTTATTCCCGCTTGAGATTATTCTCCCGGCCAGTTTGACTTCGATCGGGCAGCATGCTTTTTCGGGATGCCGTTCTTTGGAAATTATTGAAATACCTGAATCTGTTCGGAGTATTGGCGATTCAGCATTCAGAGGCTGCAGCCACCTGAATCCGATCACACTGCCTTCCCGTCTCACTTCAATTGGACCTTCCGCATTTCAGAGCTGCTCTGCTTTGGAACGCTTATTCATTCCGGATGGGGTAAAAACTCTGCCAAAATTGTCTTTTGCTAATTGCGACAGACTGCGAATGCTGCAAATCCCGGCATCTGTTGAAACCATTGCTCCGGATGCCTTGGTCTATTCAGGTATTACAGAATTACGTGTCGCAAAGGATTCTGTTGCGGAACAATTCGCGATAGACAATGGGTATAATTACGCTTACGAACAGCAATCTAATGATGATTTTGTCTATCAGCAAATGGAAGATGGGATTCAGGTAATCATGTACACCGGTAATGTCTATGACGTTGTGGTGCCGGCAGAACTTTCCGGATATCCTGTAACTTCATTGAGCGATATTTTGTTCCAGCATAACTCTTTTGTTCGGTCAGTGAATTTACCTGAGACTATTACGCGTATTTCCGACTATAGTTTTGCAAACATGAGTGAACTGCGATCTGTAATTTTTCCGGATACCTTGACGGAAATCGGTGCGGGAGCTTTTTTGAATGATCCGTATCTGGGTGATCTCGTGATTCCGGAGTCAGTTGTGAGTATTGCTGATGATGCCTTTTTGGAATGTCCAAGTCTTGTAATTCTCGCCCCGGTTGGTTCTTATGCTTATGATTGGGCTGTGAAAGCCGGTATCCGTGTCAAAGATAATACTCAAGTCGAATCAGAATTGTTCCAGTTTGTAAAACCGGCCGGACAGGTTTTGATTGGAGGATATGATGGGCACGATTCAGAACCGAACCTTCCGAGGATGAATGAATATTTGGAATTTGTCGCGGGAATTGCAGATTATGCTTTCAGAGGGAAAGACATACGTTTAATAACGATTCCGGAAGGGTACGAAACAATTGGTGATTTCAGTTTCGCAGATGATCCGTCCTCGCTGGAAATTACGATTCCGAGGTCTGTGAACAGCATTGGAGACGAGTGTTTTTCGGGCTCAAATGTGACGATTCACGGGTACAGCGGTTCATACGCAGAGGAATATGCACGCTCTCATCGGATCAAGTTCCTGATTATTCATGAATGGGAGTTATAGCAGAAAGTGAAACAGTTTTTTATACTGCTGTTTTTTTTCCTGCTGCTGACTGTTTTCGGCTCTGTCGATGCTGAATATTGGGATGAATTTGAATATTTGCTTCGAGAAGATGGTTGTGTGATTACGAATTATTCCGGGAATGAAAGCGAAGTGAATATTCCTATATCTATTGATTATTATTATGTGATTGAAATCGGTGATAGTGCTTTTGAAGGCAATGAAATGCTTGTTTCTTTAACAATGCCTTCTACAGTTCAAAAAATCGGAAATCGTGCTTTTGCGGATTGTAAAAATCTTGAAACGGTAAATATTTCCGGCGGATTGACAGAAATCGGAGAAGAAGCGTTTTATAACTGCGAAAATCTGAATATTTTCACTCTGCCGGCTAATTTGCAGATGATTGGAAGGCGGGCTTTTGGCGGCTGCAAGGCTTTATCCTATCTGAATGATCTTACAGGGTACTATCCGCTGAAAGTCGGAACCGGTGCGTTTGATGATACTGAATGGTACCAATCAAAAACGGATGATTTTATTACATTGTCGCAGGGTTATACATTGCTCAAATATACCGGCGTTGATTACGATCCGGAACTTTCATGGTTTTTGGCGTCGATTGCGGAGGATGCATTCAGCGGGAATGATGCCGTTACTAATCTACGTTTACCGAATTATTTGATTGCTTTGAATGAAGGATCAATCAGTAGTATGAGCTCATTACAGTCAATAAGCGGCGGTGGCAGCTTGCAGAGTGTTTCTGCAGGGGCTTTCCGCGATTTGCCGGAACTGAAGAGTGTTGAATTGCCAACAGTCACACTGACTGCTGATAATTTTGTCAATTGTCCTTCAAGTCCGTTTGGAACTGTTTATTCCGAAGCTTATGACGCATCTGTTCCGGATAGCGCGGACGAACTGTTCCTTTCAGATTATCTTCCGGAGTTAGATGGTATAATCATTCTGCATTGTTTGCAAAATGCGGGGGAGGATGGGGAAATCAGGTTTCCTGATTATATCCGCAGCAGACCGGTTGTTGTTATCGGAGAAGGTGCCTGTCAGAATCGCGATGATATTTCCAGTGTAATTCTGCCAAAATATCTGATCGGGATCGAAAGCTGGGCTTTTTCTTATAACGAAAATATGGATAGTGTTATTTTTCCGGAAGGTCTGAAATGGATCAAGGCGGATGCGTTTAATAACAGCGGAATCACAAATTATGTTCCGGTTTTGAATGATGACGTTGAAGTTGATGAACGGGCATTTTACAGCTCGTTGAACTAATAATTATTTTGTGACAGGAGTTCAAAATGGAAGAAGAATATGTAACGATTGATCTGCAGGAGATTTTCAACCTCCTTATGAAGAAAATCGTTTGGGTCATTTTGAGTGCTGCCGTGTGCGGTATCATCGGTTTTGCAATAAACTGGTTTTTCCTGAAACCTGTCTATCAGGCTGACGCGATGATCATTGTCAACACAAGGGAAGAGCAGAATGTTTTGATCACCAATGATCAGATCAATTCTGCAAGACAGTTGGTGAATACCTATGAGGTAATATTAAAGTCAGATACCGTGCTGGATCAAGTTCTCAGTGCTTTAAATGCACGTGGCCTTAGCGGTGTCAGCCGATTAGCTGTTAATGATTTGAAAAAGAAAGTTACGGTCAGTCCTGTCAACAATACGCAGGTAATGAAGGTTTCGGCACAGGATTATGATCCTGAGCTGGCTCTTGCCATGGTGGATGAAATTTTGACTGTTGCGCCGAGTATTATTATTCGGACTGTAAAAGCCGGGTCGGTTGAGGTCGTTTCTTTCCCGAAACTGGATCCGAATCCTGTTTCACCGAAAAAGATGCGTAATCTAATCCTTTGTGTAGCCGGCGGTGCAGTTGCTGCGGCTGCCTTTATTATCATTCAAGACCTTCTTGACAATACGGTCAAAACGGATGAGGATATCCGCAAAAAGCTGGATATACCTGTGCTTGGCGTGATCCCGAAGGTTCGTGAGAGTGACTTAACTCCTTCAAAATCAGGCGGAAAAACAACGAATGCTCCAAATCCTGAAAGTGAATCGCAGACAATATAAGGAAAGGTTCTTCAGATGGCTAAAAATAACAAGAAAAGTGAATATAAGAATCGTGGTTTTATTGCTGTAAATAATCCTGAAGCGCCCTGGAATTATGTGGAAGCATACAAATCACTGCGTACAAATTTAAGTTTCGTTTCGCTTGACAAACAATACCGGAAACTGCTGGTCACCAGCTCGATCCCGAAAGAGGGAAAGACGGGTTTGGCATTGAATCTCGCGATTTCATTAGCAGAGTCTAAACATCGTGTTTTACTGCTCGATTGTGATCTGCGGAAGCCTATGCTGCATAAGTATCTTGGAATTCAGCATAATATAGGCCTGACAAATCTTGCTACGGGTGAACGGATCGAGAGCCTGATCCAGGAAATTCCCCAGGCGAATATTCATTTTATCGATGCCGGTGTTACGCCTCCGAACCCTGTGGAATTGCTTGGATCTTCACTGATCCATGATGCTATCGATTATCTCCAAACGCAGTATGATTATCTGATATTTGATACGCCTCCTGTCGGTATCGTAACAGATGCCGCAGTGCTGAGCATGGTAACGGATGGTGTGATTTTCGTGATTCGTCAGCGCCTGGCTGCCATGGATCAGATCAAGCTCGCAAAAGCCAATCTGGAAGCTGTCAACGCAGACATCATCGGAGCGATCCTGAATGACTATGACGTCAGTGGGACAACGAAAAAAGGCGGATATTATTATAATTATTCCACCTATGGTTATAAATACAAGTATTAATGTTTACGGTTGATCTTCACAGTCACATTCTTCCGTGGATGGATGACGGGGCGGATGATTTGGATGTATCCCTGAGTTTGCTTCACAAAGAGGCTGCGGATGGGGTGCGGCAGATCGTCCTCAGTTCTCATTTTCATCCACTGGATGAGAATGTGGCTGAATTTCGTATTCGCCGGAATTCTTCTTTCCGGCAGCTGAAAAAAGCAATTGAAAACAGCGATTTGGCCGGTAAGTTTGATTTACGGCCTGCTGCTGAGATTCGATATAACCCATCTTTGCTTGAAATTGAGGACCTGGGAACCTTATGTATTGATGGAACCAAGGTGCTGCTGATAGAATTTTCGACTCAGCATTTTCCTGAGTTTGTTCAGGATGTTTTTTACAGACTGCAGACAAAGGGTTATATTCCGGTAATGGCTCATGTGGAGCGGTTCCCCTGGCTTCGTGATAATCCTGAGTTTCTGTATAATATGGTTTGCGGCGGTGCATATGCGCAGGTCAATGCGGATTCCATAGTAAAATCGAAGGAATCTCTTTCCTTTATTCGGCGCATGATGGATTGTGGGTTGATCCATTGTATCGGCACCGACACACACAACATGACAAAACGCCCTCCGCATATGAAGGAAGCAGAAAAGGTTCTTGCCTCAAATCCGGGTTCTGATGTTGTGGATTATATGGACGAAATTGGCAGAACACTTTTGGCAGGCAGGATCCCGAATGCGATAATTCCTTCCAAACCAAAGAAAAGCTTCTGGGATTTTTTCAGAAAATGACCAGGAACAGACAATGCCGGGTTTACCGGCTTTTTTCATTTTTTTTACCCCTTTTGGTTCTTGCTGTTTTTTTTGCCATAAAAGGTATCACCCCTTTCGGTGATTCAACATTCCTGATCCATGATATGAACGCGCAGTATGTTGATTTTTATGCGTATATGCGGACTGTTCTGTCAGGAAAGAATAATTTTCTTTACAGCTTCAGCCGTGGACTCGGCGGTGATTTCCCTTCTTTTTTTACTTATTACCTGATTTCTCCTTTCAATCTGATCCCGATATTGTTCCCGGATGAATTGGTGCCTTTGGGTATCAGTCTCGAAATGCTGCTGTTTTTTGGACTGACCGGACTGTCCTGCTTTGTTTCTCTGGAATATTTTGCCCGTCCTGTTGACAGGAAAAAAATGTTATTTCTAATGTTCCTTTCAGCAGCATACAGTTTGTCCGGATGGATGCTGCTGAATGCCGAAAACTTTCAGTTTATTCAGGAAGCTGCCATTTTGCCGATGGCCATTATGTACTGTCAGAAAGTTCGGAAAGGAGAAAGACTCCTTCCTGCGGTTCTGTGGCTTGCGGCGGCAGTGATCCTGAATTTTTACATCGGATATATGATCTGTATTTTTTCATTTCTCTGGATGATCATTCCTGAAGAGAGAAAACCGGATAAACGCTTATTACTGGTTTTTGCATTCGTATTTTTGCTCAGCCTGCCGGTGATTTTTACAGTCATCCGGCAGATGGGAACAACTATAAAGTCTATGGACCCGCAATGGTTTACCCAGGCTTTAAATTTTTCTCTGCCTGATTTTCTGAAAAAATTTCTGCCCGGTCAGTTTGATCACTTTCAATATCGAGATAACGGTCTGCCCGCGGTGTATTGCGGATTGATTCCCTTTGTTGCGGCGGTTCTATTCTTTGTTCTCAACAAAAATGCGGCGATTAAACGCCACAGGCTGATTCTTATTGTAATTCTGATCATTTCCATGTTTTACCGTCCACTGACGATGATATGGCAGGGATTCAGTGAACCGCACTGGTGGCCGTATCGGTTTTCTTTCCTGCTGATTTACCTGATCATTCTGTGTGCAGCCGAGTGTCCCCGAGCGGTGCCCTGGTATCTGCTGCCGCTGGGATTTGCGGGACTGGTCTATAATTTGAACGTGACTTTAACTGTAAAACTGGAAGAAGCCGTACCGCAGCATGTCTATGCGGAAACGGTTCTTGAAAAAGCTGCGCTGCTGAAATCAATTGACGACAATGGAGATTTTTTCCGGATTGAAGATCTCGCTCCGAGGACGGACAATGACGCGATGCATTTCGCGTATTCGGGAATTACGCATTTCGATTCTCTTGCGAACCGGAAGATTTTTGAGTTTTTGAGAAACATGGGGTTTCCTCAGGATCGATACACGTTGCGGTATGGCTTGGGAAATACCAACTTTGCAAATTCACTGCTGGGTGTCCGTTATGTACTTTCGGAAGGTGCGATTACACAGGTGGAAGCGATTTCCTCTGCGGCTTATATTCTGAAAATGAACAGTGCTTCTGGAGTGATTGAGGCAGGAGATCCTTATCTGTTCCAAAATAAAATAGCTTCTTTTCTTGGATCTGAGAGCCCGATTTTGAAAATTGCTGAGCCAAAATCATATGATTTGCTGAATTTGGAATGTGATGATAATTTTTGCTGGAAAATTGATCCTGAACGTGAGGCTGCCTTTGTTTTTCATATTGATTTGCCTGAAAGTCATCACCTTTATGCGCATATGGAGAATCAATCCCTGATTGGTGAGCTTTTTGTGGGAGCGGAAAATGAAAAAAAGACTGCTCTTAATGCGCCTGATTATTTCATTCCGATTCGCAAAAACAAAGTGGAAGGTACTGTTGATTTGCCGATTATTGTTGATTCCGCGATAACGGATTTCCCGGACCTGACCTTCTATATGGAAGACACTGAAAAAATATCAGCGTTGTTTTCAGAGCTGTCAGAGGGAATTTCTGTGAAAAAAGTAAGCAGTTCCGAATTGAAGATAAATCTGCTTCAGGCAAATGAAGTCAGAAACCTTTTTTTGACGGTTCCCTATGATAAAGGCTGGAAGGCTTTCGCCGGAAATGCTGAATTGGGTGTATCTGAAGTTCTGGATGCTTTCCTTTGTGTTTCAATTCCACCTTCTGTTTCAGAACTTCGCCTGACATATCATTAAACATAACTGTTCTGAACTCGAGGTGGAGCACATGACGCCAGTCCCCATGAGCTCCATTACGGATAACTGGTAATAAAAACAACGGCCGCAGAAATAAAATGCAGCCGTTGTTTTCGGATAAAGACTAAAAGCTGTAAATCAGCTCTTTGTCGAATCGTTTCAGCAGGGCACAGGCCAGTTTCACTGAATTCTCAAAATCGGAATAAGCGGCAATGCCGTAATGCGTATGGATATAACGGACCGGAATGCCGATAACGATCACAGGAACGCCCTTATTGCTGAGATGGATCGCGGATCCGTTGGTTGCTCCTCCGGAACGTACTGAGTCCTGAACCGGGATACCCAATTCTTCCGCAAGATCAAGGGCGTAGCGCTGATAATGTGGATTGGTGATCATTTTCGCGTCAATGTGCCGCAGCATGGGGCCGTGTTTTATGGCTGTTTGCACCATATATTTTTCGACAACGGTGTCATCCGCAGGGCATCCTTCGAAGACGATCGCGATATCAGGATTAATCGTATTTGCTGTTACGACAGCACCGCGGCATCCAACTTCTTCCTGCGTGGCGCAGGCGCCGACCACATCAACGTTCAGAGTTTCATCTTTCAGGTCGTGAAGGGTCTTCAGGATTGCCGAGCATCCCGCGCGGCAGTCAAAGGCTTTCCCGATCATCAGATCGGTTTTTTCATTATACGTGAAAGTAACATCCGGGACGACAGGTTCCCCGATCCGGATCCCGTAATCGTGTATCGCTTCTTCCGCGGATGTGGCACCGACATCAACCGTAATGTTGTTCATCTCCAGTGGCGCTTTTCGTTCTGCTTCCGTCATGAAATGCGGAGGTTTGCTTGCGGTTAACCCGGGAATGTACTGCCCGTCTCTGGTTCTGACCCGGACTATGTGGGCGGGTATGTTGCTGGTGACCCATCCGCCTATCGGGATGATGCGCAGTGTGCCGTTGGGGCAAATCGCCTGCACCATAAAACCGACTTCATCGCTGTGTGCGTCAAGCTGTACGACAGGGCGGGCGCCGGTATTTCCGGTTCTGTGGATAAACGTGTTTCGCATGCGGTCGACCGTTGTTTCTCCAACCTGCTTTGCGTAAGGCAGTATGGCGGATACGACCTCATCCTCAAAACCGGAAACCCCATTGGCGTTTGAAATCGCCGCAATCATTTCAAGAGCTGTTGACTTTTCCATGAGCAGACTTCCGTTATTTCAAGGGTACTTTTTTGAATTCTTCCATAAAGTCGACAATATAGTCGGCAGTTGTCTGGAGCATCTCTTTACCCCATTCTTCTGTAGCAGTGTTTGGATGATCCGGACCGATCCAACCACTGTCAGTGACGTGCGGTGTGCTGCGCAGAATTTCAACAGAGACGCCTTTGAATTCCACAGAACGGAAGCCTGTGGCTTTCAGATTGTCAGTCAGATCATAAAGCTTCAGTGGCCCGCCGATTTCTTCTTTTACGACAAGTGACGGATCAATACCTAAAATTGCAGCAGTTTCTTCACCGCCGCCGTGTCCGCCCTTCCAGGCCGGATTCATATCCCAGGCCATTAGCCACCAGTTCAGCATTGCGACCAGGCAGCCTTTGTCTTCAAATTCAAGGCCAAGCCTTTCGATCGTTTTCATGTTTCCTCCGTGACCGTTCAGGATGACGAATTTTCTCGCACCGTGACGGTAGAGGCTGAGCATGATCTGGCGGAAGAATTGGTAAAGAATATCCCCATCAATATCGATTGTTCCGGGATATGGTGAAAGACTCTGACATGCACCAAAGGGGATGGTCGGGGCGATCAAGACATCGCTCTTCTTTTCGATCATTCCCAACAGGTGATCGGGGATCAGTGTATCTGTCCCGAGAGGCATATGGCGTCCATGGCATTCGATGCTTCCGATGCCAATCAGAACCATGTCATTTTCTTTGAAATAGGCTTGTGCCTGCGGCCAGGTGATATTGGCGAGTCTCATTTTATCTGTGCCTCCTTAAATATGGAGCCGCCGGTTTCAACACCGGCGGCTTTGTTGAGCAGAATTACTGAAGAACCTGAACGTTGTTCAGCGGGTGGTAACCATTGGCATCCATAACAAAACCTTCAACCTTGGCGTTGGCGCCGACGTTGAGGGAGCTGTAGAAGATGGGCAGGTTGTTATTGATCTCGTCAAGTTTGATGGCGAGGTTCTTGTAGATTTCCTGGCGTTCTTCGGCATTGTTGGAGCTGCGGCCGGCTTCGATCAGAGCGTCGACTTCAGGATCGGCGATGAAGGTGCGGTTGCCTGCGGCACCCTGCTGGGAAGAGTGTTCCAGAGAGTAGTAGGTGTAGTCGGCATCACCGCTGGAGGTGGTCCAGCCGAAGTATGCCATGTCGTGTTCACCATTGGTGGTGGCGGCAATGAAGGCACCGAATTCCATCACGTCCACACTGACTTCCACACCGATTTCAGAGAGCATGGCCTGGATGACCTGGCACATCTCAATGCGGGACTGGTTGTCGTTCACCCACAACTTTGCGGAGAAACCATTCGGATAACCGGCTTCAGCAAGCAGTTCCTTAGCCTTTTCCGGGTTGTATTCGCGGACGCCGGTGCTGTAGTAACCGAAGACGCCCGGGGCGATGATGGCATCAGCAGGCTGGCCGGAACCCATGTTCAGGGCATCCACCAGCAGCTGGCGGTCGATTGCATAGCTCAGGGCTTCGCGGACAAGCGGGTTGTCAAACGGAGCTTTGTTCATGTTCATGGAGATGTACCAGCAGCTCAGGGACGGGATTTCGTAGGCGGTCAGAGCAGCGTTGTCACGGACCTTCGGCAGGTCATTGACAGCCAGATCATAGGCCAGGTCGATTTCACCGGTTTCCAGAGCGATGGAGCGCTGGGATGTTTCCGGGACGACTTTCATGACCAGGTTTTCGGTCAGAGCCTTGTCGGCATAGTAGTCTTCGAAAGCTTTGAGTGTGACGTGGTCACCCTGTTTCCATTCGACGAAGGTGTACGGACCGGAGCCGATGGGGTTGAGAATGAAGGCCTGCTCGTCAGCTTCAACAACATGCTTTGGGACGATGGCGGCAAAGGGGATCGCCAGGTTGCGCAGGGTTGGGCCGTAAGGAGCATCAGTGACGACGGTTACAGTGTAGTCATCATTGACGGTGACGGTGTCAATGAAGTCGACAATGTAGGAAACCGCTGCGGATGCGATAGCGCGATCCAGGGAGAATTTGACGTCTTCCGCGGTAAGTTCGGTTCCATCATGGAATTTGATGCCATGGCGGATATGGAAGACATAGGTCAGGTCATCAACGATGTCCCAGGATTCAGCGATCTGCGGGAAAAGCTCGTTGGTGGCGGGGTCTACGGCAACCAGTGTATCGAAGATCTGGCTGGTGACCTGAACGGCCGGGGTTTCCTTACCCTGGTGCGGGTCCATGGATGTAACATCAGAACCCTGTGCCCAGGTGATGGTGTCCTTGTATTGTGCTCCGGCGACGGAGCTGATCATAGCGATCATGAGGGCGACCAGGACAATAACAACAGATTTTTTCATTTTTCCTCCTATTGAGTTTGTGGTGTCCGGATAAGATTCGGACCTCAGTATGATCCGGAAGTTTTGGAAACTTCCGGGAACGACCTTTTCCAGGTGTTAGGCGTTAGGTATTAGGTTTTAGATATCAGGTGTGAGCCTCTATCCGCTAATATCTCTGGAAATTATCCAATATCATATAACCTAATAACTATCACCTAACACTTAATACCTGATACCTGTCATCTAAATTTCACCTCGCTGTACCCGCAGGCAGGTTACAAAATGACCGGGTTCCTCTTCCGTCAGGACCATCTCCTGCTGCGAACATTCATCTTTCGCATAGGGACAGCGTTTTGCAAAACGGCAGCCGATTCCCGGGTTCACCGGTGAGGTCAGCTCGCCTTTCATAGTGATGCGGTTCATCGGTAGATCCGGATCCGGGATCGGAATTGCGGAGAGCAGTGCCTGCGTGTATGGATGCATCGGTTTTTTGAAAAGCTTGTCGGACGGGGCTTTTTCCACCATCTGACCCAGGTACATCACGAGAATGTCATCGGAAACATACTTGACAACGGAAAGGTCATGGGTGATGAAAAGATACGTCAGGCCGAGCTCATCCTGCAAATCTGCCATTAGGTTCAGGATCTGAGCCTGAATCGAGACATCCAATGCGGAGACGGGTTCGTCACAAACAATGAACTTCGGGTTTAGCGCCAGAGCGCGGGCGATACCGATACGCTGACGGCGTCCGCCATCCAGTTCATGCGGATAGGTGTTGATCAGACGATTTGCCAGTCCCACCAGATCCATGATTTCACGGACGCGTTTTTCGATCTCTGCCTTGTCCCGGCGAGAGTATATTTTTTGTACCAGGAGCGGTGCGGCAATTGCTTCACTGACCGTCATTCGTGGATTCAGTGATGCGTAGGGATCCTGGAAAATGATCTGCATATCGCGGCGCAGCTGCTTCATCCCCTGTTTGTCCAGGGCGAGCACGTCCTTTCCCTGAAAATACACCTCTCCGGATGTTGGTTCATGCAGCCGCAGAATTGCCCGTCCCATGGTGGACTTTCCGCAGCCGGATTCACCGACAACGCCCAGCGTTTTCCCGTTATCAATAGTGAAGCTGATGTCGTCTACGGCATGAAGCATTCCCGCAGGTACCGGGAAATATTTTTTCAGATGGTTTACACGTAAGATTTCATTTGATTTTTCAGCCATCTTATTTTCCCTCCTGTTCGTAGCGGAAGCAGCGGACTTTATGCCCATCGGAAAGGGTAATCAGTTCCGGATCCTTTTCCAGACATCGTTTTTCCGCGAATTTACAGCGGTCAGCGAATTTGCAGCCCTTTGGCAGCAGTGTCGGGTCCGGCATCATGCCGTCAATGGCATTGAGCCGTGTTGATGTGGTGTCCAGGCTTGGTATGGAGCCGAACAGCCCTTCCGTATAGGGGTGGAGGATGTTCTTGTAAACCTGGCGAAGTGTCCCATACTCCACGATTTCACCGGCGTAAATGATAGCCACTGTGTCGCAATTCTGAGCTACGACACCGAGATCGTGCGTGATGAGAAGCATGGCTGTATTATTCTTTTGTTTCAGGTCATGGATCATCTCCAAAACCTGAGCCTGGATCGTTACATCCAGCGCGGTGGTCGGTTCATCCGCGATCAGCAGTTCCGGGTTGCATGCCAGCGCGATGGCGATCACCACACGCTGCTTCATCCCACCGGAAAATTGATGAGGATAATCATCATAGCGGGAGGCATTGATCCCGACCATTTCCAGCATTTCTTCCGCCTGTTTTCGGCCCTCTTTTTTGGACATACCGGGGTTATGGGTGAGGATCACTTCCCGGATCTGGTCCCCGGCAGTCATAACCGGGTTCAGGGAGGTCATTGGATCCTGGAAGATCATAGAGATTTTTCTGCCCCGCAGCTGCCGCATTTCTTTGTCTTTCAGCTTCAGCAGGTCTTTGCCTTCATAGAAAATCTCGCCTCCGGTGATCTTACCGGGGGGATTGGGGATCAGTCTCATGATCCCGCGGGCCAGGGTGGTTTTCCCCGCTCCGGTTTCGCCTACCAGACCGAGACTTTCTCCTTTGTGAAGCTGCAGATTTGCTTTGTTCAGCGCTTCGACGACACCATCCTCAGTGGAGTAGATAATGCTGAGGCCTTTGATATCAAGCAAGAGTTCTGACATATCTTTCTTCCTCCGAAAATGGTTAGTTCTTCAATTTCGGGTCCAGTGCATCGCGCAGACCGTCTCCCATCAGGTTCAGGGAGAGGATGGTCAGCATGATGCCGAGACCGGGCATCACCGTTACATGCCATGCGTCGCGAATGTAGGTTCTCGCATTGGAAAGCATTGCGCCCCATTCCGGTGTCGGAGGCTGGATACCCAGACCGAGGAAGGAAAGGCCGGCGATGGAAAGAATCGCTCCGGCCAGTCCCAGTGTGGCTTGAACGATGATCGGCGCCAGAGCGTTCATCACGATATATTTGAAGATGATTTCTGAGTCATCACAACCGATGGCACGGGCGGCTTCAATAAAATCCCGATCCTTGACGGTCAGGACGGAAGCTCTGACGGTTCGGGCAAAAGTCGGAATATAAGAAATGCCGATGGCGATGAGCACATTGACGAGACTTGTTCCCAGCGCTGCGACGATGGCGGTAGCCAGCAGCATGGAGGGAATTGCCAGCAGGATATCCATGGCGCGCATAATGACCGCGTCAACTTTTTTTCCATAGTAGCCCGCAAGAGCGCCGAGAAAGCCGCCAATGATCAGTGCGAAGATGATTGCCAGCGCGCCCATGAACAGGGAATAGCGAGTACCCCAGAGCATTCGCAGGAAAATATCCCGGCCAAATTCATCCTGCCCGAAAATGTGCTGGGCAGAGGGCCCCTTCAAGCGGTGCAGTAGATCCTGCTTGATGATGTAATTTTTGTAGACCTGATTTTTCGTGACCCAGTCGATCACAGTGGTAGATATGGCGATGATGACCAGAATGCTCAGATAAATGAGTCCGCCCATTGCTGTCTTGTTCTTCCGGAAGCGTCTCCAGGCTTCGTCCCAAAGAGAACGCTGTTTCTTTACCGGTGCGGTTTCGTTGGTGATGCGATTCTCTTCCATGACGATCAATTTCCTTTCTTGTACATAGATTTGATGCGCGGGTCAACGAAAGCGTAGACAATATCCACGATCAAATTTACGATGGAAAACATCGTTGCCATAAAAACGACACAGCCGAGAACCATGGGAATGTCCCGGGATTTGATGGAATCCACCATCAAGCGTCCCAATCCCGGCCAGGAAAATACTGTTTCCGCCAGCATGGCGCCGCCCAGCAGGTGCCCGAACTGCAGACCGACCGCTGTGATGATAGGGATCAGGGCGTTGCGCAGCATGTGCTGAGTCGTGATCACCTGATCATCAAGACCCTTTGCCTGAGCGGTGGAAATGTAATCCTGCCGAATCACTTCAAGCATAGAAGAGCGGGTCATGCGGGCGACCATGGCCATGGAGTTGATCCCCAGTGTCAGTGAGGGCAGGATGATGCTTCGCAGTACCGGCCAGAAGCCTCCGCTGCCCATGCCCTGGGAGGGAAGCCATCCGAGTTTCAGAGAGAAGAGCATCACAAGCAGCAGGCCGGACCAGAAGTTTGGCATAGAGACCCCGATCAGTGCACCTACCATGGACACATTGTCAAGCAGGGAATATTGTTTCTTTGCTGAAAGAATGCCGATCGGTATGCCAAAAAGAAGAGCGATAAAAATACCGGCTACTGCCAGAATAGCAGTGTTGGGAAGTCTGTCAATCACCTGATTCCAGACGGGAATATTGTTTTTATATGATGTTCCCATGTCGCCGCGCAGGAGATTTTTCATGTAGTTGAAGTAGCGGACAAGCAGCGGGTCATTCAAGCCGAGTTCCTCGCGCTTCATGGCAAGCGCTTCAGCTGTTGCCTGATCCCCGAGAATGATCGCGGCTGGGTCGCCCGGTGCAAGATTCATGATAAAGAACACGATGAATGTAACACCGATGATGACGGGAATCAGTTGAAGCAGTCGTTTTATGATGAACTTATACATATAGACTTATCCCTTTTCCTCTCTTAAAAATGTACAAATCTACGATGCATTAAAAATATGCCGGTAACACCTTTGTTTGGTGTATATTCCCTATTGTAATAGCAAATTCAGATTTTTTCAATAGGTTTACAAAAAATAAAACAAATTAACACGTTATTTAGATTGTTAACAATTTTATATTATAAAATACTTAACATGCTTTTTATTTATGATATTTCATGGCATAATTAAAAATATTAGTGATTTTATGTAAGACAGACTTTTTCTGTTATTTTTATAACTGTTCAGTTGTCCTTCTACAGGAATAGTTCTATGAAGGAGTAGGCCCCGGAGACTGCCTTCTGAACAGCTTCTATAACTAATTGGAGGGGCTTCATATGAAAATGATTGGTGGTACATTCCCGCCCGAAAAAACGGGACCGGATGATAATGGTTTTTTTAGCCGTATTTGTTCACCGGATGGTGACGTCCGTTTTATGATGTCCGGCCGCTGCGGTATTTATTATTGCCTTCAGGAAATCAGTTTGACTGACACTCGAAAAGTTGCGTATGTACCGATCTATACCTGCGAGACGGTTCTGGCTCCATTTGTGAAAGCCGGATATTCACTGCGGTTTTATGAAATCGATAAAGATCTTCACAGTGTCTTTGATCCCGGCCTTTTGGATGAGATCAGTTTGATTTCTTTATGCGGTTATTATGGATTCTGCAATTATGATGCTGATTTTGTCCGTGAGTGCAAAAAGCGCGGAATTGTCATTTTTGAGGATGTGACTCATTCTCTGCTTTCCGGAGACGGATTCGACCCATTGATCGATTATGCTGCTGGAAGTTTCCGGAAATGGATGGGGGTTCCCTGCGGCGGGTTTGCCATAAAAAAACATGGCCGCTTTGTTTGTGACACGCTGCCTCCTCATCCCGAACATCTTTCTCTGCGAATACGCACGATCAATGAACCGGGTAATGATTTGTTTTGGGAGGGCGAAATGCTTCTGCGCAGGATCTTTGATGCTTACGCGAGCGATCAGCCTTCGGAATATACACTGCGGCACGCGGATTTGAATGAAATCAGCCGGCTGCGAAGAGAGAACTATCTTGCTATTCTGAACGGTTTGCATAAAAACCTTCATGGAATCAGCGTGATCTTTCCGGAGCTTACGGAGAATGCTGTCCCCAGTCATTTCGTCATTTATGCTGAACAACGGAACGCGCTGCAGGCTTATTTGCTTGAGAAGAAGATTCGCTCTACCGTTTACTGGCCTGTCGGTCCGGAAATCAATTTAGACGGGCATGATACTGCCCGTTACATATATGAGCACATCCTTGCTATCCCCTGTGATCAGCGGTTTGGACCTGTGGATATGGAAAGGATCTCTGATGCATTGAATCTTTTTGGAGAGGCTTATGATCAGTGAGGGTGATTCGAAGAAAAATTATTCAGATATTGCGCTTCAATATCTGCGGGAACAGATCATCGATGGGAATATGCAGCCGGGTGAAAAACTGATCGAGAGCAATATTTCCGAAAAACTGAATCTCAGCCGGGGACCGGTGCGTGATGCTCTGAAACAGTTGGCTGTGGAGGGGCTTGTCGACTATCATCCCAACAAAGGCTGTACAGTCGCGCTGCTCTCTCCCCGGGATGCCTATGAGGTTTTTTTCCTGCGCGGCAGTCTTGAAAAGCTGGCTCTGGAAAAAAGCGGGGGACATGTCGATGCTTACGGGATCCTTACGATGGAAGCCGCTATGGAAGAGATAAAATCACTTGCGGGAGAAGATAATATTCTTGCGGAGGTGAAAGCGGATGAAAAATTTCATGCGCAGATCGTTCTTTCCTGCCAAATCACCAGACTTTATAAAATGTGGGAATTGCTGAGTCCATTGAACGGCGCGATGTTTCTCACACTGAAAAATCTGAGAAGCAGGAGCGATTTGGATGGGTCAGGAATGTCCCGTGGCGACCGGCTGGTCAATTCACATGAACGTATCCTGAACGCGGTGAAGTCCGGAAGTCTGGAAGAGGCATGCAAGGCATTGGATGCTCATTATCTGAAAAACGGGGAAATCATCTATCGTTCTTCATTGAAAGCCTGAGACTTATAGACAGGAGCGTATGGAGATATTTTGCCGTACCACAGTCCATTTTAAAATGTGCTTTGTGAACGCCGCCGGACTTTATAACATCCGTTGATGCTGAAGAAGAAAAATCAGGGAAAATGCTCCCTGATTTTTCTTTTGGATTTTTCGGTAAATATTACAGGAACTTCAATGATCCGCGGACAACTGAAGTTCCCGTGTTCGTTATTAATTCATCAGTTCATCGAGGTCATCGAGTGAAGGCTTCGGATCATCACCGGAGTCTAAATCGTCACCGTCGCCGTAATCTTGTCCTTCAACATCCTCTTCGCCTTCCAGCGGTTTCGGAGTGACGACGTTCCAGGACAGGTCGACATCACTCAGCCCGGCAAACGGATTGGACGGAACTGCATTGACGTCAATGAGCTTGTCGATGTTCTTCAGTTCGTCATCGAGAGACTTCTCAGACGGTGAAAGCAGCGCGTTGGAAATGCGCGGAGCCTTGACCTTTTCCTCGTCCTTACCGAACTTGATGGTCTCACCGGTGTCCAGAACAGCTTCCACAGCCAGACCGAGGGACTGCAGTTCCTTCACAAGGACGCGGAAGGAAGCCGGCAGACCCGGATCCTGGATCTCGTTGCCCTTGACGATGGCTTCATAGGTGGAAACACGACCCTGAATATCATCGGACTTGACGGTAAGCATTTCCTGCAGCGTGTAGGCTGCACCGTAAGCTTCAAGTGCCCACACTTCCATTTCACCGAAACGCTGACCACCGAACTGGGCTTTACCGCCGAGAGGCTGCTGCGTAACGAGACTGTACGGACCGGTGGAACGGGCATGGACCTTATCCTCAACCAGGTGGTGCAGTTTCAGCATCGTCATGACGCCGACAGTGACCGGCTGGTCAAAGGGTTCACCGGATTTCCCGTTCATCAGGACCTGTTTCCCGACGATCGGTACCGGCTGTCCGGTTTTCAGGCTGATGTGTGCGGCCTGGTTGCGCAGTTCATCTTCATCATCGGAGACCGGTGTCTCACCTTCGGATGCGATCCACAGCTTCAGGCAGGCATGGATAGCTGCCTGATCCTTCGGCAGGATGGTGGGTGCGTTCGGTTCCACATTTGACCAGTCGATGATGCTGTCCGGGTCATAACCGTTATCACGGAGCCATTCGGCCATCACGGCGTGTTTCAGCTGAACTTCTTCGTTGAGGTCATCCATGGGGATGCCGCGTTCGTTGAAGACTTCAGCAACATAGGCACGGCGGACTTCGTCATCATCTTCGAAAGAAGTGGTGTCGATTTCGTGTTCATGTGCCCAATCCCAGGCCTTGTCGCCCCACTGTCTCCAGGCGGTGTCAAGCATCCAGGCACGGGCCAGTTCGGATTCGATTTCGTATTCCGTGGCACCGTCGAAAACCGGGGTGATGGCGCGGAAACCGAGGCGCAGAGCTGCCCAGCCCAGATGGACTTCCAGCACCTGACCGATGTTCATACGACCGGGGACGCCCAGCGGGTTCAGGATGATATCGACCGGAGTACCGTCTTCGAGGAACGGCATATCTTCGACCGGCACCACACGGGAAACAACACCCTTGTTACCATGGCGGCCGGCCATCTTGTCACCGGCTGTCAGCTTGCGGCGCTGTGCCACAGAAATGCGGACGCGCTTGTTGACGCCTGCCGGCAGATCGGCGTTATCGTCGCGGCTGAAGACCTTGACGTCGACGACCTTACCGCGTTCACCGTGAGGCATACGCAGAGAGTTGTCTTTCACATCGCGGGACTTTTCACCAAAGATAGCGCGGAGCAGACGTTCTTCCGGGGTCAGTTCCTTTTCGCCCTTCGGGGTGATCTTACCGACGATGATGTCGCCCGGGCCCACTTCGGCACCGATGCGGATGATACCTTCTTCATCAAGGTCCTTGATTGCGTCATCACCGACGTTCGGAATGTCGCGGGTGATTTCTTCCGGACCGAGTTTGGTTTCGAGAGCATCGTGTTCATATTTTTCGATATGGACAGATGAGAATTTGTCATCCATGACCACGCGTTCGGAGATCAGGATCGCGTCTTCAAAGTTGCCGCCTTCCCAGGAGACAAAGGCCACGACCACGTTCTGACCAAGAGCCAGCTGACCGTCAACGGTGGAGGAAGAATCTGCGAGCACCTGGTGCTTCTTGATCTTCTGTCCTTTGGTGACTGCCGGGCGCTGGTCGATACAGGTGCTCTGGTTGGAGCGCTGATATTTGCGCAGCTGGTACGGATGAATGGTTCCTTCGGTCGTCTGGACAATGATCTGCTCAGCGTTGACAGAAATCACTTCTCCGTCTTCTGTGGCAGTCAGTACCTGACCGGAATCGATGGCAGCGTACTGTTCCATCCCGGTGGAGACCAACGGGATATCAGGATTGACAAGCGGGACGGCCTGTGCCTGCATGTTGGAACCCATCAAGGCGCGGTTCGCGTCATCGTGTTCAAGGAACGGGATCAGCGCGGCGCTGACACCAACCACCTGCTGCGGAGAAACGTCCATATATTCGATGTTTTCCGGTGTAGCAGTAGTGAACTCGGAGTAGTGGCGGATCGAAACGCGTTTCTGATCGAACTCCATGTTGGGTTTCATGCGTGTGTTGGACTGCGCGATGCGGAATTTATCTTCAGCGTCAGCGGAGAGGTAGTCCACTTCATCGGAAACGAACGGGGTGATGAGGACCTTGTCGGATTCGATCGTCTGGATCTTCTTGAAGAGGTCTTCATCCACACGGGTACCGGCTTCGGCGATGACGTTTCCGTCCTTGTCGCTGAGTGTCTCGCGCAGTTCGCGGCCGATCAGGCGGTCATCGTCTTTGTAGAGACTGTTGAACACGCGGCGGTACGGTGTTTCAATAAAGCCGTATTCGTTGACTTTCGCATAGTTTGCAAGACGGCCGATCAAACCGATGTTCGGACCTTCAGGGGTTTCAATCGGGCAGATACGTCCGTAATGGGTGTGGTGAACGTCGCGGACATCGAACCCGGCGCGTTCACGGCGCAGACCGCCAGGACCCAGTGCGGAAAGCGTACGCTTGTGGCGCAGTTCAGCCAGCGGGTTGTTCTGGTCCATGAACTGGGACAGCTGGGAGGAGCCGTAGAACTCACGCAGTGCGGAGGTCACAGGGCGGATGTTGACCAGGCTGATCGGGGAAACGTGTTCCTGATCATGGATGGACATACGTTCCTTGATGACACGTTCCATGCGGCGCAGACCGATGCGGAGTTTGTTTCCGATCAGTTCGCCGACGGTCTTCACGCGGCGGTTGCCGAGGTGGTCGATATCGTCCTTTTCCTTGGTGCCGTTGTTGATTTCGATCATGTGGCGGACAAGGTTGACGACGTCCCACTTGGTGACGTTGCGGTGTGCGATCGGAATGCGTTCGGTGAGATCAAGCTTCTGGTTCAGCTTGTAACGGCCGACGCGTTCCAGGTCATAGTGACGCTGGTCGAAGAGCTGCTCTTCGAGGAATTCACGGGCATTTTCGAGGTTGACCGGGTCACCGGGGCGCATCTTCTTGAAGAATTCAATCAGAGCCAGTTCGCCGATGGTCATGCCGCTCGTGGTGTCCCAGACAGGTTCCTGTTTGAAGGTGGCTTCGATATATTTGCGGTCTTTGTTGTTGTCAACATCGCCAAACAGAGCCAGCAGTTCTTCATCGGTCCCTTCCTTGATCGGGGACTCTTCAATGCCGTCATTGACTGCGGCCAGGGCGCGCAGGAAAATGGTGATCGGCACTGTGCGTTTGCGGTTGAATTTCAGAATAATATAGTCATTCTTGCGGGTCTCAAATTCCATCCAGGCACCGCGGTCCGGGATGAGTTTCGCCATAGCCTGGCGGTGACCGGTGGAGTGATCGACAGGGGCTTCAAAATAGACGCCCGGGGAGCGGATCAACTGGGAGACGACGACACGTTCGGACCCGTTGATAATGAAGGTACCGCTTTCGGTCATTTCCGGAAATTCACCGAGGAAAACGTCCTGTTTCTGCGGTGAAGCGATGGACGGACCGGCCAGCAGGACGGAAACATAGAGCGGGGATGAATAGGTGAGATCCCGTTCCACACACTCGTCAACGCTCTGCTTCGGTTCGCCGAACCAGAATTTCAGGTTCCATTCCCGGGATTCTTCTGAATTGCTCGGGAAGTAAAGCTTCATTCCGTGGTTGAAGGATTCAATCGGTGAAATTTCATCAAGAAGTTCCGCAATTCCGTATTCCTTCAGCCGTCTGAAAGAATCCAGCTGAATGTCAATAAAACCGGGGAGCTGGTAGACATTCGGAATACGCGCATAGGATTTCGTATGCTGTGTAGTAGTCAAATTGGCCTCCATTTAAAATCTTTGACAGTGTCTTCCTACCACAAATCAGCGCACAAGTACGACCCGCCGAATAATTGGTAAAATCACATGGACTAAATATTATACTGCAAAAAGGTGATTAATGTCATTTTTTCAATCTTTGTATGACTTTTATTTGTGCATAAAAAATATGACCTTCAGGAATATTTTGTTGGAAATCTGTATAAAACTCGTAAAAACGGTATAATATCATTAAACCCACTGCCGGAAATTATTTTTGAAGGTGTGAGCAGTATGGAAATAAAAATACTGAAGGTTGTTCAGGACCTCTGCATATCGCGATGGCAGAAATCGCAAATGAAATCGCTGCGGCGGACAGAATAGTTGCTGCAAATTTCAAAAAAACTGAAGTAAAGAATCTGCTGAATCGCGTAGGCGGGAACAACGGCGAACATTGGAAAGTATTAATTTGAAAATTATTAACTGTAACGGTAGAAATTAATCGTAGGCTGTTTGATGGATGAAAGGATACTAATGATGACAACAATGAGAAAGAAAATCAACAGAGATGCAAACAAATGCCGATGCACGGTACCATTCTTAATATACAATCCTTTCTTTATTTTCCTGCTGTTTTTTTGTTTTGGACTCAACATCGTTTTCGCGCAGGAAGCGGAACGGATTCCCGTTGACGGTTCCTCTCTGCGCGCAGGGGAAACTTTCACTTTTACGGTTACCGTCAATTCAGATGAGATGCAGTCATTTGCCGAGGCGCAGAGCTGGCTGACCGCGGTGCTCTGTCCGGTGGATGGATCCTCGGAGAGCTGTCAGACACTTTCCATGACGCAGGAGGGCGCGGATGACACTGTGATGCGTGTAGTCTTTACATCAGAAGCATTGTCCGCAGCAGGGGATTACACCCTTGATGTCAGCTTTACAGATCTTACCGGTGCCTTTGCTCAGAAAAGTGCCGCCTATCTCATTACTGGTGTACGGGAAGGAGATGTTCAGCCAACCGCAACACCTGGTACACTGACACAAACCGTCGAGCCGACTTCTGTTCCGACAGAAGCTGCACCGACGGCAGATGCTGATCCTGATCAACCAACCGTCACCATCAGCGTTACGCTTGCGCCTTCCATCCGTGATGAGGCTGACAACAATTTGATCTATGGCTCTACGATGTATGTGGGAGAAACCTACCTGCTTCAAATCGCTTCTGACAGTCCTATGAATGACAGCGTGACGGTCGAAGCCGCCTTCCCCTCCTACCTTTCCAGTGATGTGTTGGATCCGGACTCCGGTTGTTTGGAATATCTGAATGAGGATGGGACCGGACTTTCTATTCCCGGAAGTTTGTGGAACGATGCAAATGACAATACCTTCCGCTGCAGTCTGCGTTTTACTGACAGCACCTGGCTCAGTGCCAATCCTGTGAACTTTACCATCTCCGCAACAGGACAAGACGCTGACGAAACTTATGAGATGGCTGCTCCGTTGAGCTGGAACTATTACCCCGTTAGCGTTGGAAAATATGCCGCCACTCATCAGGTACAGATCAGCGACAGTCGTGGCAACCTGATTTGCAGCGATACTGTTCCCTGCTCTGTCTTCAATGCGGATGAGATTTATACCTTTACTTACAAATTCCCCTCTGACTGGGGGGCTGTGATGCCGGAAGGAAAATCTTTCAGTATCGATATCACCTGGCCAACCGAGTGGGGGATGGCTTTTCAGGCTTCCGATGATTGGGAAACAGCCTCACAGTTCGGAAGTGTTTGCGAAGTGGATGGTGATGGGATGACGCATCTGGAGTTGGAAGAGGTTTCCGGAGGTCGGTACAGTGCCTCCTGCACCTTCGCTCCAAGCGCTGTCAGCAGTTCGATGCAGGCTCCCGCCACTGTGCATCTAAATGATAATTCCTATCAGGTCACTGATCTGAAAGTTTACATGCCCGGGACCATCATCAGGCAAAAAGCCGTTTTGACGCCTTCCCTGACGATGCAGGTACAGGAAGGATCTGAGCCGGTAGATCAGATTGGAAACGGAACTATCACTGCTCTTTACCGCAGTACAGTCGATATGCCGAATACCGGCAGCGGTTATGGGTTGCCGGCGCTTTATACGCTTGCGGCACATATCGATGGAGTTTCTTCCGCCCGTACCCCGCAATGGAACGATCGCGTACGGGTGATTTGGCCGGTGCTTGATGAGTTATCTGCTTCAGGAGATTTGCCTTCCTGTCTCGTACCCGATGGCAGTGGCTATACCCTCGGGACGCTCTCAAGCAGCGGAGATGGCACCTGGACGGCTGAATGTTCTTTCCGTTTTCCTCTTTCCATTCCGGCATCTGTAAACGGTGGTACGCTGCAAATGGAACTCCTTTCTGGAATGTATTCTGCCACAGCAGCGGTCGGGACTTCCGCCCGACCTTTTGAGAAGAAAACGGTGGCAATCAACCTTGACATTCCCGGGAAAATGGTTCTAAACCATCCCATGGATCTGCGGGCTTATGTGTCGGATGAGACAGGCGGACTTTCCGATTATACCCGGGCTGTTTTGGAACAGACCGGCGCATCTGTGCAGAGCGACTGGATTTATAACGATGCCGCATCCTGCCAGGGCAGCTATGATCTTTCGGGAACAGGTGAGGCCAACTGTACGGTTGAGTTTACTGCTCCGACCAGTTCCGGGTCAAACATGCATTTTGAACTGACCTCTCCGGAACTCAGTAATCTGTTCAATGTAGTCTTTCGCCCTGCTGCTGATATTTATATCGATCCGATCAGCAAGTCAGCTGTTTCGATTTCACCTTCTCTTGCCCTGCAGCTTTCCTCCGATTCCGATGAAAGTGAACAGATCAACAGCGGCTGGATCAGTCGGCTATACCGCACGACTGCCGATATGCCGAACACAATGGCAGACAGCAGCTATCCTGCCCAATATACAATACGGGCCGAGATCAGCGGTGTTTATCCCGGCAGTGAGCCGGAATTTGATGAATATGTACTGGTGAACTGGAATGTATTGGATATCCTGTCCCAGTCCAGTGATTTACCGACGTGCCTGACGCCGACAGCTGAAGGCTACCGCATGGATACTCTTGAACAAACTGGCGAACAGAGCTGGACCGCCTCCTGCAGCTTCTACTTTCCACGGACAGCCCCAGCAGATTTCTATGGCGGTGTGTTGAAAATGCAGCTGATCTCTCCCTCTTATGAGGGATCAGCCTCCGCACAGATGAACGGAAACGCTTTTCATCATGACAATCTTTATATTGATATCAGCGTTCCGGGTGCTATTGTACTTGACCAGCAGATGGAAATCAATGCGCGCATGTATGATGATTCCGGCACACTTTCGGACTATGCACGTGCTGTACTAGCGCAGACCGGCGCAGCACTCCAAAGTGACTGGGTCTATAATGATATGACAGACTGCCTTGGGTTTTACGACCTCTCTGACAGCGGCAGTGCCAGCTGTGGTTTCCGGTTTTATGCTGCGACGAACGAGGATTCAATAATGCATTTTGACCTGGACGCACCGGAGCTAAATGATCTGTTTAAAGTTTCCTATCGGCCTGGCAGTGACATCTGGATCGCGAAGATCACCAAGATGAATGCTTACCTTACTCCTTCATTAACAATGCGGGTGACTGCGGACTCCGCTGAGTCAGAACAGATTAGCGGCGGCTGGATCGGCACTCTTTACCGGACAGCCGGTGATATGCCGAATGCTTCCGGTAGTGAAGATTTGCCTGCCCGTTACACACTCCGTGCAAATATCAGCGGAATCTATAATGGCAGCCAGCCGCAGTCCGGTGATTATGTTCAGGTGAAATGGCCGCTCATCGATGCACTTGCTGCCGATGGGAACCTGCCTGACTGTCTGGTACCCGCAGATGATGGGTATGCGCTTGGAATCCTGGAACAGGACGGGGAAAATAATTGGACCGCAGCCTGCGATTTCTACTTCCCACAGACGATGGCGGAGAACCTTAGCGGGACGCTTTCGATGCATCTGATGGCAGGAGCTTTTGATGGTTCTGCTTCTGTGCAGATGAGTGGTGATGCATTCCGCAGTGGGAATCTCTATGTGGATCTGGATATCCCGGAACATATGTTGATTCGTCAGATGACTGAAATGAGGATCAGGGTCTTGGATGATAGCGGCAGCCTTTCCGACTACAGCCGTGCTATGCTGAATGCCGCCGGGGCTACACTGCGCAGTGACTGGGAATATAACTACGTTACCACCTGCCAGGGACTTTATGATTTAGACTGGGACGGTAATTCTGCCTGTTCGGCTTATTTCGAGACGCCTACGATAGGCGATTCCATTATGCATTTCGAATTGATCTCTCCGGCAATTGAAAACCTCTTTAATGTGACGTACCGTCCGGGTGCTGATATCCATATTGCTGAGGTTTCTGACCCGTCAGCAGTGTTGAGCGTGAAACTCTTCCATGCAGGCGCCGAGATCCCGCTGCCCGCTTCCTCTGAAGATGTGTTCCATGTTGGAGAGGCTTACCAGCTGCAGTTTTATCTGACGCCAGAGCCGGAATTCCATGATGTATTGAACGCGGTTTCTGTGGATAACGAAGGGCTTGTGATCGACTGGTGGCATCCGCTTCACATTCGTTGGGGAATGCTCCCCGGTGGTGAGACTGCACTGAACTTCTATCGTGACGGAGATCACTTTATTGCTCGTTATGATTTCTCCTTTGATCAGGGTGATCTGAATCTGGATGGAATCCTCGGACAGCTTGTGACGGAATGTTGGATCGATAATTGGAATGTCACCGGAATCAATAATATGGAACCCATACAGCTGCCGTCCCGTATTGACAAGCGCCCAACAACTCTGGAACTTAGTAACTTTACTGTGAATTCCTCCGTGGAGACACAGAGTGATGTCTATGTGAACCAGACAGCGGAATTTAGTGTGACATTTAATGGTTCTCTTAATTACTTTGAGCCCAGTCGGATGAATGTTTGGTATGAAGCCAATGGAATTCAAACGCCGATTGACTGCTTCCCGGATTTTGACAGCGGTATACTGAGCTGTTCCCTTGTTCCGGTTTGTACTGACTATAACTATAATGAGTATCCGTCTGTTTGCGGTACAGGGCTAACCCTGAATGTGGAATATGAGGGGGATTCTTACAATGAAACTGCTTCGATTTCACCGAAAACTTTCAATGTAAAGCGGGCGGATCTGCGCTTCTATCCGGCTTCGGAAGGTTCATTGAGTGAATATGACCTGTATCATATCCAAGAAGCATTGCCGGATCTGAGTGATTTTGCAGAAGCCGGACTGAGAGTCGGAACCTGGACGGTTGAAAGCTTCTTGCCGCGTGAGGTCCGATCCGAAAGCGGTTCTGAGTTCAAGTCGTATCCGGTGATTTTCCGTTATGAAATGAGCGGTGATGATCCGCTGGACGAAAGTCTGCTGAGTCTGGATGTGCATTATCAAACTGGTGAGTTCCTTAATCCGGTCGATGAGACGATCACCATTAAACCTGTTTCTGTTACTGATAACACGGTTAGCTTTGACCTTGATTTCGGCAGCATGCAGATGCTGGACGACGGACGTATGATACAGGATGTCCTCAGAGATGCCGTGACGATCACAGGACTTGAAGTCCGCTATTCCGGCAGTCAGTTTGTCGCACCCTCTTCAGCCCGGTATGAGGCAGAGAATGTAACCTTTGCGCTGAAGGTCGTTACGGTGTTGGATATGGATCTGGATATTTCCATGCCGGGAGTTGTTCATTTTGGTGGAGCAGCTGCGGATGAATTGACGACGAACCCCTTTACTGTCTACTGTTCGCAGCTTTATCAGGAACTGAAGTGTTCGTCAGAGACACCTTTGGATGTCCTGAATGAAAACGGTGAACCGATCCTTTCCGAAATTGTGGAAGACGGCTGCTGGGGGAAGATTCAGACGAAAGTTGGCAGTCCTGAAATATATGTGAATAATTCGGTCTATCCACAGTGTTATCTTTCCACTGTGGATTATAACGGCGCGCTGATGATTGCGGGAGAGTTTTAGAAAATAGGGATATGGTGAGGTATTGAATGAGTAAGACGGTAAAATGGATCATTGTAATTATTTGTGTAATAGCTCTTGCCGTTGGGCTATTCTTATGGTCACGGCGTTTGTCAGAAGAACAGGTTTCGAAATTTAAATTTGCAACAATTTGGAGATCTGAAAGTTTGAATTTTGATGAGACAGTGGGAAATTATGATGTTGATTTCGTGGACGCTTCCAACAGGGTGAAAATGGCGAGGCGTGGTTTTGAAAGAGGACTTAAAGCCAACCCGGGTATTGAAAATTTTAATGAAGTAATTATTCCGGAGATGGAAAATCAGCGAGCTTTTTCGGAATATCTTGCTGATACTTTTTCCTCTGAGGAAATTGTTCTGACGATAGGTGCAACCACCGATGAGCTAACAATGAATACTTCCATGGAAATGAATTTTTTCAACATTCCGATGCTGATCCCGTTTGCCGATGGCGACCTTGCTCCTGATGACACACCTGTCAATTATTCGATCCGCATGACGCCGACAGCTCAGAAATATTCTGAATATTTCAACGAATTGTTCCCGTCGAGTTATTTTTCAACGCTTAACAATATTCTATTTCAGGATAAAGCGATCCCGGATTATAATCTCAATCTGGCCATTTTTTTCGCGGACAACTTCAACGGACATAACACCGCAGTGAATATTACGCAGAGGATTCTGGATAATGGATATAATGTTGAAATCTACAGACCTTTTACCACGTTGATTGAATTAATGCGTTCACTTCAGACAGCCTGGAATTCTGAATCTGACAAATTAAGGTCAATTGATGCGCTGGTGATTATTGGTGAAGATGGCGCATCAATGAAGGGATTGAGTGGGATCAATCAATTATGGATGGATCGTGGACTGGAACCGATGGTCTTTCTCGTCGGTTTCCTTTCAAGTGATATTGAAAATGAAGTGGCACAGGCGAGAAACATTTATTCAGTTCATCAGCAATTGGATTTTATAAATTGCCCTTCCGAAATTGTAAATCGTTCCGAGGCAATGGGATATGCTGCCGGATATATCGTTTCTCTGGCGCTGAAAAGAGCCCATGAGTCTGAGCCGCCGGAACCGTCTGGTCTGCAGCTTTTATTTTCTACTCCGGACAAAAGAAGACAATTGCATCAGGAGCATCTGACATCCTATCGAGAAAATGTCCGTACTGTTTTGTTGGAAATGAATGAAGATATTCCGTGCTACGGTATGGTCGACTTTGATCTCAATTCTGATTCTAATATTTATCTCGAAACTGTGCGCTATCTTGGACCGGATAATACTGAGAATGTTGGAACGGGAATTGTGTTTAATTACATGCTTGATAAACTCCAGAGAGACTATAATTTGGTGACTGAAACCGGTAACTGAGAGAAATATGACAGAAAAAGCTGATTATCTCAAAAATTTTATATCCATGCTGAACCTGCGGCTTTATTCCATGCTGCCGGCCTGCCCTGCTGAAAACCGGGTGGAAGCGCGTGACCGGATGGCACGGACTGCTGATCCTACCCTTGAACCTGATCTGGAATTCAGCGAAGCGGAGGTTAACACCGTTACTGAATTATTGGATATGCTGACGACTGAGAATGATAATATTTTATCTTCAGCCGGGCAGACAGATGAGCCTCCGCGTATCGAGATATTGCGGGAACGCTTTGGTTTGAGCGCTAATGAGATGCTGCTGATGACGGCGATACTTGCTCCTGCGGTCGATGAACGATTCAGACGACTTTACAGTCTGTTTCAATACAATGAAGAACCTCGTATGGACTTTCTGCTCAGTCTTTTGGATGAGGATGGTATCGGGCGTTATTCTAATTCTGAACTGCTGGGGCCGGAAGGCAAGCTGCTCTCCCGTTCTTTGGTGGAGCGGGTGAGCCGGAACGGTGTGCCGGAATTTGCGGCTGTATACCGTCCGGCACAGGGGCTGCTTTCCTGGCTGAATGGTATTCCGGGAACGGATTATTATCAAAACCGCGCTGAATGGAGATTTTCAGAACGGGCGCAAGGGGAAGAAAGAGCGCGGGATGAGATTCTGGCTGCAGCCAATGCGGTCGATATGGCAGAATTTTATTCCGACCCTGTCCCGATCATCTCCTTGTTTGGCCCCGATACAGAACGCCTGACAGCGGCTGCAGAAGGACTTGGAAAGGAAATGACAAGGCCTCTTCTAAATCTTGACCTGCAGGACCTTGATGTTTCCGGTTTTTACCCGATGCTGCGTCTGGCTCTGCGGGACGCGGCATTGAATCACGGTATGCTGGTAATTCGCGGAATCGATTCTTTGATCGATTCCAGCGGTATTTTCCCGAATACACTTGGCAGATTCTTTGACAGCTGGCAGGTACCGGTAGTTTTGCTTACTGCACGAAATTTTGTGTTCTCACCAAATGAATATATCGCGAAGCGGTTGATCCTGCGCATCCCGGTGGAAGGTCTGACCGGTACACAGCGCTTTGGTGTCTGGAAAGGGCTGCTGGAAAGTGCACCGAAGGATGATAGCTTTAATGATGAGCAGCTGCGGACGCTTGCGGGGCAGTTTACTTTGAATTCTTCTCAGATCCGTTCTGCCGTGAATTCTGCGCTCGGCAAGGCCGTGATAGAGAATCGTGAACTTACGATCAGTGATCTTTATGAAGGTGCGAGAGTGAGTTCTATGCATCATCTTTCCGATCTCGCGAAAAAGATCGAAACGCGCTATACACTCAAAGATCTTATCCTTCCGGAAAAACAGACGACAGAAATCGAGCAGCTTATCGCAATGGCCCGAAACCGTTCACTGGTACTTGAGGATTGGGGCGTTGGGAAAAAGCTGGTTTCCGGCCGGGGAATTTCAGCTTTGTTTACCGGTGTTCCCGGCACCGGAAAAACGCTGACTGCGCAGGTGATTGCCGGGGAGCTGGGACTGGATATTTATCGTGTGGATCTTTCCACGATCGTTTCCAAATATATCGGAGAAACGGAAAAGAACCTGGAGCGGATCTTTACAGAGGCTCAAAACTCCAATGTGATTCTTTTCTTTGATGAAGCGGATTCCCTTTTTGGCCGCCGTTCCGAAGTAGGCAGTTCTCATGACCGCTATGCTAACATTGAAGTGGGCTATCTGCTGCAGCGTATCGAGATCTATGACGGGATCGTGCTGATGGCGACGAACCTGGGCGCGAACCTGGATGAGGCTTTTGCACGCCGCATCAATTTCATTATCGATTTCCCATTCCCGGACGAGGAGACAAGGCTGCGGCTGTGGAAGCTGCTGCTTCCCGACAATATTGATAAGGATTCCGATATTTATCTGGAACCTTTCGCCTATACGTACAAAATCGCCGGCGGTAACATCCGCAACGCTGTGGTGTGGGCGATTTATGAAGCTGCCCGCAATAAGCGTCCGCTTGGCATCGATGATCTGCTTCATGGTGTGGAACGCGAATATCAGAAAATGGGAAAGGTTTTTGTTCCGATACGGTGACAGTCTTATTGGAATAACATAATGTGACAATCTGTCACATTAAGAATTGATATCTTGTTTTGAGTGTTGGTTTTAGATTTTTGGTAAAATAAATGAGAGATGGATTTGCGTTTTTAGTTTTGCGCCGAAACATTAGATTTTGATAAGAAACTATTGACTCTGTCAAATTTATGGTATAAAGAAAATATAATAACGAATTGAAAAGAATTTTGTAATGATTTGACGTCTTGATGAGGAAAATGATATAAGTGGAAATGCAATCCGATTTATTCATTTATAAAAAACTGTACGCTGAATGTTTTAAGTAATGATTGAGAAAGCCTGAGGGAATATGGGCAAATTTGCTGAACAGGAAGAGAAAAAAGTAAAGAAAGATGCTGTAAAATCTGCTGCGCCGGTACAGGAGACTGTACAGCGGGATCTTTCTGATGTAAATGGTCCGGAGGGTGGTATGCTGCCGGGTGAAGTTTCCGCGAAGATCCAAAGCATGCGCGGCGGTGGACAGAAACTCTCTGAAAAGCAGAACCAGTTTTATTCTCAAAAGTTCGGCCGGGATATGAGTGATGTCCATGTGCATACGGACGCTCAGTCCGACACGATCAGCCGTTCCCTGAATGCCCGTGCATTTACGATTGGTTCTGATGTGTTTCTCTCAAAAGGAGTCAACCCGGATGGCGGTGGTCGCGATCAGCAGACGATGACCCATGAGCTGACCCATGTGGTTCAGCAGGGTGGGCACGCATCATCCGGTCCGCTCAAATTAGGTGCTGCCGATACCGCACAGGAACATGAGGCGGAGTCTACGGCACAGCGGGAATTTGACCCGAAGCTCAAAAAAGAGGATGACAGCGTTCAGCGTTCCTATGCTCCATCCAATACGATCCAGCGCGGTTTCTGGAGTGATTTGGGAAGCGCTCTCGGTGGCGCTGCTTTGAACGCGATTGGTCTCGGTGATGCGATGGGTGATTTTATGGCCGGTGATAAAAAAGTCAAGGCCGCCATAGAAAAAATGCCTGACAATCAGAAGCGCGATTATACATTGACTGAGAATAGTCTTAAAAGCCATGAGGAAAAGATTCTCCCAAATGCGAATAAAGAACTCAAAAACCTTCAGAAAAAATTGTCGAGATCGGAATCGGAAAATGAAAGTAGAAGTCTTCAAGACAATATAAACAGAAAATTAGATGAAATCGAGAGTCTTAAGGCAACAACTAAAGACTTAGCGAAAAACCAGCTTCAGATGCTGCAGAGTGTTGATGCGACCATTACAAAAGATGATGTAAACCGTTACCGCAGCGGAAAGACAAAAACTTTCTTTTCGTCGATATTTTCTGCTATCGGTGGGAAAATACTCGGTGGTTTTCAAAGTGATCCGGAAAAGAAAGCTGAAGCGGAAGCCAGAGGAAGAAATTCGATCAATTCCTGGTTTGCATCAAAAAATAAAGCGAATGCTCCGGATCAAGATTCGGAAGCTGAACAAGCTGCAAAAGCAAATGAGCTGAAGTCAAAACAAGATGCTTTGGTTACAAGCATTTGGAATGAGGTTAAGGCTGATCCACAGCTTAAAACGAAATATACGAATCTGTTGTTTAAACGTGAAATTGCAGCAAATCATATGAAGATGATCCAGGAATCACTCAAGGATGGTGAATCCGAAGATGAGATTAAGCAATCTATTCTGATGCTCCTCAGAAATAAATCAGGAGTTTCAGCCGGTTCTGGCGGTCAGGCACAGGCTGCACAGCCGCAGGCTGATGATGTGAGTGATCTTTTATAAAAAGCACAGTAAAGGATGGCATAACGAATGATTTCGGATGTTGATGAAGCACTGCGTGGTTTGATTCTTGACAGTTTGACGGTTTCCCGTCAAAACGTGGATATCAAATATGACCTGCCAAGCCGTGACTGGGCTTCCCGTCTGAACCGGCCGACGATTGACTTGTTCCTTTTTGATATCCGGGAAAATCTGCGCCTGCGCGGTGCGGAACAGTATCGACAGGTTCCGCGGAATGATGGAACGGTGGAGATCCACCGCAATCCTATTCGGATAGATCTGCGTTATCTGCTTAGTGCCTGGACGAAGGATCCGGAAGATGAACATTTGCTGCTTTCGGACACACTTATGACGCTTTTGCGGAATCCAACGATTCCGGAAAAGTATTGCTCTGATGCAATGAAGAAACAGCAGTTTCCGGTCGTTCTGGACGCTGCGGTTTATCAGCCGGAACATGGACCGACTGAGAAGATCACAGAGATCTGGGGTGTTATCGGTAATGATATTCATGCCGGTTTTATTTTGACGGTGACGATCACTGTCGATCCGTTTGCCCCCCGCATTGAGCGTCAGGTCAGTACCTTTGAACGTATGGTTGGTCAGTCTGTTCCCGGCGGTGATTCGCTTGTCGCGGAATCAGATGAAGTAAAGAAATACGATGAAGGTCTGATGATTTCTACAAAGAAGTATGATCCATCTACGCTTACAATCGTTCTTGTGGAACGGAATGAAGAGTTGAGTGTGGATGAGAATTATCGGGTGAAGCTCCCGACCCTGCCGGAAGGGAAGTATCATCTGAATGTAATGTATCGCGGGAAGATCCTGAAACGTCAGGTTATTTCTATCCCTGCGGACGATAAAACTGTAGTATTATGATTTTAAGTATGTAACACTGGTATATTTGTCAAAGGGGACGGTTTTTGTCTGACTCCGCCCGAGTCAGGAAAACCGTCACCGTTGACAGAATCGGTGCTCACAACTTGAAATCATTGAAAGGTTATATTTTTCAGGAGGAAAAATGCCAGAATATTTATCACCGGGCGTATATGTTGAAGAAGTAGACCGCGGGCCAAAACCGATTGAGGGTGTTGGAACTGCTATGGCTGCTTTCGTTGGTTTCACCGAAAAGGCTGAAATCGTTCGTGACAATGGTGACGGTCCGTATGTTGAGAATTTGCTCAACAAACCGCAGCTCGTTACCAACTGGACTCAATTTGTTGACAAATTCGGTGGATTTGTGCCGGGCCTGAAGCTGCCGCACGCTGTGTACGGTTACTTCTCAAACGGCGGTACCCGCTGTTATGTCTGCTCTGTCCGCACCTTCCCGAAGGCTTCCGCAACACTGCTGAATGCTGCCGGCAAACCTGCGCTTCGCGCTGAAGCAAAAAAGGCCGGATTTGATGCAATGCAGCTGCGCATGCGTGTCGCTGGCGTAAAAGGTATTGCAGCCCCTGCTTCTACCCCGGTAAAGGCTGAAGCGAAGAAGGATGAAAAGGGAGAAAATAAGGCTCCTGAAACTCCGGCTCCGACTCCGACTGTTTCCGGTAACGGCACTTTCGACTTCTTTGTCGAAAAGAAGGCTCCGAACGGCGGTTGGACTGTCCTCGAATCCTTCGAAGGCGCTAAACTGGAAAGCGTTGGTACAAAGGTCGCTGTTGCCTGGCCGAACAACAAAGCCCCGAAATTCGTTGATGTTGAAGCTCTCGAAACTTCCATTACCGCTGCCACTCCGCGTGAACAGGAACAGATGCTGGTTATGGACCAGAACTTGCTCGCTGCCCCGAAGGCTTCTGAATTCAATGGTGATGTTGCTGCACGTACCGGTGTTGACGGTCTCGAAGTTCTCGATGATGTCACGATGGTTGTTGTTCCTGATCTGATGACCACCATGCCGGGCGAAAAGCTCGATCTGGAAATGGTCAAGTCTGTCCAGACCCAGATGATCGCTCACTGCGAACGCTGCGGCGATCGTGTTGCCATTCTTGACACCCCGCCGAACATGACTCCGCAGGAAGTTAAGACCTGGCGTATGGAAACCACCGGTTTCGATTCCAGCTACGCTGCGATGTACTATCCGTGGATCAAGGTCTCCGATCCTGCCACTGATAAGATCATTTCTATCCCGCCGAGCGGACATATCGCCGGTGTCTGGGCCCGCAACGATACGACCCGCGGTGTCCACAAAGCTCCGGCCAATGAAGTTGTTTCTCTTGCAGTTGGTTTGGATTACCAGACAACCAAGGGTGAACAGGATACCCTGAACCCGAATGGTGTGAACTGCATCCGTGCGTTCCCGGGCCGCGGTATCCGCGTCTGGGGTGCCCGCACTCTGTCTTCTGATCCGGCATGGCGCTACATCAACGTCCGCCGTCTCTACAACTATGTTGAGAAATCCATCGAAAATGGTACCCAGTGGGTCGTTTTCGAACCGAATGACCGCGCTCTGTGGTCCCGTGTCGACCGCGATATCACCGCGTTCCTGCGCGGCGTATGGCGTGACGGCGCTCTGTTCGGTAACACTCCGTCTGAAGCTTTCTATGTGAAGGTCGATGATGAATTGAATCCGCCGGAAAGCCGCGATCTTGGCCGTCTGATCATCGAAATCGGTATGTGCCCTGTCAAGCCTGCTGAATTCGTGATCTTCCGCATCAGTCAGTGGGCCGGCCCGAACGCTGAGTAATGAATTAACCTAACGATTCGTCAAGATACCATGGGAATCGTTCAGTCAGATGCCCGGAAGGTGTTGGTCTGAACAATTCCCGAAGGTATCGGGTAACGCCATAACGATCGTTAAGATAGCAGAAAAGATAAGGAAGGTAAACTAATGGCAGATGTAAAAGATCCAGTTGTTGGGTTTAAGTATGGATTAGAGGTCTCCGGGAAACTGAGTGGTTATTTCACCAGCGTCAGCGGTATCGGGTCCGAAACCGAAGTTATTACCCAGAAGATCGTCTCCGAAAAGGGCGAACCGATCATTAAGCAGATCCCCGGTCGTTTGACCTGGAACCCGATCACCCTTCGCCGCGGCGTAACTGATTTGAAAGATGTTTGGGATTGGCGTCAGATGGTTGTCGATGGAAAGATCGACGATGCCCGCACCAATGCATCCATCATTGCTTACAGCCAGAGCATGGAACCGGTTGCCCAGTGGGATCTGACCAATGCCTGGCCGAGCCAGATCAGCGGTCCTGAAATGGCCTCCGACTCAACGGACTACATGGTTGAAGAAATCACCATCGTCCATGAGGGTATGGTCCGCAAGAAGTAATTAGAATCGAGATCAAAAGCGTAAGTTTTTGTAACGATTTGAGCGCTTTGCGCAAGAATTTAATAAAAAGTCATGGCCGTTGGGTGACCGGCGGCCATGAATAAAATTTGGCAATTAGATCGTCATCGATCATTCATTCTGATTCAATCACAATTGAATGATCTGTTATCAAATGAAGCCAAATATTTTCAGCAGACCGGAGTAAGATGAGCGATCCTTGGCTTAATTTTCAATATATGATCGAATTTTCTGATACATCGAGGGATAGCAAAGGTCTCTGTAATGTGCTGTCTATCAGTTCACAAGCAGTTAAACGCGGAACTTCTTCCTATTATGAGAATCCGTTGAAAGGCGGTCCGGTAAAACACTATGTATATGGGCAGAGTTATACGGAACCGATCAACATTTCTATCCTTCTTGGTGATGGTGCACGCCCCTGGCTTAAATGGTTCTCCAATGTTCAGACCGGAAAGTCACCGGAATTACGTAATGTTACGATCAGCCTGCTGAAATATGGATCCAATCAGAATGACCCTGATAAAGGTAATATCTGGCTAAGATGGGATCTTATCAATTGTTTCCCAGCTTCATGGCAGCTTAGCGGTATGGAAGTAGGTGATTCTCCTACGCCGATGAAAATAGATATGACACTGCAATTTGAGAGCATGGTCGTCCATGACGGGAATAATCAATTGCATGAGGTTATGGGATAATTTAGGATGGCAGGTTTCAGATGTCCGGTATCATTGCCGGGAAAAATATCAACATTGATACCCGAAACCTGAAACCTGAGACCCGGAGAATAATATGGCTTTTCAAACAGAATTCGAGTTTACACTGCCAATGGGGTATATTGGCTCAGATGGGCAGTTGTATAAAAACGGTACCATGCGCCTGGCGACAGCATTGGATGAGATTCAGGTGTTAAGTGACATGCGCACGCGAAATAACGACGCCTATGTAGTGATTCTTCTATTAAGTCGTGTGATTACACAATTAGGCCCGGAATCGATAATTACCGCAAGCACAATTGAAAATCTTTTTGCTGCGGATCTGACATATTTACAGGAATTTTACCGGACGATCAACGAAAGTGGTACAACAAAACGAAAATATGCCTGCCCGCATTGCGGAGAACCTTTTGAAGTGGATCTTGCAGCGCCGGGGGGGGAGTGATCGGCTATCCCCTGGATCAGCTCCGTAAAGAGGTAGCCTATATTGCATATTTCTTCCATTGGCAACCGGACGAGATTCTTTCCTTGGATCATCGTTCACGGCTGGAATGGGTGAAGGAGATAGCCGATATTAATCAAAGAATGAGTTCGTAATCTTTTTTTGTTGTGAAATATCGTATAACGGGAGATGGCATCTGCTGACATAAAGAATTATGGCTGAAGTAACACAAGCTGTGGAAAGCGACAAATTACGTATTAACGTGGAAAAATTATCCGAGCAGGATTTGGATTTCCTTGCCCGGCTGGTGGTTCGGAAACTTAAAGAAGCCATGAGGCAGGCAAGAGATCGGTCAGGATAATTTTGATTGGTTTGGTAATAAAATATAAAAGATAAGGATAAGCGATAAACTATAGCTTTTTAACTTATTCAGGATTTAATTATTATGCCAAGTATAAAAGATATATTAACTACGAATATACTAATTCCCTCCTCTGACGGATTGCCGGCTGAAAATCCATTGGAGAAATACGACATATCAGGTAAGCTTGAAGCTGTAAATAAACTTCCGACAGATAAAAAAAACTTTACATACGATATTTATCTGAAAATAAATGATACTCAGTCGGAAAAATTTATCCGCGTTCAGGAAGTATCCGGATTCGGAATGACTCGGGAATATGAAGCCAAACCGAATGCAGGCAGTGATTATGTGGTCAATTTGCCTGGACAGATATCTTACAATGATATTAGAATGAAGCATTTGTACACCAACGACAGATTTTTCCTGGATTGGCTGAACAGCGGCGTTACAAGCGGGGGACAGGCACGCCTTGATATGGAGTTGTATTTTAAATTGCCAACCGGTAAGACAATAATATTCACTCTGCATGATGCATTCCCTATTGCCTGGTCTATCGGTCCTCTGGGAGTAGGTGGGAATGATCCGCTGGTAGAACTGGTGACGATAACATTTTCAAGTTTAGCTTTTCAATCAAAAAATAGTTGATTTTTATCAGAGGTGATATGTCAGACGCCGCAAACATTTTCAACAACACGATCCTTATACCAACTTCAGGGTCTCCGGAAGAACCCCCAAAGTCAACAATTGGTAAAGCTCTGCAGGCTTATAACAAAAAAAAAGAAACTGAAGCGATTAAACAAGGTGAGTTCCGTGTATTTCTTAATGTTGGTGGTACTTCCATCCCGATGAAATATTGTGCATCTATTTATATGGTTGAAGTAAGACGGGAAGCAGAACCGCATCGCTCCGGTGGAAATGGATTGTATATTGCGAAAGTGCCCGGTCCAAAGTCATATACTGAAATTGAATTTGTTCATTTTTATTGCTCAACTGAACCCTTTTTGGAATGGCTGATCAATGGAATCGATCAGGGTGGAGTTCAAACAGCAAATTTTGAAATCAAAGTTGGACGTGATAAAGATCATATGGTATATACTCTTCGGGATGCCATTCCTATCAAATGGAATTTGGGTACATATGATATTGATCTTGAAGGAGCAGCAAGAACTGGAGAATTAGTTGCTTATAAGATCAACGAATCACAAGTACTTTGTGAAAACCTGACTGTTGCATACAGCAGAATGGATGTTTCTCATGAGGAAACAAGTTGGGGAAATTAGAAATTCGGTTTTACGAACGTGAAATGTGGAATTTTAGAAAATGAGTGGGATTATTGATTCATTAAAAGCACGTCAAAAAGGAATTTTCAGTATGCTGAATCCCGGAAAAAAAGCCGGATTTGGCAGTGGTCTGCTTATGAATTCATCCTCACTGCAGCCACAAACGGTTTTCCGTCAGACTAAATCTTCACTGTCTGTGAAGCGTCCTTCGATGACGGTAATGCGAACATCATCACTGGCATCTTTTTCCAAGAGAGCTGAAGCCAAGTACAGTGGTGGTATGAAATTACTCCACTTGAAACCTCCCTCATCAGCAATGACTTCAACCGTACAAAGAGCTCCGATTTCTATGCCTCTGCCTTCAGCCGGGGGAGGAGCACCGTCAGTCCAACCAGAAGGTATGCCTTCGTTCTCTATACCTTCACCGTCCGGAATCAGTGCTTCTTCTTATCCGGCTAAAAGTGAACGGCGCCCGGTTGTGTTTGATCGTTCTGATGGTCCAAGTGATTTTGAAAAGCGGCTTATGGCTGCAAAAAAACAGAAACAGGAACAGGAAGTTAAGCAGCGAGGTCCTGATCGAAGACGCGTACGGACCGAAAGGGTCGAAATATCGTCTAATTCAAAAGATGAGATAAATCGAGATTTCGCACCTATTGAGTCAATAGCCCCTTCCGTTCCATCTGAGCCAAGGCCTCAGATCGTTCGCGAAACAAAAAAAACAGAACAGCCGACTGTAGAAAGACAGGTGGATAATTCTGCGCCACAAAAGGTACAGTCCCAGCCAACTACCTCTGCAATAGAAACGAGGGTTGCAAGAAGACCGGGTAATGTGATTTCCCGCGAGTTTGATCCCTCTGCATCGGTTAAAAACGAAACACCAAAGACAGAAGATCAAACACAACCTAAGATTTCGGAAAGTACGAATACTGTCCGGAGAGAGTCGGTGAAAGCTGCTGCTCCGGTTGAAAATCAAACAGAAAATAGATTAATATCCGCTGAACCGGTCGCTGAGTCAAAAGATACTGTTCAGCGTGAGACGGTAAAATCTGCTGCTCCGGTTGAGGAACAGCCGGATGTTGTACCTTCCGCTGAGACAGTTGCTGAGTCAAATGATATTGTTCAGAGAGAGTCGGTAAAGTCTGCTGCTCAGGTTGAGAAACAGACAGATGCGGCACCTTCCGTTGAACCTGTTCTTGAGTCAAAAGGTACTGTCCAGAGAGAACCAGTGAAATCTGCTGCTCCGGTTGAGAAACAATCAGATGTGGTACCTTCCGCTGAGCCTGTTCTTGAATCAAAAAGTACTGTACAGCGAGAGCCGGTGAAAGCCGCTGCTCCGGTTGAGAAACAATCAGATGCGGCACCTTCCCACGAACCGGTTCCTGAATCAAAAAGTACGATCCAGCGAGAGCCGGTGAAAGCCGCTGTTCCGGTTGAAAAACAGTCTGAAGCAGAACCTTCCGCTGAACATGTTTCAGATACAAAAGATACTGTACAGCGAGAACCTGTGAAAGCCGCTGCTCCGATTGAAAAACAATCAGATACAATTTCATCTGCCGAACCGGTTCCTGCCTCAAAAGGTACTGTACAGCGAGAGTCGGCAAAAACTGCTGTACCAGTTGAGAAACAATCAGATGCGGCACCTTCCGCCGAACCGGTTCCTGAATCAAAAAGTACGATCCAGCGAGAGCCGGTGAAGACTGCTGTTCCGGTTGTGAAACAGACAGATACGGCACCTTCCGCTGAACCGGTTTCAGATACAAAAGATACGATTCAGCGAGAGCCGGTGAAAACTGCTGTTCCGGTTGAAAAACCAACAGATACAGCACCTTCCGCTGAACCGGTTTCTGATACCAACGATACGATTCAGCGAGAGCCGATGAAGACTGCTGTTCCGGTTGAGAATCAGACAGATACGGCACCTTCCGCTGAACCGGTTTCTTATACAAAAGATACCGTCCAGCGAGAGCCGGTGAAAACTGCTGTTCCGGTTGAGAACCAGACCGACACGGCAACTTCCGTTGCCCCGGTTTCTGATACAAAAGATACCGTCCAGCGAGAGCCGGTTAAGACTGCTGTTCCGGTTGAGAAACAGACAGATACGGCACCTTCTGCTGAACCGGTTTTAGATACAAAAGATACGATCCAGCGAGAGCCGGTGAAGACTGCTGTCCCGGTTGAGAAACAGACAGATACAGCACCTTCCGCTGAACCGGTTTCTTATACAAAAGATACCGTCCAGCGAGAGCCGGTGAAGACTGCTGTCCTGGTTGGGAAACAGACCGATACGGCACCTTCCGCTGCCCCGGTTTCTGATACAAAAGATACCGTCCAGCGTGAGACGATGAAATCCGCTGCTCATGTTGTTGAACCAGAAACAGGTCTCACAGCCCCTTCTACTGAACTGGTTTCTGATACAAAAGATACAGTTCAGCGAGAGCCGGTGAAGACTGCTGTTCCGGTTGGGAAACAGACCGATACGGCACCTTCCGCTGCCCCGGTTTCTGATACAAAAGATACCGTCCAGCGTGAGTTGGTAAAGGCCGCGGTTCCGGTTGATAAACAATCGGTAAATGATGTCCCCATCTCAGAATTTAGTAATGATGTACAGGCAACAGTGCACCGTGAACCATTGAAAATTGCTGAATCGTTCCGGTCTAATACTGAACAGTCGAATCTTTCTGCTGTTCAAAAACAGCAATCTGAGGGGACTGTTCAGCGTGAGATATTGAAATCAGCTCAGCCAATCAGTACATCTTCTGATGTTGATTTATCCGGAAATGTGATTCAGAGAGAGAATATGCCGGGAGGAGATGGTTATCAAAATCTCCATGGTATGTCAAATGAATCCATTTCATCTTTTGATAATTCTGTAATTCAGCGTGAGCCAAATGATAATTTGACATCATTGCTGCGATCTCTTCCTACGCATTATGAAATGCCAAAAGAGCAGATCGAAGCTATTCGCAGTGGAACTGCTTATACACCGCAAAATGATGTTGTTCATCGCGAAATTATTCCTCTGCAGGATTCAAAAGTGCAGTCACAGAATAATACATCGCTTTCCGAAGCTAAGATACAGCCTGTTGTGCAGCGGGAAGCAGAATTCGTTTTGCCGAAACGGCATAATGATAATTCATCAGAAAAGGCAGAACAAGTATCAACCATTCAGCGTGAGATCAGTTCTTCACAACCCAAGAAGATATTGAATTCGGCCTTACCTATGGGAAGTTTCGGATCCAGTAATTCATCCGGTGCTGACAGCAGTCGGCAGAGTTTTGGAAACACTTCGTCAAATTATTTCCCGGGTGTAACCAATAATAATGTGCAGAATTCTGGCACAGTACAGCGAGAGTTCAAAGATAAATTCGATTCTGCTATCGATTCCTTATTCCCGGATTCGCTGAAAAGCAAACCTGCATCCGGAAAGTCGGATGATGATGAGCAAAATACAGCTCCGGAAGTGACGCGCAGAGACCTGGATATGCTGGCTGATAAATTGCTACCGCGGATCAAGCGGATCATGCGGTCTGAAATGGAACGAAGCATCTTTCGATGAGAGAGAAGGTGAGATATGGAAAAAGCAAAACTTTATGTTGACTATCTTTATGTCGGAGCGCTTGCCGGTTTTGCGGTTGAGGTCCAATTTAACCCGACAGAATTAAGCATCACCCGTACAACCAATTGGGAAGGTATTCCGGTTCCGGAGCGTGATTTTCCCCGTACAGAGTTTAAAGGCGGTAGTGCTGCGACTTATACCCTGAATCTCTTCTTTGATGCTTATGCTACGGATGATTATAAAACGTCAAAACCGGAGAGGCGCGATATCCGTAAGGATATCAACAAACTAATGGCAATGGGTCTGAGAACTTACGGTTTCGGTATTCCCATTCCTTATCCTTACCTTGGTGAACCGCCGTCAATTATTTTCGTTTGGGGTGGAATCAAATTGTTCCGTGCAGTTTTGGTGAGTATTAATGTCAATTATACGATGTTTGACAGCAATGGCGTTCCTACACGTGCTACAGCAACATGTACTTTTATGGAACAAAGCCATCCGCTCGATATCCTCCCACCGCAAAACCCGACTACTCGAACCGAAACACGGCATACGGTTCGGGTGACGCAGGGCGATCGTCTGGATCTGATTGCCAATAATTATTATGGAGACAGCCGTATGTGGCGCAAAGTGGCCGAAGCAAATAATCTTGATGACCCGTTTAATTTGCGCCCAGGTCAGTTATTGACAATGCCGAATGTAGATTAGTGATAGGTTTCGTATATGAAAACTTCTGTTGATGTTAAAATCGGAGCGATCCCAATGACACTTCTTTTCAATGTTCTGGAAGAAGTTGTTGTCGATCAAAATTATTTTTTGCCGACAGAGTTCACGATTCTGCTGCATGATCAACGTGGACCGGTTCCGAATACATTTGTTTATACCGATAACATGCTTGCCATCAAGCTTGGTACATCCGTAAAAATTTCTTTTGGACATACGACCGGATTGTTAAATACATTAACATCAAATACCTTGGTAGATGGTGAGGTCACTTCAATCGAACCTATTTATGATGGTGCGGATGTTTATCTGCGGATCCGCGGATATGACAAGGGGCATCGTCTCACACACGGGAAAGCAACTCGTACTTATGGTGATGGCAACCCGATGGGGTTGGGTATTGGTGACGCCGATATCGTGAAGAAGATCGCTTCAGCATCCGGTTTGACGGCAAGTGTTGATGCAACATCTTTGATGACTGTCAAATATAAATATGTCATGCAATACAACCAAAATGATTGGGATTTCTTGTGGGCTCGTGCCAATATGTTGGGGTACCAGGTTTATGTAGAGGGTAAAAATCTTCATTTTTGTCCTGCAGGAAAATCCCGTTCAAAGAAAGACCCATCAAAACTGGAGTTTGGCGGGAACCTGACTCGTTTTGAGCCGCGTGTGGTTGCTATGGGACAGGTCACACAGTCGGAAGCTTATGGATGGGATCCCAAACAGAAGAAGAATGTCAGTTCTTCTACAATGATTTCTCTTTCTGCGAGTGGAACGAAGGCACTTGCCAATACGATTCCAGCTAATGCCCAGGTCAAGCAGGCGTACAGCAGTTCCGCAAAGGATTATGTGATTGAACCCAGTGCAACATCTACTCCGCAGGCAAAAGCCTATGCTGATGCTGCGTTTGCACGTGCATCTTCTTCTTTTATGCAGGCTTATGGGGAAATCGATGAAGGTGATCCTTTCCTTGTCGCCGGATCTACGGTGACGATCAGCGGGATCGGTCTCCGTTTTTCGGGAAAATATTATGTTACAGAAGCTCATCATACATACCGGCATGGTGCTTTTCGGACGACGTTCTCTGTCAGCGGAAGTGTTCCAAATACCTTCAGGAGTTACATCCTTGGACCGGAAAAAGAGCATCAAATCAACCGGATCGGCGGAGTTGTTACCGGGGTTGTGACTTCCAATGTTGATCCGGAAAAGCTTGGACGTGTGCAGGTGAAATACCCCTGGCTGCCAAAAATGAATAGTTCTGAGCTTTCATCCTGCTGGGCTCGCCTTACCTTTGTTGGAGGCGGTTCTAATCGTGGTATCGTTTTTCTTCCTGAAGTAAATGATGAAGTGCTGTTGGCATTTGAAAATGGCGATATGAGCTCCCCATTTGTATTAGGTGTGCTTTATAACGGAAAAGATAAGCCGCCAAAAGGTATCGGGGAGCTGATTGATTCCGGTACAAAAAAGGTTAATGAACGAGTGATTGTTTCACGCTCAGGCCATAAGATCGTCCTTGATGATACACAAGGAAAAGAAAAAATCACGATTCAGGATAAAACCGGAAAAAACAAGATAGAAATTGACTCAACAAAAAATGAGTTTAAAATTATTTCCGAAGGAAAACTTGATCTTCAATCAAAAGGTGACCTGACACTGACGACAGACGGAAAGCTGACTTTGAAAGCAAAACAGGATTTGGCTGCGTCCACTGATTCGGGAATGTCTTTAAAGGCTAATAAGGCAATTGATGTGAATGCCACGCAGAGTGTCAGCATCAAAGGTAATCAGTCAGTCTCTGTTTCAGGTAATCAGAAGGTCGACCTAAAATCCGGACCGGCGGGATTAACGCTGCAGGCTTCCGGTGCGGAGCTGAAGGGTGTGAAGGTCGATGTGAAATCCAATACTACGCTTTCACTTGGAGGTACTGTCATGGTTCAGATCCAGGGTGGGATCGTTAAAATCAATTAGTGAATAGAGGATAATGGATAGTGAATGGTGAATGATTCTAAGTGAAAACCAGATATCAGATTATGGATTTTCCACTCTCCAATTTACACCATTCATTATTCACTGTTTTTGGAGGTAATAATGCCTTTTCCAGCAGCAAGACTTGGGGATTTGACGGCGACCGGTGATGCAATCACCGGACCAGGCGCAGCAACTGTTTTGATAGAAAATGTTCCGGCTGCATGTATGGGAGACCTGGTTGCCGGAGCAGCCTGTACCGGATCGATCACGGTTGGCAGTCCAACTGTTTTAATCATGGGGCGGCCGGCTGCGCGGGTGACCAGTACAGTGGTTGGAGTGAATCCCGCAACAGGTGTTCCGGTTACCACTGCAATTTTGAAAGGCGCAATTAAAACTTTGATTGCCTGAAAAGGACAGTTATACAATGGAAAATGAAGAAAAAAAATATATCGGTACCGGTTGGAGTTTCCCCGTCGGAACAGATTCCGCCGGAAAAGTCAAATTGGTTACCGGCAATGATGACATTGAGCAGGCAATTCATATTATCCTTGAAACTTCCCCGGGAGAACGTGTAATGCGTCCGCTTTTTGGATGCCGCGCGAAGGAAATGGTTTTCGACTCGATCCGACCTGAAACAATGACGCTTATGTCAGATGCGGTAAAGGATGCGCTGACTATGTGGGAACCTCGGATCTTTGTACGAAATGTGCTTGTTGAACGCGATCCAAAAGTGGAAACCGCTCTTGTTTGTAAAATTGAATATGAAGTTAACACGACGCATGATAACCGAAACATCGTGCATCCGTTTTATATAGACAGAGAACCGGAACTTGATTAACCGGTTGAATAAAGGAGAACGCCCATGACATTACCAGTCCCGAATTTAGATGATCTCCGTTTTCAAAGTGATTTGGTGGATGAAGCTCGTAAACGGATTATCCACTACTGTCCGGAATGGACCGAGTATAACATCAGTGATCCAGGAATTACGCTGATCGAGCTTTTTGCCTGGATGACTGAGCTGATGGTTTATCGGCTGAATCGTGTCCCGGAAAAGAATTATCTCAAATTCCTTGAAATGCTTGGATTCCAGCAGGAACCCGCAAAAACAGCCGAAACGAATATCACTTTCTGGTTGTCCGCTTTGCTGCCGCTCGGAGAAGAGGATTCAACATCGGTGATCATTCCGGCAGGCACCGAAATACAGTCGGAAGATCAGCCGGATCCTGTCGTTTTTACTACTTCCCGGGAATTGCAGATCAATCCGCCATTGCTTGCGCATTTGCGTACAGAAACAAATTTTAACCAGAATAACCTCTCGCGACTGGGCGTTGATATTTTCCGACCGTTGTCCAATCCACCGCAGGTTGGTGATACTTTTTATTTCGGATTCAATGACCGCAATGATATTTCGGGGCATATTCTTCGGTTTCAATTTGAGTGCGAACCGACCGAAGCCGTTGGTATCAGACGTGAAAATCCGCCGTGGGTTTGGGAGTGTTTGACCGATGATGGCTGGCGTGAGATTAAGCTCAGCACTTATGAAGGAGAACGCGACACCACCGGCGGTTTGAATAATGAAAGTGGTAGTCTGACGCTTTATACTCCTTTGGAATTTTCATCTCAAATGCTGCATGGTTTGCAGGCTTTTTGGATCCGCTGTCGGATCGAACAGCGTGATCCCTCTCAGGGCATGTATACAGAATCACCGCGCATCAGCAATTTACATGTCTATACTGTTGGAGCCCAGGTTCCTGCAGCAAATGCACAGGTGGTAAATGGTGAGATTCTTGGTGAATCTAATGGTGAACCGGGACAGCATTTTACTCTGCTGCATGCGCCGGTCTTGAATTTTGAAGGTGATGAGACAGTTGAAGTAGAGGAAACTGTTGAAGGGGAGGCAGTTTTTGTCCCCTGGACCAGAGTTGATGACTTTTCCTCGTCTGATAAATTTTCCCGCCATTATATGCTTGATACGGCTACGGGTGAAGTCATATTCGGGCCTTCAGTGCGGCAGCCTGATGGTTCAACGCTGCAATATGGCCGAATTCCTGAAAGTAACCGCCGGATACGTGTGACTGATTACCGTCATGGCGGCGGTGTTCGGGGAAATCTCCCGGAAAACAAAGTTGATGTGATGAATACTTCCCTGGCTTATGTTTCCCGTGCTTCAAATTTGAACCGTATTCTGGGCGGCAGGGATCAGGAAACACTTGAAGAATTGATTCAACGGGCGCAGCGTGAGATCCAATCTCAGCGCCGTGCGGTGACCGCTGTCGATTTTGAACAATTTGCATTGAAGAGCAGTAAAGCTGTAGCTCGTACACATTGTGTCACACCGGAAGTAACGGGTACCGGAGCAGTAACGTTGGTGATTGTCCCGGATGTGTTTGATTCCCTGAAATTCGGCGATTTGCATGCCCTGACGGTCTCGGATGAACTGCGTGCAAGAGTCCGTGGATATCTGGACAAGTACCGGCTGCTGACTACAGCATTGAATATTGAAGAGCCGAAATATTACGGTATCAAAGTGAAGGCAACTATTGTAGCCCAGGACTTTGCAAGTGATGCTGATGTTGTGACGGAAGTTACTGAAAAACTGAACCGTTTTCTCAGTCCGCTTATGGATACCAGTGTTGATGATGAGAACGCGAGAGGTTGGGAATTTGGCCGCAGTGTTTTTGCTGCTGAGATCGTTTCTTTGATCCAAAAAATTCCGAGCGTAAAGTATGTCCTTGATACTGATATGAGTTGGCGTATCGTAACACCGATGAATGAAACGATGGACGATTTTGGCGAAAAAGATTCCGAACTGCAGCCTCTGAATAAAATGCTGCCGATACCCGCGCAGGGTTTGGTTTGTTCTCTGAGACATGAAATCATTGTGACAACGATGGATGATTATGTCCATGGAGGAGCCGCATGAGTCCTTTGGCATCAGGCGGCAGAGACCGCTATACCTTTGAATTGGCATTAGATCGTTATGTATGCTATCCGATGGAAGCAGTAACATTGGCGATTCGTGCTCGTCTTGAATCGCCGGTGAGTACGATCTTATGTATCCATCTGCCGCAAAAACTGGAGGTGGAAGCGATTCATATGGACGGAATCGATGATAACTTTTTAACAGTTTATACACGTAACTTTGATGGTAAGCTGCTCGCTATACCTTTAGCCAAATATCTGGAACCAGGCGGCGATGCGGAGATCAATATTTGTGTAAGACTGCATTCGATTCCGATGAATCATATGATGAATTTTACTGCCTGGATTGCGCAGGATGTTCCCGACCTGCAGGGTGATTTCTTCGTAGAGCCGAGAGGTTCACGAACGATCGAACTGGAAGTAAAAGGGAGTGCGGATTATCTTCGTTTTCTTCCTGAGCTTTACTCATACGATGATTTTGTGAACCGTTTTCTGATGATGTTTGAGAGTTTCTGGAAACCCATCAATCAGCAGATTGCCCAAGGGGAGAATTATTACGACCCTGATTTGACACCTGACCGGTTTCTGAAATGGCTTGCTTCCTGGGTTGGGATGGAAATCGACGAAACCTTCCCCCGGGAACGTGTTCGTGAACTCATCAAGAATGCCATCCCTTTCTATCACAGCCGCGGAACAGCAGAATCGCTTCGTTTCTTCCTGGAAATGTATTCCGGTGGTAAAGTTGAGATAAAAGAGAGGAAAGCTCATAATATGACCATCGGTGGTGTGATGGGTCTTGGCGATGGGATCGCCCTTGGAATGGATAACAAACCGAATACTGTTTTGGTGTCAATGACTGTACCTGTTTCTGAATTGACACGAACCGGTTTTACAAAAGAAAAATATGCGAAGAAGATCAAATCATTTATTCGGAATATTGTTCCGGCTCATACGGTTTTCTCGCTATCATGTAAATATGTATAACATCCTGAAATGGCAGATAAGGAGATAAAATGAATATATCATCTAAAATAAAATATTTTCCGAAAAACAGTTTGAAAGCTTATGACGGGATGTCTGTTACAGCGGATGTTTGGGATATGGCTCATACCGAGCATCGTGACGAGATGCGTGCGCATATTCTTTCGATGCATAAACCGGGAATAATCTGTGGTCTTGAGATCCGTGCTAATGATCCCGCTGATCATTATGTGTTTATCTCTCCGGGTGCGGCTGTTGATGAGCAAGGCCGGGTAATCGTTGTAGATCAGACAATTGCTTATGATTTTGGCGACGAAGGTGCCGGAAAATACAGATTGCTGCTGGGCTATGCAGAACATGAAAGAGAAAATTCCGAGACGAAAGTCAAGCAGATGCAGCATGAGTATATCATTGCAGCCCGTCAATCCCTGCCCAAACAGCCGGTTGTTGAACTGGCACGTGTGTCAATATCGGAAAAAGGTGCTTCCATTCGTGATGCAGTTGATCCGTTGTTGCCCGGCAGAGATGAACTTGATTTGAGGTATCGACAGGACCAGAGTGATATCCGCAAAACAATACATGTTGGCGTGGTTACATATCCGTCTGATAATGATATGGTCTTCAAATGTTGGCGTGTGTTGAACAACGAGATGGAACAAATGCTGGGTGTGAAACTAATCATTGATGTTCTTTCGGATATTGATGAGAGGATCAATGATTACAACTTGATTTATATCGGTGCTGCAGGTACATTCTCTCCATCAGATACGCAGCTTGCATTGCTGAAAAATTATTATAATAATGGTAAGGGTCTCCTTATGGAAGGCCTTGATGCTGAGGGCGGTAAAGTTTTGAAGCAGATAGCTGACAATTTTAAAGCCGTTCTGGCTGATCCGGAAAAGGCTGGTTTCTTCAAAAGCCCGTTCTTCTTCCGTATTCCTCCGGAACAGATTGGCGTAAAACATCTGTTCTTTGGAGAAAAATTGGTATTATGTAATGACCCGCTTACTACTCCATGGAGCGGTGAATTAAACGACGAACTATTGCTTCGGGATGAAATCCGTACAAACTTGGAATGGGGGGCTAACCTAGTAACTTATTGTGCAGGGTAATTGTGCTAAACCTTATGCACAACTGAATAACAAGAAAAAAATTCTTGCTTTCTCTCCAAAAAGTATAATCCAAATTATTATTTGGATTATACTCTCTTTTGTTTTAATACCTTTCCCTGCTTATGCACAGGATAATATGCAGACAATATGGCAGCTTGCTTATTGGGAAAGCTATGATACAGCCTGTACGCTTATTCTTGATGAGGACCGTACGCCGACGAATGATGAAATATTGAATTCCTGTGGCGATTCGCTTTTCCAAACCTGGCTTACAACACCGAATTGTGATCGGCATTACGGACAGGACCCATCGACACTTACCTGTACCGGCTTGTTTTTGCGCCGTGTGGGGCAAAAACAGCGCGATGAGGTTATCAATGCAAATCTGGTGGATTATCAGGCGCAAAATCTGCGGCAAATATACTTTGATGTATCAAATGTGAATTGTGAGCCGGGCAGACTCTGCGATCAAAAACCAGAACTATTGCTTATTGCGCATGGACCGGATAATAACGACAGCATTATTTCCTCTGTTCATATTCGTGTGGGTACATATGAGGCAGCCTGCAATGGTAACGCCTGTCAGATGCGGTTGCCTGCGACTGATGCTGCCGGCGTTTGGTTCGAATATTGGGCAATGGATTCAGGTGCTAACCAAAGTGAGCATTTTTGGTTGAAATTTCGTGCAGTCCCGGTTCAAAATTCCATTACAGACTATTATTACGATGTGATCGGTGATGCCTTTCCTGATGCCAGTCCTTATGCAGCGGAAGTCTGGTATATGTTCCCCTCTTTGTCTGAGCCGCTTCCCGCTGTGCTTGAAAAGGTGCCAACAAAGGATTATCTGGTGACAAAACATAAATTTCAGCTGTTGGGAGCGAAACTAATTCGAAACGGAAAAGTCGACACTTCTTTTTGTGAAAATTATGGTCTGAATCTGGATGGTACGCCAAATGGCTGTGGTGAACAGGTCACTGCGAAGATGGTTTTTGATATGCAGAACCAATATGATGGACTGATTTTTGACGCGGCGAATCGACAAAAAGTGCCGCCTCGGATTGTTAAGGGGCTGATCGCTCAGGAATCACAATTCTGGCCGGAGTCAGAAACTCCGTATGAATATGGTTTGGGAATGCTGACAGAAAGCGGTGCAGATATGCTGCTGCGGTGGAATCCTTCTTATTTCCTGAATGTTTGTATGAAGACCTTTCCTCATGATCAGACCAAATGTGCCAGTGGTTTTTCCAGTCTTGATGCGCAGGAACAAACTGTTTTGCGCGGTGTGGTAATTTCAAAAGTAGGTTCTGATGAAGAAATTGAAGTCCTGGCTGCGGCTATTCGTGGATGTGTAAATCAGGTAAATCAGATCGTTGCTAATGCCACCGGTGATTCTCCTTCTAATATTTCAACCTATGAAGATATGTGGAAACTTTCAGTGGCAAATTACTATTCCGGATCAGGCTGCCTTTTCAATGCTATTAATCAGGTGTCTGCGTACAAACTTCCGGTTACCTGGGAAAATGTCCGCCGCTTTTTAACCGGACAGTGTGAACTCGGGAACCGCTATGTCGATCGTGTATACGAGCTTGGCAACTAAATGCAATTAGTGAATGATGAGTGGTAATATATTCATTAATTTCTAATTGCTATTTTATTCATTATTATTAAATAAAAAAAGGAGGAGGAAGACAAGGTACGTATTCTTCCTCCCGCATTAAAGAGTGATTGAAACTCTAAGGGAAATCCCTGTGGTTCTGTTCGGGATTGCCTTCCAAACTGCTGATAAGCCGTGCTTATCTTGCTGATACATGAGTAAAATGGATGAGATCATTGGGGATCTCTGCGATGATTGGAAAAGACTACACTTTTCTCAAATGACGGTGGAATCTCTTTCTATTGTGTACATATGCATCCAACTCGTCGATATTCATATTATAGTGATGCGGGGAAAAAAGGCAATTGACAAAAGTCATATTAAAGATATGACATATTTCAATTTCGATGAGAATGTAAACCAGACAATGAAATTAGTATTGGCTCTCCTGAATTTCAAGTTTTTTGGGAATGTAAACCGTGATGCGTGTGCCGATGCCCTCGCGTGTTACAACATCAAACCTTCCATTGTGTTTGCTCACGATCCAGCGGGCGATTGCCAATCCGAGTCCGGTACCTCCGGTGCCGCGGGAGCGTGAACTGTCCGCACGGTAAAAACGGTCAAAGATGTGAGGTAAAGATTTTTCATCAATTCCCATTCCATTATCCTGTACTGTAAAGCAGGGAACTCCTCCCTCAATAGCGGCACTCAAACGAATATCGCCGCTTTCCTGGGTGTATTTTTTTGCGTTGTCCAAAAGGATGCGTGCAGTCTGTTTCAGCATAGAGACATCTCCGTAAGCCGGTACGTTTTCCGCGGCATCACAGGAGTAAGTGTGCTCTTTGTCAATCATTACATACTCTTCATAAACTTCGCGTATCATCTGAGCCAGGTCAAAATTTGCAAAGGACATCTTTGTTTTTCCGTTATCTCCCCGTGCCAGAAAGAGCAGTTGCTCAACCAGGTAATTCATGTGTTCTGATTCTGATTTAATGGCATCAATTGATTCTGTGAGCACTTTTTCGTCAGTTTTCCCCCAACGGTCCAGCATATCCGCGTAACCTTTGATAACCGCGATCGGTGTTCGAAGCTCATGGGAAGCATCAGATACGAAGCGTGCCTGTTGACGATAAGAATCCCGCATACGTTCGATCAGATTGTTGACTGCCAATTCCAACCCTGCCAATTGTTGGTTGCCGGTGCGTAATCTTGCGTTTTCCGCAGTAGGACTGATTTCATCGATAGCTGCTTCCAGCTGGAGAAATTTTTCTTCATCAAAATCGCTGTTTTCAGAACCAAGTTCAATTGCGACATTGGTCAGTTCATCGATGGGCTTGAGTGTGCGGTGGATGGAAATGGATCCAAAAACCAGTTTTATGAGCAGCAATAGGCCTTCAGCACGAATTAAAATACTGTACTTAAGGGAGATAATAATTGTTTTTAAGGTTTGCACCCAACCGTCAATTCCACTGATTTCAGATAGCGGGATCACTCCGGTTGAGATGTCGAACCAAATAAGAAATATGTCGAGTACAAAAAAGAGCAGACACAGCTTCAGTACACCGGAAAGGTTGATCTTCCAGGCAAGGGCGCTGGTACGTACGGCTGTTTTCTTCTTTTTTGCCATAGAAAGTTCAGTCTTTGATTACATATCCGACACCGCGGACTGTTTGTATGATATGTACGCCATAAACATCGTCGATCTTTGAGCGGAGGTAGCGTATGTAGACATCAACGACATTGGTCTCACCCATGTAATCATACCCCCATACCCGTTCGAGCAGTGTGCTGCGGGAAAGAACGATGTTTTTATTCTCCAGCAGCGTTTGCAGCAATGTAAATTCCCGGGCTGTCAGATCGATCAGGTTATTGTCATAATGGACCTCGTGACGTGAGACAGAAAGAGTCAGGTTCCCGTGAACCAGATCATCTGCCTGCTGAGCTGTATTGGCTCCATTGTGGCGCAGTCCAAGACGAATACGAGCAAGAAGTTCTTCGATAGCGAAAGGTTTTGTGATGTAATCATCTGCCCCAAGGTCCAGACCGGAAACCTTATCCATCACAGCATCCCGGGCTGTAAGCATGATAACCGGAACATCGGAAGTCCTGCGGAGACGACGCAGGACTTCCAACCCGTTCAATCCGGGGAGCATGATATCCAGCAGGATCAGATCATATTTTCCGCTTTCCGCTTTTTCCAGTCCATCACGGCCATCGGTACATTTATCAACTTCGTAGCCTTCATGAACAAGTTCCAGTTCGACAAAACGGGCTATTCTTTCTTCATCTTCAATAATCAGGATCCTGCCGGGCATAAATTCTTACTCCTTTCGAGGCGGTTCGTTGTAATCAATCACATCATCATCACGGGTCTGCGAGGAACCGCGGGTTGCGTCGTAGTATCCTTTGTTCTGGCTGCTGTTCGGATTCTTGACGCGGTCAATAAAATCTCCCGCAGCGTTTTCAGCTCTGTTCAGGATGTCATTGACCCTTTGGGAACCGAGATCCGGGCCATGCAGGCGGAAACGGAAGCCGATGATGAAAACAAGAACAAGAACAATGGCAGTTGGCCAGAAGGCGACGATCAATAAAATAATGAAAAGCCAAATCGGGATCTCCAGAAAAACTTCGCCGCTGCGTTTACAGATGACCAGTTCGTTGTCCATGATGATCTGTTTTGCTTTTCTGAGAACTGTGTGGAACACACTCCGTCCATTGTTATTTTGTGAAGATGCTGCATTTCGGGCTGCTTCTTTTCTGCGCTCTTCTCGGCGGCGTTCTTCTTCCTGCTGTTTGCGCTGTTCTTCCTGCTGCTCGGGATTGGTGGTGAAATGGCTGGTTTTTCCCTCAACCTTACCGTTTTTCTCCAACCAAACAGCTGCGTCCAATACATCCCATCCTGAGGCTTCCAATGCGGTTTTTGCATCCGCGTAGCTGACTCCGGTGCTCTTTACTAATTTTTCAACGAGTTCAAAACGATCCATGTTTCACTCCTTCTTTAATCTTACCTGATTTATGAAAATTGAGCAGTAATTAATTCAGGTTATCCGGTAATTCAGGATTTCTTTTCACTAACTACTTACTAACAATTATCCTACCAAATCAAGTTAATGACCGGATAATGGAAAGGTTAAAAACAGATTAGAAAAGGACTCAGCGTAATTAATTATCTTCCAGCAGTCGCCGGATCATCTGTTCTCTATTGTTGATAAATATTGATGTGATTTGATAACTGCCGGTCTCTTCATAGGTACAGGGATGGATCTTCCCGTTATCGAAGCTAAGGATCTCAGCACCAGGAATGGCGGTAAGGATCGGTGAGTGTGTTGCGATGATGAACTGAGCTCCTGCCAGGGCGCAGTGATAGATTTCAATGAACATGGTCAATTGCCGCTGTGGGGAAAGTGCTGCTTCCGGTTCATCGATCAGGTTCAGACTGTGTGGATGGAAATTATCCTGTGCCGTTTCAAGAAAGCTTTCACCATGAGACTTTCTGTGCAGGTGTTTGGCTTTTGCGGGTTCTTCTTCGGTGTATTCTTCTTCTTTCGTTGCTACATTGTAGAAACTTTCAGCACGCAGAAAATATCCCCATCGACTGCGGACGGGAGCTCTGGAAAGGCGGATCGCCTCATAAAGTTCTGAGTGTGAGTTGTAAGTCGAGAAATTATAATTTTTTGTTCCGCCTTCAGGATTGAATCCGTATGCGATGGCAATAGCTTCCAGCAGCGTAGATTTACCGCTGCCATTTTCTCCGGTAAAAAAAGTGATGGGCTGATGAAATTCGAGGTGTTCAAGATTGTTCAATGCTCTGATATTTCGCAGGTAACTGTCTTCAGAGATCTTGTTCCAATCAATCGTCAGCCCACTGACGGGTAATGTGCTCAGCATAACAGCAGTATACCTGATTTGTGTAAGTATCTGATAAAATAATTATAAAAAGGTGGGCTTATGGAAAATACACAATTATCTGATTGGATCAGTGAATCCCCACGTACTGTGTTTTTCGGCGGTGCCGGTGTTTCTACCGAAAGCGGTATTCCGGATTTTCGTTCGGAAAACGGTATCTTCAAGGCATTGGAAAAATACGGACGGTCTCCGGAAACGCTGCTTTCTCATACGTATTTCTCACTTCGTCCTGATGTGTTCTTTGAATATTACAGAGAAAATCTGCTTGTGACGGATGTTCAGCCAAATCCTGCACACCTGCTGTTGGCACAACTGGAACAAAAGGGAAAACTCAGCGCGGTGATTACGCAGAATATTGATGGACTTCATCAAAAAGCCGGCAGTAAAAATGTTTTGGAGCTTCACGGTTCTATTTACCGCAATTATTGTATGAAATGCGGAAAGAAATACGGTATTGAAATGATTCAGGAGAGTGAAGGCATTCCTCGCTGTTCGTGCGGCGGGATCATTCGTCCGGATGTAGTCCTTTATGAAGAGAACCTTCCTGAAGGCGTTTTTGAACAGGCAATCGAAGAAGTTCGTAATGCTGCGCTGTTGATCATTGGTGGTACATCTCTTGCAGTCTATCCCGCAGCCGGGTTGCTGCGGTATTTCCATGGTTCTCATTTGGTATTGATCAATAAATCTGAAACACCTTATGATTCTATGGCAGATCTGATAATCAGGGAACCTATCGGAAAAGTGTTTTCAGAGTTATCCGGCAGTATCTAATGTATTGCGTATGCTTTCTATTCCCTGTTCATGAATAAAAGGTATAATTGAGCAAAAGACCATTCCTGTATAAATGAAAGCGGGTCGATATGGGTAAAGAGCGAATATTACAGAATATTTTAGATGGCAGACGAAAGCACCTGTCAAAGATTCAGGGGTGTCTTATTGGTGGTGCTGCTGGTGATGCTTTGGGATACGTTGTTGAATTTATGCATTACCGGGATATTCGTCAGACCTTCGGTCCTCAGGGTATCATGGAATATGAGCTGGAAAATGGTAAAGCAATAATTTCCGACGACACGCAGATGACACTCTTTACCGCGAATGGTTTGCTTTATGGTGAAACGAGAATGATGCTTCAGGGTGTCGGCAGCAGTCCACATAATGCAGTTCCTGAAGCTTATAGGGACTGGCTGTATACACAAGATAAAAGTTTCAAGCCGGAAAAGTGTATCTCCTGGCTTGTCAATATTCCTGAGTTGAATAACTACAGAGCGCCAGGTCGTACCTGTCTTTCCGCTTTGAGAAGCGGAAAAATTGGGACCATGGAAACCCCGATCAATCACAGCTGTGGATGCGGTGGGGTTATGCGTGCAGCTCCTGTCGGACTGTTTTACGGACAGTATTACGATAATCTGACTGATGAAAATATCATTCTGTATGGTGCTGAAACGGCTGCGATAACACATGGGCATCCTTGGGGGTATATTTCTGCTGGCATGTTGGCTCTGCTTATAAAAAAATTGCATTTTCCAGTGAAAAACTCGCGAAAATCGTTATTGATAGTCTGGAAGAGACAAAAGCTGTGTTTGGTGGAAATGAATATTGGACCGGGTTTGAAAATCTCATGAATATGGCTGTTGATCTGGTAGGAAATAATGATGATGATGGAGCGAATATTATCAAACTCGGTGAAGGTTGGGTCGGTCATGAAACAATTGCAATTGCTGTTTACTGTGCACTGCGATATGAACATGATTTCTCTCGTGCCATAATCGCCGCAGTAAATCATGATGGAGACAGTGATTCCACCGGTGCTGTTTGCGGGAATATACTCGGAGCGTATTTGGGCTTGGAAGGTATTGATCCGAGATGGAAGAAGAACCTGGAACTATATGATACGATCATGGAAATAGGTACAGATCTCTGCGATCACTGCCACATGGAGGGAAACGGCGATTATGAAGATCCCGACTGGCTGCGTAAATACGTGAACATTGCTCAGAAATAATGAATTGTGTTCTGCAGAAGTGAGAATAATGGCAGCGCTGAATATAAAACGTTTTCTGGATGCACAGCGATTGAGTTATGATGAAGCGCTCAATGAGATTCGCGCTGGACGGAAGGAGAGTCACTGGATCTGGTATATTTTCCCGCAGCTGCGTGATCTCGGTTTTAGCCAAACCTCAAAGTATTATGGCATAAAGGATTTGGATGAAGCCAAAACTTACCTTGCGGAGCCGACTTTACGGGCGCGTTTGATTGAGATATCAGAAGCTTTACTCTCTCTTCCCGGTTCTGATCCTCGTGCAGTCATGGGCTATCCGGATGATATGAAACTGAGGTCATCTGTAACACTCTTTGCAGCAGCAGCCCCTGATATCCCGGTCTTTCAGCAGGTTCTCGATAAATACTATGAGGGACAGCCTGACAAGAAGACTTTAATGCTGTTGAAAATGTAGTACAACATTCTTGCCCTATTTTTCTGCTTTTGTCTAAATTATTCCAATCCTAAAAAAAATTATCCTTGAATTTCTCAATTATATAAAAAAGTGGTACAATTCTTGCAACCTATTTTTAAGGTGAAAACTTAGAAAGAGGATATTGCGTATATGTTTCAAAGCCAAAAAATAGAAACCAGGATACAAACGTCAGCTCATTTGGCACAGACGATGACGATGTTAGGTATGTCATCCGAGGAGATCAGAGAAAAAGTAGAAAGTGAGCTGTCTAAAAATCCATTTCTGGAATTGGTTGAAGAACGCATTTGTCCTACTTGTAAGCGCAAACTGCCGGAAAACGGTAAATGCCCGATTTGTTCTCAACCTCAGCTGGAACAGTCAAAAGAAAATATCATTTTTATTTCACCGAAGGATGAGTTTTCAAATATCAATTACAGCTCTGCGGTGGAGCCCTATCACGATGAACCGGACTATGATTCGGCACAGACAGAAGATTTGGCTACTTATGTGCTCAAACAAATTGGTCCGGACCTGGAGGAAGATCAGAAGCTGGTCGCTGCTTATTTGCTGAACAGCCTGGATGAAGATGGTTTTATCACCACAGATATTTTTGAGGTCGCACAGTATTATCATGTACTTCCCTCTTCTGTTGAAGAAGTGATCGACCTTATACAGCATGCTGATCCTTTGGGTGTGGGTTCCAGAAACCTTCAGGAAGCACTTCTTGTGCAATTGAAACATATCGCTGATTCAGTGAATGTCCCGAAAGGCACAGAAACTCTGATCCGGGATTCATTTGATGATTTAAAACATGGTAAGTACCGTGAAATCGCCAAACGTCACAGTCTGACCGTCCGTCAGGTGCAGGCTATTGAAAAATTCATCGGAGATAACCTGAATCCTTTTCCTGCCCGTGCACATTGGGGTGACACCTTGGCAGGTAAGGCAAATCAGGATTATACATCCGTTTATCATGAACCTGATATCCTGATTTATTATCTCAATGAAGATCCGAAAAATCAACTGGTGGTGGAGATTGTCATGCCGATTTCCGGATATCTGCGCGTTAACCAGTTTTATAAGAAGGAACTTAAAAATGCGCCGGAAGATCGCATGGAAGAATGGAAAAATGATTTGGATAAGGCGAACCTTCTGGTGAAGAGTCTTTACCAGCGCAATAATACGATTTCAGATATGATGTCAATACTGATTGCAAGACAGGAGGCTTATATTCGTAACGGCGAAGAATACATCCAGCCGCTCACACGGGCTCAGATTGCATCCGAAATGGGTGTCCATGAGTCTACTATAAGCCGGGCTGTTTCCAATAAAACAGTGATGCTGCCGAATCGAAAGGTGGTTTCGCTCTCATCTTTCTTTGACCGCAGCCTGAACGTGAGGACTGTACTCAAAGAATTGATCCAGAATGAAACGAAACCGCTTTCAGATGCCAAATTGGTGACACTGTTGAATGAACGCGGGTTCAATGTTGCCCGCCGAACCGTTGCAAAATACCGCCTGATGGAAGGAATTGGTTCAGCTCACCAGCGCGGGGTAAGTGCCGTTCAGTAGTTATGGAACGGTATTCTGTCAATTCCCCCGCGGATCTCAGCGGCGTTTACGACAGCATTCTGTACCTATGTGACGCTCCGGTATTTATCTGGTCCGCGATTGGTCCGCGTATGCTCAGAACCAATGAAAACGCGGCCCGTTTTTTTTTACATTACCCAATGGTTCCCGGTACAACCGAGGTGGATATCGATAGAGCTATCCCGCACTGGCATACAATTCCCAATAAAAAGAACAATTCTGTATGGCTTGATTTTCGTGATTTGCAGAACAATGTCCAGAATTATCAGGTTCGGAACACACTGCTTGATCCCGACAGCAATATCTGGGCTACAACCCTGATTGGTGATATGTCTGTGTCACGGGATAAGAAAGCCGGATCCGGCTTCTTTTTCAAGTCTCTGGAGAGTTTATGGAGTTCTATGCTGGAAAACAGTGCTGTGTTTCGCAACAAGCTCTCCGACCTTTATACGTTGATCATCAATGAGTTTGGACTGAGTTCTTTCCTGTTTCATCCATCAGAAATTTTCGAGGAATTTGATCTGTTTTCTGCATTAAGCGAACCGATCAAGGAAAAATATGGCAGAAATGACGAGCTTCTCCAGAAACTTTCATTCGCTGCTTCCAATTCGAAAATGAATTTTGTTACAATCGGTTTGCCTCAAAATGAACTTACCGCCTGGGGATTTGAAACAGCTGAAAAAGATTTTGCAGGTTTTTTCACCCTGGAAGGACTAAGTGAAAAGAATGAATCTGAGGCTCAGGAACTTTGCGAGATATTATCCGAAAAGTTCAAAGGTCTTTACACATTGCTTTCTCTGCGGCGTGATAATTATATTACCAAATTCGAAAATGACATCAATGAAATCGTGAATGAGAATATCATTGAGGGGATTATCATCACGGATGATAAGTTCTCTGTGATGTATATTAATGCTGTAGCGGCAACGATGTTCGGTTTCAGCAGCAAGCAGGTAGTTGGGCATAAGCTTGAGGATCTGTTGGTTACCAGTGATGGGATCCAGGGTTTGATTGGGCGCAGTGAGGAGGATGGACAGGTTTCTTCCATCAAGTATCTGCACCGGAGAAGTGGGAAAATCTTTCCCTGTCAGATCAAAGCCTGCCAGATGATTTCTGGTTATGATACTTACAATATTTTCGTTCTTTCTGACCAGACGGAAACCGAAGAAAGCCGCTTGAAGACAGAACAATTGACGCAAAAAGCCTTTTTGGGTGATTTTGCCTCTATGCTGGCACATGAGATCCGTAATCCGATCAACAACATCCAGATGTGGATTGCAAATCTTTATAACATGGCAGATGGTAATGAGGAATTCCTTTCCGGTGCCCGCCGTGTGGAAAATGATTTCCAGCGTATCACACAGCTGGTCAATAACATCCTGGCATTTTCCAAGCCGCTTGCGCTCAACAAAGAGGAAATTGATCTTGCTTTGTTGATTTCGGAGATCATCGAAAAATGGCGCTTGAATTTTGCCCGGAAAAACATTACCTGTTTCTTCTCTCCTCCGAACGATTTCCCGAAATTTTACGGAGATCCGCGTTCTCTGGAACAAGTGTTTAATAACCTTATCGGTAACTCTGTCGATGCATTTGATGGACAAGATGGCATAATCACATTAAAATTAAGCCTGAAGGAAAATGAATCCGGCAGAAGGCAGATCCTGATTTCCGAATCCGACAACGGCCCCGGAATTCCGGAAGATAAGATCGATAGTATTTTTGAGCCCTTTATGACGACCAAGAAAAACGGTAATGGCTGGGGGCTTGCACTTTCAAAGCGGATCATAACCTCACATAAAGGAACTATTCAGGTAAAATCATTTCAGGGAGGCGGCACTGTTTTTGAGATCCTGCTTCCACTGAATGATGAGATGGGATAAGCGATGAGTACAACGATTTTGATCGTAGATGATGAAGATAATTTCCGCGAAGGGTTTGATCAGTATCTGACCAACAAAGGCTACACAGTGCACAGCGCGGCGAACTTGACGGATGCACGGAAGATCCTGCGCAGTGAACTGATCGATATCATCCTGCTGGATGTTCAGATTGGGAAGGAATATGGCCCGGACTTTTTGGATGACATCAATCTGACCCGTCCGACACCGGTCACGATTCTGCTGACAGCCTATGGCGAAGTGGACATGGCCGTTTCCGCGATGAAAAACGGCGCATTTGATTTTATGTCCAAACCGCTCAACCTTGCGGAGCTGGAGATTCGCCTCAAGGAAGCGGAACGTATCATGCAGTTCCGCCGGGAGATGGAACGTTATTGGACCAATGCGGACAAAAAGTTCGAATTCGTTGAGGGAAACAACAAGCGGATGCAGCGTGTTTTCCAGGATGCAGCCCGTGCTGCAAGAGCCGGGGTATCTGTGTTGATCAACGGTGAGACTGGGAGCGGTAAGGAAATCATTGCCAAATATATTCATAAAAACGGGTCTCGCGCTTCCAAACCGATGGTTGCTGTTAACTGTGCCGCAATTGCGCCGACAGTTCTCGAATCTGAGCTTTTTGGTCATGAAGCGGGGTCTTTCACCGGTGCTACCGGGAAGACGATCGGGCTGTTTGAGCAGGCCGATGGTGGAATTCTTTTCCTTGATGAAATCTCTTCCATGAGTCTGGAAATGCAGGCGAAGATCCTGCGTGCTATTGAAGAAAAAGAGATCCGCCGTGTTGGCGGTACCAAACAGATCCCTGTGGATGTGCAGATCATCGCTGCTTCCAACCGCGATATGAAAAAGATGATCGAGGATAAAGAATTCCGGGATGATCTATATTATCGTTTGCGTGTAGTTGATATCAGTATCCCTCCGCTGCGGGAAAGAAGTGAAGATATTCCCGAATTGGTTGCCTTCTTTGTGAAAACGATCAGTCGTGAACAGGGCAAGAATATCCAGGGGGTCTCACCGCAGGTGCTGAAGGCTTTCCAAAAGTACAGTTGGCCGGGCAATGTCCGTGAACTTCGCAACGCGATCGAGCGTGCCTGTATCTTCTGCCTGACTGACACGATCGAACTTTGCGATATCGATTCCGAAATTGCGGAAAACAGTTATTGAGGCATTTTGCGAAATGACTATGAATATCGTTACATTAAGCGCTGCGCTGTTGGTTATCATCGGGTTCATCAGTCTGATTCTTGGACTGGTGGTCCTGGCGAAAAAAGCTCTTTCGAAAGACCTGGAAGAAGTCACGGAAGAGGCAGCGAAGCTTGCGAAAAAAGGACTGCTGACGGACGTGGGCAGTTCCCTGCAGTCAGCCTCTTTTCTGGTCAAGGAGATGACCGAATTGATAAAAACCAACCGTGGTATCGGATTGACGCTGATCATTGTCGGCATCGCCCTGCTCGCGGGTGGTCTGGCACTTTATAGAAACATCTTTTGATTCCGGAGAGAGAATATGGGTCAGGTAAACAGATCACAAATCATCACATTGTCAAACGCGGCATATCAATTGGAACAATACGGCGAAGCCCGCAAGGTGTTGGTAGCCTGGCTGCGGAAATTCCCGAATGATTTGTGGATCCGTTATCGTCTGGCTATTATTCTTTACAAACTGGGTGAGTTTGAAAAAGCTATCCGTCTCAGTGAATTGATCGTTGCAGAAGATCCGGAATTCTATGAAGTGTGGGGTTTGCTTGCGGTCCTTTATCCGGAACTCAGTGCTGACCGTAAACTGGCGGAATACCGTGCGCGGAAGCTCCAGTTTGATGAGGAACAAAAGGAAAGCGGACTGAAGGGTCTATTCAGACGCAGCAAGGAACCAAAACAGGAAGAGATCGCCATTGAGAATGACGAGTTCGATATTCTGACCGCGGTAAATAACGCCAAACTCCTGCTGAATGATGAAGATCGTGTATCGTCCTGCCGCATTTTGAACATCTATTTCCGCCGCTGGCAGCAGACGATCCAATTTAAACTGATTCTCGGGCATATTTTGAACCAGATGCGGCGTGCTGACGAAGGTATGGCTATCATTCAAAGCGCTGTCAACGCGGATATTACCGGTCAGGTAGGACAGCGCATCTGGAAAGAGGGAAATCCATATAAGAATCTATGGGTAGATCCTTCCCTGCTGGAGCTCGACACCGGTGAAATGAAGCTGATGCCGGAAATCGTTCGCCTTGCCGGGCTGGAAAATCTTGATTTTCTGTATGATGCTTCTGCAGCGAAAGTGGAGATGAGCGAGAGGCCCTCTGTTGAATCACCCACTGTCCGGACTGAATATTCATCTTCTGATTTTGATACTGAATCTGCTCCTGCTTCCGGAGAAGGTGCTGAAGAAACAAAAACATCCGATTCTGAAGTTCGTTCAGCGGCTGATGTTCCGTCATCTTCCGATGAAAGCGGAAATAAAGGCGAGTCCCAGATTTTCGGCGAGGAGAAACTGCAGCTTGCCGGTTCTTCGATTATCAGCAGCAAAGGCGGCATTTTTGGCGGAAAAGCCTTTTCCCGAAAGAGTAAAGAAGAACGGATCCCGATCGGTGAGTATGTTTACCGGCTGAAAGCTTCCGACGTTGATAACCGTAAACCGGTCTATGTGATCATGTCCTCAATAGCGGGACTGAACCGGAAATATGGTTCCAATAACAAGGATTTCATCAATAATGAAATGCATGCTGTCGCGGATGCCATTTCCAATCGAAAAGGCTGGTCCGCTCAGGTATTTTACCCGGATGAATATTCCTCTACCGGTTCTTCCGGCCCTTCCGCAAAACAACTCCATCAGGAACTTATAAAGCTGGACAATACCCTGAAAGGAAATGGACAGATGATTGGCGCTCTGCTGATCGTCGGCGGAGATGATGTCGTACCCTTCTTCAGCCTGAAAAATCCCACCGGGGACAGTGATACCGAAGTTCCATCCGATGCTCCTTACGGTGCGCTGGACAGTGCCCGCTGTTATGAAATGCAGTGGCCGGTCGGCAGGATCCCGGGTGACGGTTCCAAGGATCCGGGGCTTTTGATGCAGCAGCTGCGGAATATCCAGGATTATCATATCCTGCAGTACAGCAGTCAGAAGGTCATGGACAGCCAAAAGAAAAACGCCAAAAAAGCCGCGAAAAAGACCGGCAAATGTTTCGGCTATACCTGTGCCGCCTGGATCACACCTTCCACGATTGTTTACAAGACAATTTCGGATACATCCAGTCTTTCGGTAAGTCCGGCAACGACCTCAGCGAATTTTCCTCAATCCGCTTTTGATTCCTGCGATTATGCTTACTTTAACCTGCATGGAATGAAAGGAAAGCCGAACTGGTACGGGCAGAAACGCAATGATGACACATCCAGTGGTCCGCGAATCCCAACTGCTTTGGAGATCAGCAATGTTTCGAGCATCAAGAATACCCCGAAGGTGGTTTTTGCGGAATGCTGTTACGGTGCGGAAACCCCGAAGCGTTATGAAAAAGACTGCATGAGTCTGCACTTTTTAGGGAAAACAACCCGTGTTTTCGTCGGATCAACTACAATTGCTTATGGCGCGCTGAACGCGACATTGGTAGCTGCGGACCTGCTTGGTTATCTGTTCTGGAAACATCTGCTCAGCGGTATCAGCTGTGGGGAAGCATTCCGCCGCGCGAAGAAGAACCTGGCGACGGAAATGGAGCAGAAAAACGGTGGGTTGGATGCTGAAATTCAAAAGACCCTTCTCTCCTTCGTTTTCTACGGCGATCCGCTTTATACTGTTGACGACAATGCTAACATCAACGACATCATGCAGCGGTCCAAGACGCCGCGTGCCTATGAACTGCTGGGCGAGGAATCAAACTACGAGAACATGCTTGACCCGGAGATGTCTTCTGATATCTATAAAGAGGTCAAGCGTGCTTACAACATCAGTTCTGCCGCGGATGATTATTCTCAGTGCATGGTCAAAAAGGAAATGAATTACAACCTGACGGGACGCTATACCGCCCATGCCATGCCGGAGCATTCAAATTATGTCATCACCTATATCCGGAACAACCGCGTAGGGAATGTGATCGACTGCTCCATCATTCGGGTAACAGTGCGCGATGACGGCAAGATCCAAAAAGTCTCATTCTCCCGGTAAATACAGTTTTAAGTTATAAGTTGTAAGTTGTAAGTTGGAAGTTGTAAGTTTATAACTTCCGACTTGTTTTTAAACAACAAACTTCCAACTTGTAACTTCCAACTTCCAACTCCCATCTTCACATATTACAAATGACATGCAAAAAATGTTATATAATTAACGTATCAATGATTTTTATCTATTGATTGTTCAAAATGTCACAAATAGACTTGACTCTGTAAACGTTTGCAAATAAAATCGAATTAACAATAAAAATATCATATCTGCACCCGGCTGTGGATATGCAGTTCATAATAAGGAGAATTTTTATGGAAAAGGTTATTATTGCATCAGCATGCAGAACAGCTATTGGCAAATTCGGCGGGACCCTTCAAAACACCTCCGCGGCTGAATTAGGTTCAATTGTCATCAAAGAAGCTATCGCCCGTGCCGGCATCACCCCTGATGCAGTGGACCAGGTGTATATGGGCTGTGTGATCCAGGCAGGTCAGGGACAGAATATTGCCCGTCAGGCTTCCATCAAGGCCGGCATCCCGGTGAAAACCCCAGCAGTGACCATCAATGTTGTCTGCGGTTCCGGTCTGGATGCTGTCAACACCGGTGCCCGTATGATCCAGTGCGGTGATGCTGATGTGGTCGTCTGCGGTGGTACTGAAAATATGGACATGGCTCCTTTTGCGATGATGAAAGGCCGCTATGGCTACCGCATGGGGTACCCGATGGGAAAGAGCGAACTGGTCGACACCATGGTCAATGATGCGCTGTGGGATGTCTTCAGTAACGTTCATATGGGTATTACTGCTGAAAATATCTGCGAGCAGTGGGGCCTGACCCGTGAAGATCTGGATGCTTTTGCAGTCGCTTCTCAGGAGAAATGTGAAAAAGCACAGGCCACCGGCGCTTTCAAAGATGAAATCGTCCCAGTCGTCATCAAGAATAAAAAGGGCGATATCATCTTCGATACTGATGAAGGTAACCGTCCCGGAACTACCATGGAAGGCCTTGCGAAATTGAAGCCGGCTTTCAAACCCGATGGTATGGTCACTGCAGGAAATTCCAGCGCTATCAATGATGGTGCCGCAGCGGTGGTGCTGATGAGCGAATCAAAGGCTAAAGAGCTGGGTGTTACCCCGATGGCAACCTGGGTCTGCGGTGCACTTGCCGGTGTAGAACCCTCCATTATGGGAATCGGTCCTGTTGAAGCCACGAAGAAAGTCATGGCGAAGACCGGCATGACCATCGATGATTTTGACCTCATCGAAGCTAATGAAGCTTTCGCCGCGCAATCTGTCGCGGTTGCCCGTGAATTGAAATTCAATATGGAAAAAGTCAACGTGAATGGCGGCGCCATTGCTCTCGGTCACCCCGTCGGAGCATCTGGCTGCCGTATTCTCGTCACCCTGTTGTATGCGATGAAGCATCGCGGCGCGAAAAAGGGCCTGGCCACCCTGTGTATCGGCGGCGGCATGGGCTGCGCAGCCATTGTTGAGATGGATTAATTCCAGTCAGGAGTTGTGAATGTATATTAAAACTGAAACCCAGGATGCGGTCGAGATCATCACCATTGACCGCCCCCAGGCATTGAACGCACTGAATCCGGAAGTTCTTGAAGAGCTGAAGGCTGCTTTTGAAGCAGTCGACCAGGAAACGGTTCGCTGTATTATCCTCACCGGTGCCGGTGAAAAAAGCTTTGTTGCCGGAGCGGATATCGCTTCCATGAGCACGATGACAAAAGCAGAAGGCGAAGCTTTCGGTAAATTGGGCAACGACATTTTCCTGATGATCGAAAAATTCCCCATCCCCGTCATCGCCGCGGTGAATGGTTTCGCCCTTGGCGGCGGTAATGAACTGGCGATGAGCTGCGACATCCGCATCTGCTCCGATAACGCACTCTTTGGTCAGCCTGAAGTCGGATTGGGCATCACCCCGGGGTTCGGCGGTACACAGCGCTTGGCCCGGCTGGTCAGCCCCGGTATGGCGAAACAGGTCATTTATTCCGCTATCAATTTTGACGCAGCAGAAGCACTGCGCATCGGTCTTGTCAATGCGGTTTACCCGCAGCAGGAGCTGATGGCGGCAGCGCTCAAGCTGGCGACGAAAATTGCCAAAAATGCACCCATAGCGGTGCGCGCCTGCAAACAGGCCATCAATGAAGGCTTGCAGGTTTCAATCGATGAAGGCGTTGCCATTGAAGAAAAACTCTTCGGCTCCACCTTTGAAACACACGACCAGGTGGAAGGTATGTCCTGCTTCCTGAGCCGCGAAAAACCGAAGCCGAAACCGGTCTTCACAAACAATTAGGAGGAAATCACATGAAAGTTGGAATTATTGGTGCCGGTACCATGGGGCAGGGTATTGCCAAAGCGTTTGCTCAGGTGGATGGATATGAAGTCGCACTTTGTGACATTGATCAGGCATTTGCTGATAACGGGCTGAAGAAGATCGCTGGCGGTTATGCAAAACTGGTCGCGAAAGGAAAAATGGATCAGGAAAAAGTGGACACCATTCTTTCCCGCATCAAAGCCGGTCTCAAGGAAGATCTCTGCGCTGACTGCGACCTGATCGTTGAAGCCGCGTTTGAAAATATGTCTGTCAAGCAGATCACCTTTGGCGAACTGGATAAAATCTGCAAACCGGAATGTATTTTTGCTTCCAACACATCCAGCCTTTCCATTACGGAAATTGGCAAGGGACTCACCCGTCCGCTGATCGGGATGCATTTCTTCAATCCTGCTGATCGCATGAAACTCGTTGAAGTCATCGCCGGTGAAAATACCACTCCGGAGATGGTCACAAAAATCAAAGAGATCGCTGTGGAATTGGGTAAGGATCCTGTACAGGTCAATGAAGCTGCCGGCTTTGTTGTCAACCGCATTCTGATCCCGATGATCAATGAAGCCGCATTCATCAAGATGGAAGGTGTTTCCAATATCGCCGGTATCGACACTGCTATGAAGCTTGGTGCCAACCATCCGATGGGACCATTGGAACTCGGTGACTTCGTTGGACTGGATATTTGCCTGGCGATCATGGATGTTCTCTATACTGAAACCGGTGACAGCAAATACCGCGCCTGCCCGATCCTGCGCAAGATGGTCCGCGGCGGCAATCTCGGCCGCAAGACCGGACGCGGTTTCTATGTCTATAACGCTGACGGAACGAAGACCCCGGTCGACGAACTTTAAATAAAAAAGCACATGGGCCGGGTAGCTGCTGCGGCGAAGCCCGCACAGATGCCCGGCAGCTATGCTGCACGATCCAATGGAGAATAAAGAATGGATTTCAACCTGACCAAACAGCAGCAGATGGCGCAGAAAATGTACCGCGAATTTGCTGAAAATGAAGTCAAGCCGCTCGCCAAAAAGGTTGATGCTGAAGAATATTTCCCGAAAGAAACCGTTGAAAAAATGGCAAAACTGGGAATGATGGGCATTTACTTTCCGAAACAATATGGCGGAGCCGGCGGTGACGTACTGTCCTATGTGATGGCAGTCGAAGAAATGAGCAAGGTCTGCGGAACGACCGGCGTGATCCTTTCGGCTCATACAAGCCTCTGCGCTGCCCCCATTTATGAATTCGGGACAGAAGAACAGAAACAAAAATATCTGCCGAAGCTGCTGAGCGGTGAATGGCTCGGAGCATTCGGTCTGACAGAACCGGGTGCCGGTACAGACGCCCAGGGACAGCAGACTGTGGCAGTAGATGCCGGAGATCACTGGGTGCTCAATGGTTCCAAGATCTTCATCACCAATGCCGGGTATGCGGATCTCTTTATTGTCATCGCTATCACCGGTCAGGTTCCCGACAAGCGCGGACGTATGACCAAGGAAATTTCCGCCTTCCTTGTTGAACGGACATTCCCCGGCTTTTCGGTCGGAAAACCGGAAGACAAGATGGGTATTCGCGGCTCTTCCACCTGCGAACTGATCTTCGAAGACTGCATTGTTCCGAAAGAAAATCTGCTTGGTGTCAAGGGGAAAGGCTTCCAGCTTGCGATGACATCTCTCGATGGCGGTCGTATCGGTATTGCCGCCCAGGCTCTCGGTATTGCGGAAGGCGCTCTGGCTGAAACGATCGCTTATGTCAAGGAACGCAAACAATTCGGCCGGGCCATTGCGGATTTTCAGAATACCCAGTTTGAATTGGCAGAAATGAAAGCCCGCATTGATGCCGCGAAGTTCCTGGTCTATAATGCTGCGGAAACCAAGCAGCGTGCCATGAACGGCGAAAAGATCCGCTTCAGTGTTGAAGCCGCGGAAGCGAAACTTATTGCCTCCCGCACAGCCAGTGATGTGACCCGCCGCTGTCTGCAGCTCTTTGGCGGTTACGGTTATACCCGCGATTATCCGATTGAACGGATGATGCGCGACGCCAAAATCACGGAAATTTACGAAGGTACCAGCGAAGTCCAGATGATGGTCATCTCCGGTGCTATTTTGAGATAAGGGAAGCAGGATCGATGAAAGCTATTGTTTGTGTGAAACAGGTACCGGATACTTCCGGAAAAGTGGCCTATAAACCGGACGGCACTCTCGATCGTGCCTCCATGGATGTTGTTACCAACCCCGATGACCTCAATGCGCTCGAAGCTGCCCTGCAGCTCAAGGATGAAACCGGATGCGAAGTTGTGGTCATCAGCATGGGACCTGCTCCGGCGGAAGGAATGCTCCGTGAACTGCTCGCACGCGGTGCGGATCGTGCCATTCTTGTCAGCGGACGTGAATTCGGCGGTTCCGATACCTTTGCTACCAGTCAGATTCTGGCAGCGGCTGTCAATCGTGTCGGCGTTGGCCCGGAAGATATTGTCTTCTGCGGTCGTCAGGCAATTGATGGTGACACTGCCCAGGTTGGCCCGCAAATTGCGGAAAAACTGCATCTGCCTCAGGTTTCCTATGCAGCAGAGATCAAAAAGGACGGCAATCAGCTTATCGTCAAGCGAATGCTGGAAGATGGTTTTATGATGCTCCGTGTGGAGACTCCCTGTCTGATCACCTGCATCAAGGAACTGAACCAGCCGCGTTATATGAACGTCAAAGGTATTTTCGAATGCTTTGACAAGGAAATAGAAGTTTTCGATTATGAAGCACTCAAGGATGACCCGCTCATTGAAACAGATACTATCGGGCTCAAGGGGTCTCCCACCAACGTCTTCAAGGCATTTACACCTCCGCAAAAGGGTTCCGGCGCGATGCTGAACGGGGACGATGCGGCTGCAAAGCTCGCGGCAATTCTTGCTGAAAAGCACCTGATCTAAGGAGGAACGAAAGATGACTGACTTTTCAGATTACAAGGGGATTTGGGTATTCTGCGAGCAGCGCAATGGCGAATTGATGCCCACTGATTTTGAACTGGTCAGCGAAGCGGCCCGTCTGGCAAAAGAGATCGGCTGCAAAGTGACCGGTGTGGTTCTTGGCGACGGTATGGAAGCCGCCGCGAAGGAACTTGGCGGGTACGGTGCGGATGAAGTGATCGTCTGTGATGATCCGCTCCTTGCGGTATATACCACCGATGCTTATACCAAGGTACTATGTGACCTGGTCAATGAGTACAAACCCGAAGCCCTGCTGATGGGTGCAACCAATATCGGCCGTGACCTCGGTCCCCGCTGTGCGGCTCGTCTGCATACCGGCCTTACCGCGGATGCCACTCATTTGGATGTGGATACCAAAGAATATATCGAGTTTCTGCGCAAGTCCAGTACGCTGGATGTTGAAAACGTGAACCTGGATGAAAATGACCGCAATCTGAAGATGACCCGCCCGGCATTCGGTGGTCACATGATGGCGACCATTATCTGCCCGCGCTTCCGCCCGCAGATGTCCACAGTTCGCCCCGGTGTTATGAAAAAAGCAGAATTTGATCAGGCAAAAGCAGATGCTTGCCAGATCATCAAGCCGGCTTTCTCCATTTCTGAAGAAGATATCCATGTGGAAGTCCTGAGTGTGGAAAAAGCCGCAAAGAAGATGGTTGACCTGATCGGTGCCAACGTGGTCGTTTCAGTCGGACGCGGCATCAGTAAGAATGTTGAGGAAGGTATCAAGTTAGCGGAAAAACTGGCCGATGCCCTTGGTGGTGTGGTTGGTGCCTCCCGTGCCGTTGTAGATGCGGGATGGATCAGCTCTGATCATCAGGTCGGGCAGACCGGTAAGACCGTCCATCCGAAGGTCTATGTTGCCCTCGGTATTTCCGGTGCCATCCAGCATGTTGCCGGTATGGAAGATTCCGAACTGATCATCGCTGTGAATAAAAACGAATCAGCCCCGATTTTCGGTGTCGCGGATTATGGAATTGTCGGTGACCTCTTCAAAGTTGTCCCCGATCTCATCAAATCCATCGAAGCCGAACGGGCAAAATAATCTCATTCAATCCCCTGTGACGGTTCCCTCGAAACTGTCACAGGGGTCGGACCTTCAGGTCCGTCCCCGCCCTCTTGCTAAACACTGCCCCCTGACCACTGACTTCTGGCCCCTGAATCCTGAATCCTGACCCCTAAAAAAAACCAAAAAAAAAGAATGTCACAAATTTATCATGACTTTTAAAAAAGCACTTGACAGGATAAAAAGAGTGCATATAATAAATGACTGTTGCCCACGAAACGGAGAAACGAACGGGGAAACGAAAAAAGAGAACCTTGACAATTGAGAAGCAGCAGAAATAAAAACAAACCAGACAATTCCGGCGAATAGATCCGTGAAAAAGTAAAGACCAACCGAAAGGTTGATGAAAGAATTTAGCGGAGAGTTTGATCCTGGCTCAGGATGAACGCTGGCGGCGTGCCTAATACATGCAAGTCGAACGGCAGTAGCAATACTGTAGT
>CADATZ010000001.1 GCA_902791025.1 uncultured Chloroflexota bacterium | reverse complement strand
TTTGGTAGAAATGTGTATACAGGATGTAGCTATCCTTGGCGTTATGCCTCATTTTTTTCAGCATAGCGGACTTTTTACAGAAATTATTTCACACTACCGCAAAGCACTGAACGCATGAATCTTCTGCCTTACGGCTGTATCAGTTTGAAATGATTTTTCCTGAAGATTATTATTCCTTCATTCTGCATTTTACCGAGTTCTTTTGACATATTTGTCCTCTCCAGGTTCAGATAATCTGCCAGCTGCTGCCTGTCGAAGGGAATATCGAATTCCAGCGAATGTTTCTGTTTTGATATTGAATTCAGATAGGACAGAAGCCTGCCTCTGCAGCTTTTCGGAGATGTGTGGAAACTCCTGCCGGAAAGTTGCAGATTCTTATGCGATGAAATCAGCAGCAGATTTTTCAGGATCTTTTCTTTCCAGGATCCTGAGGACCAGCTTTCAGAAAGGTATCCGATATAGAGAAAAAGAATTCGGCAGTCTTCATTGGCCCGCACATCCACGAGCATTGGCTCATCCGGAAGAAGAGCATAGGTCTCCGCAAAGTATTGTCCCGCTCCGACCAGACTCAGGATGGTTTTGTTCCCCCACATATCGTTGCTTTCAATCGTTACGCTTCCTTCCAATACAATACCCATTGCATTGGTTGTATCTCCCGCATGAAGAAATATACTCCCCTTTTTTATATGTTTTTCCATAGAATGAAGGCCCCGGAGAGCATCCAGGATTTCCGTTTCAGTCATATTCCTGAACAGTACCAGCTTTTGTAGTTCACTTGAAATCATAACTCTGTCCTGAATTATAAAAATGTGGCTTAAACAACAGACTTTCAAAACAGATTATATTACACTGTAAGCAGATAAACAAACGGAGGAAACGTAATATGATTCGGAAAATAATTCATATTGACGAAGAGAAATGCAACGGATGCGGAATATGCGCGAACGCATGCCACGAAGGAGCAATTGACATCGTGGATGGAAAAGCAAAGCTGGTCCGGGAAAACTTCTGCGACGGATTTGGAGACTGCCTCCCGTCCTGTCCCACCGGGGCAATCACCTTTGAAGAACGTGAAGCTCCGGCTTATGATGAAAATGCTGTAAAGGAAAGTCAGAACATGAAAATGGAGAAGAAAATGAACAGTTTGCATTTTGCTGGAGGATGTCCCGGGTCGAAAACAGCGGTTTTCAGCAGAGAAGACAATTCAGCATTTGAACATACACCTGATTGCAGACCGGTATCACGGCTGAAACAGTGGCCCTGCCAGATCAAACTCCTACCGTCACAGGCGCCTTTCTTTGACGGGGCAAAGCTTCTGATCGCAGCGGACTGCACAGCATACGCTTATGCCAATATGCATGAAGAGTTTATGAAAGGAAAGATAACGGTTATTGGCTGTCCCAAACTGGATGGTGTGGATTATACGGACAAACTTACGGAAATAATCCGCGATAACGATATTAAAAGCATAACGATCGTCCGGATGGAAGTCCCCTGCTGCGGAGGGCTGCAGCGGGCGGCTGAGAATGCACTCCGTGCGTCAGGCAAATTCATTCCATGGCAGGTCGTGACAATTTCCAGAGACGGAAAAATTCTTGAATAACAGTATTGAAGGAGCGTAAAATGAGTTATACAGAATGGAAAGATAAAACAAGGGAATTCAAAAGAATTGATGTCAGAGGGATACAGGGAAATTTCTTCTCCGGTCTGAAACGGCAGGCAATACAGATTCCCGCAGGAAGCGGGCTTGAGGTGATACAATCCTTTGAACCTATTCCGCTGTATGAAGTTATGTCCGATCTGGGATTTGAGTATTATACAGAGCAGACAGCTGATACTGAATATCACGCATATTTCTACCGTAAAGAAATAAAAAATGCGGATAAAGACATCCCGATGCGCCCAGCTGCGCTGACAAATATGCCGCTGATCGATGAAGGTCTGGGTAAGGTTGCAGTAGAATTCTGGGATCTGACCTGGAATGATGAAAAGCGTCATCTTCCCTATGAGATCCGACTGCTCCTCTCCCTGACAAATGCCGTCGGGGCCGGTCGGATGCGCCAGGCGACAAGGGAACTCGTGAAGGCTTATATCCATGGCCTCGAAAGCGCAGCACTGGATGATGTTTTTGAATTGCTGGCGTGGAACCATGGCATCGGATATTTCAGTTCGGAAATCGCTCCTTCAACGCTCTTTGCCGCCTACAAGACGATAAAGAACATGGAAAAACAGGGAAAAGAACGCAGTGAAATCTGTGAAACGCTGAAAGAAAAGTTCGGCGAAAAGAATCCTGATGTGAAAGTGATGTGAATTCAGTGAAAGAAAAGACCGGGCAGGTATTCTCAATTGCAAGGGATAATGCACCTGTAGCAGGCTGCACGATCTCGAAAGAAGTTTATAACGGTGAAAACTCCATCACCTATTTTTCCCTTTGACTGGTTTATCCTTTGCAGGTTCCACTTCTTTCAACATTACTATCCTGAGGCAGCAAGTGCGTTAATTGGCAGAAAGTATGGCTTCAATTTGAAAAGCCAGCTGCTGAAACTGCTGGTCATATTCCCCGCAGCATCTGCACTCGCGGCATGGATATGCACATGGCTGCAGGCGGGATGAAGAGAACATGAAATACGTCGGTATCTATTGGACATTATTTGCCCCGTTGATGAAAAGGAGTCTCAGCAATCGGTTTGATCAGGATCTTGCGAACCGGGCGATCAGGCATGGCAAGTCGGAATACAAGCGTCTTTTGTCCCGAGCTGACGACCTTGGTCCCGGTAACCCGATGGCTATGAACGCCTATTTTGCTTATGTCTTCGCGGCGGCATGGCTGGGCAGCGGGAAGCAGATCACGCCTGACGAGATGGCTCTGGTGATGACTGATGTACTGGAGAGCAGATTGCTCCGAACTTTTTTCGGTCTGACGGACCTGAACAGGCAGCCGAAGAAGTGGGAGCAGGATATGCGGAAGTATGAAGCATGGTTTGTCGTCCATGGCAGGGATTATCCAGTTAACTGGAACGTGAATTTTGATCCTTCCCGTCACCAGGACGGCAGCTTCTATTACTTCACCCGTTGTCCCATTTGCGAGTTTTGCCGGCGGGAGGGCATATCAGAGCTGATGCCTGCGCTGTGCTCCACGGATGAGGTGATGTTCCGGCTTCAGCACGGCAGGCTGTACCGGCAGCACACAATTGCAAACGGCGGCAGCGTTTGTGATTATTGGATTGTGGGAGATAAGCTGAAAAATCCAAGGTAAGGGATCGATGCCGGTAAGCAATCTCTTGAAAAAAACATTTTTATAATTATTTATGTTGTAACTATTGACATTACAATTAATGCATGCTATACTAAGCCAAGATGAAACATAGATGGTTACAACAAATAATTTTTCGGAGGTATCCTACTATGACAAATAAAGAAAAAGCCCTAGCTCTGATCGGCACATTCGTTTCCGGTGATCTGGAACTGGCGAAGTCCCTGCTTGCCCCTGAGTACAAGCAGCACAATCTCGCTTTCGGCACCGGCGCTGACGCATTTGTGGCTGCGGTCGCCGGACTGCAGCAGGCACCTGTAAAGACGACGGTCAATAACATCCGTATTTTTGAAGACGGTGATTGTGTTTTCCTTCAGACGGTCTACAATTTCGCCGGAGCGGGTGAACAGGTAGCGTTTGACGTATTCCATTTCAACGCCGATGGCAAGATCGACGAGCATTGGGACAATCTTCAGAATGTCGCCGCTCCCAATCCTTCCGGTCACACTCAGATCGACGGTACGCTTGAAAAGAAGGACGTCGATAAGGAAGAGACCCGCCGCATCGTTGCCGGATTCGTGGGCGACGTGCTTCGCGGAGAGCATCCTGAAAAGCTGACATCCTACTACGATGGCGACAAGTACATCCAGCACAACATTTCCATCGCTGACGGACTGTCCGGCCTGGGTGCTGCGCTTGCAGCCATGGCTGAGCAAGGCATTTCGATGGTCTATGACAAGACGCATATGGTTCTTGCCGACGGCGACTATGCTCTCGCCTGCAGCGAAGGCTCCTTCGGCGGCGTTCCGACCACTTATTATGATCTGTTCCGTGTTGAAAATGGCTATATCGCAGAGCATTGGGACGTGATGGAGACGCTTGCAGCCAAGGAGACATGGGCAAACGAGAATGGCAAGTTTTAATGTAACCATTGAAATTACTAACATTCCGTGATAGAGTACTATCATGGAGGAATGATTATGCAGATTTCAAGTAGGTTTACAATTGCTTTGCACATTTTCGCCTGTGTGGATGTGTTCAAGGATGAGCATAAGGTTACCAGCGACTTTTTAGCGGGATCGATAAACACAAATCCCGTTATCATCCGAAAGATACTTACACAGCTTAAAAATGCCGGTCTGATCACCGTTGCAAGAGGCACGGGCGGCATTGAACTGACGAGGGATTTATCGGAAATCAGCTTTTATGATGTTTACGAGGCGATCGGTGCAGTGGAAAACGGAGACCTGTTCCACTTTCATGAGAGTCCCAATCCCGAGTGTCCGGTAGGAAGAAACATCCATGCATTGCTGGACAATAAACTGAAAGCAGTTCAAAACGCGATGGAGGATGAACTGCGGAAATATACACTCCTCGATCTTCGCAGAGGGATGACAGAGCTTTTGGCGGAGAAGAAATAATTCCAAGGCTCCGGAAGATCGTATTCTTCCGGAGCCTTTTGTAGGAGGAACTATTTTGAAAACAGCAGATTATCTTTCTTATGTTGTAAATGAAATACACACCTCGATTGTTGCAACAGTGGATGATGAGGGCCTGCCTGTAACAGCTGCAATAGACATGATGGACTGTGATGAAAACAGCCTTTATTTTCTGACGGCAAAGGGCAAGAGCTTTTATGAGCGTCTCATCAAGAGAGGTTTTCTTGCGCTGACCGCTATGAAAGGCAAGGATACTTTGAGCAGCGTAGCGGTGTCGATCAGAGGCAGGGTGCGTGAACTTGGGTATGAAAAAATACCGGAGCTGTTTGCGAAGAATCCATACATGAAGGAGATTTATCCGACGGAGTACTCCATGAAGGCGCTGACCGTTTTCCAGATTTACGAAGGCACCGGCGAATGGTTCGATCTCTCGAAAAAGCCGATTGAACGAGCCTCCTTCACCTTCGGGGGAGCAGCACAGAAACCGGAAGGATACTTCATTACGGATGCCTGCATCGGCTGTGGAAGCTGTGCGGCGGTCTGTCCACAAAGCTGCATCGAAACGGACGGCATACCCCATGTGATTGAACAGGAGCATTGCCTGCACTGCGGAAACTGCATAGAAGCTTGTCCCGTTGGAGCGGTAGAAAGAAGATAGCGCCATGACTGAGAAAATGACACAGGAGCAGCGGCTTGACACGCTGGTTGAAGCGTTTAAGGCCGATTCCGTTCAATATAAGGATTTAAAAACGCCGGAGGATAACGAGAATAAAAGACGAATCCTGCGTTCCCTGATGAACATTCGTATGCCGAAGAAGTTGGACGATTCGGTACTGGCCGTGCAGGATGAATACCTGCGGGAGCGTATCCGTGAAAAAGGCGTCGTAGGCCTTTCGGATATTCCGGAGATTAAGGACGGGATGTCTATCTGGCAGGGTGATATCACCCGCCTTGCCGTTGACGCTATTGTGAACGCCGCCAATTCGCAGATGCTCGGCTGCTTTGTCCCGATGCACACCTGCATCGACAATTGCATTCACACCTTTGCCGGTGTACAGCTTCGAGCTGAATGCAATCGACAGATGAATCAGCTTCGTGTCCGCTATGGCAGAGATTATGAACAACCGACTGCTGTTCCCATGCTGACAGACGGCTATAACCTGCCGGCGAAGAAGGTTGTTCATATTGTCGGCCCGATTGTTGAGGGGCGGCTGACAACGGCACTGGAACAGGATTTGGCGAATTGTTACCGGAATACGCTCGACCTATGCGCGGAGAACGGCCTGCAAAGCGTAGCGTTCTGCTGCATCTCCACAGGAGTGTTCCGATTCCCGAATAAACGCGCGGCGGAAATAGCGGTCGATACCGTAAGCAAATGGCTGGACGAACACAAAGAACGGATTGATCGGGTGATTTTCAATGTATTCAAAGACGAGGATAAAGCATACTATGAAGAACTATTACACTGATCAGCCAAACGGCTATCTGGAATCGATACATAAAGGCCTTCTTGCCGTGCGTACTTATGACCTTCGCGTTTCACATGGGATCGGGACACATGAGGAGAAGATTGCAAGGCTGAAAAAGGAACTCGAAACAGCGGATGCTATTGTTGTCGGAGCAGGAGCAGGGCTCTCCACGGCGGCAGGTTTTACTTACTCCGGGGATCGTTTCAAAAGGTATTTTTCCGATTTTGAAGAAGCATTCGGATTTCACGATATGTACACCGGTGGCTTTGTGGTGATGCAAGCAGCGCCTGAGGTGACATGGGCCTATTGGGCAAGACACATTTACTTCAACCGATATATTCCCGCTCCGAAGCCTGTTTACACTCAGCTTCTTCAATTGCTTGATGGCAAAGACTACTTCGTGATTACAACGAATGTGGATCACCAGTTTCAGAGTGCGGGCTTCGACAAAAAGCGGCTGTTCTATACACAGGGAGACTACGGTCTGTTCCAAAGCGTTGATTCAAAGGTGCAGGAAACCTACGATAACGAGGAGTGGACGATGCTGGCCATGGAAGCCCAGGGCTTTGTCCGAGATGAAGCTGGCATTTTCCAAATTCCGGAGAACGGTAATATTTCCATGCAGCTGCCGACAGAATTGATCCCCACTGATCCCAATGGCGATCCGGTCACGATGAATCTTCGTTCGGACGATACCTTTGTTGAGGATACAGGATGGCATAAGGCGTCGGCTGCGTATTCCGATTTCCTTCGCAGACACAAAAATCTGCATGTGCTGTATCTGGAAATCGGCGTAGGAGCAAATACGCCGGTGATTATTAAGTATCCTTTCTGGCAGATGACGAGAGACAACAGTCAGGCCTTTTATGCCTGCCTGAATTATGACGAAGCAGTATGTCCCAAAGAGATAGAACATCAGTCTGTCTGTATTCACGGAGACGCCGGAGAAATTCTTTGTATACTCAAATGAAAGGTTGCTCTTTTGATTTGGTATGGAAGGAGGAGATTATTAAAAAATAAACCTTAGGATTTCTCTTAAGGTTCCGAGTAAATATGACCTTTTTTTCAGTGGGCGGGACAGGACTCGAACCTGCGACCCCATCCTTGTAAGGGATGTGCTCTAACCAACTGAGCTACCCGCCCAATACATTAATTATTATAACACTGTTTTCATGATTGTACAGTAAACTATTATCTTTTGTTAATTAATTGTACGAATACATTACGAAGACTATACAGCATACCTTTTGTAACTGTTATGCCAAATGTTCGTCCAGCGCCTTTTTTACGAAGCCATGAGTTGATTTCAGGATGTCATAAGCTTCTTCCGGAGTCACCTGCTTGTAATGAACCACGATTGCGCATTTGATATTTCCGTTACATCGTTCCAGCAATTGCTGTGCTTCATCTTCTGAAATATTACAGGCAGCGGCAGTCAGTCACCCTTTGCGGGCAATAAGCTTTTTATTTGTAGCCTCGAGGTCGATCATGAGATTGCCATAAGTCTTCCCCTGTTTGATCATGACACCCGTAGAAAGCATATTTAGTACCAGTTTCTGTGCTGTACCGCTTTTCATTCGTGTAGAGCCGCTGATAACTTCCGGCCCAGGTTTCGGCAGAATGGCGATATCCGCGTGAGCTGCCATTTTCGCTTTCCGGTTGCAGCCTACAGCAATTGTGAGTGCACCGCGGCGGTGAGCTTCGTCCAGCCCGCCAATTACATATGGCGCGTTTCCGCTGGCAGACAGACCGACGATACTGTCATTTTCATTGACATTCAGTTCTTCGATGTGCTTTCTTCCGCCCTCCGGATCGTCTTCAGCTCCTTCTACCGCATGGATCAGCGCCTCCATTCCTCCGGCGATCCGTCCAATCACCAGATCCGGGGAAACGCCGTACGTAGGCGGCATTTCGGATGCATCCAATACGCCCAGTCTGCCGGAAGTCCCCGCGCCGAGGTAAATCAGCCGTCCGCCATGGGACATTCGTTCAGAAATGGCATCGATCGCTGCCGCTATTTGATGTATCTGTGTTCCTACAGCCCCGGCAGCTTTGCGGTCTTCATCATTGATGGTCTGAGCCAGTCCAAGCGTTGACATTTCGTCGATCCGATCAGATTTTGGATTAAATTTTTCCGTAATGGGCAGCACTTCTTCGTTGTACTGACGCTTCATTGGAAAAGTGACAGATCCCATGATCACCGGATGAGCGGCACCGGTGGCGGAAGGAATGTTCCCGGGGCGGCGATACATGGTCTCATAGGCCATGACCGCGAAGGCGGCAGCCTCTTTGGCTTCCGATGGGATTCCCATGGCATCAGAGGTAAGCACCTGAGCCGGTTGAAGCTTTTTTTCCAGCATCTGCATCAGCAGTGGGTTTTGAGAACCACCGCCGGAAACAATGACCTAATCCGGGAATTCCGGCAGAAAAGCTCTGTAGGAGTCCGCGATGGACTGTGCTGTGAGCATGGTGAGTGTTGCGATCAGGTCATATGGATATATGCCGGTGAGGCTTTGAAAGGAAATCATGTTTCTTTTGGGGATTGACGGCGGGGGAACCTCATCCAGGCTGGAACTGCGGTATTTGGAAAGCGGACAAAATTTCCGGAAAGAGTTCGGTTCATTCAATCTGACCGGCATCGGGGGAACTGCTTTTGTTGACCGGCTGCATGAAATCTTTCAATTTTGCGGTGATATGGCAGCATGTGCCTCAATGTGTATCGGTGGCGCGGGGGTCACAAAAACAGAAACCGGTGTTCTGGTTCAAAGTGAGTTGAAGAAAGCCGATTTTCATGGTGTGCTGAAACTCTGCGGAGATCATGAAATCGCTTTGCGTGGCGCGATGCAGGGACCCGGATGTATTCTGATTGCCGGAACCGGTTCGATTGCCTATGGAATCAATGAGAAAGGCCAGGAATTGCGTATAGGTGGTTATGGCCACCTGATCGATGATCTGGGCAGCGGGTATGCGATTGGCAGAGATGCTCTTGCACTCACAGTTCAAACCCTGGACGATTGTATACCGATGAATCCGCTTGCGGATGCTGTGATGCTTGCTGAAGAACGGAATTTTCAGAATCCATAACCATAATTAAAGCCTTTTCTGCACTATCACAGAAATTTGTGGTACGATATTTTGCAAATTCAAAATTCACAAATTTCATTATCGTGACAAGTTTTTTGAAAAATGCGAAGGAGTTATGCATTCATGATTGATCAAAAATTAGTAAAAGCAGGGCAAAGCGGCAATATTATCCGTGAAATTGCCGAATATGGTGCGAAACAGGCAAAAATCGTGGGTGAGGACAATGTGTACAATTTCACTATCGGTTCTCCGAGCATTAACCCTCCGGATTGTGTGTTTGAAACAATGGAAAAACTGACTGCTTCAATGTCTCCCGCAAAGCTTTATACCTATGCTCCGGCTATCGGATTTCCTGAAGTTCGCGAAAAGACGGCGGAATATCTGCGGAATACATTCGGGGTTCCTTACCGCGCACAGGATGTGGTCGTAACCTGCGGAACTTCCACCTGTCTGGCAGCACTGACAAAGGTTTTCCTATCCGGAGGTGGCAGGGCGATGACTTTTACACCATACTTTATGGATTACAAATATTATGCTGACAGCCATGGGGAAGGACTGATCGAATGCCCGACAAATCCGGATACTTTCCAGATCGATCTGGATGTAACGGAGAAAACACTGACGAGTGACACCATGATGCTCATCCTGAATTCTCCGAACAACCCATCAGGCGTGGTACTGAAGCGCGAGGGTCTGGAGGGGTTAGCGAAGCTGTTAGAAAAGAAACAGATAGAGTACGGTCACCCGATCTATATCGTTGCCGACGAACCTTACCGCGATCTGGTCTATGACGGGCAGGAAGTCGTCTTTCTTCCGACGATCTACAAGAACACGATTTACTGCTATTCTTTCAGTAAAAACATTTCACTCCCAGGTGAGCGTATCGGCTTCATGGCGTTTCCTCCGGAGTTGGATGATTACAGTGATATTTATTCCGCTGCTATCGCCGCTATCAGGTCGTTTGGATATATCTGCGTCTCAAGCTTGTGGCAGCGTATCTGTGTTGAATGTCTCGGCGCGACCAGCGATATTTCTATTTATAAGAGCAACCGCGATTTGCTGTATGGTTCTCTTACGGAGATGGGGTATCAGTGCGTTTATCCGGATGGAGCATTTTATCTCTTCATGAAAACACCTGAACCGGATGCGGAAGCTTTTTGCCGCCGGGCGATGAAAGAAAACCTTCTCGTCGTTCCAGGAGACAGTTTTGGCACACCGGGATATGTTCGCATAGCCTACTGCGTCAGTCCGGATGTGATCAAGCGTGCGCTCCCTGTTTTCAAAAAACTTGCTGAGGAATACGGTATCAACAAATAAAATGCTGTCTGCTTATTCGCTGCTGTTCAGGACTGAGCACCGGGTCGGTTAGCTGCTGCGGAGAAGCCCGTACTGCTGACCGGCAACTGAGCTGCAGCTCTCTGCTTACACCTCAATGATAAAGATCCGAACAAAAGGAAATTCCCTTTCTGACCGGCTGACTTGATGGAAACCTTTATTTGTGATATATTCTTTTATTTGAAAGGTGAGATTGAATATGAAGAGAATTTCTTTTGTCCTTATCATGATTTTTTCTGTGCTGGTTTCCGTCTTTCCCGCATTTGCGCAGAATACTGTTACGGTTGAGAAGATTAAATATATCGATGATCTTGAACGCGAGGTCAGTGTTCCGAGTGAAGTAACGTCTGTAGTCACACTGGCCCCTTCCCTGACGGAAACGATTTATTTTCTTGGTGGAGAGAACCTGATAAAGGGAACGGACGCCAATTCCGATTATCCGGAATCCATTTCCAAAGTAAAAAAAGTTACCAGCTGGAGCGCGGGTCCGGATTATGAAATGCTGCTGGCACTTGCTCCGGATATCATTTTTGCTTCGGAAATGACGACCCTTGAGGAAGTCAGTAATATGGAAAAGCTCGGACTGACGGTTTACTGTGTCAAAAATCCGGCTGATTTTGATGAGCTTTTTGAATCGATCCTGACCATCGGTGGCGTTATCGGAAAAGAAGACGAAGCGGTCGAGTTGGTGGAATCATTAAGTGATCGTGTTGATGCGGTAAAAGATGCTATGAAGGACTGTGAAGATAATAGTCTTGTCTTTTATGAAATGGACGCGACTGATCCAACCAAACCCTGGACCGCGGGTAAAGATACTTTCATTTCCAGCATTATATCCTTATCCTGCGGCACGAATCTGGGAGATGAGCTGGAGGGCAGCTGGGCTCAAATCGGTTTGGAAGCTCTGATCAAAGCCGATCCTGACGTGATCCTGCTCGGGGATGCGGCTTATGGAAATTCACCGGAAGCGGTTGCGGCAAGAACCGGCTGGGGAGATCTTTCCGCGGTAAAAAATAACATGCTCTTTGAATTTGATGATAATCTCGTTTCCCGTCCCGGTCCGCGTTTGGTAGAAGGACTGGAAGTGATTGCCGGATTGCTGCATCCGGAATGTTTTGATTAATCCTTTCCGGTGCGGGGAATGATGATCAGACCCTCTGTGGGATCATTCAGAACCCGCACCGGAGTGTCATAAACTTCGGAAAGCAGATCTTCCTGCAAAACTTCCTGCGGCGTTCCGATTGCCCTGATCTTCCCCTGATGCAGAATAGCGATCCGGTCGGCAAAGCGGGCAGCGAGGTTCAGGTCATGGATGATGAAAACCGCCGCGATGCCTTCCTTTCTGCAGATTTCACGTTCAAGCTGCAGCAGGGCGACCTGGTAATGAATATCAAGTGAACTGGTCGGTTCGTCCAGGATCATGATCGGAGCGTTTTGAACGAGCGCCCGCGCAAGAATGACCCGCTGCTGTTCTCCACCGGAAAGGGTGGAGATTTCTTTTTCCGTGAAATTTTCCAGTCCGGTTATTTTGATGGCGTGATCAATGATCTGTCTGTCCGTTTCACCCAGCTTCCCGTACCAGTTGAGATATGCCGTGCGTCCATGGGAAATTGTCTCGTAGACTGTGTATCCCGCAGGGAGAGCAACAGCTTGCGGCACAACGGAAATCAATCGTGCGCGTTCGCGTGCGCTTAAGGAGGTGATGTCTTTCCCGTTGATGGTGATCTTCCCGGAACGCAGCGGCAGCAGTCCGGTCAGTCCGCGCAGTAATGTGGTTTTCCCCGCTCCGTTTTTTCCGATCAATGCCAGCATTTCAGAGCGGTTGATCTCAAGGGAAATACCGCTCAGTGTATCCGGTTGGCTGCCATAACCCAACGAAACATTTGATAATTTCAGCATGCTTATACCTTTGCCTGATTTGTGCGGTTCAGGATCCATAAGAAAAACGGAGCACCTGTCACTGCAGTGATGATGCCGACCGGGATCTCCTGGGGAGCCAGGAGCACTCTCGCGAGAATGTCGGAGAACGTGAGCATAACAGCACCGCCCAAAAGTGAGAGCGGAACCAGTTTGCGGTAATCGCTCCCAATCAGGATCCTCAGCAAATGCGGTACGATGAGCCCGACAAATCCGATAACACCGGTGCAGGCGATGGCTGCGGAGGTCGTCAAGGTTGCGTATATAATTAGACGGATGCGGACTTTTCCGACCGGGATTCCCAGTTGAGTCGCCTGATCTTCTCCATATTGGAGAATATTCAGCGGGTAGGCATAGCGGATCTGCCCGATAATGCCGATTAGGATCAGCGGAGCGGTGATCAGAATGCGGTCCCAACCCGCAATTCCGCCTCCGCCAAGCATCCAGCTGAAGGAACGCTTGAGTTCTATTCCACTGATGAGCATCCAGACAGAACTGAGTGCAGAAGTGAAGGCATTGACAGCTACACCAGCCAACAGCAGCCCGGTGATATTCAGGTAACCGCCCATCCTTCCGAGATTGAAGACGAGAAAAACCGCCGCAATGGCAAAGAGAAATGCGAACAGCGGCACCATGAAAACGGAAAGTCTGCTGTACTGCCAGGGGATGGACATCGCGATGATGGCACCCAGTCCCGCGCCTGAAGATACGCCGATCAGGTAGGGGTCTGCCAGCGGATTGCGGAACAGGCCCTGATAGCTTGCTCCGCTGCATGCCAGGGCTGCTCCGGTAAGTATCATCATGAGCGTCCGTGGAATCCGCAGCATGAACAGAATGGTATCGGTACTTTTCAAGCTCTGGGGAATCTCAAGGCCGAATATGCGGAATTTGAAAACTGAAATCAGGTCTTGAAGAGAAATTGAAACACTGCCCAGCAGCATACCGAGCAAACCGGCTGCCGCGAGGGCAATAACCAATATCGTTGTGATGTCCTTAGTTTTCTTCATGGCAATGCTGATCCCTGATAAAATTGGAATCGGTCAAAATTATAATGCTGTATTTATGATTTTGACGCATGTGAGGACAGTTCCAACGTGATCCGTCCTGAATGTGAAGTGACGCACATGGTGACAGGCACGCTTGTGTCGGCTTCGCGACATAGGATGCCAGTCCTCATGTGCTCTGTCCTGAATGTGAAGCGACGCACATGGGGACAGGCACACTTGTGTCGGCTTCGCGACATAGGATGCCAGTCCCCATGTGCTCCGTCTTTACTTATTTTAATATATGGGGGATGAAATATGGAATTTCCAGTTATACCTTTGATCAATGAAACAAAACGAAATGAAGCAGCAGAACGTCAGAATTCGCTGACAAAACCGACCGGCAGTATGGGAAGGCTTGAAGAGCTTTCTATTGATATTGCCGGAATGACCGGGAGAATTGCTCCGGAACTGAAGAAGCGATCTGTCTTTTTGATGGCAGCCGATCATGGCATCGTTCGGGAAGGCGTCAGTCCTTATCCTGCGGAAGTTACTCCGCAGATGGTGATGAACTTTCTGAACCATGGCGCGGCAGTTAATGTTCTGACCAGGCAGTCGCACAGTGATGTGATGATCGTGGATATCGGGGTAAATTATGATTTTCCGGATATGCCCGGTTTGATTTCACGAAAAGTTGCAAAGGGAACAGGGAATATGCTTGATGGTCCCGCGATGACACGGCCGCAGGCTGAGGAGGCCTTGCAGGTCGGGATCGATGTGCTGAATGAAGCTGCTGATCGTGGGTTGGAGCTGGCTGCTACCGGTGAAATGGGAATCGGCAACACCACTTCCGCTGCGGCAATCACTGCCGTGCTTTGCGGTAAAGCACCCGCTGAGGTTACGGGGCGGGGAACCGGTCTGGATGATGCCGGTCTTGCCCGGAAGGTTGCTATCATTGAAAAGATTTTGGATGTGCGGAAACCTGATGCTTTCGATCCGATGGATATCCTGTGTAAGATCGGCGGGTTTGAAATTGCCGGCATGGCCGGGGTGACGATCGCTGCGGCCTCCCGTTCAATTCCGCTGGTGATGGATGGGTTGATATCTACAGCTGCCGCTGCCTTGGCAGATGCGCTTGTCCCGGGTGTTCGGAATTATCTGATTGCCGGTCATCGTTCTCCGGAGGCGGGACATCGTTTTCTTCTAGAAAAACTTGGGAAATATCCGCTTCTGCAGTTGGATATGCGTGTAGGAGAAGGAACCGGAGCGGCTCTAGCTTTCAATCTGGTAGATGCCGCCAATAACATCCTGCGGGAAATGGCGACCTTTGAATCTGCCGGGATTTCCAATCGATAAAAAAGTTACATTTCATGCACCGGCTCCGTGCTGCGTCACGGCAAATTCGGCTATTTTCTGAATGGCAGCAATAAACTGTAATAACTGTAAGAAATAACTGAATTCATGTGATGAAAGTCATTTTTTTTATGTTAAAATATGGAAAATTGATTTGAAATCCGAATCGTTTAATTCTGAAACAGAGGTGAATTGTGAAACTGCTGCAGGATCGTATCAGCCGGGACGGAAAGGTTTTACCGGGTAATATCATCAAGGTTGATGGTTTTTTGAACCATCGGGTCGATATCAGTCTGCTGAAAGAATTAGCAGAAGAGTTTTATACCGTATTTGCTGAGGATAAGCCAACTCTCATTATGACAGTTGAAGCTTCAGGGATCGCTTTGGCAACAGTTACCGCCGAACGGTTCGGTTTGCCGATGCTCTTCGCGAAAAAGGCCAAATCAGACAACATTGAAGGCGGATTGTATAAGAGCGAAATTTTCTCTTATACCTATAAAAAGGCTGTGAACCTCATCGTCTCCGCTGAGTGGCTGAACGCTGACGACAGAGTTTTGGTTGTTGACGATTTTCTTGCCAACGGAGAGGCCCTTCGCGGTGTGATTGATATTGTTCATCAGTCAGGTGCTGAATTGGTTGGCGTTGGTGTGGCAGTTGAAAAGGGTTTCCAGCCTGGCGGTCAGAAGCTACGTGATGCCGGGTATAAGCTGCACTCCCTGGCAATCATCGAAAAGGCGGATGAAAACGGGATCTCTTTCCGAGAAGAATAAGCTATTTAATTTTTTTTATAATGGTTTCAAAAGAACTCTTGGACTGTCATGTATCCACGAGTTTTTTTGCAGCTGTCCATTATCTTAAAGACGCACATGGTGACAGGCACGCTTTTGTCGGCTCCGCGACACAAGATGCCAGTCCCCGTGTGCTTTGTCCTGAATATATTCTTTTTTATTAATTTTTCATAAGTTTGTCAAACATCCATGCGAAACCATGTAAAATCGTATATAATTTGATATGAGGCAACATGGAAGAAGAAAAAGTAACGTCTGCTGCTGAAAACACGGTCAATACGGAAGCGAAAACTTCCGGTGCAGTACAGACCGGTGAAACTTCAGCAAACTCTAAGATTCCTTTGATTATCGCGGCAGTTCTGATCATTCTGGCAGGACTGACAGCATTGTTTATATGGCTTGGACCTGAAACGACAGGTATGATCCGCGATATTATGCTCGTTTTATTTGTTCTTGAGAGTGTTGTTACCGTTACCGCGGTGACTGTTCTTTGTATCAATACCGCTAAACTGATGAACTTTTTGAAATATGAAGTGGAACCGATATTGAATACGACAGGAAAAACCGTAAAAAAGTTTTCCGGTACGGTGTCCTTCCTGTGTGAAGATGCAGTTGAGCCGGTTGTCAATGCCGCATCTACGATTTCCGGTATTAAAAGCGCGGCAAACACAATTGTCTCACTATTTAAGAGATAGATCTTTTGTCTCCGGTGAATAAACCGGAGAAAGGAAAAGGAGAGATGAAATGTCTGAACGAAGTGGTTTTGGTTCATTTTTTGTAGGATTTTTGGCCGGTGCTGTTGCCGGTGCCATCGCAACGGTTTTGTATGCTCCCAATTCCGGAGATGAAACTCGCGCATCCCTGAAGGGGAAAAAGGATGAGATTCTCGGCAAGGCAAATATGTCCGTCGATGACGCATATAAGCAGGCTGAGTCTGCCGCACGTGAAGCTCGGGATCGTTTTGAAACACTGGCTTCCGCTACCCGTAAGCGCGCAGAAGATATCACCCGCCGCGGTCAGGTGATTTTGGAGGAACAGATCGGTAATTTCAAGAAAGTTTCTGAAAAACCGGAAAATACGGAAGCCGAAGAAATCCTGATGCCGAAAGAAGAGCCTGAAGTTTCCGATGCAGCGGAAGAACCTGCCGAGACTGAAGAATCCGAAGATTAATTTTCATTATATTGCGAGTTGAGGAAAAACAGAGCTGAAAAAGCTCTGTTTTTTGATAATGCAGCTAATCATAACTTGAACGCTGCACAAAATTCCAATCCTCATGTGCTCTGTATTGAATCAATAAAATTAATAATTGTTATACTTTCTACCCAAATCTATAGTTTTCAGGTACAATGTATATAGGTTGGAATTGTAATTTTGAAAAGGCATTTTAATGACTTTATAGAAAATGACAATTTCACCGAGAATTAATTCAGTTTCACTGAACTCATTTAATACCTACGTAGGAGGATGGTGATGAGTAATACAACTTTGTGGCTGGTCATCGGTTTGATTTGCGGTATCGCATCTCTTGGCGTTGGCCTTTATTACTTCTTCTGGGTGAAGAAGCAGGATGACGGCACTGCCCGTTCACGGGAAGTTGCCGGATGGATTCGTGATGGCGCTCGTGCCTATTTGAAGAAGCTTTATATGGCGCTGATTATCGTAGCCGGTGCCATGGCTATTATTCTGGCTGTTGTTTATACTATTGAAGGTCAGCGTGGTATCCCGACAGCTATTTGTTTCCTGTTCGGTGCACTCTGCTCCGCAGTTGCCGGTTACCTCGGTATGGAAGTGGCTGTTTTGGCGAATGTCCGTTCTGCTGTTGCAGCTTCTAAAGACCTGAACACTGCGTTCAATGTGGCTTTCAAAGCCGGTGCCGTTATGGGCTTCGCAGTGGTTGGTGTCGCAACCGTCGGTATGTGCCTGATCTACCTGATCAGCAAGGATGCACAGCTTGTTCTGGCTTACTCACTCGGCTGTTCCTCCCTGGCTCTGCTTGCGAAGGCAGGCGGCGGTATTTATACCAAGACCGCTGACATCGCAGCTGACCTGGTCGGTAAAGTTGAAGTCGGTATCCCGGAAGACGATCCCCGCAACCCGGCAGTTGTTGCCGACAACGTTGGTGACAACGTTGGTGATGTTGCCGGTATGGGTGCTGATATTTTCGACTCCTATGTCGCTTCCGCAGTGGCGGCTATGCTGCTCGGTGCCGCATTCGGTACTTCTTCCGATCCCGCGATCGCAGCCAATGCCCCGCTTTACACTGTCCTGCCTCTGATCCTCTGCGCACTGGGTATTCTGGCTTCACTGGTTGGTGTTTATTTCGTCCGTGTCGGTAAAAACGGCAAACCGGGTAAAGCCCTCAATATGGGTACTTATATCACCTGTGGAATTTTTGTCGTTTTGATGGCAATCGTTATTCTCCTCATCCCCGGCATCAACAACGGTTTGATCTGGGCAATTCTTGCCGGTACCGCTGTGGGTGTTGTGATCGGACAGACGACAGAATTCTTTACCTCTGATGAATACAGACCGGTACAGCTGACCGCCGAATATTCCGGTTCCGGTGCTGCGATCACCATCATCTCCGGTATGAGCTATGGTTTGATTTCCATCGTTCCTTCCATCGTTGGTATCGTTGTAGCCATGATGGTTGCCTACTTCGTTGTGGGCGGTGGTGATATGGGCCTTTACGGGATCGCGATTTCCGCTGTCGGTATGCTTGCTACCTCCGGTATGATCGTATCATCTGATGCTTACGGTCCGATCGTTGACAATGCCCGTGGTATTGCCGAAATGTCCGGAATGGATGAAGAAGTCATCGACCGCGCTGACGTCCTTGACTCCGCAGGTAACACCGCGAAAGCTATTACGAAGGGTTTCTCCATCGCTGCTGCAGCACTGACCGTGCTTGGTCTGTTCGTTGCGTTTGTAAGTGAAATCAACGCTGCTTCCGTGGAAGGCTTCAAATTCAGCGATATTTCTCTGATGGATCCGATCGTGCTGGCCGGTATCTTCCTCGGTTCCATGTGCCCGCCGCTGTTCTCTGCGCTGACCATGCTCTCTGTTACCCAGAACGCTTTCAAGATGATCGAATACATCCGCGGCGTCTTCAAGAAGAACCCGAAGATCCTGGAAGGCAAAGCTACTCCGGATTACAGCGAATGTGTTTCCCTGGCTGCTGACGGCGCGTTGAAATCACTGATTCTGCCGGCGATCATCGCTATCGTCTTCCCGCTCTGTGTTGGTCTGGTCTTCGGGCCTAAGGGCTTGACCGGATTCCTCGGCGGCGCCATTGTTACCGGTGTGCTGTTTGCTCTGTTCATGTCTAACGCTGGTGGCCTGTGGGACAACGCAAAGAAATTCGTTGAAGCCGGTAATTTCGGCGGCAAGGGTTCCGATGCGCACAAGGCTGCTGTTATTGGTGACACTGTTGGTGATCCTTTCAAAGATACAGCCGGTCCGTCCCTGAACACCCTGATCACGGTCATGTCCCTGGTGGCTTCCACCTTCGCTCCTGTGATCGCTGTCTGGCATCTCTTCAAATAATTTATAATCTGTAAAATTTATGAAGACCCTGCGGAACCTTTCCGCAGGGTCTTTCGTATATAAAGTATAATGAATGTATGATGTGGGAGGTTCTTATGAAAAAACAGACGCGGTTCATGATTATTCTTGCGGTAATTATGACTTTTTTGATTTCTGGATGTGCAAAGAAATCTTCACAAAAAGCCCCGGAAACCGGTGCTGCTTACAGGGAAGATGTTTACATGTACGATTATGCTGCTGATACGATGATGGACATGGAGTATGGGTATGCAGCTGAGGAATCCTCTGCGGCATATTCAAAGGCTGTTCCTGCCGCGGCAAATGGTGGTGCGGAAGGTCAGAAACGAATGATCCAGAAATCGGCCAGTATCAATATCCAGGTGATGGATCCTCTCGATGCGGCGGATAAACTGATCGCCTTGACGGAACAATCCGGCGGATTTGTGGTTTCATCTTCCTCCAGCCAGGATTATTACAGCGGTGATATTTACCTTCCCCGGGCAAATCTTACAATTCGTGTTCCTGCTGAAAAGCTGAATGATACACTTGCTTTTATCGAGGGGTTAACAACTGATTCCGCAAAATATGTTTCGAATAAAAGGGTTTACGGTGTTGACATTACTTCTGAATATGTAGACACAAATTCCCGTTTGACAAGCCTGCAAAAGACGCTTGACAAGCTTTATGAAATTCTTGATACTGCTGAGAACGCAGAAGAGGCTTTGGAGGTTTATACAGAAATTTCCAGAGTTGAATCTGATATCGAGGTTTACAAAGGCCAGATTAAATATATGGAAGAAAGTGTGGCATTGTCCTCGATTGATGTAACGATCTCATCCATCCGGCCTGCACCGATTCAGACTGTTTCCAAATGGAATATCGGTGATGTATTCAAAGATGCGTTTGAAAGCCTGCTGGATGGCGGCAAGAGCGTGATAGAAGCGGTTATCTATTTCATCATCGTTGTGATTCCGATTCTGATCCTTATCGCGATCCCGGTCGTTCTGATCGTTTTGATAATTCGGAAAGTTATACGGAACAGGAAGGAAAAAGGCAGGCAAATGAATTCTGATGAAAAGAATGAAGATCCTCTGACAGTGGTTAAAAAGAACTGAAATAAATTTTTGACGCACATGGGGACAGGCACACCCGTGCGGGCTGCGCCGCACATGATGCCAGTCCCCATGTGCTCTATATTCATAGAATTCATGAATTTTACGAATAAATTCTCCGGAAATAATATAATTGTGGTACTAATTCAGAACTTAGCGACGCATCACGCCATACATTTTATTGTGCAGGCCGCGATGCAGAAAAAAACTGTTCAGGTGTGCTTCGTTCTGAATGAATACTAAATGAGGATATTTTGTGAATCAAGGATATTCTGAATGATTGGATTGGGAACATTGATCAATACCGGCGCTATTGCAGCCGGCGGTTTTGCGGGGCATTTTTTCGGTAAGGTTTTCAAAGAGGAACAGCAGGATGCTATCACCAAAGCAAATGGAGTTGCAGTGCTTTTTATTGCGATTTCCGGAGCAATGGAGGGTATGCTCAGTGTTGATGGAGGTACAATCACTGCCGGGAAATCAATGCTTATCACGATCTGTCTTGCGCTTGGGACGATCATTGGAGAATTGATTGGAATCGAGAGAGGCTTTGAGCGCTTTGGCGAATGGCTGAAGATCAAAACAGGAAACGCCAAAGATGCAGGATTTGTGGATGCTTTCGTAACTGCTTCACTGACTGTTTCGATAGGAGCGATGGCGATTGTCGGGGCCATTGAAGATGGGATATTAGGTGATTACTCTATATTGGCTGTGAAATCTGTACTGGACTTTATCATTATCATTATGATGACTGCATCCATGGGGAAAGGTGCAGGATTTTCCGCAATTCCGGTTTTTATTTTTGAAGGATCTATGACCCTGCTTGCCCGGTTGATTTCCCCGATCATGACAGAACTTGCTATTGATTACCTCTCACTGGTCGGTTCTATTCTGATTTTCTCTGTGGGAGTGAATCTGGTCTGGGGAAAGAAATTGCGGGTAGCGAACATGCTCCCCGCGGTCGTTCTGGCAGTGATAGCGGCCTATCTGCCGGTCTAAAATAGTGAATGGTGAATAGTGAATGGTGCATAATGAATAGTGGATAGTGGATGAAGATGGAAGAATGAGGAAGGAAGAATGAAGAAAGAATGAAGAAAGAAGTTAACTTCCTAACACCTAATACCTAACACCTAATACCTAATACCTAAAAAATGAATGAAATCAAAATTTATCCTCCAGGGACATTGGGAACCTATGATTATGTTGTGATGCTGAGCCGGTATCAGGATCAATTTCTGTTGAGCCGGCATAAAAATCGTACAACCTGGGAAATGCAGGGCGGACATATCGAGCCCGGCGAAACACCGGAGGCGGCTGCTAAGCGGGAACTTTTTGAAGAATCCGGAGCGATTTCATTTACCCTGATTCCTCTTTGTGATTATTGCGGCGAAGAACCGGGTAAAAATAACCATGGTGCGGGGATGGTATTTTGTGCTGATATTCATGAACTCGGTATAATGCCGGAAAGTGAAATGGCTGAAACAGCCTTTTTTGACAAATTCCCGGACAATCTGACGTATCCTGAAATTACAAGATGTATCTTCAATGCTTTTAAAACTTTGTAAAAGTTTTTCCACTTTTTGTTGACAAAGATAAAAGCTTATGCTAATATAGTTATATAATACTAACTAACTTGTAAATTATCGGCTTTATGAAGCCGATAAAAAATCAGATAGGGTTAGTATATGCAAATTATATAGAGGTAATTATGTCTGATGAACTTGTGATCCGCCATTGTGCGCCAACAATGGCAAACATAAAAACAGCGAATCTGTTCACCGGAAATTTCGCGGATCGTCAGGAAATGCTGGATGAAGTTCGTTCATTGAATAATCGACTCAAAAATAAGGGAATTCGGGTCCTGGCGCTGCAATATGAAAAAGGCCGTGGTTTGATTTATGTTTATAGACCGGGTCGTCTTTCAAAAGATCTTCAGGATTGTAAGGCGTGTCAGCTGCTGAAACAGTGCGGATATCCGGATTTGGATGAAAACATTTGTTTGCGGCATCTGATTCAAAAACTTGAAGGAGAAGGCGAATTCCCGCATGAGATTGGTCTATTCCTCGGCTATCCGCCGGATGATGTGGAGGGTTTTATTAACCGAAGAAAATCCTGGAAGCTGTGTGGTTTCTGGAAAGTATATGGAGATGTGGAAAAAGCCAGTAAGCAGTTTGAGCGTTTTCGCAAGTGTACAGATCTTTATCAGAAACAATGGCTGATGGGAAAAAGTATTGAACATCTGACCATTGCCGGATAGGCAGATCCGGTCAGTGAAATATCAGCATCGTTACCTGATGATGCAGCAAAAATTTAAAAAATAGAAAGCAGGTTATTCATGAAAATTGCAGTTGTTTATTGGAGCGGTACTGGAAACACGGAAGCAATGGCAAATGCGGTTGCGGAAGGTATTAAAGCAAATGGAGCTGAAGCTGTTATGCTGAATTCTATCACCGCGAGTGAGATCAACGATTATCATGCTGTGGCCTTTGGCTGCCCGGCAATGGGATCCGAAGTTTTGGAAGAAAGCGAATATGAACCGATGTTCGCTGCAATCGAAGGAAGTTTGAACGGTAAAAAGATCGCTCTTTTTGGCTCTTATGGATGGGGCGATGGCGAATGGATGCGTACCTGGGCAGACCGCTGCCAGACTGCTGGCGCAGTTTTTGCCTGTGATTATGTAATCGCAAATGATGCCCCGGATGATGAGGCAGTAGAAGCCTGTAAAAATTTAGGCGCATCCTTGACGAAATAAAAGCTTTTAATCCTCCTGTCCTGAAAAGGACACTCCTGATTCTCATGGCACTGGAGTATCTCATTGATACGCTATGTGCCTTTTATCACATAAATACCATATCAAATTACATATAAATGGAAATGAAAAAAGACGCTGATTTATGATATAATCAGTGTGTTTAGTCGAAATATGTTTTTCGATGTATTTTCGATTCAAATGTGAAGAAATGGAGAAATGGTGTTTATGGCCAAATTAAGCGAAAGTGCTGTACAGACTATCACTGAGATTTGTCATCGCTATGAGAACGAACCTACGCCTCTCATGATGATCCTGAGTGATATTCAGAACGAATACGGATACATTCCGTTGGAAGTCCAGGAAATCGTTTCCAAAGAAACAAACATTTCCGTGGCTGAAATTTACGGTGTTGTGACCTTCTATTCGTTCTTCTCTTTGACCCCAAAGGGCAAGTATGTCATTGGATGCTGCCTCGGAACTGCATGCTACGTAAAAGGAGCACAGAATGTCATCGACAAGTTTTCTGAAATCCTCAAGATCAAACCGGGCGAAACTTCAGAAGATGGAATGTTCACTCTGGACGCACTTCGCTGCATCGGTGCCTGCGGTATTGCCCCGGCAGTAAGCATTAACGGGACTGTCTACCCGAAGATGAGCGTTGACAAAGTTCCCGCGATTATTGCTGAATATAAAGCCAAAGAAGGAGCTGAAGCATGAAAATTACATCCGTAGAAGCCCTGAACGAAAAAATCGAATCCTGTACCAAGGCTCTTGATGAAAAAATTAAGGGACTTGACGGAAAACGTCATATTGTTCTTTGCGGCGGAACCGGTTGTTTGAGCAGCCATTCCGACAAAATCAAAGAAAAGTTTGAAGAAATTCTTGCTGCCCGTGGTTTAACCGACAAGGCGACCGTAAACATCGTTGGTTGTTTCGGTTTCTGCTCCCAGGGTCCTTTCGTGAAGATCTATCCTGAAGATACACTCTACAGACTGGTCAAGATCGAAGATGTTGAAGAAATCGTCGAAAAAGACATTGTCGGCAACGAAGTTGTTGAACGTCTGCTTTATGTCGATCCTTCCACTCATGAAAAAGTCATCAAACAGGACAACATCAATTTCTACAAGAAACAGAAGCGTATTGCCCTCCATGGCTGCGGTGTCATCAATCCGGAAGACATCAATGAAGCTCTTGGTGATGGCGGCTATCAGGGTCTGCGCCGTGCGTTGAGCATGGATCCGCAGGAAGTGATCGATGAAGTTCTGGCCTCTGGTCTGCGTGGCCGCGGCGGTGCGGGCTTCCCGACAGGCCGTAAATGGCAATTCGCTAAGAATGTCGAAAGCGAAGACAAATACATCGTCTGCAATGGTGATGAAGGTGACCCGGGTGCTTTCATGGATCGTTCCATCCTTGAAGGGAATCCGCTGGCAGTTATCGAAGGTATGGTCATTGCCGGTTATGCTTTCGGTGCTCACAACGGTTATTTCTATGTCCGTGCTGAATACCCGATCGCTGTCAAGCGTCTGCGCATTGCCATCAAAGAAGCCGAAGAAATCGGTTTGTTGGGTGACAACATTTTCGGTTCCGGTTTCAGCTTCCGCTGCCACCTGCGTCTTGGTGCCGGTGCGTTTGTCTGCGGTGAAGAAACCGCTCTGCTGAATTCCATTCAGGGCAAACGCGGTATGCCGCGTCCTCGTCCGCCGTTCCCGGCTGTCAAGGGTCTGTGGGACAAGCCGACCTGCGTGAACAACGTAGAAACTCTGGCTTGCGTTCCGTACATTCTCCGCAACGGTGCTGCTGAATTTGCTTCCGTTGGTACTGAAAAGTCCAAGGGTACAAAGGTGTTCGCTCTTGGCGGTAAGGTCAACAACGTTGGTCTGGTTGAAGTTCCGATGGGCACTACTCTCCGTGAACTGATTTATGATATCGGCGGCGGTATCCCGAACGATAAGAAATTCAAAGCCATTCAGACCGGCGGTCCTTCCGGCGGTTGTCTGACTGCTGAATATCTCGATGAACCGATCGACTTTGATAACCTGGTTGCCAAGGGTTCTATGATGGGGTCCGGTGGTGCGATCGTTATGGACGAAGACAACTGCATGGTTGATGTTGCGAAATTCTACATGGAATTCATCTGCGACGAATCCTGCGGTAAATGCACTCCCTGCCGTATCGGTACAAAGCGCATGCTGGAAATCCTGACCCGCATCTGCGAAGGTAAGGGTACCATGCATGATCTGGAAGAACTGGAAGAACTGAGCGATACCGTGAAGACCAATTCACTCTGTGCGCTTGGCCAGACTTCTGCGAACCCGATCAACTCCACGATCGCTCATTTCAAAGACGAATATATCGCCCACATCGTTGACAAAAAGTGCCCGGCACATGTCTGCAAGAACCTTATGTCCTATGTGATCGATCCTGAAAAATGTATCGGCTGCGGTATGTGCGCTAAGGGTTGCCCTGCGAACTGCATTACCAGAACTGATTACATTGCTCCGAAACACAAGCTTGCTTCAATGAAGATCGATTCAACTGCCTGTGTCAAGTGCGGTGCCTGTATGGCTACCTGTAAGTTCGGTGCGATCAGCAAACAATAAGAGGGAGGATATTCATGTCATTAGTTAATATTAAGATCGAAGGTCAGCCCTATCAGGTAGAAGCCGGTCTTACAATTCTTGAAGCTGCAAAGAAATGCGGGTATGAGATCCCCTCTCTGTGCGCGTTCAATCATGGCGAATGCAACCAGGGTTCCTGCCGTGTTTGTCTCGTTGAAGCAACCGGTGCCCGCGGTCTCGTAGCCAGCTGTGTTTACCCTGTGAATGAAGGTATGGAAATCCGCATTTCCACACCGAAAGCTACACAGGCTCGGAGACGCAGTGTTGAACTGCTTCTTTCCAACCATAACGTCAACTGCCAGCAGTGCGGTAAAAACGGCCATTGTGAACTGCTGCATGTCGCACAGCTTGTCGGTGCCCGTGAAGGCGCTTACAAGGGTGAAAAATCCGATACCATCATTGATGAACTGGCTCCGGCACTCGTCCGCGATACATCCAAATGTATCCTCTGCGGACGCTGCATTGCCCGCTGCTCCAATGCTCACGGTCTCGGCATCCTCGGTTTTGAAAACCGCGGGTTCAAGACATTCGTCTCCCCTGCTCAGAACCGCAGCTTCGCCAATTCTCCGTGTATCCAGTGCGGTCAGTGTGTCAACGTCTGCCCGACCGGCGCTCTGATGGAAAAATCCGAAATCGACAAGGTCGATGCCGCTGTGAAAGCCGGCAAGCACGTTGTCTGCCAGGTCGCTCCAGCTGTTCGTGCTGCGATCGGTGAAGAATTCGGCTACAAGATCGGTACCCCGACCACCGGTAAGATGATCGCTGCTCTGCGCCGCCTTGGCTTCGAAAAGATCTACGATGTCAACTTCGGTGCTGACCTGACCATCATGGAAGAAGGAACCGAACTGCTGCACCGCCTGACCAACAACGGCGTGCTGCCGATGATTACTTCCTGCTCCCCGGGCTGGGTCAATTATGCTGAATACAATTACGGTGATCTGCTTGATCATCTTTCCAGCTGCAAGTCCCCGCATCAGATGCAGGGTGCCATTATAAAATCCTACTGGGCTGAACAGCACGGTTATGTTCCGAAGGATGTCTTCGTTGTTTCCGTCATGCCTTGTATCGCGAAGAAATTCGAAAAAGAACGCGAACAGGAAAAGGTCAATGGTATCGAAGATGTTGATGCTGTTATCACTACCCGCGAACTCGCAAAGATGATCAAGCGTTCCGGTATCATCTATGATCGTCTCCCCGATGAAGAATGGGATCAGGACATCATGGGCGATTACTCCGGTGCCGGCGTGATCTTTGGTGTTACCGGTGGTGTGATGGAAGCCGCTCTGCGTACCGTTTATTTCAAGCTGACCGGCAAAGAATACGACAAGATCGAATTCACAGAAGTCCGTGGCCACGATGCCGGTATCCGTGAAGCCGCTATCGACATCAACGGTACCGTGGTGAATGTCGCGATTGCTTCCGGTATGAAGTCCGCGAAAGTCCTGCTGGATGAGATCCGCAATGGTACGTCCAAGTATCAGTTCATCGAAATCATGGGCTGCCCGGGCGGTTGTATCAATGGCGGCGGTCAGCCGTATGTTCGCCCGTGCTTTCTGCATGGTGAAGAGGACAACATCCTGGATACTTACAAGGAAAAGCGCGCGAAAGCCCTTTATTCCGAAGATGAACGCCAGGTGGTCCGTCAGTCTCACAACAACCCGCAGATCGTTGAACTGTACGAAAAGTATCTTGGTGAACCGAATTCACACAAGGCTCACGAATTGCTGCATACTACCTATGCTGCACGTGAAGGTTTCAACGACTGATCAAATCCGTAGATAACAAGAAAAAAGCGCACCTGAATTCCGGGTGCGCTTTTTGATAATCGTGTGAACTTATAAATAAGAAGTACATGGGGACTGGCAACTTGTGTGGCATAACCTGCACAAGCGTGCCTGTCCTCGTGTGCGTCTGTGATATTATTATTTGAATTGCCACATGATTTCGCGAATATGGTCGAGTGTTTCCGGATAATAAGCGGTAAAGTTGAAATCGTATGGGACAAAGAACAACAAAACAGCGGTCAAAATAGTTATCAGCGATAAAATAGTGAATACGATATTATATTTGCGAATTGAACCGTCACCAGCTTCAATATAGAAAAAACCGATGACAAGAAAGGTCGAAATAGCAATCAGATAATTCAGGTCAAAATGGTATCGCTCTTCAATCAGTGGAGACATTGCGATTTCAACAATTGTTATAAGAATTATCGCGAGTCCGGCTGTCAAAAGGAAGAAAAGCCAGTTCTTTTCTTTTAATCGTGTTCTGGTAGAGTTTGAAAAAATCAAAGCCCCGATAGATATAAGAAAAACCGGGAATTCAAAGAAAATTCCGCTGTGTTGTACATAAGGAAAGACCACTGAAAGATCCTTTGTTTGAATGAACATTTTGATGAATCCGTTGACTTGTTTAATCAATCCAAGCCCATTCAGTAGACTGTATTCTTTTTGATCCCAGTTCGATAATTGATATTTTTGTCCAAACTCAAAGGGATCATCAAAACGGGCATAATTATACATCATCAGCAGTACGCCGATAATAATGTATGGCAGTGCAATCAGCAGAATTTTCCGCCATTCCTTTGAACTTGTTTTGTTGTTTTTCAAAAAAACAACAAAAAGCGGAACGGCAGTAAGGTTTGCGATTGCAACAGGTGGTCTGCAGCCAAATGCAAGTGCTCCGAAAAAAGCACCGGCTATTGCGAACAAGATCCTATTATTAAATGAGAAATCATCAAAAACTGCTCTGAAATAAAAATAAAAACTCCAGACCATCATACATACAGCGGAAGATATGGCCGTACAGTAAAGTGCAGGTGCATCGACGAAGTACCATATTGAGAAAGAGCAAAAAGCTGTGGCTAATGAGATAAAGGTAAAGTTACCTATTTTAGGAAAGAACTTTTTCCTTAGAAAATTGAAGAGAAGAAAGAACCCGATGATGATAAATGCTGTAAAAATTTGAGTTGCATGAAATGCGGCTAACGACCTTCCAAAAATAATGCGGAAAGGGAGAAATAATATAAATACAGGAACTATACCAAAATACATATAATAACGGCCATTATAAAAGGCATGGTCGAATTTGAAGCCCACTCCGGCTTCTTTCCGAGCCTGGGGATCATAAGGATTTTCAAGTTCAAGTAATTTACTGTCCGGATCTATATCCATGTACAGATGTCGATTCAGCAAAGACTGCGTCATTATTTCATACTGGTTTCTGTGTGTGGGTACTCTTCCCGTCCATATCGGACTGAGTTCCATTCCTAAGCAGCAAACGCTGATCATTATAACAACCCATATAATTTGAATAATGTTATTGAGACTTACTTTTTTTACCAAATTTTTGTCCATGTTTTTTATGAATTCCTGTTATTGCAGATAAGCTTTTCAAAAAGTACTTTGTTGGTATCGCATTAGTCAGTTTTTAATAATTCCATATAAGACTCAGTTTTGGCATGAGATCAGAGGTAAATCTATCCTGATATATTTTTAAATCTTCAGATAATTGTATCATAAGCAGCTCTTGTATAAGGTGCTTTTTTTGTACGTTTTTTTCTAGACAGTGATTTTTGTAACATGATTTAATGAGTTTCTGTAAATTATTAATAATAAATCTTCACAAAAATGAAAATCTCGTGTAAACTAATAAGTACCCTGGTGTGTTCGAGAGGCTGCAGCATGCGTTTTGAGCCAACACCTTAGAAATCGGAGTTCTTCTCGATTCACTGGTAATGCGATAGGCCTGAGCCAAGGCAGCGTCAGTGCGGAGAACACCATCCTGCGTCTTGCAGGTTCAAAAACATTGCAGATACCGGCACGTTGGGGTATTTTTTTCAATAAGAAATCAAAAATATGATAGAAGCAGTTTATCATAATTTTTGATTTCTTATTTTTGTTAATTTATCAGCCTTTGACCAGATTCCCATCGTTTCTTCCTTTTTAATGAGCTGTATGGTTAAGGTGCGGTAGTATTCGAACTTTTCCTGATCTTTGTTTTTCTGAAACAGTTTCATCAGTTTTTCCGCGGCTTCAAAATCCCCGTTTTCGGCGAGATCCTGTAAAATGTCCGCTGCTTTTTCTTTTTCTCCTGCCTTTTGTAATTTAGACGCGAGCGCCTTTTTCTCTTTTCTTGAAAAATCATTGATACTGGCGATTATTTTCCCTGAAAAGAAAGGCAGGTTATACTTCATGAGCGCTGTTTCTGAAACATTATTGACTTTCCAAAGAGCGGGATCGCTTTCCGCGTGTATCACTAAATCATTCAGATACAATAAAAAGGCTGAGAGACTGACTACATCAATTTGATTGTGATAAGCAACTCCGGAAATATGCGAGGCGTCTCCATCCCGTAAGAAGTCGCGATACAATTCCGGAGCAAGATAGCCCGGCACTTCTTCATCGCCGCGCTGAAGTTTCAATACATAGTGTTCGATATTGGATAAATTAACTGCTCCGAGAGCGGGTTTCCAGTATCGGCGGGTAAGTTTCAGCAGATCGCAATGCGCTATTGATTTCGTGAAATCGGGCATCAAATGAAAGCGGAGACGGCTTTGCAGCATGGGAATATCAAAGCTTTTCCCGTTGTAGGAAAGCAGCACCGGAAATCTGCTGAATATCAGCTCTGTCTGACGTAAAAAAGCGGTTTCGGCACTGAGATCCGGCAGAATGAGCTGGTCAACGATATAATTCTCGTCTTCAAAATATCCAAGTCCCAGCATGAAAATGAAGCTTCCGCTGCCGTTTGACAGTCCCGATGTTTCCGTATCAAAGGCGAGCGTATCTCCCTTTTTTTCTACTGACATTTCCATGATTGAATCAAAGAGAGCGGATTCTTTTATTTCACTCTCCATATTGATTTCGCCATGAGGCGCGGATAACGGTTGTATGAGCCGGTTGATGAAAGCGTATCCATGATCATTTTCGACAACAAGTCCATTGGGGAATGTCCGGAGCAAGGCATCCATCTGTTCAGATGGCTTTTTAGCCGCAACTTTCCCGGTATTAGGGAATCCTTTTGTTACTCCTAAGGATTTGAGCCTGGATAAAATATCACTCATTGCTGATTGCTCCAAGACCGGTTCCTATCGCAAGGGCTTCTGCCTTCCCTCCAAGACCGTTTTCCCCTGCCGGTCCGATACATCCGGGACATCCATCCGTGCAGGGACAGTTCATAATGAGGCTGATAACCGCTTCATTGATTTCGTCAAAGCGGTCCGCGATGGCCTGTGATAATCCAATACCTCCCGGTGTATTTTCGTATAGGAAAATTGCCGGTCTTCCTGAAAAATCGGAACAATCCTGCTCGATTGAAATACTGATATCTCCCGGGTCACACTCTGTAAATAATGCTGCTAACTGGTGAAATGCCGCCGCGTATCCTGCCAGTCCGCTGCGCAATTGTACGTTCTGTTCCACACGGCGGTGACATTCCGGGCACAAGGTGATCAGGTTTGCCGGATCGTTGGCTTTCGTTTTGTCCGTGAAGGTTCGGTAAGGCTGTATATGGTGAACGTGGAGCATTGATACGCTGCCTTTTGTGTGACATAATGTACACTCGTTATGATCCCGTTCAATGATGAATTTTCGTATAGCCAGCCAATTCTTTCCGTAATCATTTTTGTCGGAATTCCAGAACATGGACTCGCGAAGCTCATCGCGGAAGGATTCTTTCAGTACAATAACAAAGGCATTGGTCTCAAGGGTCTCTTCCGGCATGTCTAAAGGATTGATTTCAAGCGTTTGATGCGTCTCATTGTCGATCTTTTTATAACTGACAACCTGAGTTTTTACTGTAACGCTTGCTGTGAGAATTTCTGCCTTTCGCGTATCCTTTGATGAGAGAATATCATTGACCATGATGTGTGATTCTTTTTGTGCTTCGGTGGAATAGTTGATCACGCATCGTTTCGCGTAGGCAGTATTGCTTTGGAGGTCGAGATCTTTTATCAGGTAGGATATACCGTTGTGATAATACACCGCCCCGGGATGGATCATCCAATAGGCAGAGGATTGGTCAACTTCGCCGATCAGTTCCGGTTTCCCGGAGTCGTCGCTGATAATGCCGATCCGGTGCAGTCCCGCATTGCGAAGGGAAACAGTTGCCTGCGGCTGACCGCTGTCCATCCAGTAATAATGATCTCCGCTGAAGCGCGCGATTCCCTGTGCAGCGAAATAGTTCAGAAGGTCCTGCGTTTCTTCAACGCTGAGATTTCCATAGGATTCCTGCGTGGAGAAAGGAATTTCAAAAAGGGAACATTGCAGGTGCTGGAGCAGGATCAATAAGTTGTCCGGATCGATCAAAACCGGTTCGTAATTCTTTTGGAAGATAAAATCCGGGTGATTGATGATATACTGATCCGTTGGCGTTTGTGAGGCAATCAGCAGAAAAGTGGAATTTCCGTTTTTCCGTCCCGCTCTTCCCTGCCGCTGCATGAGGGATGAAATCGATCCCGGATATCCAATCGAGATGACTGAATCGATCCCGCCGATATCCATGCCCAGTTCCAGTGCATTCGTTGAAGCGATGCAGCGTTTTTCACCGGATTTCAGTCCATGTTCAATTTCGCGCCGTTCCCGTGCCAGATAACCGGAACGGTATCCGGATGCGTCAATCTTATAATCACGCAGTCTTCGGACGGTGAACTCAACGGATTGTCTCGACTGACAGAATAGAAGTAATTGGCGGTTCGTTTCAAGCAGATACCCGGCGGTTTTTGCTGCTGTGGAGATCACACCCGCACGGAGCTGCAGCTCTTCATTGATGATGGGTGGATTCAGAAAAATGATTTTGCGGTCACCATGTCCGGAATCATCTTCATCAATTGCCGTGAATTGTTCGTCTGTCAGCTTTTCAGCCAGTGTTTTGCTGTTGGATAAGGTAGCACTGCAGAAAATGAATTGGGGAATGGCTCCATAGTGGTGTGATATTCGTTTTATCCTTCTGATTACATTTGCCACATGAGCACCAAAAATACCTTTATAAATATGGATCTCGTCGAAAATCAGGAATTTCAGATGTGACAGGAATACATTCCAGCCCGTATGGTAGGGAAGTATTCCCATGTGCAGCATATCCGGGTTTGTGAGGATGATCCTTGCCCTCATACGAATCAGGCTTCGCTGATTTTTCGCTGTATCTCCGTCATAAATTGCGATTTTATCCGCTTTTTCCGGGTATAGAGATATTAGTGTCCTGTATTGATCCTGCGTAAGCGCTTTGGTAGGAAAAACCAGGATCGCGGTGGAAACATCATCGGAAAGCAGCATTTCGATAAGCGGTATCTGATAGCAGAGGCTTTTCCCGCTGGACGTACCGGTGGAAATTACCACATTTTCAACATTATATATGGATTCGATTGCCCGGCGCTGGTGACGGTAAAGGAGGTTTATGTTATGATCCGAGAGTATCGATATGGTCTTTTCATTCAGCCATACAGGTACAGGAACGCAGACAGGATCTTTTTTATGATTTGTCTGTTCGCAGGTTATTTCACCGAATTTTGAGAAGGAATGTTCTGAATCCATTGATAATCTCCTGTCTAATTATATATCTTTTATCAAATAATCCTAAAAAATGCCTTTTATCATTAAAAAATCCTTGATTTATTTTTTTCACATGTTATAATTTAGTTTAGGTCTAAAAACATATCTATAAGGGATAAAGAATGAATACTCAATATCAGCTTTGTTTTTATTCGGGTTCGCAGGCAGGAAAAATATTCCCGATCACAAAAGAAGAAACAAAAATCGGGAGAGATTCTTCTTGTGATATTGTTTTGACCGAAAACTCAATTTCAAGAATTCATGTGTTTTTGTATGTACAACAGAATGGGTCTGTTGTCTTGGTCGATAACAATTCAACGAATGGAACAGTCGTTAATAATTCGCAAATTTCAGCCCCGGTCCAGCTATCTGAAAATGATGTGATTGGACTTGGCGGGGATGTTATGCTGGTTTTTCAAAGGGTTGCAGGATTTGATCCCGGTACCCAGTGGAATAGTACTGATATTCCGGCAGGCAATGCTCCGGATTCATATAATTTCGAGAAGAAGCAAGGAATTCCTATGAATAACGATAATGTCAATAATTCTAATGATGGAGCAGTAAATGGTTTTGCTCCGGCGAATGCTCAAAATCAACAGCCTGCTGCTGATAATTTCGGATTCAATCAAAGCTATAACACAAATTATGGTATGGCAGGTATGAATCAGGGTCAACAGGCTGCTTTTGGCGGCAATCAGGCAAATCCATACGGTCAAATGAATATGAGCGGATTCAATAATAACCCAATACCTGTACAGAATCCCCAAATGGTTACAGATGGTCAAGCTGCTTCATTTTCAGGTGCTGCTGACCAACAGTCTCCCGTTTCAGGATTTCAAAACAATGTCGCTGATTCACAACAACCTGCTTCCGGGTTTGCTGATCCCGTAAATAAACAGTCACATAATGCTATGAATGATAATTCTTTTTCTCAACAACAGCCTGTGATGGACCAAACGTCACAAACGCCTTATGGGGCGAATCCGTATTCGCAGCAAATGCCGCAAAATGCATTTGGTAACTCTCCTTATGCTCAGCAAATGAATCAACCTATGGGATTCGGAAATGATCCTTATGGACAGCAGCCCGGTATGATGGGACAGCAGATGCCTTATGGTAATGACCCTTACAGTCAGCAGCAGCCTGGCATGATGGGGCAGCAGATGCCTTATGGTAATGACCCTTACAGTCAGCAGCAGCCTGGCATGATGGGGCAGCAGATGCCTTATGGCAATGATCCTTACGGTCAGCAGCCCGGCATGATGGGACAGCAAATGCCGTATGGAAATGATCCTTATGCCCAGCAACCCGGTATGATGGGCCAGCAAATGCCGTATGGAAATGATCCCTACGGTCAGCAGCCCGGTATGATGGGACAGCAGATGCCTTATGGTAATGATCCTTACGGTCAGCAGCCCGGTATGATGGGCCTGCAGATGCCATATGGCAATAATCCTTACGGTCAGCAGCCCGGCATGATGGGGCAGCAAATGCCATATGGGAATAATCCTTATGCCCAGCAATATCAGGAACCGCAAAAACAAAAGAGAGAAGCAGATCCCGATAAAGCAAAGAAAAAGAAATTGTACAAAACGTTAGGGATCATATTGGGCGTTTTGTTGGTTATCGGAATCTTTATTTTCATAATCGATCATAATCGTTTGTGGTGTGATGTATTCCCCTTCCTTTGGGATGCGGATACATGCGCAAATTATGTGCGTTAGGAAATATGGTTATAGATATTGACGATATTCTGAATAAATTGTCTGAAAAAATCAGAAAGAACAGACCGGCTGTAAATCCGCCGGTCGTTTTCGTTTCTGATGATAATCAGACTGAAGAAACAGAATATTCGCCGAAATGGCCGGATAATACAAAAAAAACAGTCCTGATCATTCTGATTGTTATTTCTTTGGTCTGTCTGTATTTCCTGCGAAATTTAATTACACCTCTTATTGTTTCAGCTTTATTTGTTTTCTATCTGAAACCGGTTGTTCTTGCAATAAAGAAAAACTGGAAAGTATCTCATAAATGGGCTGTCGTAATTGTTTATAGTCTGCTGTTGATTTTGACATTGGCTGTTATGACACTCATTGTGAGTTATGTCTATGGACAATTTGTTAATTTATTCGATTTGTTAGGTAATTCAGCTGACAACCTGACGGATGTGATATTCGGATTTTTGGATAACAAAGCAGGATCCGGTGTAGATGTGGCGAGGAATTATTTTGAAAATTCTGAGCTCAGTGCTCAAATACAAAATGTTATCCAAAGAATCGGTAATGGCGTTATGACTTTCGTTCAGGGTATTACGTCGAAGATCGGGTGGTTCTTTTTTGTTTATGGTTTTTCATTTTTCATTTTATGGGAAATGCGGGACGATAAGAAAGAAGATAAACTGATCAAAATCAGCGGATATGGATATGACATAGAAATGGGGAGGTATCACCTTTCATTGATCTGGCAGCATTTCCTATGGGGACAGATGATGCTGCTATTGATTTCGCTGGTGGTATATTCGTTCCTTTATATCCTTCTGGGTGTCCGTTACGCAATCGTTTTGTCCGTTGTTGTCGGACTGACACGAATGATCCCTTATATCGGATCCTTTTTTGCGTGGGGAGCTGTTTTCCTGGTTGCTTTGTTTCAGGAAACAACATTATTCGGAATGAATAACCTGTCGTATGCCATTCTGGTTATTATAATATCTTTCCTGATCGACAAGTTTATGGATGGTTTTGTTCAACCGAAGTTCCTTGCTGAGACATTGAAAGTGCATCCTGCTGCGGTTTTAGCCGCTGCATTGATCTGCGGGCGGGCAATGGGTTTTCTGGGAATATTCCTGGCGGCACCTCTGGTCGCTACTCTGAAACTAATTTTACGTTACGTTCTCTGTAAACTTGAAGACAAGGATCCATGGACTAATATTGAGACAGTTTCAAAACCATTGTCGCTGAAAGAATATTTCAGTCAATACAAACATAAATTTGTGAAAATATATGATAAACTAAAATATCATAAGAAAACATTTAAAGCCCGTTGTATTGAAATAAAAGGAGGAAAAAGACATGGCTCAAATGGAATCAAAGACTGAAATCGTTACCAGCACGGAACAGTTTGACGTTGTAAAATCTTACGAACCGGATGGGGAAACCATTTACAACCTTTATTTGGGCAAAGTCACCGTGAATTTCTTTACGGAAGAGTGGGATGAATTCCTTGAATTTGCTGATGAGGTTGTCAAGATCCCGCTTGGGATAACGGGTACCATTGCGGAGACGGAAAGCTACCTGGCAGCATGTGAAGAAATTGATGGAGATATCATTTATTCTATTGAAATGCCCGGTGCAACACTGTTCTTCTTTGAAGAAGATTGGAAAGAAATCATTGACCTGTTCAATGGTCTAAAGTAAGAAATATAAAAGAGCCGGGTTATCAACTCCCGGCTCCCTTTTTATTCGTCTGAGCCGTCTGCAACGGCAGGCATATTTACATGCGTGATATTGCCATGCAGATCAATATTTACTTTGAACCCGGACATTCCGAGAAACTCAGCTAATCCCGGAGGCGGCGCCTGTTTCAGCATGGAATCAATTTCCTTGTCGATGTTCAGCAGCTGATTTTTAAACATTGCCATTGAGAATAAATCTGTTTTCCCTGTCATATTAGCTGCGGCGTTAGCCAGATATTCTTCATTTCCATCGATTTGATCCGTAAAAAGATGGAATATTTTTTCGTCAACTTCTCTTGATTCAATGTGACGTTTAAATCCATAATCGTCGACAATATAAAATGATTCATTACCTATGGTTACGGTTTCAAGCAGGTTATCAAGTTCATCATATACTAATCCGGAAAAAAAAGCGTGATTACTCATTTTCGATCCTCCTATTCTTCTGAAGCAATAGCATTAGAAAGAGGTATTTTATAAATTTTTTGTGCTGATGCGATCGTTGACAAAGTATCGATCGGCTGTGCTTTATACAAACTACCCACAGCCTCATCCTCTACATAACAATTGATGCCATCAGCAATTCCCTTAGCAAGACTGTTTGTTTTTTCTGAAATTGTGCGATAATCAGTACCAAGAAAACCGGTGTGAACGATTGAAATGGTCGTGTAGTTGTTGACTGTATCGAATGCATACAACATTTCTTCACCCGGTGTATAATTTTCACCCAGAAAATTTAATTCTGAATTTTGCGCATAGTGATATGTCAGACAGTCATTTAACCGTTTACTTTCGGACGGATATGTGTTCTGACCACCCGTCGTAACATAAAAGCCGGACTGGATCGTTCCTTTTTTTGTATCGCAGGTGCTCGAATGAATGGAAACCAAAGCCAATGCAGTGTAGTTTGTCAGATCCGGGTCAAACTCGTGCATGAAATTGACAGTGTAGCCCTGCGCTTCAAGATAGTCACGTACCATGACGGCAATGCGAAGGTTCACATCGGATTCCTTCACAAAATTATACTCAGCACCGCATTGGAACCCGCTGTCAAATCCATAATGTCCCGGAATCAGCCCGATAATTTTTCGCTGATTGTTTTGTGCTGCGATATTGACTGTGTCTGTTTCAGCCGCAGGTACGAGTTGATCGATGTATTCTGCTCCCGGAGAGAAAGTAACCAAAATCGTAGCTGTGATCAGAGCACTGAATAAAATCGTTATAAGAGCTTTAAAGAAAGAATACTTTTTCATATGTTATTTATTAGTTTACCATATCTCAATACTCATTGGTTTGAATTAATTCATCTTTAATGTTTTTATTTATAAGATATACCTGATTAAGATTAGAATAGTATAAGAAGATTGTTAAAGGAACTGTTAAGAAAAAAAAACTTCAGTTTTTTCATGAGGATCAGGTTTGGTTTTATACCGGGTCATGACCCGGGTCATGACAGGAAAATGAATAAGTGGTCATGTTTCAAAATAAAAAAGAATTGTTCTGTATATTCAGCGGCTGTTTGATAGCATTGATATTTATTATAGCAATATTTTCACCTGAAAATGTTGATCCTTTGAATACGAATTGGGTGACAAATGGCGGCGGGGATAACCTTCAGCATTATCTTGGCTGGCGGTTTTACAGGAACAGCTCCTGGAATCGATATCTGTTTTTTATGCGGGACCTAAGCTATCCGGTCGGCACGTCTGTAATCGTAACAGACTCAAATCCTTTATTTTGCTTTATTTTTAAAATATTCAAAAACGTTCTGCCGGAAACATTCCAATTCAATGGAATATGGATCGTTCTTTCATATTTGTTGATTGGTTCCCTTTCGGTGAAAATAAGCTGGAAACTGACAGGAAATTTCATGCTGTCATTGTTGTCAGCGCTTATTGCGATCCTGAATCCCGTTGTGCTTCAGCGGGCCATCATTCATGATACATTAACGGCTCACTGGATCATTTTATTTGGTATTTTTTTGATTCTTCAGGATGACTCCCGATGGAATCCGGTTGGTTGGTTTCTCATTACGGAAGCTACTCTCCTGATCCATTTTTATTTCATTCCCATGCTTGCTTTTCTCTGGGTGCTTCAGGTGATCCACATGTTCATCAAAAAAAGATCTTGTACGAAGCTCATCGCGGCGTTTATCGTATTTCCCGTTTCGATACTATTAGGCTATTATGCAGCAGGCTACACTCATATCCTTCCACAATCGGGAAGTTTCGGCGAATTATCCATGAATCTGAATGCCTTTATCAATCCGGACTCGATACCCGCTATGCTGCAGCCAAGACCGAGGTTCTCACTGCAATATGAAGGGTTTAATTATTGGGGACTTGGTATGATCATGCTGGTTCTATTTGGATTAGTCTTTTCAGTAAAAACGATCTTTCGCAAGAGCTTTCCCTATATCCTTCCGGCAGCAGGGTTGATTGTGCTTGCGGCATCGAATATCGGATACTTTGACAAAAGAATTATTTATCAAATTAATCTGCCCGAAAAAATTTTATCAACTCTTTCCGTTTTCCGTTCGTCGGGAAGGTTGGTGTGGCCGCTTTATTATTTGGTTTTATTTACCGTTATATACTCGTTGTCGCAAGTGATGGAGAGCAGCGGCAGGAAAAGAATCATAACACAGGGCATCGTTGTCATCTGTGCTGTTGTTCAATTATACGATCTTCATGCATTTCACACGCAGACTTCTTTCCGTTTCCGCAATCCGGATAATACACTTCCTTCATTGCCTTCAACATTTACTGAATCAATTCCAGAGGATATAAAACACATTTATTGCTCTGAGGGTGATTCAAAAATGAAAGATACTATTGCCCTGGTTGCCGCGGAAAAACATATGACGTATAACCGCAGCGCGAATGCAAGAGAAATTGAACATATCTATGGCGGGGACCCGCTTAATATGGAAAATTTGACATGTGGGATGATCGATGTGGATTCGATTTATGTTTATCTGGATCCACAAATGATACCCTCTGATCTTGAGAGCTGTACAGGTTTTATCATTATCCGTAATGATGAGTGGAGCATGTTGAGGAGAGAAAAATAACATGATGATACTTGAGAAGCTCTTCTTTCAATCAGCCCCGTATACGAAGCCCATACGTTAGAAATGAAAAGAGAGAAGGCATAAAACCCTCTCTCCCTGTTAGAACTCTATACTATTGCTTCATATATAAACTTTAAAGGCTTGCCACCGGCTTTGCGAAAATCGCTCGGCGGTTCATATACCCACCATCAACCATTTCATTTTCGCAAGTGACGAGAATCAAAGAATTGGTTTCCTTTTGGGCGATTGCTGCCATGGCTTTTACGTCATCAGGTTCCAGAAGCTCATTTGCATAAACGCTGTAGATTTGGAGTCCACCTTCCGGAGTGTTTATAAAAATGCGGTCGTTTTCTTCAAGAGAGAAAAGGAGAGCGAATGGGCCAATCTCTTCCGCGTTCAAATGGTTATGCGCGGCAATCATTGCATGCCCTTCTCCCGGCATCGCAGAACGGCTCAAAAGCCCCGCACGATCAGCCAGCCATTCTACTGCCCAGGTGCTGTCTACTTCCGGTACACCGGTTAGTTCAACATCAACATTGATTACCGGAATTTGAATGCGCATAGCGAGGCTTTCATAGCTGATATTTTCAGGCTGAATCGCCAGCGGAATATTGAAATGTGTCGGGAATCCTGTTGCCGGGAGGCTCAGATCTTCTGTGAATAAATCGCTTCCATCACCAATCCGATAAAACGGTCCATTGTGGGAGGGACGTACAGGATGCGGCTCAGGTGTCACGGTCTCCGGTGTTGGTGTTTCCGGTGTTGGCGTTTCAGGTGTTGGTGTTTCAGGTGTCGGTGTTTCAGGTGTCGGTGTTTCAGTATCATCAGGATCGATAGTTGGAATCTGACTGGAATCAGATGCCTGATATTTGATTTCCGCCCAAATATATCCATTAGCTATGTCACTCTCTGGTGTCTCTTCAGGTGAACCAATGATATATTCGATTCTGTATGCGCGGACTCCGCTGGCAGAGGGGATCATTGCATCCCATTGAACTGATGGACAGGAAGTGGTTGATGGGCAAAGACGGAAGTAATAAATATCATCGTAAATAGGAAGTCTGCAGACTTCATTTTCACATTTGGCATCTTTTGTGTCTACGAGAAATTGCTTATCATTAGCCTTATAAATCAAATCCTGTTTCGGATCCGGAGTATCAGTTTCGTTGAGTGAAATCGTCACTGTTTCTTCATTGTAATGTAATTCATTTTCCGGAATCTGATTTGGATTTTGGTCTCCGTTGATCATCGTCCATCTGACAGTGTATTTACCCGGATATTTTCCACCTGGGATATTTTCCGGATTTTCACTCCATTCGTTTGTACTTGGATTTTCATACCAGAAATGAAGAGATTCATTTCCTCTCGTGTTTCCCGCAATCAGTAAATAATGTACTGTTCCGTCATAAGGAACATTGTTGGGTTTTGGCGAGTCATAGGTTTGTGCAAAAACACTTTGAAATACAAGTAACAGGCACATTAATGCCATCAGGGTAATTATTTTTCGCATCTCTCTCTCTCCTTACACCCCTTATAGGGGATTCCTGACCGGGCTCTCCAACCCGCCGACCTCTCCAAGCCGTTCTTCCAGGAAATTAACTAAATCCATTATAATACATTTTTTGAAAATTTTAAGAAATAGATATAAAATGCTGTAAATTCTTTTTTATTTTGATATTTTTTTCTTTAAAGTTATTGACGGAAACACAATCTTTGCAATGTCCAAAAAAACTAAGAATGAATCTGTTTTTGATGTCACTTTTACAGGTTACTTTTCATACCGCCGTCAGTTTTGTATAACTCTATAACCAGTCACCTGCGCATGATTTGCCGCATTTGTTTCCTGAAATTCGTAACTTTTTCAAAATTTCTGAAAAATAATGCTATAATGAATAAGTTCATTGCCCTCATAGCTCAATGGACAGAGTGACTGACTTCGAATCAGGAGGTTGGGGGTTCGACTCCCTCTGGGGGCGCTGTAACTTTTCGCTTGTGGTACTCGCAACCGAAGCCATTCCGGGAAGTGTATGCCGGATGATAACTATGTATTCAGGACGGATGCCAACAGAGTGAATGAAAAGGAAAAGAGCATTACGGAGTTCATCTGTAGTGCTTTTTTTAAGATAGACAGGATGCTTTCATGAATGTCATAGATCCAGCGGATGTTGTTTTTTTATAAAAAACGTATATATTCAGTACCAGGTGTGCTTCGTTCTGACCAGATACTAAAAAACTAAGAAATACGTGATCTGACTGTCAAAACGAAGAAATTGCATCCAAGCGTTGCATGCCAAGGCATTCTGTTGGGTGAATTGTTTAATACCGCAAACAGAGGATGTTTGACTTCCCGGTATAACTGAGATGGCTTCTCTAATACAGGAAAAGCCAGACGAATAAATATTTTGTCTGGCTTTTCTTGTACTGATTTGTATCGTTATTCGTTTTTTGTGCCGTTTTCTGATTCCGGTTGTTCCAGTTTCCGGCTCATGTTGCGTACACCGGTGACTTTGCTGTTGTTGAGGATCACAACATTTCCATCATTGTCAGTAATTTCCGTGGTTCGGATCCCCATATCGGTAACAACGCCCGTTACGTCTCTCCCGATACTCACATGATCCCCCACATGGACTGTACCCTCTGTCATCATGAAAAAGCCGGCAAGCATATCTTCCGCCATACTCTTGGCGCCCATACCGATGGCAAGAGAAAGGATACCGGCCGATGCCAGCATCGCAGTGGTGTTCACGCCAAATATGTCAAGAATGGTGAAGATAAGGAAGAGTATTACGGTATAGGAAACGAGACTTTTAATCAATCTGGTGATCGTTTTAGCCCGCTGACTGATCCGCTTCTCAAAAATGTTCAACAAAAACTGGAATAAAATTCCGATACAGAGTAAGGACACAATGATGAACAGTGCCGCCCAGATGGAATACATATGGAACCCTTTGGTCCATTTTCCGTTGAGCACATAATCAAATGAAGTACACCAGCCGTTAGTTGTGGCAATCAAGACAATAAATGTAAACAAGGTCAGGAAAACATCATAGCCATCATAAAAGACCTTTATATCGCTTTCCTTCTTTGCATCATTCAGGAGATTTTTTTGTGCCTCATTTATCGACCTTGCCATCAACACGCATACATTCGGATAATACACCAATACCATTGAAAGCAGAATCGCAGCGGCCAGAATCGTCGGAAGGATTCCTAAGTTTTCGTTGTAATTCAAGCCATCAGGTACCATGAACATGAGCGTTTTTCCATCAGATGCAATCGCGGATATGGCCATTTCTTTTCCTTTGTAGTCAACGAAACCTTCATAATTTTTGCCGGATTCATAGTCCACAATATAATTCACAGCCTTTTGGCCTATCATTTCAGGATCGGTATGAGCTATAAAGATGCCGTCCTCGGCGTTGACAGCAGCAGCAACATAACCATTCCGGACGGTAAAGGAATTGACCGTGTTTTCATAGCTCTTTCTCTTCAGTTCCGAATTCAGTTCTTCGGCACTATAGACAGCCAACAGGAAACCATCCGGCTTCCCTTCCGCGTCTGTCATCATGATCGCGGTACCAACCTCAATTTTTCCTGAGTAAGGATCCTCATCAGGTCCTACGATCACATAGGGATATCCAAGCAGTACCGGCTCAAAATCATCACTCATGTTTTCACCGACAATAAAACCTGTGTAGCTGTTGGATGAGGCGAATTCTTTGCCGGTTTTGTCAAAGCACATCAGGTAATCTGTTCCTGAAATCCGGTTGAGCTCTGACAGCCCTTCAGACGTTTTCTGATCAGGATTTTTCATCAGGTAATCCGCAATAATCTGTGAGTGTGTCTGATAAAAAGTTTCGAAGGTGCTGCGAATCGTTTTTTTCTGATTATTGCGTAAATTGATCTCAGCCTGCAAGGTTTCCCTTTTAAGTGCAGCAGTATAAGATTCGGTCGTCTTGATTTCCAGCACGAGCAGCAAAGCTGAAAAGATGGCGGTCACCAAAATCATCACCAGAATACCCGGCCAGGTTATCCGAAGTATCTGTTTGCGATTGATCGTTTTCAGATCATTTACGACATCATCATGGCAAAGGCAACGGTATACATAAATCCGCATCAGCAGCATCCCCCAGCCGATAATAGCAGAAATAGCTGCTGCTATAAAAAAACCATTCCTTTCTACAATGTGCAAGGGGAAAACCAGAATAATATCCGCATTTTCCTGTGGATAATGCATCATTGACGCAAGGTAACTTTTCCCCTGCAATCTGATGAGTTTGTTGTAATTTCCATCCTTTGTTTTTCGGAAACTGCGGCTGTTTTGGAAAACCTTTGAAAGTTCCTCATAAAGCGGTGAGTTCTTCTCAAGATCAAGGCCATCTAACGGAAAGCCCACAATCTTATCATCGGTTTTAGCAAAGGCAATAGCAAAATCTGATTTAAGGATCATGTTCCCAAGGATATTGGACCAATCTTTCAGTTCTTCTTCTATTTTCAGTATCGCTTCGCAGGAGAATTCAAATAACAGGCTGCGTTTTGTATTTCCAGGTACGGAAACCAGCACGAAACTTTTGCCGTCATCTTCTTCTGTATCTTCCAGGTCCTCAGAAGTGGTAGTATAGAGTAACAGTTCTGGAACGTCCGGTTCAAGTGTTGGAATAATGTCATTGAAATTTTTTTCCGGAATTACAGGACCGGTAGTGGAAATCAACTTTCTGTTTTCATCCAGCAGGGATACACTTTCTGCGGAAATCGAATTGCGTACCTCCTCCAGGAGCTCTTCTTCCGTACTGCCATTGTTTTCCAGGAAGATTTTCAATCCGAGTTTCGCTCGGGTGATCTCGTCCTCTTGAAAAATGCGGCTGCGCATATCCAGTTCATTCCGAGTATTATCGACAATTTTCGGGATCTCATCGAGATAGTCATCCAACTGTTTCAGATAGTTATTCCTGCACAATTCAAAGGAAATGAAAAACACAATTACCGTAATTAATAATAAAATAATTACGGAAAAGGCGGTAAGCTTTTTCCAGTTTTTTCCCGCTACAAGTACTTTAATATCATTAATAGCATCCATAAGCAATCTCCCAACTATTTATTATACCAATGATTGCTGCCATAACAGAAAGCGAAACACCATTTACCCATTTATTTGAGATGTTCCAGATTGTCACACATAATTTTTCAACTATCATCTTGCAAATTTTCCTAAAATAAATTATGATGTATCAGATTTAATTTATTTAAAGGGTTTTAGTACGTAAAAACAGATATCAAAAAATAATCAAAAAGGAAAACATCTATTATGCAAGACATTTTACCTGAGTTATCCCAATCAGCAGGGCTGCAAATAGATCAAAATCAAAAGGCGTGGAAATTCATCCTGGACGCGAACAGCCAGGACATGAAACAATTAAACCGCGTTGCCATAACAGACGGTACGAATATCTATACCTACAGACTGATGTTCCGGCAATGGGATCGGTACGCCTCGGTTTTTACAGCTCTCGGGATGACCGGAGAAAACAACGCTCGTGTCGGTGTTCTGGGGTCTGCCTCAGCGGAAACCATCTTTGTGATGTATGCGCTGAACATGGTCGGCGCTGAGATTTCTTTTGTTGCACCTTACACAACATTCAGGCCAAAACGTCTCAAACATACAATAAAAGAAGAAAATCTTACTGATTTTATCATCACTGATGATTTTGCCATGCCTGATCTCATCAGCGACCTGCTTTCACGGAAAAGTGAATTGGGACTGCGCAACATCATTTTGCTCCATATACCGGCGGGCGGTCCGGCTGTACCTGCCGCGATGCGTGCCGCGCAGGAAGCAAAATACATGTATCTCAAAACCTGGTTCAGACCGATTTGCATGGAAACACTCCTGGGGGCTTATGGCACCGTTCCGGTTGATTATATAGAAGAAGAGAGCAGCGACAGCGCTTTTATTCTGCATACATCCGGTACAACCAACGGAGTCGGAAAATCAGTCGTTCTCTCAGATAAAGCATTCAATGCTGTTCCGGTCTCTTTATCCAGACTGTCACAATTATCCTTTGCCATGTCAGACCCGACCAGCGGATTGGCAGTTGATTTGAGCAATTCCTACGGTATCATTGACCAGGTTCATGTACCCCTTGCCCTGGGCGGAACCATTGCAACAGTTCCCGGAGGCATGCTCAATCCAAACTTTTATAAAGCGATTCCTGAATTTCAGATTACATTCCTGTTTGCAATCAGTGCAGCATTCGAAGGCTGGATGAAAATGCCGGAGGATACAAAATTCGATTTCTCAAGCCTTCGCTGTATTGTGGTCGGCGGTGCTGCTGTTTCCGCAAAGGACAAACAGCGGTATAGTGAATTTTTCCGAAAACATGGCTGTAAGAATTTCGTTTTCCTGAACGGCTACGGCATTTCAGAAATGGGCGGTGCCTGCTGCCTTTCCACACCAGACCTGAATGATGAGGCTATCGGTTATCTGCTGCCGGGTGTAGACTTGCGCTTATATAACGATGATGACGATAAATTTTATAAACTTGAAGACGCGCCTTGTGAGGGAATCCTTTATTTAAGCTCACCATCAGGTGCGTCACCAATGCTTGATGACAGAGAAATTTTGAAACTCACAACCATAGATGACAAAAAATTTGTCTGCACGAATGACTATGTAAGCCTTGATAAAACCGGAAAACTCACCTACCTTGGCAGAGCAAGACGATATTTCATTAACCAGGAAGGCAGAAATTATGAGGCCGGGAAAGTGGAAGTCGAAATCGCCCGTCAATCCGGTATCGAATGCTGCTGTGTCGTACCTGTATTTATGAAAAATGACCATGACAACATTCCGATGCTCTGTGTACAGGTGCTGAACGATGAGAAGTCACCGATAGACACGGTTCGCAAAGCTCTGCAAACAGTTTTTGTTTCTGAAAAAACACTTTCAACGGATAACCTGCCGGCACGTGTTCTTATTTCTCCGCAGCTGCCTCGAAATGCCAACGGCAAACTGGATTTGTTCGGTATCGCGCAAGGTCAGGCAGAAGGCGATATGTACGAGATCAAGCCGGTTCGGCTCGGAGGAAATCTCAACGATATCCTGTTGGTCCTCTGCGAAGAAAAATCTGCAGATATGATCAGGGAGCTATTTGATGGAATTAAGACTGATCTGAAAGACAGTCTCTCATTCAAAAACCAAAATACAAATATGGAGATGAACAATATGAGTAAGAATACCAATCAATTTATGCCCTTCAATCCGATGGGCTGGATGAACCAGGCCAACGAAAACACACCGATGCCCGCGTTCCCGATGCCCAATTTCCAGGCCATGCAGCAGATGGCTGCACAGGTTTTGAACCTGAAGATGAATCAGGCAGCAGCCTATTTCAATCAGATGGCTCAGACCGGTGCAACAATGCTTTCCCAGCTTTACATGGAACATACATCTATGGTTCAGCAAGCTGCCCAACAGGACAAAGAAATGATGAAGCAGTTCGAAAAAGTGTTCGTCAATAAGGAAGATGACGCTGAAAAGACTGAAAAATCTGCTGAAAAGAAAGCTGAAAAGAAGGCTGAAGAAAAAGCCACTGAAAAGGCTGAAGAAAAAAAGGCTGAAAAACCTGCTGAGAAAAAGGTTGAAAAACCTGCAGAAAAAAAAGCTGAAAAGGCTGACGAGAAACCTGCCAAATAATTTTACTGCAGAGGCTTCTCAAAGTAAATCAAGTAAGATAGTTGCCGCACAAAATAATGTGCGGCAGTTTTTATAAAATCAATAAGGAGGAAGTAAAATGCAACATTTTATTACAGAAAAGCGATCTCTTGGACATGCGCTCCTTTTAGCTATGTCATTATTCTTTATTATTTTCAGCAGTATTAATGCTCAAACCACTTCAGATAACAGTTCCGCAGAAAGGGATGTGATCAACCAGGTTTCTCTTCTTCAGGGTTTGACTTTTGGTGATTACAACGGAAGCGTTTCCGTTGCCCAGCTTAAAGAACTCGGTGATACCGGCATCGGTACATTTGATGCTCTAAATGGTGAACTAATCATGCTTGAAGGCATTGTTTACAGGGCTGCCTACGATGGAACGATTGAGGTCGTTGCGGATGAAGAGACGATTCCCTTTTCAAATGTTACATTTTTTGATAATGATGAAAACATTCAAATCAGTGGTATAGACAACGTTAATACACTGAAAGAAAAGCTTAACGAAAAAATCAGTCAAACCGGTGACAACCGCTTTTATATGGTCAAGGTTGAAGGCGTCTTCAATACGATGCAGGTAAGAAGTGAACTTCCTCAGGAAAAGCCATATAAGCCGCTGGCAGTTGTTTTGGAAACCGATCAGACTTTCTTTGATTATGAAAATATTGAGGGGACAGTCGTAGGTTTGTACTGTCCGGAGTTTATGAATGATTTGAATGCCGTCGGCTGGCATTTCCATTTTATTTCGGATGACAGACAGTCCGGAGGTCATGTACTGAACCTCAGTGCCAAAGATATCGAGGTAAGTATCGACCAGTCTGATTACTTTGCCATGGTGCTCCCTGACAATGAGATGTTTAACAACTTTGATCTCACCATCGATCAAAGTGAAGACATCAAGAAAGTCGAAACAGGGGAAGGCTGATCGAAAAATATATACTCTCCGGTTTTTCATGGAAAATAAAGTATGAAAAAACTATTTACGATCGATGATATTGCCGTTGCGTTTGTATCGGCGCTTGGCTATGGCTTTGGCGCGACAATTTCGAAGCTTTCAGGCTGGCCTGAACCACTTTGCATGGCGGCAAGCTTCGTTCTCGGACTTGTTGTAGAATCAATTGTAAGCAAAATAGCCTTCAGCAAATCCATCCAGAAAAAGCCAATAAATCGGATCATAACCTATGTCACGATTTTTCTCATTTTTCTGATTGCCCAATATATATCGGTTTCACGCCTTGGCGTTTCAATGATCGATAATGTAAAAGAACAGCTCATCTATGTTGTTGGCTTCCCCATTCTTGGCTTTATCGTGAATTTGATCATCCGTTGGTATCGTGTTCAAAAAATCCGCAAGCTTTATGGAGATGGAAATCAAGGGTTTGTCTTCGATGTCAAAAAGGAGGATATTGAAGGTTTAAACCAGCAAAATCGGACTATAGAGGGTGAATACGATGCAAATTATTCTGTCAAGACAAAAACCGGCACCTACATCGGGAATAAATATAAAAATACCATATACTTTTTGGGAGTTCCTTACGCAAAACCGCCGGTTGGCGAACTCAGATGGAAAGCGCCAGAACCGCTGCCCGCTTCAGATGCCGTATTTGAAGCAAAAAGCTTCGGTCCATCTGCTATACAGGTAGAACTTAATGGCTCGATCCTGAAAAATCACAGGCAAAGCGAGGATTGTCTCAGTTTAAATGTCTGTATTGGTGCCAAAAAGTCGAATAAGAAAAAACCGGTTCTTGTGTTGTTTCATCATGGTGATTTTACTTACGGCGGTTCCGCTGATCCCTTGATGTACGGCTCAAATTTTGTAAATGATCATCAGGATATCGTTTTCGTAAGCTTTAACTATCGTCTTGGCATTTTCGGTTTTATAGATTTCTCAGAAGTTCCCGGCGGAGAGGCCTGTCCTGATACCCTGAACCTGGGTCTGTTGGATCAGGTGGCGGCATTGAGATGGATCAGGGAAAATATCGCTGCATTTGGAGGCGATCCAGACCGGATCACAGTGCTTGGTTTTGGATCCGGTGCAACCTCCATCCTTCTTCTTGCGGCCAGCGGACAGGGGAAAGATCTGTTCCAAAAAGCTTTTGTATTTAACGGCAGCCCAATGTCCGTATATGACACACCGGATGGGGCCAGAACTTTAGCAAAGAACCTGCTGAAAGAGACACAAACTACGTCAATGGCTGAGCTTATGAAGCTTGATACGGAATCTCTCAAAGATGCGGCACAAAAGCTTTGGCAAAACATGTGCGCACCCACCTGCGACGGGGAATGGCTTCCGATTGATTTGTATCGTGCTTTTCAAAATGGAGCTGCATCAGGCATTGAGTTTATCATTGGCATTCCGGGAAATGAAACGCAGGTTTACCGCTCCGTTGTAGGTGACCGGAATTACGAGGATATAATATCCATAGGGATAACGAACCTGCGGAATAGCAAAGATGAATCGATAAGCAATGACATTAACGCGTATATTGAAGCGCAGAAAGCGTCATCAACTGAGCTCGAAGCACAATCGAAACTTGTTGAGCAGTTTCTCATGGCCTGCGTTTATCGCGTTGCGGTAAAACTCTCGGAGGGCGGAAATAAGGTCCATCTTATGTACTGGGATCAAAAACCGTTGATCGAAAAGCTTGGGTCTGGTACAGTCGACGCGTCGGCAATGTTGCTCGGAAACACTGAAGCCGCAGAGATGTATGGCAGTGTGATGAATAAAGATCTGTCTGAAATGCTTCAGAACCTTTTACAAAAATTTATAAAAGAGGAACCCTTGCAGCTGTATCATAATGAGATCAAGGGTGTAGATGCTTTTGATTGGAAATCATATCCTCAGACGCTTATTGTCACGGATGAGAAACTCATATGCGATACAATCGAAGACAGATTGTCAGGAATAATGAGTTTGGTTGATCATGTGTTAGAATAGAAAGGTACTGATAATTATGAGAACAAAAAAATCTTTCAGAACATTTATTGGGTTGCTTTTGATACTATTGAGCATAAGTGAAGCAACCGCAAACATTTGTTTTGCAGAAGTGCTGCCTCAAAAAGAGGAGACGGCAGTAGGTGCTGATAATGCTGGTCAGGAAGACATCTCTGAGCAGAGCATCGCTGAAAAACTGGCTGATGAATTGATTGAAGCAGCTGTCCGGGCTGAACCGGAAGTTACAGCATTGCTGCTCTCCTTTGAATCAGAAAACGCCAGACTTGTGGGGTTGGAACATCGTATCAAATCGAAGGAAAGCCTTACCAGAAAAATCCTGACAGATGCCCATGACATGGAAGTTACTCCGGAAGAGGCTGCGGGGACGATTGGAGATGTACTTCGCTATACATTATGCATCGATGAAGATCAATATATCCCCATCGTAGACAAATCGCTGCGGACTCTTGAGGAAAACCATATCAAAGTTGTAAAATTCAAAAACAGATGGGGCGGTGATGGGTATAAAGGAATCAATATGAACCTGACAACCGCGGATGGTTTTCTTTTTGAACTCCAGCTTCACACACCTGCATCTTTTGAAGCAAAAGAGCTTGAACACGCGAACTATGAAATCGCACGCAGTGAAACTGCCACAGAAGAAGAAAGAATAGCAGCAGAAGCATACGCAAAAGAAATTTATGCCAAAGTTCCCGTCCCTGAAGGCTCACCGGAATATGTTTGGGTCATACAGCAGGATAAATGACAGTTGTTTACATCTCAATCATTGCGTTTGTATTTAGCAGATAGCTTTATTCAGTAAGGGAGATACATATATTACCATGGAAGAAACAAAATATTATCGTTTTGATATTGGAGACGTAATCGTTCGGAGAAGCGGAGATCTTATTGAAAAAATGGGTAAAAACAACACCTGGGAACCAGCCCCTCACCTTCGTTACCGTTTCATGTCGGGAAATATGAGCCTGACGGAATTATCAAAAGAAGAAGCTGAAAATTTGATCAAACAACACAGCCAGGAAGAGAAAAAACAATAATATAATTAATTGTTTTGCGATCCATGTATCAGTCAGCTTTTTTCACAATGCTTCGGTTTGTCTTCCAAAAGGGATAATCTGCTCTTGGAGAGAAGTATTCAAGACCGACTGCCCAGCGGGAACGGTCCTGTGTCATGGCAAATTCAGTGTTGTGAAGGACCCATTGATTGAATTTATAGTCGCTGTGAAAAAAAACCTGTGTGATATAGGAAGGTGCGATTGGGAAAAGAGAGAGAACCTCGCTGGTAGGATCAGTAGGGTAAAACGGGGGTATATCCAGATCTTTCCGTTTTGCATCTTCCCTGTCTTTGAATAGCTTTTTCAGGTCAGTGATATTTTGATATTCTGACAAAAACAGATTGGGCTGAGAAGCTGTTTTAATAATATTTATGGCACGTTCGGGGAAAAAATAACAGGGAAAATCAGAAAGGACTCTCGGATCGATTGTCAGGATCACCCAGTCACTGGGCATATGATTGTTGAGGTCGCTGAAAAGCTTGTAATCAGGAAATGACAGGTTCAGCGAAACAAAATCGACCCACTCCGGAGGAAGTGTAATTGAATTCTTCTCCACGGCTTCAAAGGTTTTGTTGTTCCTCAAAATTCGTGAGGGAAGGATTCCTGATTGCAGGATGGATTTCAAATTATCCATACGGGTGAAATGCGTAAGACAATTCAGTTTAATTGATTTTATAAACTGTTTAATCGATTTATTCTTTTTACTGTTCTGAACTGTGTTGAGTGCCGGCAGGTATGTGTACATTTTTCCCCATATGAAAAAGTGCAAACAAAACCGGGCGTCATGATTTTCTCATACGCCCGGTTCTAATAAGTCTGATCTTAGAAAGCTTTTACCAGTTTACCAAGGCTGTTGGTGTAATAAGGTGTCCAGCAAATGCCGAAAGCGTCGACAAAGATGTCTTTCTTGGCGACAGTGATCTTGATCTGTTTGTTCTGATCAAGAATCTTATCCCACTTTTCCTGGATCTCTTCAAGTTTTGCTTCGTAGTTGTCAATAGCATCCTGAATCTGATCCGTTACAGCTTCGATCTCAAGCTCGACCTTTTCCTGAGCCTTTTTCGCTGTGGAAGTCTGGTTGACCTTTGTCAAAGAGCTGGAGACGGATTTCTTTCTTCTCTGGATCAGGGAAAGGATCAGCTCACCGGCAGCCGCAACGGTTTGAACGCCGCGTTGTTTGACCTGGTTTTGTTTGTCTTCCAGAGTGACGTTGAGTTTCTTCAGTTTCGCTTCGAGTTTATCCAGCTGCGCTTCATGGGTTTTCTTGATCTTCTCAATTTCGACCGAACTTAATTCCTCGATTTTATCTTTGCATTTGTCAAGGAAATCGTCTTCCGTGTCGTCTTCATCAGCGAAAACGCCAAGCTTTTCGTTGCCCCAGACCGTAATGCTGGCATCACGATAGAGGTAGTTGACAAAGTCAGTTTCATAGGTGCGGGCAGTTTTTGCATCCTGCATCCAGGCCGGAGGCATCTGATAATAAGCATCATTGAATTCAGGCCGTGTCATCAATGCTTTGATGTCAAAAGGATCACACATATAGTCATCCCAGCGGACAGTAGTGCCGCGAAGGTCATCATCCGCGATTTCAGCAGCCTTGACAGTGCTGAGGGAGAAATTATATTTTTCCTTTTCGGCACGGATCTCAGCCTGGGCGATCCAGACAGGAATATAAGTGACCTGTTCACCGTCGGAATCACATTCCGCAGGGCATTTTTCCGCGGGCATGAAATATTCGTTGATCGTGGCCGCGATTTTCGGACGTTGTCCTTCTTTCAATTCTTCTTCCATATTTTCACTCTCCTTTAAGCTGTCGTTGATTTCTTCAGGATCTCCTGTAATAAGGTTCAATTCCGAATCATCCTCAGCCTCTGTGGTTTTACCTGCCGCGAGTAACCTGGCGGCTTTTGCGTCTTCTTCGGTGTAGGGTATGCACAACCCTTCATTATACAGCTTCGGGATCAGGTTTTTAGTGAGCGGACCCGCAAGGTAATTCATGGTCCATCGGGTGGTCATCACCTTCAAGCCCCTTTCATGAACATTCATGTAAAGGAAGGCGCGTTTTTTCAGGTCTGAGATCAGTTTATCGGCATTGGCGCGGTTGATATTGCCATCTGTCGTAGTGAGACCGTCGAGCAGACGGTTTTTGTCCTGTTCCGTCTGCAAGCGCCCGACAAACCAGGTCCCGGCATTGGAAAGGCCTTTATAGTCGATATCAACAGGGTTCTGCGTTGCCAGGATCAAGCCAACCCCGAAGGCACGAGCCTGTTTCATCATCCGCATAATGACAGGCTTTGAGGATGGGTTCGCAGTTGGCGGCACATACCCGGCCATTTCATCAAAATAGACCGCCAGGCGCAAATTGCCGGTGCCGGTCTGGTTGCGCATCCAAGACTCAATTTGTGAATACAGCATCGTGACAAAGAACATCTTTTCCTGGTCACTCAAGTGCTGTATGTAAAAGATGTTGAATCGCGGTTTGTTGTCTTTGTTGTGGATCAGGCTTCCGACATCAAGTCCCGGTCCCTCGTTCCAGGCTTTGAAGGTGGGAGAAGCAAGGAAATTGTTGATCTGCAGTGCGAGATTGAACCGTTCCTTTGGCGGGTAGATCTTGTCAATGGGCAGCGCGCCTAATGTATCAAACGGCGGATCATTAACCGCGTTGATGAGATCCACTAACGTAACATCCTTCCCCAGCGTCCAGTAGGATTCGATGATGTTGGCGAGCAGAATATGTTCTTTGCTTTTGAGGGGATCAATATTGCTGAAGCCGAGCAGACCAAGCAGTGCTGTGACGGCTGTGGAAATCTCCTCACGAATCGCCTCATCATTATAAATTACAGATGAATCCGGGGCGGCAAAACTCGCCATGATGTTGATGGGATTCCCGATGGAAGAACCCGGGGTGAATATCGTGTAATCAACGCCTGATAATGCTTCAATATCTTCCGGACCGTATCCCCATGAGGCTTGTCCTTTTTTCCAATCCTCAGCTTTTTCATTTGCGTATTCGTATAGTTCTTTTCCCTCGCGTACAGGAGCTTCCTGGTCAAGCCAGGGGGCGATATCCTTCCCCGTTATTTCAGGAAAATGAAGGAGCAGGTTGGTCAAATCACCCTTCGGATCGATAATAATAGCGGGAATCTTTCTAAGAGCGATTTCTTCCAGCATCAGAATACCAAGCCCCGTTTTGCCGGAACCGGTCATTCCCGTGATCACACAATGTGTATTCAGATCCGACGGGTTGTAATACATTTTATCTTCGGTCAATTGGTTTTCGGAGTTATACAGTTTGCCCAAAAACAGTTTGTTCGGATCAACTTCCATTATTATTCTCTCCTGAGGATAAAAATAAATCTTTCTCATTGATTATACCAATAGAAAAGAGGTATTTGAAAGCAATTATTTGAATTTCTTAACTAATCAGAATTTGAGCAGCGCAAATGGGGGACTGGCACGCATGCGCTTCGTCAAATCAGTCCAAAATGTCTGAGTGCGTGGGTAATCCCTGCCTCATTTGCATTTTTTGTGATGTAATCCGCCTCGTTTTTGATATTCACCGCCGCGTTTCCCATGGCAACTCCGATTCCTGCTGCCTGGATCAGATCCAGATCGTTCTGCCCATCTCCAAAGCACATGGTTTGAGAAAGGTCGATATGAAAATAACCGCACACATCCCGCAATCCGCTGCTTTTCCCGATCCCAATAGGAATCAAATCGATAAGGTCTTCCGTAATACGGGCGGTCCATGTGTGATTGAGATGCGGTTTCAGATATTTTTCTTCATCCTCAGGAGAGGCATGAATGCAGAGTTTCGGTATATCGTGAATGTCGGGGGCCATCGGCCTGATTTCCGGTATCGGCAGCCCCATTTGTGCCCAATAGCGTTTGACCCGGAAAGTCATCTCACTGAGATGATTGACATTGCCGACCCGATACAGCATGGAAAGGTGATGCTGTTCACAGACTGCACGGAGCGGAAGAAAATCTTCATCTGCTATCGGATGCTGTGAAATTTCCGTTCCGTCTGCCAGATAGCAGTGCTGACCGTTGATATGGACAAAACCGGTGAAAAGGGGCAAGACGGGTGTAAGGATTTTAGCTTCTTCCGGAATGGAGAGATCCCGTCCTGTAGCAATAAACAACATGTATCCACTTTTATGCAGCTTTTCCAGGCTCTCGATATCCAGAGGATGAATAATGTGTTCAGGAGAACTCGCCAAAGTCCCGTCAATATCAAAAAATAAAGCCTTAACCTGTTGTGGACACATAGTTATTCAAAAACTCCAGATAAAATAAAGAAAAAATGAATCCCTTCTTCTATTTTAAACTATAATTAAGAGAAAACCGGAAAAGAGGACAAAATGAAACCAGAATTAACCTTGATTGGGCACGCTTCCATGAAAATTAAAACAGCGGAAGGCGTTGTGATTTATATTGATCCGTATTATGACGGAGATTATTCAGAAAGCGCTGATATTGTTCTCAGCACACATGAACATTTCGATCATAATGTGATCGAAAAAGTAACACAAAAGGATGACTGCGTGGTTTTGCGTGTAGCGCAAACGCTCAACCCGGATTTGACTCATAATAATTACGAAATCAAGGGTGTGAAGATCGAAACCGTAGCTGCCGGCGGGAACCAGAATCATCATCCCGATAATACTGTCGGATATCTGATCTCATTTGATGGCTTGACGGTTTATCATCCGGGTGATACCTCAAAAATCCCTGAAATGGAAGCGCTGAAGGATAAGAATATTGATTACGCTTTCTTCCCGATTGACGGCGTTTATAACATGGGGCCGGAAGAAGCCACGGAATGTGCTGATTTGATTGGAGCAAAACATAACACCCCGATGCATTTCTTTGACGCAGATCCGATGAAGTTTACTCCGAAGAATTTGCTGCGGATGAATTACGGGGAAACGATCGAATTGGAATAGTACTTATCGAAGGTGTATATACAAGACGAAGCACTTGGGGACTGGCAACTTGTGCGGAGCATTCCGCACATGTGTGCCTGTCACCATGTGCGGAATTAAAATTCTGAATAGTTAAGTTCAGTTTTATTTCATGAAAAATTAAGTGTTTATTATTTTACCCTGAATTCAATGATATAATTTTTCCCCGTGAAAACGAATAAATGGTCTAAATTTTTATCATATTACAAACCCTACATGGGAGCGTTCCTTTGGGATATGTTTTTCTCCATGCTGGGCGCTGCGATCATGCTGGTGATCCCTCTGATCGTGCGACATATCACACATGATGTTGTCTATTATGAAGTCAGTGAAGCCAGAAGTGAAATACTTCGGTTAGGGATCCTCTGCCTGCTGCTGATCGTGATTGAATATGGATGCAACTTCTGGACGACCTATTATGGTCATCGCATGGGCTCCCGTATGGAATACGACATGCGGGCAGAGCTTTTCGCCCATTATCAAAAGCTCTCTTTCAGCTTCTTTGATGACCAAAAGGTCGGGCACCTGATGTCGAGAGTGACCACAGATCTTTTTGAAATCTGCGAGCTTTTCCATCATGGTCCGGAAGATCTGGCGATTTCTTTGATAAAACTCATCGGGTCCTTTATTATCCTTTTCATTATCAACTGGAAACTTGCGCTGGTGGCATTTGTTCTTGTGCCGCCGATGACCCTCTATGCGATCAAGCTGAACAAAAAAATGAAAGTGGTCTATAAGAGGAACCGCAAACGAATCGCCGAAATTAATGGGCAAATCGAAGAAAACCTTTCCGGAATCCGTGTCGTAAAATCCTTTGCCAATGAAGATGTTGAAATCGGAAAATTCAAGAAGGGTAACGATGGTTTTCTCGAAAGCAAGCGCCAGAATTATCTGGTCATGGCTCAGTATCAGTCAGGGATCAATGGTTTTACCACTTTGCTGAATGTGCTGGTTGTTATCGTCGGTGCTTATCTCATCACGGAAAATGCTCTGCCGGTGACGGATCTGGTTACTTTCCTGCTCTACATCGGCAATGTTACCGAACCGATTCGGAAGCTTGTTGCCTTTACGGAACAATACCAGAACGGAATGGCAGGATTTGAGCGTTTCCAGGAGATCATGGATATTCATCCGGATATCGAAGACAGTCCTAACGCGGTAGATGCCGGGGTTCTGAAAGGGAAAATCGAATTTCGGGATGTCACCTTCCGTTATGAAAATACGCTGCAGGATGTGTTGGCGCACGTGAATCTGTCGGTAGATCCCGGTGAGTATGTCGCCTTGATCGGTCCATCCGGGGTCGGGAAAACAACTCTTTGCAGTCTGATCCCGCGTTTCTATGAAGTGTCAGAAGGAGCTGTATTCGTGGATGACCGCGATATCCGTGATTATACGCAGAAGAGTTTGCGGCGTAATATCGGTATCGTACAGCAGGATGTTTATCTCTTTTCCGGTGATGTGATGGAAAATATCCGTTACGGACGTCCGGATGCAACAGACGAAGAGATCATCATGGCAGCCAAACAGGCCAACGCTCACGATTTCATCATGGACCTGCCGGACGGATATCATACTGATATCGGTCAGCGCGGTGTGAAGCTTTCCGGTGGGCAGAAACAGCGCCTTTCCATTGCTCGTGTATTTCTGAAAAATCCACCGATTCTGATTTTTGATGAAGCAACTTCTTCCCTTGACAACAAGAGTGAAAAGGTTGTGCAGAGATCTCTGGAAAAGCTCGCGATGAATCGGACGACACTTGTTATTGCGCATAGACTATCAACAATTCGTGCGGCAAAACGGATCCTTGTGCTTTCCGAAGACGGTATCGATGAAGAAGGAACGCACGAAGAGTTGATGGAAAAGAACGGCGTTTATGCGATGCTTTACAGGCTTCAGTTCCCTGAGTTTCTCGAAGAGGAAAATGACATCGCTTATGCTAATGCTGCCTGATATGGGGTGATCCCGCAATGATGAGTAAAACCCATCTCGCTGTTGGAATTGCAGCCGCCCTGGCTGCAGCTCCTGCCAGTGTTGAAGGATTGAATTTTGCCCTGATGGGCGGCGCGATCGGCAGTTTGATTTGTGATATCGACCGCAGTTCTGAAAGGCCTTCCCGGGATGTCAAACAAGGATGGGGAATCGCTTTCACAGTATTCTTTGCCGGATTTATGCATGAGTCCTATGCGTATTGGCAGACCTTCAAGGCGGAGAACCTTTGGGGAAATCCGCTTCGTCTGTTATTTCTTGGGCTGCTTGTTGTTTTATTCCTCTTCGCGATCAATGGTGCTCACCGCGGGTTTTCTCATTCCCTGCTGATGTTTGCCGCTTCGTCGGTTTTGATCTTCCTGATCAACCGGCAGACATGTCTTTTTTACGCGATCGGGTTTCTGACACATATTTTCCTTGATGTCCTCAACAAAAAACCGGTCAGAGTCTTCTATCCCGCAAAGGGTGTTTGTCTGCGGTGGTTTTATGCGGATGGAATTGCTAACAGTATTTTACTTTTGTGCGGAACAGCAGCCTGTGCTGCTTTATTGATTTTAAAATTTAAAATTTCTGAAAATATTCTGAATGTAATGCATTATTGACTGAAGGATTATGATATAATTCAAATTCGCAGGGCTTCTGTTGGTTCAGGAATATTTTTTATCCGGAAGAGATTCCTGAGCTAATAAATTCCATGTCCTGTATAACAAAAGAGGCTTTCCTATGACAATGAGTCCGAATTATGAAATGCCGGAGCATTTTGCGCACCGTATCGGATTGGAATTCAATGATTATATGTTGCTTTGCAGAGCATTAACGCATAGCTCATTTTTGAACGAACACCCGGATGCAATTGAAGACAACGAACGGCTTGAATTTCTTGGAGATGCAGTGCTGGATTTTATGATCGGCGCCTGGCTTTATAATAAATTCCCGGAAATGAAGGAAGGACACCTTTCCAAATACCGCTCAGCACTGGTGCAGACTACGACCCTTGCGGAGTTTGCCCGTACAATTGACCTTGGACAGGCTCTGCGTTTGGGCAGAGGAGAATACATGGCAAGCGGAAAATCAAAAACCGCATTGCTGTGTGATGCTTTTGAGGCGCTTGTCGGAGCCTTGTATCTGGATCAGGGTTTGGACGCGGTGAAAACCTTTGTGATGCCCTTCATGGAGGGTGCCATTGATGACATTATTCTCAACCATAAAGATGACGACTCCAAGAGCCGCCTGCAGGAGATCCTGCAGTCAAAGAACATGCAGGTCCCCCATTATGAAGTGGTAAGAGAGCTGGGACCGGACCATTCCAAGATCTATGAAATTGAAGTCCGGGTCGGTGACAAATCACTGGGGATCGGTCAGGGATCCAGCAAACAAAACGCGGCGAAAAAGGCCGCTCAGAACGCACTGGAAAACCTTGGCTACGGCTCATACGGACAGGAACCGGAGAATAACTGATCCATGCCCCCACGCATGAAATCAATCGAACTGCAGGGATATAAGACCTTTGCCAATAAGGTCTTTTTTGAGTTCCCCTTGCCGATCACGGCAATCGTTGGACCAAATGGCTCCGGAAAATCCAATATCTCCGACGCGATTCGCTGGGTGCTCGGAGAGCAATCCTATGCAACACTGCGCGGCCGCCGTACCACTGATATGATCTTCTCCGGCTCGGATAAAAAAGCCCGCGCTAATATGGCTTCTGCCACAATCACCTTTGACAACTCAGACCATTGGCTTCCCATGGATTACGTGGAAGTGGCAATTACACGCCGTGCCTACAGAGACGGGCAGAATGAATATCTGATCAATGGGCAGAAGGTCCGTCTGAAGGATGTCAATGAACTGTTGGCACAGTCGGGACTTTCTGAGCGAACCTATACGATCATCGGGCAGGGTTTGATTGATAACGCGCTCTCCGCTTCGCCGGAGGACCGCAGACGCTTTTTTGAAGAAGCCGCCGGGATTGGTCTGTTCCGGAGCCGCCGTGAGGAGGCTCTGATTCGACTGAAGGAAACAGCCCACAATCTGGAGCGGGTCAATGATATCCTGAGCGAACTTGAGCCTCGTGTTCATTCCCTGGAACGTCAGGCAAAGCGAGCCGCTGAATACGGTCATGTTACGGATGAGTTGAAACATCTGCTGCGGGAATGGTACGGGTATCACTGGCACCATGCACAGCAGGATCTCCTGGTAGTTCGCGAGCGCTTCAATCAACAGGAAAAACGTACGGATCAGATCCGTGCTCAATTTGAAAGCCTCGATGAGAGTTTGAAGAAAAAACAGAATGAGATTCGTGAACTGCGTCTGCGGCTTTCGGAGATGCACAAAAAATCAGCAGATATTCACAAACGGATCGAGCAGCTCACACGCGACAATGCTATCCTGGATGAACGCAAGAATTCCGTTATGTCTCAGATCCATAATCAGCAGGATGAATCCGCGCTGTTGGCGGAAGAACTGGAACTGATCCTTTCCCGTGGGAAGGAAATCTCAGCGTCGTTGGAATCGCTTCGAGCAGAAGAAAAAGAAGCGCTGGAGCAAAAGGCTTCCTATTCGGCGGAACTGAATAAACGAATGGGAGAGCTCAATGACCTGCGGGCAGCGCTGCGTGCGAAGCGGGACGAACAGGATAAACTGGAGTCAAAGCTGATCCGTCTGAAAGCAAGGCGGGATGACCTGGATGAGCGTACAAAAAAGATTGAGGAATCCTTATCCGGTCTGCGTGTGAATTTAGAACGACTTGAAAATGGATTGCGGACCTTCCAACAGGATAATCAGAAGTTTTACGATGCACAAAAACAAAACGAGGACAAGTTGAGTAATGTGATATCGGAAATTTCTACAGCGGAGAAGGAAATCGCTGAACGCGACGTGACACTGCGGAATCTGCGCTCAGAAAAGAACCGTGTGGATGCGGAGCTTTCCAAAGTGAGTGCCAGGCTGGATGTTCTCAATGATGCGGAAAAGCACTTCAGCGGGATGAACCGCGGTGCACAGTATGTCGCGCAAAGTGCCGAAAAAGGATTGATCAATTCCTCAGTCGTTTCTCTGCAGAGCATGCTGAACGTTCCGAAGGAATATGAGACAGTTGTGGCTGCCGCGTTGGGTGATGAACTGGATGCCGTTATCCTGGATCCTTCCGAATGGAACAAGGTGATGGACCTTTTGAATAAAGCCCAGAGCGGACGCGCTGTCCTGCTGGGAACCGATGAAGGCAGTCTTTCACCGGAGAATTCGGGGTTTGAAGGCTGTGAGACGCTGCAGCCGCTTCTTTCCCTGATTTCGTATGATGAGAAAGTAAAGCCGATAATGGAACGGATCCTCTCGAATACCTGGCTTGCGGATAGCAGAACACAGGCGATGAGCCTGAAATCAAAACTTCATCCGGGACAGCGGATCGTGACGATGGACGGTGATTTGTTCCGTGCTGATGGGTCCGCCGTCTCCGGAAGCGAGGGAAAACAAAAGCTGCTTTCGCGAACACGTGAGATTCGTGAGCTCGGTGAAGAAAAAAGCCAAATAAGCGCAAAATCTGATGAATTGAACGATACGATCAAAAATGCAGAAAAGGAACTTGCCGCCTTACGTGAACAATTGAAAGCAAAGCAAAGTGAACGTACAAAGCTTCAATCTTCATCCGTTGAACTGCAAAAGAAGCTTAACCAGCTGGCGATTGAGAAAGAAAAACAAACCCAGGCAGCAGCTTACCAACGTCAGCGACTGAATGAAGCTGTATCACAGATAGAAACAAATCGAGGTCAAATCGAAGAGACATCCGGACAAATCACGGAACTCGAAAGCGGTCGGGAAGCGTTCCGCGGTGAAATACGGGAGCTGCAGGATCAGATCAATCGGATCCAAATCAGCGAACTTCAGGATCAGGTACAGCATTGGAATGTCAATTGTGCGGTGCTTCGCAAGTCGATAACGGAAGCGGAGAACCGTGTGCGTGAAAATGGGAATGAAGCCGAAAAGAACCGGAAAAAGCAGACGCAGCTCGCGGAACGGATGGAAAGTGAAGAAAAAAATATCCGTGAGTTGGATGAACAGATCAACGCTTTGAAGGCAAAGGCTGAAGCGGAAAATCAGAACGCAGCTTCCATTCTTGAAGAAACTGATCCGGTCGAAGCTGAATTGAAGCATGCAGAAGAACAATCTGTAATTGACCAGGAGGCGTTTCAGGAAAAGCAGCAGATGGTGGTTTCCAGCGAGCGTATGCTTGCACAGGCTCAGGTGGAAGTGACCCGTCATGATGATCGGTTGGAAGCGCTGAAGAAACGCATTGAAGATGACCTCGGCATGGTCAACTTTATGTATGATGAAAAAATCGAAGGTCAGAACACGCTGCCTTTGGGTGAAATGGTCTCAGAGCTGCCGAAGGTCGAGATCCTGAGCGAAAACCTTGAAGAGCAGATCCAGCGGTTGAAAAATCATCTGCGGCGAATGGGTGCCGTAAATCCGGATGCGATCACCGAATTTGCCGAATCTTCAGAGCGTTATGAATTTCTGAAGGCGCAGATGGCTGATTTGAAGAAAGCCGATGCGGATCTGCGGCAGGTTATCGGTGAACTGGACCGCATGATGGAAAACGCTTTTCTTGGGACCTTTGATAAAGTCCAGATTGAGTTCAAGAAGATGTTTGTACGTCTTTTCGGCGGCGGCAGTGCACGGCTGGTACTGACGGATCCGAATGACGTGAACAGCTCCGGTATTGAAATTGAGGCAAAGCTCCCCGGGCACAAGGAACAGGAACTTTCCCTGCTTTCCGGTGGTGAGCGGAGTCTGACTTCGGTTGCGCTGATATTTTCTCTGCTGCGGGTTTCTCCGACGCCTTTCTGTGTGATGGACGAGGTCGATGCAGCATTGGATGAAGCTAATGTCGGCAGATTCTGTGAACTGTTAAAGGAACTGAGCAATGATACCCAGTTTCTGCTGATTACTCATAACCGCAACACCGTGGAAACATCGAACGTAATTTATGGTATCACCATGTCCGCTGATTCTACATCACAGGTGGTGAGCCTACGCCTTGATGAGATCAAGGGAGATATTCTGAAATAAATCCAGCTAATCAGGATGTGCTCATTTGCGTATCCTTGGTGACTGGAATTCATATATAAAAAAAACCGGGTGACTGAGCATCCGGTTTCTTATATCGAATTGGATTTCGAAGAGATTACTCTTCTTCTTCCTTCTTGCCTTTTTCGACGACTTCGGGTTCGTCGGCGCTGGCGGTTTCTTCTTCTTCAGCTTCTTCCTTGACGCCGGAGATGGAGACGATCACGTCGTTGACATCATCGAAGACGGTGACGTCGTCAGCAATAGACATATCGCTGATGCGGATCATATCGCCAATGCGGTTGAGGTTGGAGATATCGACAATGAAACGTTCCGGCAGATGTTCCGGCAGAGCTTCGACTTCGATATATTCCTTTTCATGCAGGACGATACCGTTGTAGTTTTTGACAGCCGGGGCGGTGCCTTCAAGGACGGTTTCAATGCGGGCGCGGATCTTTTCCGTGCGGGAAACAGCCTGGAAGTCGATGTGGATGAACTTATTGCGCAGATAGTCGCGCTGGCGTTCACGAATCAGAGCGGCATGATCTTCACCGTCGATATCGATTGTGACGATGGAAGACGGGGTAAGGCCGATCATTGCACGGGTAACTTCACGGGCATCCATGACGATGGCGATCGGTTCAATGTGATGACCGTAAACAACACCGGGCATCTTGCCTTCACGACGCAGCTGGCTGACTTTCTTGCCGGTAACGTCTCGCTTTGTAGCTTTAATAACAACTCTTTCCATTTTTCTTCCTTCGGGCGCCTCTCACAGCCTAAAGTTGTTACCTTCGCCCTTTTAAAGATATAGTATTTCGTTTTGTTTCCAAAACGGTTTATATTATACATGTTTTTTTGTTAAGGAAAAAGGAATAGTGACAATTAGGGATTAGGATTTAGGGATTAGGGATTAGGGGTTAGGTGTTAGGTGTTAGGTTAGGTGATCAATTTCCTAATTAACTAACACCTATTACCTATACCCTAACCACTAACTCCTAACTCCTAAATCATCTCCAGCCGTTTCATATAAGCCAGATAAATCATCACCGAGCCGGCGGTGGCGGCATTGAGTGATTCGACCTGACCTGACATAGGGAGGGCTGCGAGCTCATCACAGGCTTTGCGGGTGAGCTGCCGCAGACCTTCGCCCTCATTGCCTACTACGATACCGAGCGGGCCGCCGAGGTGTTTGGGTTGGACCGGCTGCGTTCCGTCTCCGCCTTCCAGACCGATGATCCAAAGACCTTCTTCGTGCAGGATATCGATCGCCTGGGACAGGTTCATCTGTGCGATACGGATATGTTCCGTGGACCCGACAGAAGCATGAACAACCGCCGGCGTCACTCCTGCTGCCTTTGCCTGCGGGATGATGATCCCGTGCATCCCGACTGCCGCGGCAGTGCGAACCAGCGTGCCGAGGTTTTGTGGGTTCTGGATCATATCCAGCAGCAGCACAAACAGCGGTTCCTCCCGCTTCTGTGCTGCTTTGATAATCTCATGAATGTCAGAATAATTATATCCGGCCGCTTCCAGCGCGACACCCTGGTGATTTTCGCCCATCTGGTCCAGTTGTTTGCGTGATACCTTTGCAACAGGCAGACGGTATTTCTTTGCCAGCTCCAGAATTTGAGAAAGCTTTCCTTCGACCTTTGCGCCTTCAGCAACCATCACGCGGAAAGAGTCCCGGTGATGGGCTGATAACACTTCATAGACCGGATTACGGCCGGTGATCCATTCCTTCATTTGCAGTCCTTGTAATCAGGCATTCCGATACCAGAGAGACCCTTCTTTGGAGTCCTCAATGGTGATTCCCTGCTCGCTGAGGTCCTTGCGGATCTGATCGGCAAGCGGCCAGTTCTTCTGCTTTTTCAGTTCAAAGCGCAGATCGACCAGCATCTGGATAAAGACATCTGCGGACTGTCCTGCATCAGATTTTTCCTCTTCCAAAACCAGTCCGAATACATCTGCGAATTCGCGGATCTGGCTCTGTGCCTGGTCCAGCTGAGCTTGAGAAGCACCCATATCACGCATGGTGTTGATCTCCCGAACCAGTTCGAAGATGCAGCCCAATGCGCCGGCGGAATTGAAATCATCGTCCATATTGGTGATGAAATCTTCCTTCACCTGAGCGGTTTTCGCGTTGAATTTAGCAATAACCTCTTCGTCTTTGATCTCTGTCTTCGGATTCGCCGGTTTCAAGGAACCTTTCATGCGGTCAACAGCTTTTTCCGCCTGAGAGAGTGTTTCTTCACTGAAGATGATCGGATTCCGATAGGCGGAATTCAGGATCAGGTAGCGGAAGGAGTTTGCACTGTGCTTTTCCAGAAACTCCTGGATCGAGATAATATTCCCGATGGATTTTGACATTTTCTCACCATTCAGGCGCAGCATGCCATTATGCATCCAGTAGCGTGCAAAGGGTTTGCCGGTGTAGCACTCACTCTGTGCGATCTCGTTCTCATGATGCGGGAAAATCAGGTCGTTTCCGCCGCCATGGATATCGATGGAATCGCCAAAAAGGTGATGGTTCATCGCGGAACATTCAATGTGCCAGCCCGGACGGCCCGGCCCCCAGGGACTTTCCCAGGAGGGTTCTCCCGGTTTGGCGGATTTCCACAGGGCAAAATCCATCGGGTCTTCCTTGCGGTCATCGACTTCCTTACGGAAGCCGGAGCGCATATCATCGATGTTGCGTCCGGATAACTTCCCGTAATTCGGATCCTTGCGGACACGGAAATATACGTCTCCGTCCAGCGGATAAGCGTAACCTTTATCGACTAATCCCTGAACGATCTTGATGATCTCATCGATTTCCTGAGTAGCACGCGGATTGAAGGTCGCGGGTTTGATGTTCAGGTCCTTCATATCCTGCTGGAAATCTTCAATATAGCCTTCCGCCAGTTTGAACGGGTCGACGCCCATTTCATTGGCACGTTTGATGATCTTGTCATCAACATCAGTGAAATTCATGGCGAATTGAACTTCATATCCGCGGTATTCCAGATAGCGGCGGATGATGTCAAAAACCATCGCTGACATTGCGTGACCGATGTGAGCCTTGTTGTAGACTGTCGGACCGCAAACATACATTTTCACTTTTCCCGGTTCAAGGGTTTCAAGCGGTTCTTTTTTATTTGTAAGCGTGTTATATAACTGAATGCTCATCGTTTCACTCCGAGTTCTTTTTCATGCCGGGCAAAAATCATTCTGCCTGCGGCTGTTTGTAAAATTTTTGTTACGATCGCGTCGATCTCCTGGCCGAGGTAGGGTCTGCCATTCTCTACGACCACCATTGTGCCATCCTCCATATATCCTACACCCTGATTGATCTCTTTGCCTTCCTGTATGACATTGACGATCAATTTTTCTCCCGGTAGCAGAATGGATTTTACCGCGTTCGTCAAATCGTTTACATTTAATATTCGGACGCCCTGAAGCTCCGCGACTTTATTGAGGTTGTAATCGTTAGTCAGGATCGGACAGTCCAGTTCCATTGCCACATGGAGCAGTTTCGCGTCAGCCTCGCGGATATTCGGCACGTCGAATTCTTTGATTTGAATGGCAACAGCCGGATCCTTCTGCATATTCGCGAGGGTTTCCAGGCCTCTTCTACCACGCTGACGGCGCTGCGCATCTTCAGAATCTGCGATGAACTGCAGCTCAAGCAAGATGAAATTCGGTACGATCAGAATGCCCGGGACGAATCCGCAATGAGCGATATCTGCAATTCTGCCGTCAATAATCACGGATGTGTCCAGCAGTGCTGTTTCATGGTGTTCTGCGGCAACTTCAGAAAATTGCAGCTTACCGTTGCTGATGCGATTGGCGAACTCGCTGAAAGCATCCATCCGATAGCTGAAGACCATGGCGACAAGAACAACCACCACCACAACGATCAAAACCGGACAATAATGCCCCCACCAGCCGGGTAATGATGAAACAGGAATCGCCAGAAGTCCGCCTAAAATTCCGCCTAATGATAAGGTGATGAGCGTCAAAAGAAGCCGCGTGAAATTGGCTTTTTTGATTTTTTCCGCGAAATTCTTCAATATTCGTCTGAATATAAATGATAGAATAATTCCTGCAACAATCGAGATTCCAATCAGGACCGGTTTGCTCACTAAGTTATCCAGTTCTGTAAGGGAGAAAATGCTGTAAGAGATCAGACAAAGAAATACAACCATGAGAATGAAAAGTTTTTTATTTTTCATGTACAGCCTCTCCTTTCGTATATCCGGACAACCTTTGTGTAAAGCTATTAGCTTTTTTGATAATGAAAATGATCAATAAATAAAAGCGTGAAGCATTCAAATAAATGCTATACACTAACCACAAAAATCCTTCTTCCTATTGTAACACAATTAAGATTATTGTCTTATACCTGTCTAACATTAGATAATTTCAAGATAAATGAGTATGTTTTAAAGGTGAAGCACTATCTGACAGGAAAAGATTAAAATTGACCCAAAAATATAAAATATCTTAAAATAATATATAATAGATGGGAGAAGAAATTTACGTAATTCACACCGGATTTCGATATCCGGCTTATTTGAAAGAATATTACGAGGTATCAGGATGATTGACAAAATTACAGCAAAAATCAGGAGATATCCATTCCAGACAGGAATTATTGTAGGCGTTATTATTTGTTTATTATTGGCAGGCTTTTTCAGCCTTTTCCAGGACCACGGAAGAACCTTAGCCGGAAATACTGAGATCATTCAGGAAGATTATCTTCGCATGTCTATCAATGAATATTCTCAAGATCATAACGAAGCTTTAGCTTTATGGAGATATGAACACTTAGGGAATAAGGCTGACCAGACTTTGAAATATATGGCTGCGGATGAATCCGTTTCACCGGTTTCCCTCGCAGAATTTGCCGATGCAGTTGGAAAAGCTGACAAGATCGGCGGTACTCAGCTGAAAAGGCAAGAACAGTCTCCTGAAGGAACGCCAACGAATCCGCGGAAAGGGCTTTCCGGTGTTGGCAAAGTATTGTTGATCATTGTTGGAGTTGTTGTCGTGGCAGCAGGTATTTTTTATGCTGCCTCTCTTGTCAAGACAAAAAACAAACAAAAACGTCGCAGTGAAAAGATTCAAAATTTTGATGAATCACCGGTCAATATGATTACGCCTGACAAAGCCCGATCTATACAGGAGAATGCACCTGATACGCTTTTTGATCTGGATTCACTTTTTCCCCAGAATGAAGAAGAAAAACGAGAAAGTGAAAATATTGAAAAATCTGATTCTGAGCCTGAAATAGAAATTGATTCAGAGGAAAAACAGGACACTGTAAACGAAACTGAGGATAGTCAAACTGAAGAGAGCAATAACGAATCGTCAGATGAAAACGCTGAAAATGAAAGCAGTGAAGAGTCTGAGACTATAACTGAAAATGAGGAAAAACCGGATCAGGTATTGAATCCTGATGAGAAATCTGATATCGAGGAAGAAGTTCCTTCGGAAGAAAGTGCAGATGAAGGGAATAATATCGATGAACCAAAGAGTGAAGATACTGAAACGGATGGTGTCCAATCAGAGAACAAATTAAATGAGGACGATGAGAACAATAAGGAAGAAGATCTAAATCAAGAACCGGCAAATGAAACGATACCGCAAGCTTCCAATGAAGAGGTTTCAGAAGAAATGAATGTGGTACCTGAAGGAAATAATGAGGATTCGGAAGATAATGCTGATTTACAGAAAAGTGATGGAGAACAAGTTGACACCGAGCAGGAACTGCCAAAAGAAACTAATGAAGGTCCCGAACCAGAAGAAGAAATGAGCAACAGTGCCGAGAAGCCTTTGGTAGAAACTGATTCAGAGAATGATACAGATAATGTAGATGAATTATTGAAAATGATCCGGGCACAAAATACTCCTTCAGATGAACCGATTCTAAAAACTGTTGAAAACGAATCTGACATTACAGTAACTGAAAATGAATCAACGGAAGAAGAAACTAATACATCTGAAGTTATTGCTGACAATCAGACACAGGAAGAAGCTGAAAGCATTAATGATCAAGCCGCGGAATCCCAATCAAATGACGATGTTTTGATACACTATCAGTCCCAATACAGAATTGGCAATGATATGTATGATGAGGTATTTTCCATTGATCAGGGCGATGTGTTCCGAGGTGAATGTGGTATCGGTATCGGCGAAACGCTGAATAACACAGAACCGAAAGCAGTGACAGCTTTTGAGGTATGGCTCTTTGATAAAGATGACATTCATACCGCGACCTGGTATCTGATGAGTGATTTCGCACTTTCCAATGAAGGTATCAGTCAGCGACTTGCGCAGCGTGGAAAATGTGACCGCATCCGTAAAGGAGATTTGTATACGCTGGAAACTGAAACACTCGTCGTGGATATCAAGATCCTTGAACTTGAGTACGGTAATGAAATGGAAGAAAAGAACAGTTATTTCACCAATGTCGTATTCGACGTAGTCGCAAGGCACAAGAATGCTGAATAGTCAGTGGATATAAATGTCAAACCGACAATTGGAAGAAATTGAAATATAATAAGACGCATGATTAAAACGACAGCAATATTGATTTCTGAGCTGCCCGGATATGTGAATCCGAAAGCAAAAATCGGACGGATGGTTGAAAAAGGTGAGATTTATCCGATCATCCGTGGTTTGTATGAAGATGACCCGAAAACACCGCCACAATATCTGGCAAACTGTATATACGGGCCTTCCTATATTTCATTTGAGTATGCGCTGAATTATTATAACCTTTCGGGAAAACATGACTGCCCGGTTACCTGTGCCGCATATGGGAAACGAAAGGAAAAGCGGCACGAGACGTCTTTTGGTGTCTTTACTTACAGGGATATTCCCAAAAAAGCTTTTTCTGAAGAACTGATTCTGCATTATGAAAATGGATATAGTTTTGTAATAGCCTCACCGGAAAAAGCTCTTTGTGACACGCTTTATAACGCTGCTCCTGCAGCAAATCTGAAAGAATTGAAAACACTTCTTTTTGACGAGATCGGTATTGGAAAACGCAAAATATTCAGGCTGGATCCGACGGTTCTTCTGCGGCTTTCTGATCTATACGGCTGCCGCAATCTGCATCTGCTTAAATCATTTTTGAGAAAGAAATATGGACGTGTTGATCAGACAGATAACTCAGATATTTGAAAAAAATAAAATTGAAAGGAATGAGGCAGCCGCATTAGCGCTGAAAGAAATCGTTTTATCCGCTTTCTGCCGCAGCGGATTTCTAAAAACGTGTCCATATCTTTCCAAAATGGATCTATATAAGGAGAATATCTTATATCTTCTGTTTCTGAACCAGGATGAAAGCTTTTCCCGAAAAGAGCATTGGCAGGCAGTAAATTGTGAATTAGATGCAGCTGGAGTTGCGAATAAGCTGATCGAAAATGAAAACGGCTTTACGGTCGAGTATGACAGCATAAAAGTGGTTGTATTCATTTATCAAAAGGATTTTGGATTTCAAAGTGAATTCAAATATCAATTACAGCCAATTCCTTATGAACTGAGAAGCATCAGTTCCATGTCGGAAGGAATCCGTGGTGAAATTGAAAAAGCGCTGGAATCTTCCATTACTCCTGTTGAAGCAATTGTTCCGGAAAAAGGACGAAAGAAAAATTCTTCAAAGCCAAAAGAAAAAGTCAAAAAGAAAAAAGAACAGGAAGAACATTGGGTGCAGCCAAGTTTGTTTGATTTTTAAAAAAAGAGGAGAGTCAATCGGCTCTCCTTTTTTCCTATATACGGATAATTTATTTTACGGTATGTTTTTTGTGGCAATCACAGGAATACCGGTACCGCAAACATCTTCTATAACAACGTCACCGATATGAACCGGCGCATTGACTTTGTGATTTTTGATCTGCTCAAGACTTTCGAATATTTTCCCTTTCGGAATAGGATGAGCTGTCTTTACAGACAAAGGCTCGGTTCGGTCGGTAACTTCCATTAAAGCCGTAACAGTACGGACAGGTGCGGTAACCTCTTCTTGCGCATAGCGTTTCCCGATATTACAGGACCAGCCTTTGGAACTGACAAAGTTACCGGCTTCATCCAGTTCAACTTCAATTTGACAACCCATCGGGCATCCTATACATGTAAGCGTTCTGTTCATCAGGCTGCCTCCTTGATTTCAATGGTAATCGGTAAATCATGTTCTGCTTCTGTCAAATCCTCTTTTTTCAGCGTGAAGTTAACCATTTCTCCCGGCGCCAGAATTCTTGCCTTTCGGGAGAATAAGATTTTTTCTCCGATAGCAGCGGTGATGACTGCACCCTTATAAACTGCGCGAGGGCGGAACATCATGTGAACATCATGGTCAGGTGTGAATGATATCTGCTGAGGAACGATAGCATTGACACCATTTCCCATTATGACTTTCCGATGATTTTCAGCTTTTTCAGCCTTCGGTTGTTTGATGTAATTTGCTGCACTCTTTCCGGCTAATTCTGATTCTTCTGATACAAAATCTACCAGATCGTGAACGTGAAGAACATTGCCCGCCGCAAACATGCCGGGAACGGAAGTCTGGAGTGTTTCATCAACCACAGCGCCGCTGGTATTTGGAGAAAGCTCTACGCCTGCCATTTCACTTAATTCATTTTCCGGCAGCAGACCGACAGAAAGGAGCAGCGTGTCGCATTCGATTTCCTGCTCTGTACCGGGAATCGGATTCATATGAGAGTCAACTTCGGCAATTGTTACGCCTGTCAGACGATCTTTCCCGTGAATATCGATAACCGTATGACTGAGATAAAGCGGAATGTTGTAGTCATCCAGACATTGCACGATATTACGCTTCAGACCGCCGCTGAATGGCATAACCTCTACACAGCAGATCACTTCCGCACCAATAAAGGTCATACGGCGAGCCATAATCAGACCGATATCGCCGGAGCCAAGGATAACCACCTTTTTTCCGGGCATATACCCTTCGAGATTGACAAGCTTCTGTGCAGTACCGGCAGTGAAGATGCCGGAACAGCGTTCGCCCGGAGTACCCAAAGCACCGCGGGGACGTTCCCGACAACCCATGCAGAGAACTACAGCGCCTGCTTTGATTTGCTGAACGCCGTGTTCATGGCTGACACAGGTGATAACTTTCTCAGCGTTTATGTCCAGCACCATTGAATTGAGTTGGTACGGGATGCCGTATTCATTTACCTTGTCGATAAAGCGCTGCGCGTATTCCGGTCCGGTAAGCTCTTCTTTGAAAGTGTGCAGTCCAAACCCATTGTGAATGCACTGTTTCAGGATTCCACCCAGCGCGTTTTCACGTTCAAGAATCAAAATATCACGGGCACCGGCTTCATATGCACCAATCGCTGCTGCAAGTCCGGCAGGACCTCCGCCAATGATAACAATGTCAACATTTTTCATGAGCCGTTCCCCTTTCAATCAAAAATCTTTCCATAGACATAACGTGAGCCTGCTTCTGATTTTTGCAGGGTTTCGAGCGGAACACCGAGCTCTTCTGAAAGGATTTCAAGAACACGGGGCGTGCAGAATCCTGCCTGACAACGGCCCATTCCCGCACGCGTCCGAATCTTGATGCCATCAACATTTACTGCGCCAACCGGGCGGCGGATAGCTTCACGTATCTCGGCTTCGGTGACCGTTTCACAACGGCAGATCACTTTGGCAAAATCCGGATTTTCAGAGACCAGTTCAGCTCGTTTCTCATTGGAAAGTTCTCTGAATTTTGGAATGCCTTTACGGATTGGATCGAATTTTGTATTGGGAGAGGCATGAAGTGCTTCAGCGACCATCTTTGCCAAATCAACACCGATAGCAGGGGCTGACGTCAAACCGGGCGATTCCACTCCGGCGGCATCAAAAAACAGCGGTGCGTCCGTAACTTCTCCGATGATGAAATCATTTCGTGTACAGTGAGCACGGAGTCCTGAGAATTCGGTAATAAAAGCCCTTCCGGGAAGGTTCGGCCAGGTTTTGCGCGCACCTTCCAGAGCGTTGGCGAGACCTGCTGCGGTTGTACGTTTGTCGGTCTTGTCATTGATATCTTCCGCGGTCGGTCCTAACAGAACTGTTCCATCGACAGTTCTTGCAACAAGAATGCCTTTCCCCATGACTGTGGGAACCTGGAAAATAGCTGCATTGAATGCTTTTGCGTATTTTTTATCCACCAGATAATATTGACCGCGCCGAGGTTTTATTTCCAGCTTGTCTTCTGAGACCATATTATGTATCTCATCACTGTAAAGCCCTGCACAGTTTACAATGGCTTTGCAATGATATGATTTTTCAGGGGTGTCAACGACCCATCCTTCATTCTCTTTACGAATAGCGATGACCGGTGAAGAGCGGAAGAAAGTGACGCCGTTTTTCGCTGCATTTTCGGCATATGCTGTTGTTAGCTCATAAGGACAGACAATTCCGCCATTATTGACAAGGAGCGCTTTGTGTGCCTGCTCACTGATGTTTGGTTCACGACGCATGATCTCATCATGATCAATTATTTCAAGGTTCGGAACGCCATTTTGAATTCCGCGCTGATAAAGTTCATCAATTTGAGAATCTTCATCCGGAGAAAAAGAAACGACCAGAGATGTATTCCATTCATGCGGAACATCCAATTCTCCGCAGACAGAATCAAACATCATGTTTCCTTTTAAATTGTAGTAGGCTTTTCGTGTTCCCGGTTTCGCGTCATAACCGCCGTGAATTATTGCAGTGTTGGCTCTGCTTTGCCCTGCACAGATATCTGTGGATTTTTCAAGAAGGGCGATATTCAGATCATAACGTGATAATTCGCGTGCTGCTGCGCACCCAACAACGCCGCCGCCTATAACGATTACATCATAAGATGAATCAATCATTGTATTTCGGTCCTCCTCCCGTTTTTACTCGATATACAAACAATACTTATTTTATGCATAAAAATCTAAATAAAGTTCAGACTTCATGTGTTTTTTTATATGTTGTGACAATAATTTTATTTTGCCCATCCGAGAGTGGTTTTGACCGCCTGATGCCAGCCGGCCAGTTCCTTCTTACGAACATTTTCTGCCATTTTAGGCTTAAATTCTTTATCCAAAGCCCAGTTGTTTATAACATCTTCTTTACTCGTCCAGAACCCAGTAGCCAAACCCGCAAGATAGGAAGCACCCATGGCTGTTGTTTCTACACATTCGGGCCGCTGAACATTGGCATGAATGATATCAGACTGGAACTGCATGAGGAAGTTATTTTTACAGGCGCCGCCATCGACTTTCAGCGTACTGAGTTTTACACCTGAGCCGGCTTCCATCGCAGCCAAAACATCATAGGTTTGGAATGCCAATGACTCAAGAGAGGCCCGGATAATGTGATATTTATTGACTCCTCTTGTTAAGCCTGTGATGGCTCCGCGTGCGTAGGGATCCCAATATGGAGCACCAAGTCCGGTGAACGCGGGAACGACATAACAACCGTTTGTACTTTCAACACGAGTGGCAAAATACTCTGAATCAGGTGCGGAATCGATAATCTTCAATTCATCACGAAGCCATTGAATCGCTGCACCGGCTACATAGACAGAGCCTTCCAGGGCGTATTCAATCTCTCCGTCAAGTCCCCAGGCAATTGTGGTGAGCAAACCGTTGTTTGGATAAATCGGCTTGTCGCCGATATTCATCAGCATAAAGCAGCCGGTTCCATAGGTGTTTTTTGCTTCGCCGGGATTGTAGCATGCCTGACCAAATAAAGCTGCCTGTTGATCACCGGCAACGCCGGCAATCGTAATCGGTCCACCGAAAAATTCCGGATCGGCTTCTCCGTATATACAGCTGGAAGATTTTGCTTCCGGCAGCATGCTCTTGGGGATTTCGAGCATACGGCACAAAACATCGTCCCATTCCACAGTGTTGATGTTGAAAAGAAGTGTACGAGACGCATTGGAATAATCCGTAGCATGGACTTTTCCTTTTGTGAGCTTATAGATCAGCCAGCTGTCTATCGTACCAAAGCACAGGTCTCCTGCTTCTGCCTTTTCCCGCAATCCCTCTACATTGTTCAGCAGCCAGCGGAGTTTTGTTCCTGAAAAATAGGGGTCAAATACCAGACCTGTTTTATGATAAGCAGTATCCGCGATATCCGGATATTTGCTCATTAGTTCTTCTTTCATATCCGCGGTTCTGCGGCATTGCCAGACGATCGCGTGATATGCAGGTAAGCCGGTTTTTCGATCCCAAACTACAACGGTTTCGCGCTGATTGGTTATACCGATAGCGGCGATTTCATCATAGGTTGCTCCGATTTTCAGCATTGCGGAACGTGCTACGGAAAGCTGCGTCTGCCATATTTCATTCGCGTCATGTTCAACCCAACCGGGCTGAGGGTAATATTGCGTGAATTCTTTTTGAGCTAAAGAGCAAATTTCACCTTTTTGATTGAAAAGTATGCACCTGCTGCTGGTTGTACCGGCATCGAGAGCCATAATATATTTTTTTTCCATATCGAACCCCGATCCTTTATGTCATAACCAAATAGTCTATATCTACAATTGTAATTGGAAATTGAAATTTATACACGGTAATTTCATATTTGTTTTTCATACTGAAAAAAAGGCGTTATACTCAAATAAGATAATATAAAAAAACGTATCTATTCAGTACCGGGAAAGCAATATACAGTGTAGTTATCCTGCGCTGTAAGGAACGAAATTCTTGCAGATTCAAATTCAGCAAAAGAGCTTTCACTGTGTCTGCTTGAAAACAGCAAGATTGCTGTTCAGTTGTGATTTGTCCTGAATAAAAACCAAATTACATATAATATTTATGCGAATAATTGTTATTGAAATAGAATTTATCATGAATTGTTTGTAACATTATGTCTGAGAATAAAGAAAAACCTTTAATCAGCGTTCTAATGAGCGTTTTAAATTGTGAAAAAACATTGGATGAAAGTCTTGACTGTTTGATTTCACAAACTGAAGCTCGTTGGGAATGTATCATTTGTGACGATGGATCGACCGACAAAACTGCGAAAATTCTTCTGAACTGGCAGAATCGTCTGCCAAATAAAATAAAAATAATTTCGAATACGCATAATAAAGGGCTAAGTTTTTCTTTGAACCGCTGTCTTGAAAAAGCATCCGGTGAATATATCGCACGTATGGATGGTGACGACCGCTGTTCTCCAGATCGGTTTGAAAAGGAATTGTCTTATTTGCAGAATCACCCGGAACACGATATTGTAAGTACAGATATGCAGTGTTTTGATGCTGAAGGTATTTGGGGTGTGAGCAGATATCCAACGGAACCGAAAGGAGCAGATCTTGTACATGGAACCCCTTTTTGTCATGCCGGATGTATGGTACGTACGAAGGTGCTTGAAAATGCAGGCGGTTATTCAGAAGATAAAAAATATGAACGGGTAGAAGATTATGAGCTCTGGGTTCGTATGTATGCATTGGGGTCACATGGAGCTAATATTCATGAACCGCTATATCAGATGCGTGATGACAGAAATGCTGCGTCACGGAGAAAATGGAAATACCGCATTAATGAGGCAAGAGTAAGAATGCTTGCGGTAAAAAAGCTGCATCTGCCTGTTTGGATGTCCGTTTATGCACTTCGTCCATTACTTTTGGGTGTGCTTCCATCCGGTATTCAACGGTTCCTTCACCGAAAAAAACTATCGCGGAGTTAGAAATGAAAAAACGGATATTGTTTTTAATTCACGATCTCGGACCGGGCGGAGCTGAGAAGGTTCTGGTGAATCTTGCTAATGGAATGGATCGGGATAAATTTGACGTATCTATAAAAACTCTTTTTGACTGGGGACCGAATCGAGAACTTCTTGCCTCAGATGTACATTATTCTTCCTGGATCAGACGCGATGTTCCTGCAAATTCTCATTGGATGAAGCTTTGGACACCGGAGCAATTATATAAAAAAATTATTCCGGATCAATATGACATCGTTGTGTCATTTCTCGAAGGGCCATCAGCACGAGTCATCGGTGGTTGTCCTGAAAATCAATATACGAAAGTTGTGAGCTGGATCCATACACCTATTCTAAATAAAGAAAAATATTCAGAGGGATTTCGCAGCAGCAATGAGGCTGATCATTGTTACAACAGGGCAGATATGATTGTGTTTGTTTCAGAGGATGTCCGCAATGCTTTCATGAAATTTCATGAACCTGAAAAACAAAATATAATCCTGTATAATATTTTTGAAAGTGATAATATCCATTTTCTGGCAGATCTTCAGCCGGAAGGGGTCATAATGGAACCGGATAAAATGAATTGGTGCGGGATTGGTAAATTGATCCCGCTTAAAGGTTGGAAAAGGATGCTTTCGATTCAAAAAGAACTGAAAGAAAACGGTTTTCCCTCTCATCTTTATATCATTGGGGATGGGCCACAACGAAGAGAACTGGAGCAGTTGTCCTGTTCTATGAATATATCCGAATCCGTAACATTTACAGGATATTTACAAAATCCTTATGCGATTCTATCCCGCTGTATGCTTTTTGTATGTGCCAGTGAACGGGAAGGTTTTTCAACCGCTGCTGTAGAGTCGCTGCTCTGTGGGACTCCTGTCTGTACTGTTGATGTCGGCGGTATGAAGGAAATTCTTGGGAGAAATAATGAGTTTGGTGTTATCACGGAAAACAATGATGAGGCGCTGTTTAATGCCGTAAGATTATTTTTTTCTGATTCGGAGCAACGAGAATATTACAGAATGAAGGCTATAGAACGGGCAGATTTGTTTGATAAAGAAAAATCCATCTCTGCTGTTGAAGAAATGCTGTTGTCCTTATGAATAGGATACCTGAATGTAACGAGGAGTAATCATGAGTAATTACATCATGGATCTGAGAAAAATAGTGGGACATCGAACATTGATACAGTGTGCGGCAAGTATCATCTGTATCAATGAGAACGGAGAGATACTTCTTGGCAAACGAACAGATAACCATAAATGGGGATATGCCGGCGGATCTGTTGAAATCGATGAAAAAATTGAAGATGCCGCGAGAAGGGAATTTTTTGAAGAAACCGGCTTGATCGCTGATGAAATAGAGTTCTTTTTTATCAATTCGGGGCCTGAGGTTCACTATATATATCCGAACGGTGATGAAGTTTCAAACATAGAAATCGTTTACCTGTGCCGAAAATATCATGGAACTTTAAAACGTCAGGAATCAGAAATCGATGAGCTGCGTTTTTTCCGTGCGGATGAAATTGGTTTGGAAATGATTTCACCCCCGATCCGACCTGTGATAAGTTATTTGCTTGAAAAGGTTTATTAATGAGGAAGAGTTATGTATGAAAAAGACGCAGAGAGAATTACAGCTTGATATTTTGCGAATAATGTCCTGTTATCTCGTGATACTGGTCCATACTGCAATGGAGGGCTGGTATAGTATTTCACCGCGAACCTATACCTGGACGGTTTTAAATTTTTATGATACGCTTGGGCGCCCTTCTCTTCCGATTTTTATAATGATAAGCGGCAGTTTATTCCTGAGAAAAGAAAAAATTGATCTAAAAAAATTATGGGTGAAAAATATATTACATTTAGCTGTAATATATATTGTCTGGGCTGTTTTTTATGCCATTATGAATAACGGAGTGAAAAAAGCCATTGCTGACCCTAAGATAGTTTGGGAAACAGTTTTTGGTCCAAATCCGCAATATCATCTATGGTACTTACGAACACTGATCAATCTATATGCAATTTCACCTCTCTTATGGCTTTTGGTTCATTCAATGAACAAAAAAAGCTTTCATTACTTTTTGATCATTTTCTTTATTTTTGGATTATTAAAAACTACGGTATATGAGCTTCCTTTTATACCGGGATGGCTGCACGAACAAATAAATTTATTTGTTGAAATGGATCTGGTTGGCTTTTCTGCTTATTTTATGTTAGGTTATTTTCTTTCTTTACCTGAATATACAGAAATGTATTCAATTAAAAAACTAAGCATAATTTATATAATAACTATGCTTGCGGCTGCTTTTTTGAACCAATTGATTGCTTGGGTTGACAATTGGCCAACGCAGGCACTTTATAATAATTTTTCAATTCCGGTTGCGATAGAAGCCATTTGCCTGTTCCTGATTATCAGAAAGAAGTTTGCAGGTTTTGACCTTTCTCCCAGAAAAAAGAAATGGTTCCTGATGCTTTCTGAAAGTACATTATTCGTGTATCTTGTTCATATGTTCGTTATTCAGCGGCTGCAGATTTATTTCAATTTATACACTACAAATTACAATGTGTTGATTTCCGTTCCTTTGTTTGCCTTATTGGTGTTTTGTATCTCAGCGGTTGCAGGTATGATTTTAGAGAGAATTCCGATTCTAAATAAGATATTATAAAGAGTTGAAATGCAGTTAATATTGTTACTGATACTGACAACCATATTCTCCGGAATGTCTGTTTGGGGAACTCAGCTGTTTCGCATTTCTCCCAGATCAATGAAGAGAAATTTGTTTTTGCTGGCAGCAGGTATTCTGAATGGATGTTTATTTTCTATATTAGCAGATTTTATTCTAAAAGGCGGAAAACCTGATTTCTACTTTCATACACACAAACCCGGATCTGCAACACTCAGAGTTTTTGGAATATCCGGTTTTTTCAGCACTGCATTTTACAGTCTTTTTTTGATGATTATAGAAAGAAGAAAGGCAAAGAAAACTGTTGTAAGATGGTTGGTACTATCAGCAATTATTGCTGGTTGTTCCGCGGTTATTCTTGAAATCGGATATTTTAATTTTCGACATTTTGAATTATTAGGATCCGGTGCACCGGAATTACATTATACACACGAAACAGTTCTTCCTCATGGAATGTATTTTAATCGGGCAAGCTGGAAATTTCATCCCTATAATCGCCCGCTTGAACCCGGCATAGAAACCTTTATCGGTTATAAAAAAGTTCGGAATATCACTTATCATTTTGATGATGGCAGTGATCGCTCGGTTCTCCGTCTGCATTATAATGATCAGACTCATCGAAATTACACAGAGATTCCTGACAGGGTTTTGATCAAAGGAATACCGAGATCTTATAATATTCCAATGCATACAGTTGGTGTGACTTATTCGATATTAATGTCTTTGCCGGAAATTGTCGCTCCCGGTGATTCATATGGTATCTCGCTGGATGCTGTTGATGTGAATACTGTAGTTCCTTTGGAAATCCGCCCCGTTCGTTTTTTTATTTGCTTTCTCGTTATATTTTTTATTTCGGTTTTCTTTCCCGGTTCCCCATTGTGGTATATTCCGCTGAACTTCTGTAATATTTATCAAATGAGTTCCGTTGTTGCCTTGCTCATGTTGTTTTTTGGCTTTTATATTTGGACAGCTTTTTCTTCATATACAGGTTCGGAGCTTTCTATAACCGAACAAAAAGCTGCATTAAATGAAAACTATTCGCAGTACAATAAACTCGTTGACGCATTGATGGTTCCAAGGTATGCATTACTGGATAATCCGCATCATTATCTTGAAAAAGACGGAGATCCATACGATATGCAGCTGCGGGAACGCAGGGAATACGATTATTTATGGGACACTGCTTATTATAATAAGCAATATTTCGTATATTTTGGTGTGGTTCCCGCGATTACTGTTTTACTTCCCTATAAATTGATTACAAAAGCTGATTTGGATCTGGATTATCCGATCCTTGGCTTTTCTTTTCTCTTTGTAATCGGGCTCTATGGCGTTTACAGTCAAATCATTAAACGTTTTTTCAGCAATATTTCATTTGCTTTATATTGGACAGGGTTGCTTTTACTTTTGACGTCTTTAAATCTTACCTGGTGCCTTCGGAGAACTCTGGTCTATGAGTTGGCGATTGTTTCAGGAATTTGTTTTGCCGTTTGGGGAATTTTCTTTATGCTGCTTGCAGGAAGAAACAATTCTCTTGCGTATGTATCTTACTTTCTTTCCGGTGCCTGTACTTCGCTTGCAGTTGGATGCCGTCCGACACAACTTTTTGTTTCACTCATTGTATTTACATTGGGTGTGATGCAGATTTATTCAAACGGCAGTCATTCTAAAAAACGGAATATTTTGAGTATATTACTATTCTTACTCCCTTATGCAACTGTCGGTTTGGCATTAATGAAATACAATTACGAGCGGTTTGATAATCCGTTAGAATTCGGTATAACCTACCAGCTGACGACAGAAAACCGTGCTGCAGGTTTGCCTTTGCTGGGGTTTTACGGAAGACTATTGAGTATCATAAGCAGCTTTTTTACATTCCCCGTGCTGAATATGGAATTTCCGTTTATCCATATACAAAATCCGACCTTATCTTATAATGGCGTTATTTTGAATTCAGACAAAGTGTTGGGGATATTTGCTTATCCGATAACGGCTTTCCTCATTTTGCTGCCTGTAGTGCGAAAAAGGTTGAAAAGCCATGGCGGAATTTTATTTTGGTTTTGTATTTCCTGTTTGATTACCTGTCTGGCTATCAGCATTGTAGATTCTGATTTTGCGATAACAAACCGCTACCTCACGGACTATCTTTATCTTGCTGCGCTTCCGGCGATATTTTCTTCCTTTTGTGTATATGAAAGGTTTGAGGAAGGAAAAGTAGAAAAAGCTGTGCAATCCGGAATTCTCGTTTCTGCTGTTGCCGGAATTTGTTTATTTGCGGCTTTAGGCCTGACCGGTGAAGAAAACTGGTTCCAGCGAATCAATCCCCTTTATTATGACAAACTCAGGTATTGGCTCTCTCCATGGTTATAATAATGAGGAAAGGGTAAAGTGCAGACGTGAAACAAAACGAGAAAAAAAAACTAAACAAAACAGATTTTGTACTTATTTTTTTCGCGTCTTTATGTATCTTTCTTGCAATTGTACCTTATTCACAATATAAATCCCTTGCAGATTCACTGGCTGCAGATGGCAATACGGAACGGCTGACATATCAGTTGGTAATTATATTTAAAATAGTTTTCATTATCTTATCAACAATTTTCATTGGTCTGGTGTTATGGCATGTATTCTCAGAGAATGGAAGGAAAAGATTTTTCCTTTCTTTAGCGGCTCTTCCGGGAAGATGTATCCATGATATCCGGCCTTTTTTTCGTGATCTCGCATTTTCACTAAAACCAAAAGATTATAGGTTCTGGATATTTTCAGCGATTTTCCTTTCAGGTATCATTATTCGATTCCTGAGATTGAATTCTCCGCTGATGCACGATGAAGCCTACTCCATGGCAATTTGGGGAAGAAGCGATCTGTTTTTTGCTGTCAGTGATTATCATTTGCCGAATAACCATGTATTTCATTCGGTACTTGTCAATTTAATATACCATCACATCGGAAAAACAGTGCCTTTACTTCGGCTGCCTGTTTTTATCAGCGGATGTTTATTAATCCCGGCAGTATGGCTGCTCGGAAGATTATTTTATCATGAAGTGACCGGACTCATTGCAGCCGGATTTACCGCATTTGCTCCATTTCTTATTTTTTATTCCCATAACGCACGCGGATATGAAATACAGGCTTTTCTGACAGTATTGACTGTCGGACTTGTTGTTTATGCGAAAAGGAAGCGAAATCTGTTTTCATGGGTACTGTTGATTTTATTTTCGGCTTTAAACTTCTTCACGCTTCCAATTGCGTTGTATCCTTTTGGCGGTATATGTGTGTGGCTATTTCTAAATGTAGTATTTTACAAAAAGAACAATATATGGCGTAATCGCTTGCAGATGTTGAAGTATCTGGTCTTTATGGGAATATCTGTGTCAATACTGAGTATGCTTCTCTACGTTCCGCTGCTGAGCGTTTCCGGATGGGATAGTTTTTTTGGTAATATCTACATTGGAGGAACAGAAGCTGCAACCTTTGGCGAAACAATGATTTCACGTGTGAAAGATAATTTGCAGGCATTTACAGAAAGCTGGCCTCTTTTTGTGAATCTGTTCATTGGTATTGGTCTTATCCTGTCTCTTTTTTCATTTCGAAAGAACTCAAAAGAATCATTATCATTTGGGCTTGCGCTTTTCATTTGGATGGGATTACTGATTCCGATCCAACGCCCAAATCTATGGCCAAGGACCTTGCTTTTTCTGCATCCATTCCTCTTGCTTTTCGCAAGTTCCGGGCTTTCGGTATTAATCAAAAATAAGCAGATGAAAAATTCTGCAGTCTGTATTTATGCCTGTTTGATCCTGACTGCAGGTATTTCTCAGATGACGGTCATATCTGAAACAGGACCGGATGAGAGAGCTGTCAGGATGATCGTAGAAAGAGAAGGCAAAAACGCATCCAATATTCATTTCGTCACTGCCGCGCAGGATAATGCACCAATATGGATCTATGCCGATGCTTATAATCTGTCGCGGAAAATATTTGACAAACGGGAGAGTTTTAACACAATTTATGCTCTTGTCAATCCTTTAAACGATGCTTATAACGGGCCGAAAACATTGGATGACCTGATGGATCGTTTCGGTCCGGGAAAAAACTTCATTGACTGGAACAGCTCACAAATTCTAATGGATGAGCCTGACGCGATACTTTATCGATTTGAAGGAAAAGAAAATGCCATTCGCAAGGCTTATGGAGATTTTCCTGAAATAAAGAAATGATGCTGATGTGAAGGTATCTGATGGTTTTTGGAAGGTTCGGTCGGTTATAATAAAAATGTATGAGAGGAAATATGAAATTTTACCAAATGTCAGTTGCTGAGCGAAGAAGTTTACTTCAACAAGAATACAATGTTTCATCAGAAGAGATATTTGCATTATCCGGCGTTTCCGGTTTGTCTGAAGAAGCAGCTGACAGAATGATAGAAAACAATATCGGCCTCTATTCTCTGCCGATGGGAATTGCCAGGAATTTTATAATCAACGGGAAATCCGTCGCTATTCCTATGGTTATCGAGGAATCTTCAGTCGTGGCTGCAGCGTCAAACGGAGCTCGGATTGCACAGACCGGAGGTGGTTTTACAGCAGAAGCTGACACACCTTATATGATTGGGCAGCTGCAGATTCTCGGGCTTACTGATTTGGAGCAGGCGGAAGAAAAGATAAGAAGTGAAAAAAATACGCTTTTGTCTCTGGCTGGGGAAAGCTGTCCGAATCTTTTGAAACGCGGCGGAGGACCTGTCGATATTGAAGTACGAAAAATCCAGGAAAGTCAGGCCGGACCAATGCTGATCCTACATCTGATAATGGATGTAAGAGATGTGATGGGTGCAAACCTGATCGATACGGCATTGGAAGCCATAGCATCTGAAGCTGAAAAAATCACCGGCGGTACTGTTCGGCTGCGAATTCTGAGTAATCTGGCGGATAAACGTCTCGCAAGGGCATCCTGCTCTGTGCCAATAAATGCACTGTCATTTAAAGATTACAGCGGAAATGAAGTCCTTAAGAGAATTCTGGAAGCCGCGGCATTTGCGGAGGCTGATCCATATCGGGCTGTCACGCATAACAAAGGAATCATGAACGGTATCGATGCGGTTCTGCTCGCAACCGGAAATGACTGGCGTGCGGTTGAAGCCGGTGCACACAGCTGGGCGGCACGGGATGGTCAAATTCGTCCGCTCAGTCATTGGAAAAAGGACCCAGCATCCGGTAACCTGATCGGAAATATCGAGCTGCCTATGGCTGTCGGAATCGTTGGGGGAGCTACAAAGGTCCATCCGGGTGCTGCGGCCGCGATAAAGCTGATCGGCGCCCAAAGCGCTCAGGAATTTGCCGGTATCGTTGCCGCTGTCGGTTTAGCTCAAAATCTGGCAGCACTCAAGGCACTATCAACAGAAGGAATACAACGCGGGCACATGAGCCTGCATGCAAAACAAATGGCTGCAGCAGCGGGGGCACAGGGGGCGCTTGCTGACAAAATCGCCGCACAAATGGTGAGGGAAAACAGAATTTCCGCTTCCTATGCAGCTGAATTGGCAGCCAGAGAAAAGGAAACGTCTCATGCATAATATGAAACATATCATGACACCTGAAAAACCGGTTGGGATCGTTGGATATGGCGCATATATCCCGCGATATCGAATACCGGACACAGAAATCGGACGAATCTGGCATGATGGAGCCAAAGGGTTGATCAAAGAAAAATCTGTCCCGGGGTTAGACGAAGACGTTATCACAATGGCAATCGAAGCCTCGCGCAATGCGCTGAAACGGGCACGAATTGACCCACAGGAGCTGCGCGCTGTCTGGATCGGTTCTGAATCGCATCCTTACGCGGTTAAGCCAAGCGGGACCGTTGTTTCAGAGGCAATTGGTGCCGGTCCTGCTATCTCATCAGCTGATACGGAATTCGCCTGCAAAGCGGGGACTGAAGCTATGACCATGGCAATGGGACTTGTGAGCTCCGGTATGGGAAAATATGCACTTGCCTGCGGAATGGATACAGCACAGGGACGGCCCGGAGATGTTTTGGAATACACAGCCGGAGCCGGCGGAGCTGCTGTAATTATCGGACCGGGCGAGGAATCGGCAGCTGTGATCGACGGATTGTTCTCTTACGTTACAGATACACCGGATTTTTGGCGAAGGCAGCATGAAAAATACCCGGAACATGGACAGCGCTTTACCGGTGACCCGGGATATTTTCATCACGCCGAGAGCGCAGCTGCAGTTTATCTGGAGGAAAGCGGAACCAAACCATCGGATTATCGTTTTGCCGTTTTCCATCAGCCAAATCAAAAGTTTCCTCAGAAAGTTGCCAAAGATTTAGGCTTTACACAGGAACAGATAGAAACAGGACTTCTTTCACCGGTTATTGGCAATACATATTCCGGAGCGGTTTTATTGGGTCTCTCAGCTATTCTGGATGTTGCGGAACCCGGGGATAAGATTTTCGCGACGAGTTTTGGGTCCGGTGCAGGTTCGGATGCTTTTTCTCTGACCGTGACGGAAAGGATCCGTGAGATACGTGGGCTAGCTCCTTTTACCCGGACGTATATCAGCCGGAGAACTGAAATTGATTATGCTACATATGCCCGTTACCGCGGGGAATATGTGATGAAATAAGCAGGAAACTTTTGGAAAACCATTGGGATTGGTCAGATTTATGAATTCTGAGAAAAACGATATCGTAATTGCGGGCATAGGACTTGTACCGGTCGGAGAACATTGGGATATTTCTCTGCGTACGATGGGCAGCCGGGCTGTACGGGCTGCAATAACAGAAAGCGGCGGGCTTAAACCACAGGGATTATTTGTCGGAAACGCATTTGCTTCCATTCTGACCCATCAGACCAACCTGGCGGCTTTGATTGCTGACGAATCCGGACTTGCAGGCGCTGAAGCATGTACCTTTGAAGCCGGAGGTGCCTCCGGTGGGGCTGCTGTTCGTGCCGCGTATCTTGCGGTAAAATCCGGCTTTCTGGATTGCGCGGCAGCCCTGGGTATTGAAAAAATCACAGAAAATACCGGGACAAAAGCCACCCAGACACAGGACCTGCTGCTGAATTACGAATATGAGACGATGTCCGGTATGACAATTTCCTCAGGTGCCGCTCTTCTCGCACGAAGATACATGGTTGAGCATGGATTGGACAGAGAAGTTCTGGATTGTATGTCAGAAAATTCGTATAATCAAGCCTGCGGGAATCCAAACGCCTTTTATCATCTGCGCCTGAACAAAGAGAAGCTGCAAAAACAAGCCATATCGAACGCTCCCCTGGGTATGTATGACTGCTCGGCTCTGGCGGACGGTGCTGCAGCGATTTTGATCACACGCAGAGATAAACTACCCGAAAATTACGACCATATTCCTGTAAAAATCATCGGAAGCGGCAACGCTATTGCGCCATTATCTCTTCATGACAGGCGGAACCTGCTGCATTATGGTTCCTGCGCAGCATCCGCGGAAAAGGCCTTCAAACACGCCAATATTGCTCAGAGTGAAGTAGATATCTGGGAAATTTGGGATGCCTTTTCCATAGACGCGATCCTGATCAGAGAGGCAATTGGTTTAGCTCCTTCCGGAGAAGGTTGGAAAGCTGACGGCAGATACTATGCTTCTATGGGTGGTTGTCTTGGAAGAGGCAATCCGCTGGGAGCATCCGGTGCTTATCAGATTGCGGAAGCTGCCTTACAGATCCGCGGAGAAGCCGGAAAATGCCAAATCGAAGATGTCCGGACCGCTTTTGTTCAATGTGTCGGCGGTCTTGGCGGGACTGCTGTTACGCATCTCCTTTCCCGTTGAAAAGTTCTTCAAGAAAAGCATCTAACGCATAACCCGGGAAATAAGAATCCCAGTCTATAGCCTCCAGCAAATCTCTGACTGAAGATTTCTCCCAACTGTTTCCCGGTAATGCGTTTTCCAGCTTGCTGATATCCCCGGGACAGAAAAAATCGCCAAAGAACCGCACATTTTGGATGACGTTCTGCCTGACATCAGCCCGGAAATCGATCCATCCGCTTTGCTGACGGATCATATGCCGGATATTATATGCAGGAGATTGACCGTAAGTCCACAAATCGCTGCGATAGCGTTTTTCGGCAAGTTCTTGGATCTTCATCATATCATCTTGGCTGAAATTGCGGATAGATAAATCAAATTCAGTCATAAAAAACCGGAGAATAGCTTCTTCCAGTTCGTCTATACTTTTGATATCCGGCAAAGCAGACTTTATGCAGCAGACCCTGCTGCGTACCGAGGATATCCCCTTTGTTTTCAACTTTTGGAAATCAGGCCGCAGAGCCTGTGAAAGTACAGTCAAATCTGTGTCATAAAGCAGTGTACCATGGGTCACAGATCCAAATTGATTATGATAATAAGCATTCCCTGAGAACTTTGCTCCGTCCAGCAGCAGGTCATTGCGTCCTCCCAGCTCAGCCGGGAGACCCAAGGCATGAAGAGCGTTCAAAATTGGAGTGAGAAGAACTGAAAAATCACCAACAGCTTTTGAATCTCCGGGACTGATGAGACTGTAATTCAAATTTCCGTGGTCGTGATAGACAGCGCCTCCACCGGAACAGCGGCGGACAATTTGAATTCCCTTTTCCCTGACAAAATTGATATCGATCTCGTCCAAAGTATTCTGATGACGGCCGATAATGACCGAAGGCGCGTTGATATAGAAGAACAGTACGGGCTCCATGATTCCGGACGATGACAGGATATATTCCTCCATCGCGAGGTTCAAAGCAGGGTCGTGATTATCGTTGGGAATATGGATCATGATCCATCAGGCTCCGGCAGGCAGTGCGCAGGAGTCCGGCAGGTTCGCGCCGTCTCTTCCGCCGCAGACAGCGGATTCATCCATAACGCCCAGCGGCGTAACCGCATAAAACTGATCACGGCTCATCTGCATCCGCCATACGACTGCAGTGGTTTGTTTTTGCCATGGGTAATAGATCTCGCCGTTAAATGTTCTGCCGCCATCAAAGAGAGCGCCTTTGATGATCACCGGATTTCCTTCGGTATCATAGAGGAACCCCGTAAGTTCCTCTCCATTTTGATACAGCCAGGCATGAACCGGGCGAACCTCTTCGGCGATGAAGGGTTCCCGAACAATCCAGTGCCCGCTCCAGTCATAGGGTTCCTGCGTAGGAGTCGGTGTACCTTTGACGGGTTCGGGTGATGGTGTAGCGGTCGGTCCGGCGACGAAAAAGCGCATCCAGAAGGGTGTGTTGATAATTTCCCCGTCCGTATTGACAAGCCGGAACTGGATTTGATAGGACCCGGGCTGTGAAGGTGCCCGCAGGAGCAAAGCCAGGTCGACCTGTGTGCCGGCAGCGACATTGTAAACACGGCTACCCCATCCGCCGGGAGTGAAATCGATCCAGTCATTTTCTTTGAGGAATATTGCCTTGACGACGGTCGGCAGCTCCGTATTGAAGGTTGTATCCATCATCAATTTCGTTCCATCTTCCCAGGTGTTTGATCCGCTGTTTGTCATGCGCCAAGACTTGATAAAGATCTGGTTCGGCTGCAGGATCGTGTCATCCGGTATCGTAATATCCTTGACCTGGTTAATGCTGTCCCGGGCGGAAAGCGGCAGAGACTGTGTCTCCAGAATTTCAAATGTTGGCAGAACGAAATTACTCCATGGAACCGTCGTTTTTGTCGGCGTAAGCGTAATTGTGGGTGTCATCGTAGCTGTCGGGATCTTTGTCGGGGTGAGCGTATATGTGGACGTGACGAGCACCGGCATGGTAACGGTCGCTTCGGAAAAAAGCTCTTCCCACAAGTGAACCGCCTTGTAACGGATAGCGGTAGGGGTGAGCGACGCACAGCTCGTGCAGAGAAATGCGGAAAGGATCAAAACAAAAATGACAATTCTGTGTTTCAGCACGCCAGCAATTCCTCCGCGGAAACAGCACCTTCCCGCAGGACAACCGCGGGCTCTGTTTCACAATTGATGACAGAAGATGGAACACCTCCGCTGCAGGGACCTCCATCAATGATCAGATCCAAATGAGAACCAAGAATCTCCATGAACTCGGAGACAGATTTCGCGGGAGGCTGTCCGGATATGTTAGCAGAGGTAACCGCCAGCGGCCCAGTGAGACGTATCAATTCCCTTGTAAATTCACAGTCAGGAATACGCAGACCGACAAGGTCATTGGAGGTAAGGTTCACGGGCAGTCCGGCATTCTTCCGGATAATAATGGTCAAGGCGCCCGGCCAGTAGTTTTTTGCCAGCCGCTGTGCTTTGGCCGGAAATTCATGGGCTACCAGATGCGCCTGCTCAGCGTCACCCAAGAGGACGGCGATAGATTTTTTCTGGTCACGTTCCTTGATTTTATAAAGTTTCTCAATTGCAGTCTCATCATGAACAAGAGCTGCAAAACCGTAAACAGTATCCGTCGGTATGGCGACGATACCGCCTGAAATAAGTGTCTCGTAAGCGGCTTTCAGCGCTTCTTTTACTTCGGAATCATTTTGGATATCAAAAATCTTTTTCATAAGCCAATTATAAAATATTGTTTCTGATCAGAACCTGCGGCGACGCACATGAGTACAGGCACACTTGTGTTGGCTGCGCAACAACAAGGTGCCAGTCCCCTTGTGCTTCGTTCTGAGCAGTTTTCTTTATCCATTGTTCTCGATCCGCAGGATTCGCGGATGTCCGGCAAGGTCTTCCAGAACTTCTGCTGAACAAGTTGGGAAAAACAGGCTTGCCGTCTGCAGAGCGAGATCCCGCTGCCGGTATTCAATTTCGCATAGAATCAAACATTTCTCATTCATTTTATCAGCTATTTGACCGAAAAGCAAACGATACAATTCGAATCCATCCGACCCGCCGTCTAAAGCACTGAACGGCTCAAACCGGGCAGGCTCGATTTCCAAGACCGTTTCGGTCGGAATATAGGGCAGGTTGGCGCAAAGAAGAGAGAACCGGATAGAAAAGGGTGAAAACAAATCGCATTGTACAGGAGAAAATCGATCTGTGACATCATGCCGTTCCGCGTTTCTGCAGGCCGTAAAAAGGGCTTCACGATGAAGATCAACAGCTGTCATTCTCAAGTCAGGTCTTGCCAAAAGCAGTGAAATGGCAATACAGCCTGATCCTGTTCCGATATCAAACCCGCTGTCAACAGAGGGATGCTTTTTGAGCCAGGCGAGCGCTTCATCTGCCAGTAATTCTGTTTCGGGTCTGGGAATAAGAACTGATGGATCTACATAAAATGGATGCCCGTAGAATTCCCATTCTCCGAGGATATATGGCAGAGGAAATCCGGTTTTCCGCTTTTCTGTCATTTCAGAGATACGCAGCAGATCCTTTTCCGATACTTCGCGCTCCGGATGTGATAAAAGAACAGGTCTCGAAAGACCTGTAGCTTTTTGGATGATCAAACGGGCTTCAAGCGCTGCGTCTTCAGTGATATCCGACAGTTCCGCTGAAATGCTCCGGATTTCTTCTCTCAGGTTCATTGGAATTCACCGATTTGCGATAAGGATCCTAATTTTCAGCAGAAACGGCAATACGCTCGGCTTCGTCACGAAGGATCAGTTCGTCAATAAAGACATCCAGATCGCCGTTCATCACACCGGCAAGGTTAAAGGATGAAACATTGATGCGGTGATCCGTTACGCGGGATTGCGGGTAGTTGTAGGTGCGGATCTTTTCAGACCGGTCGCCGGTACCAATCATCGCGCGTCTTGTGGAATCCAGCTCTTCCTGGCGTTTTTGCTGTTCCATATCATACAGACGGGCACGAAGGATGGACATGGCACGGGTCTTGTTCTGCAGCTGAGAACGTTCATCCTGACAGGTGATGACCATACCGGTTGGGAGATGGATCAGGCGGACGGCAGTGGAGTTTTTTTGTACGTTCTGACCGCCGGCACCCGCGGATTTGTAGACCTCGATGCGGATGTCAGTTTCCGGGATCTGGATATCAAAATCCTCTACTTCCGCCAGAACAGCAACCGTGACGGCTGAAGTATGAATACGTCCCTGGGATTCGGTAACCGGTACACGCTGCACGCGGTGAGTGCCGGATTCAAACTTCAGACGGGAGTAGGCTCCTTTCCCTTTGACCATAAAGGAGATTTCCTTATATCCGCCGACACCGATTTCATTGGCGGAAAGGATCTCGATATGCCAGCGGCGGGCTTCCGCGTAATGCGTATACATACGGAAAAGGTCTGCGGCAAAAAGGGCTGCCTCATCACCGCCGGTTCCGGCACGAATCTCAACAATTACGTTCTTGGAATCACGCGGATCCTTCGGGATCAGCAGGGAACGAATCTCCTTTTCCAGTGTTTCGATGCGGGGCTTGAGTTCCTCAATTTCCATTTGCGCAAGGTCAGCCATCTCATGATCGGGTCCGCCTGCAAGCTCTTTGGCATCTTCCATCTGCTGCAGGGCGTCTTTATATTCACGGCCTTTTTCTACGATCTCTTCAATGTCGGATCGTTCTTTCATTAACTCATTGGTTTTGCTGTAATCATCAACGTTCTGTTCGATTAGTTGATTGATCTCGTTATAGCGTGCTTCAATAGCGTTGATTTTGTCGAGCATAGTTCACCTTGTATATATTTCAATAATAAAAAATTGTAACTATTCAGAATCCGCAGCGACGCACATGGGGACAGGCACACTTGTGCGGGCTGCGCCGCAAAAGATGCCAGTCCCCACGTGCTCCGTCCTGAATAGATATATTTAATTTATTATATCATTGTTAATTAAAAGAAATCAAAGAGCAAATTGGAATAGTATGTGACTAAAGAACAATAACCTTTTAAAACCATAAAAAACTAATGACTCAACGATATTTAAAATTCAGTCTGGTATAATCTATAAACATAAAATAAACGATTTGATCAACAGCGAAAAAGGGGAAATATGAGCAATATATTGAAAAAAATCAATAATTGGAAAATATTCAAGGATTTGAATGAACAGGAACTATCCTGGGTGCTTTACGATGTGGGAAATTCCGCCTATACAATGCTTGCGTGCTCATTGATCCCGATCTGGTTCAAGAATACCGCAATAGGTGACACTCCCGGAAAACTTACAGGTGATAAGGCAACGGCTTATTATTCCCTTGCAATTTCCATCACTACCATTATAGTTGCCTTGATTGGCCCGATTATCGGAACGATTGCGGATCATAAAGACCGCCGTAAAGTCATGTTCAATACCGTTGTTGCTGTCGGCGTTTGTTTATGCGTTCTCAACGGATTTATCAACGCCTGGCTTCCCTTCCTGATCATCTTTGTGCTGACGCGATTGTTTTATACTTCAGCAAATACGATCTATGACTCGATGCTGAACGACGTAACGACAGAAGAACGAGCTGACCAGGTTTCATCCTACGGTTTTGCCTGGGGGTATATCGGTTCCTGTATTCCATTCCTGGTCGCTTTGATTGCCTATGTGATGGGACCGGATATGCTCGGAAAGATTTCAGAAAGTCTTTCAAAAATTATCGGTTTCGGGGTTACAGCCATTTGGTGGATGATCGTAACACTTCCTTTATTGAAAAATTACCGTCAAAAGAATTATGTTACAGGAGCTGCCGGATCAGTTGGTGCCGTTTTCAAAAAGATTTTCAATACCTTCGGCAATATTTTCAAGCGGAACAAAAAGGTGCTGTTTTTCCTGATCGCGTTTTTCCTGTATATTGACGGTGTCGGAACGATTATCGATAACTGCATCAATATCGGCACAGATCTCGGACTGCCGACTGTGGGACAGGTCGTTTTCCTCCTTGCAACACAAGTCGTCGCCTGGATCGGTTCGCTGGTTTTTGCGAAGCTTTCAAAGAAATATGACACTGTCCGGCTGATCCTCGTCTGTATCGTAGGGTATTTATGTGTCTGTCTTTATGCGCTTACACTGAAAACCTTGCTGCATTTTGGAATTCTTGCCTTTGGTGTCGGCTGTTTCCAGGGGTCTATCCAGTCTCTGAGCCGTTCCTATTACGCTAAGATCATCCCGGCTGAGAATTCTTCAGAATATTTTGGGATCTATGACATTTTCAGTAAAGGTGCTTCATTCCTCGGCTCTGCTTTGATTGCCGCGGTCAAACTGGCCGGCGGTACGATCAATGTAGCCGTTGCTTCGCTTGCTGTCTTTTTCGCTCTTGGTTTTGTCTTCCTTACGATTGCGGATAAGCAGCCTGTACTAAAAAATTAATTTACAGTATATAATATAAATAAGTAAGAAGCACATGGGGACTGGCATGCAGTGCGGCGCAGCCCGCACGGCTGTGCCTGTCCCCATGTGCGCCAATCAAGTTCTGAGTATTAATAATGAGGGAATAATTGTCAGGGGATGATTCGTATTATGCGGACATCCCCTTTTAATAACAAAGGAGCTTTATGCAATATCGGAATGATAAACATGGAAATCCTCTTTCCATCCTGGGATATGGCTGCATGCGTTTCACGCAGCAGATGGGAAAGATCAACATTGAAAAAACTGAAAAAGAACTGCTTGCCGCCATTGATGCCGGCGTTAATTATTTTGACACAGCATATATTTATCCGGGCAGCGAAGCAGCTGTAGGAGAAATCTTTGAGCGGAATCATGTGCGGGATAAAGTGAATATCGCAACGAAGCTTCCGCATTATCTGATGAAGGATCTGGATGGCATCGAAAAGACCTTTAATGAAGAGTTGAAACGCTTGCGTACGGATCATATTGATTACTATCTGATGCATATGCTCACGGACCTTCCTACATGGCAGCGGCTCGAAGCATTAGGTATTCGCGACTGGATCCGGAAGAAAATGGATTCCGGAGCGATTCGTCAGATCGGTTTTTCCTATCATGGCAATGCGGATATGTTCTGCAAGCTGGTCGATGCCAATGACTGGGACTTTTGCCAGATCCAATACAATTACCTGGATGAAACCAGCCAGGCAGGACGGGATGGACTGAAATATGCGGCTTCAAAAGGGATCCCGGTTGTGATCATGGAACCGCTGCGGGGCGGACGGCTGGTGAACGGGCTGCCAAAATCCGCGCTCAAACTGCTTTCTTCCGGAGATACTCCCCGAACGCCTGCGCAATGGGCCTTCGACTGGCTGTGGAACCAGCCCGAGGTTACCGTCGTGCTTTCCGGGATGAATTCTCTTGAGATGGTTCAGGATAATACCGCTTCCGCTGATAAAGCATACGCGGGGATGCTGAGCGAGGCGGATCAGGAGATCCTGCAGAAAGTCGTGAAAGAGATCCTTTCTCATATGGCTGTCGGATGTACCGGCTGCCGGTATTGCATGCCCTGTCCAAAGAATGTGGATATCCCGGGAATCTTCTTTGCCTATAACATGGCGAAAAGTCAGGGCCTTCTTACTGCGGAAAAATCTTACTTCATGACCTCCGCGCTGCGGCGGGATTCTACTTCACCTTCCAATTGCGTTGAATGCGGGAAATGCGAAAAACACTGCCCGCAGCACATTGAGATCCGCAAAATGCTGAAGGAAGCTGGAAAAACCCTGGAAAACCCGATATATAAAGCAGCAGCTTATGTCACACGAAAAGTTATGAAATTATAAACTAACGGAGCACATGGGGACTGGCATCTTGTGTTGCGTAAGCCAACACAAGTGTGCCTGTCCCCATGTGCGGCGCTGCGTGTTTTGAATAAATCGCATGAGGACTTGCATCTTATTTTGCGTAAGCCAACACAAGTGTGCCTGTCCCCATGTGCGGCGCTCAATTACTGAATAGATACCTTTCTTGAATTTTACCTTGATAAGAAATAAAACGTTCTGTTATAATCTAAGTAGATTAAAGAAACCTTTACTCTGCTGATTTTTCAGCGCTAATCATTTTTGAGAATGGAGTGTATTGTTATGGAAATGAAGTTTTATCGCTGTTCAGTTTGCGGGCAGATCGTAGCCATGGTGAAAAAGGCAGCATGTCCGGTGATGTGCTGCGGAAAACCGATGGAAGAGATCGTGCCCGGTTCAACGGATGCCGCTGTGGAAAAGCACGTTCCTGTGGTAGAAGTCGATGGCAATAAGGTAGTCGTTACCGTTGGTTCTGTTGCTCATCCAATGCTTCCCGAACATTATATCGAATGGATCGCTATCCAGACAAAGCAGGGCAACCAGCGCAAGGCATTGAACCCCGGTGAAGAACCGAAGGCTTGCTTTGCCCTTTGTGATGGGGATGAAGTTGAAGCAGCTTATGCCTACTGCAATCTCCACAGCCTCTGGAAGTGCTGAATTTGAAGCACCGGGCCGGATGCCGGTGCGGCTTAGCCCGCACGGATGTCCGGCTAAAGAGTTGCGTACAGGATGGCGCGGCGCGCCTGAATTACAGATAAGGAGTTATTAATGAAGTACGTATGTCAGATTTGTGGTCATGTTTATGACGAAGACGTCGAAGGCGTAAAATGGGAAGATCTCCCGGAAGATTGGGTTTGCCCCCTCTGCGGCGTTGACAAGAGCAACTTCGCTCCGGAAGAGTAATATTAGTAAAAACAAAACAGCGCACACAGGTGCTGCACCCGTGTGCGCTGTTTTTGTTTTATTTAATCAGCGTCTGCCTAAGTATTCTTCCATTCTTTGGAACACTTTTTTCGTAAACGCTACGGCTTCGACAACTGTTCTCGGTCCGGAAACAATGTCACCTGCGGCGAAAACGCCGGGGGTATCAGTTTCTCCCCATTCATTCACTTCCAGTAGCCCTCTCTGTGTTAGCTTGACCCCGGCTGCTCTCATGTCTGCGCCCGGTCCCTGCCCGATGGCAATGATTACAGAATCCGCGGGAACATCAAAAATCTCTGTATAATCTTCCTCAAAGCTCACGCTGCCGTCTTCGTTTTCTATGCGTTTCACGCGCACGCATCTCACCGCGTTTTCAAGTATCCGTACTGCCTGTGCGTAATGAACGAACTCAACACCATCGATTTCCGCCATTTCGATTTCATCCTGATTGGCGGTCATGTCGTTCTCACCCATAAAATGGAGAATAGTCACATGAGAATGATTGCGGCGGATGGCCGTTCGTGCCGCGTCAATGGCTACATTCCCCGCGCCAACGATAGCGACCCTGTTACCGAGCTTGAATGCCTCCGGAGATTTCAGATAGTCTACTGCAAAATGAACATGCCCCAGTGTTTCCCCGAGCAGTCCCAGTTTATTCGGTCTGCCTGTCCCGGTAGAAACAAATACTGCCTTGTAACCGTCAGGGAAGAGATCATCGATCATGATATTGCTGCCGATTCTTGTGTTCGGTCTGAAATGCAGTCCCATTCGCAGCATAACATCTTTGTATGTGTCCAGAATTTCTCTGGGCAGGCGGAAAGGCGGAATCCCATATCGTAATACGCCGCCGATATTGTCCTGTGCTTCAAACATGGTAACGTCATATCCATTTAACAACAGGAGTATCGACATGGTGATCCCGGCAGGACCGGAGCCTGCCACAGCAATCTTGATCCCGTTTTTTTCGATTTCCGGGACATCGGTTGTTTCCATATAGAACCTGGAAATATAACTTTCCACGTTATAAAAATGAATCGGTTCTCCCTTTTTCCCCAGCACGCAGTGACCGGTGCAGTTTTTTTCATGAGGGCAGATCACAGATGTTACAGCGGAAAGAGGATTGTTCAGAAAAAGCAGCTCCCCGGCTTCCCGAATTCCTCCATTCAAAAACAGCTCCATGACACGAGGAATGTCCGTTGATACCGGACAGTGTGCGGAGCATTGGGGTTTTTTGCATTTTAAACATCGTGTAGCTTCTTGCTTAATAGAATACACTGTATGATTCCTCCTCGTTATTACCTGATTTATTGATTATACATAATTTATCTTGAATATGAAACTAATTTGAGAATTTGTATTTCTTCAAAAAGGCACAAAATAATGACGCACACGGGGACAGGCACGCTTGTACGGGCTATGCCCCACAAGATGCCAGTCCCCGCGTGTTCCGTTATGAAGAGTTGTGAAAATTTTTGAATTCGTTGACAAAAATATCCGCGTTGGTTTAGAATCGTTACAATATGCGATGATGGAATCCAGTAATAATTGGAATCAGGGCTTCAGAGAGCCGGCGGATGGTGCAAGCCGGAGCCTCCCAATTATGAATTACCTTCCGGAGCAGCAAGCTGAACCTGTTTGAGACAGAAAGTAGGCCGTGCCGGGTTCGCCCGTTACAGCGGTGGGATCACGATGATCCTGATAAGGCCGGAGATGTGAGTTTCCGGTGAATTGAGGTGGTACCACGGGAATTCTCGTCCTCTGATTTATGGGAATCAGGGGATTTTTTATAATAGGAGAAAAATATGGTCATAACGGATTTTCTGGAGCGAAATGCAAGATTGTACAGCAGTGAAACTGCTTTGGTCGAAATCAACCCTTCTGAGGACAGGGATCACGCGACTACATGGCGGGAGGCGAAACTGGTGGAATCCGCCAGCCCTGATGCACCTTACCGCCGGGAACTGTCATGGCGTGAGTTTGACCGCCAGGCTAATCGTTTCGCGAATCTGCTGCTGAGCAGAGGAACAAAACGCGGAACGAAAGTCGGGATCCTGATGATGAACTGTCTGGAATATCTGCCGATTTATTTCGGTATTCTGAAGGCCGGCTGCCTTGCGGTTCCGATGAATTTCCGTTATTCATCCGATGAGATCCAATACTGTCTGGACCTTGCGGATGTGGAGATCCTGGTTTTCGGACCCGAATTTATCAGCCGCATGAACGAAATCGTCAATGACATTCCGAAAACGAAGACATTGTTCTTTGTGGGGAAAAATGGACCTGATTATACAGAAGATTGTCTGCATCTGATGGGCTTCTGTTCAACACAGGCGCCGCCGGTTGCTCTTGAAGAAAATGATTTTGCGGCCATCTATTTTTCTTCCGGAACGACCGGTTTTCCAAAAGCGATCCTGCATCGGCATAAAGCGCTTGTCTGTTCCTGCATGACGGAACAGAAGCATCATGGACAGACACGGGATGATGTGTTCCTCTGCATTCCGCCGCTCTATCACACAGGCGCGAAAATGCACTGGTTCGGCAGTCTGATTGCAGGCAGCAAAGCTGTGCTGCTGCGCGGGAACAAGCCGAAATGGATCCTTCGTGCCGTTACGGAAGAAAAATGCACGATCGTCTGGCTGCTGGTTCCCTGGGCACAAGACATTCTGGATTCGATCGACTCAGGAGAAATTGACCTGACCCATTACATGCTGGACCAGTGGCGGCTGATGCACATCGGCGCCCAACCTGTTCCGCCGAGCCTTATCAACCGCTGGAAAAAGATTTTTCCGCATCATCAATATGATACGAATTACGGTCTTTCCGAATCTCTCGGTCCCGGATGTGTCCATCTGGGTGTTGAAAACATCAACAAAGTCGGAGCCATCGGGAAACCGGGATACCTGTGGGAAGCCAAGGTGGTCAATGGGAATGGCGATGAGGTCAAGGGCGATGAAGTCGGTGAACTGATCGTTCACGGTCCCGGCGTGATGGATTGCTATTATAAGAATCCTTACGCAACCGATGAAATTCTAAAGGACGGCTGGCTTTACACCGGTGATATGGCAAAAATCGATGAGGATGGTTTTATTTATCTCGTGGACCGCAAAAAGGATGTGATCATCACCGGCGGTGAAAATCTTTATCCGGTACAGATCGAGGATTTCCTGCGGGCATATGATAAGATCAAAGATGTCGCCGTGATCGGCCTGCCAGACCAGCGTCTCGGTGAAATAGCTGCCGCGATCATTGAAATCAAACCGGACATGACCTGCACTGAGGAAGAAATCACTAATTTCTGTCTGGGTATGCCCAGATACAAAAGACCGCGTAAAATTATATTCGATAAAGTACCCCGCAATCCTACGGGGAAAATTGAGAAACCCGCGTTGAGAGAAAAATACTGTAAAGGCCGTTTGGTTGAAGTCCAGATCAACAGCTGAGACCAAATATTCGGTTACTTGATTATAGAGGGAAAACGAAATGAAAAAATTGTTATTGGGGAATGAAGCTGTAGCACGAGGGCTTTATGAAGCCGGCTGTGGGTTCGTTTCTTCCTATCCGGGAACACCGAGTACGGAAATTACGGAATCAGCCGCGAAATATGATGAAATTTATGCGGAATGGGCACCGAATGAAAAGGTCGCCATGGAATCGGCATTCGGGGCCAGTCTTTCCGGGACACGCAGCTTTTGCGGGATGAAACATGTCGGATTGAATGTCGCCGCTGATCCGCTCTTCACCCTTTCTTATACCGGGGTGAATGCCGGAATGATCATCGCTGTTGCCGATGATGCCGGAATGCACTCTTCTCAAAACGAACAGGATTCACGCCATTATGCCATCGCGGCAAAGCTGCCGATGTTTGAGCCTTCCGATTCTGCTGAAGCACTGGCCTTTACAAAATTAGCTTACGAGATTTCAGAAGAATATGATACGCCGGTACTGATGAAGATGTGCACCCGTGTGGCTCACTCTCAGAGCGTCGTGGAATTGGGGGAACGGCAGGAAGTTGGCCGAAAGCCTTACGAAAAGAACGTCATGAAATGGGTCATGATGCCTGCCATGGCAAAAAAGCGCCATCCGATCGTTGAAGAACGGACCCGGAAACTGGTCGCTTTTGCAGAAACTTCCGATGTGAATCGCATCGAAGATGGCAGCGACCACAGTATTGGCATCATTACCTCTTCGACTTCCTATCAATATGTCAAAGAAGTCTGCGGTGATCGATACCCTGTGCTGAAGCTGGGGATGATCAATCCGCTGCCGGAGCAGAAGATCCGGGACTTCGCAAAGCTTGTGGATAAACTGATCGTTGTGGAGGAACTTGACCAAATTATTGAGACGCATTGCCGCAATCTTGGTTTAGAAGTTTGTGGAAAAGAAATCTTCCCGCTTATTGATGAGTTCAGCCAGAACCTGGTTGCAGAAAAGCTTGGTCAGCGCAAACATGAAGGGAAAAAGCTGGATGAAACACTTCCTGCTCGACCTCCTGTCATGTGTGCAGGTTGTCCTCACCGCGGTCTGTTTTATACGCTGAAGAAACTGAATCTTACCGTATTGGGAGATATTGGCTGTTATACTCTCGGTGCGGCAGCTCCCCTTTCCGCGATGGATACTACTATATGCATGGGAGCATCCGTCTCCGGTATCCATGGATATAACAAAGCCAGCAATGAAGTGAACGCGGGAAAGACCGTAGCTGTCATCGGTGATTCGACATTTATGCATTCCGGTGTTACCGGTTTGATCAACATCGCGTATAATGAATCCAATTCAACCGTGATCGTTCTTGACAATTCCATCACCGGTATGACCGGTCACCAACAGAACCCGACAACCGGAATCAACCTGAAAGGTGATCCCGCAGGAAAAATCAACCTGGAAAAACTTTGCGAGTCCATCGGCATTCCAAGTATTCGTGTGATCGATCCTTATAATCTCAAAGAATGTGAAGAAGTGATCAAAGAGGAACTGGGGAAAGATTGTCCTTCTGTGATCATTTCACGCAGACCCTGTGCGCTGCTGAAGTATGTCAAACATCCGGGGCCGATCGCGGTGAATCGTGAGAAATGTGTCGGATGTAAGTCTTGCATGCGTGTAGGCTGTCCTGCTGTCAGCATGAAGGACGGTAAGGCTGTTATTGACAACACATTATGCACCGGATGCCGCGTCTGCACTCAGTTATGCAAAGTCAACGCCATTGGATGAGAGGAGGAGTGAAAAGATGGAAACGAAAAATATCATGATCGTTGGTGTCGGCGGGCAGGGAACCCTGCTTGCGAGCAAGCTCCTCGGACGGTTGCTGCTGACAAGAAATTACGATATCAAAGTCAGTGAAGTTCACGGGATGAGCCAGCGCGGCGGTTCTGTGGTGACTTATGTCCGTTATGGCGACAAGGTATATTCTCCAATCATTGATAAAGGCGAGGCAGATTTTATTCTTTCCTTTGAACTGCTGGAAGCTGCCCGTGCTGCCGAATGGCTGAATCCGGATGGGATCCTGATCACAAACACACAGCAGATCAATCCCATGCCGGTGATCACCGGTGCTATGGCTTATCCTGAAGACCTGTTGGGAAAACTGAATGAACTGGGTCTGAAAGTGGACGCGCTTGACGCGCTGACACTTGCCCAGGAAGCCGGTTCTTCCAAAGCCGTGAACCTTGTTCTCCTCGGCAGACTCTCCAATTACTTCCATGATTTCACGGAAGATGAATGGATGGCAGCCATCGAGCAGAGCGTTCCGGCTAAATTCCTTGAAATGAATAAAAAGGCGTTCCACCTTGGGAGGACCGCTTAGAAATTATTCTTAGGTTTATTTTTTTATGAGTAAGTATTTTCAACCTGAAATTGAATGCGCCGATCCTGCTGAGATCAAAAAGATCCAGAGCGAAAAGCTTGTGAAGCAGGTCCGGCATGTCTGGGAACATGTGCCTTATTATCGGGCAAAAATGGAAGCAAAAGGCGTCACGCCGGATGATATCCATGGCATAGAAGACCTTCACAAGCTGCCTTTCCTCTCGAAAGCAGACTTGAAGGAAGCCTATCCTTATGGCCTGATGGGGTGTCCGCGGAAGGATGTGGTTCGCATTCATTCCACTTCCGGTACGACCGGAAAGCGCGTTATCGCTTTCTATACAAAAGAGGACCTGGATATGTGGTCTGACTGTACCGCCCGTGCTATCGTAGCTGCCGGCGGCGATGAAAACGATGTCGTGCAGGTTTGCTATGGATACGGTCTGTTTACCGGCGGTTCCGGATTGAATGACGGTTCCCATAAAGTCGGCTGCATGACGCTGCCGATGTCATCCGGAAACACAGAGCGCCAGCTGCAGTTCATGGTGGATCTGGGTGCTACGATTTTGTGCTGTACGCCGTCTTACGCGGCATACCTCGGCGAATCGATCAAAGAAGCCGGACTTCGCGACAAGATCCAACTGAAAGCCGGTATTTTTGGCGCGGAAGCCTGGAGTGAAGAAATGCGCCGCGATATCCAGGAGTCTCTCGGGATCAAGGCTTATGACATTTACGGTCTCACAGAACTGACCGGTCCAGGTGTTTCTTTTGAATGTGAAGAACAGAGCGGTATGCACATCAATGAAGACCACTTCGTTGCAGAGATTATTGACCCTGAAACTGAAGAAGTTTTGCCGGAAGGTTCAATAGGTGAACTGGTTTTCACATCTCTTGATAAAATCGGCTTCCCGATGATCCGCTATCGCACCCGTGATATCTGCGTTTTGCGTCGTGAAAAGTGCTCCTGCGGCCGAACCTTCATCAAGATGGGTAAGCCGATGGGACGTTCTGACGATATGCTCATCATCAAGGGTGTCAACGTCTTCCCGTCCCAGATCGAAGCTGTACTGCTTGAGGAAGGCTTCCCGGCTAATTATCAGATCATAGTGGACCGTGTCAACAATTCCGACACGCTTGAAGTTCAGGTTGAAATGACACCGGAGCTCTTCTCCGATAACCTCGGTAAGATCAGTGAAATCGAAAAACAACTGATTGGCTCCCTTAAGACCATGCTGGGGATTTACGCAAAGGTGCGCCTTGTTGCTCCGAAGTCGATCACCAGAAGTGAAGGGAAAGCCGTTCGTGTGATCGACAAGCGAAAGATTTGACAGGAGTAACATCATGGAAATTTATCAAATTTCTGTTTTTTTGGAAAATCAGGCAGGGAAACTCTCTGAGGTCACAAATCTGCTGGCTGAGAACGGGATTGATCTCCGCGCTATCAACATTGCCGAATCTTCCGATTATGGCGTGCTGCGTGTCATTACCAGCGACGCGGAAAAGGCAGTGGAAATCCTTCGGGAGCATAATTTCATTGTGAATTGCACGGCAGTTCTCGGTGTCAGCGTTCCGGACAGACCGGGCGGATTGGCTCATCTGCTGCGCATCCTTGCCGCTGAAAAATTTGATGTTGAATATATGTACTCTGTCTTTGGACAGCCGAATGGTCTTGCGTATATGATTTTGCGTGTAGAAAATATCGAAGAAGTTCGTTCTGTGCTGGAAAAGGACGGTATCCATACCGCTGATTGTGCGGAATTGGGAATAAAATAGTTATTATCTATCAGCTATCAGCTGTTAGATAATGGCTGAAGCATTGAAAGAGGTACCGAAAAAATGAAAGAAATGAGCAAGCGCAATGCCTTATTCACGGATTCCATTATCCGACGTATGACCAGAATCTCCATCGCGAATGGCGCGATCAACCTTTCCCAGGGATTTCCGGATTTTGATCCCCCGAAAGAAATGACTGACCGGTTGAAAGAAGTCAGTGCAATAGGGCCGCATCAATATCCGATCACAATGGGTGCCCCGAACTTCCGCCAGGCGCTCTGCGACAAATGCGGCCATTTTATGGGGATGAAATTTGATCCGGATAAGGAAGTTGTTGTAACCATCGGTTCCACGGAAGCTATGGTTGACACGATTTTCGCTCTCACCAACCCCGGCGACAAGATCATCATCTTCTCTCCGTATTTCGAAAATTATAAAGCACAAACGATTTTTGCGGATTGCGAACCGATTTTCGTCCCGCTGGAACCGCCGACCTACAACTTCGATCCGGCTGTTCTGGAAGATGCTTTTAAACAGGACCCGAAGGCTATCCTGATTTGCAACCCGTCCAATCCTTCCGGCAAGGTCTTCACCATGGAAGAACTGACCTTTATCGCAGACCTCTGTAAGAAGTATGATGTTTACGCCATTATGGATGAACCGTATGAACACATCGTTTACGATGACAACAAACACATCTATATGGCAAGTCTTCCGGGAATGTACGAACGGACCGTTTCCTGTTCCAGCCTTTCCAAGACTTATTCTATTACAGGCTGGCGTCTGGGTTACGCGATCGCACCGGAGCCGATCATGGAACGCATTAAGCAGTACCATGACTTCAACACGGTAGGTGCGGCCTCTCCGCTTATGGAAGCAGCCTGTGTTGGTTTGCGCTTCCCTGACAGCTATTATGTGGAATTCCAGGCGCATTATGCTCATATGAAGGATATTTTCTGCGGTGGTATGCGCAACATCGGTATTCCTTTCACGGAACCGCAGGGTACCTATTTCGTTCTTGCTGACATTCGCCCGTACATGAAACCGGGGCAGAACGATGTTGATTTCTGTGTCGAAATGACAAAAAAGATCGGTGTCGCGGCTGTACCTGGCAGTTCCTTCTTCCGGGAAGGCGGCGATGGCATTATCCGTCTGCATTACGCAAAGAAAGACGAAACGCTCTACGAAGCACTTGACCGTCTTTCCAACATCAAAAAGATGCTTGAGTAATAGTGGTCAGTGGACAGTTATCAGTGGGCAGTGGCCTGTGGTCAGTGTTCACTGGACAGATATAAATTTTAATTAATACAATATTGCTGTAAATAATTAAAAAGGTTTCCGAAAATTATCTGGAGGAAACCTTTTTATTATTCAGTTTGAAAACATGGGAACTGAATTTGCCGGTCGAAAGTCAGCTGCTGGTGAAATAGTTAAAGCAGAAATCGGCCAGGTTTTTTCCGTCGGGAGCGGCGAGGTACCAACAGGTGTACCATCTGTCATTGTCCTCAAATATTTCCATCGGCATGGTAATGGAAGCTGTTTCGCCCTGATTTACCGTTCCGGGGAGTGGAAATGAATTCGCGTGCATCCAGTTATATCCCGCATAGAAGACGAGCGAAAAGGATGAATCCCAGACTGCGGTTCCATTGTTCTGAAAACTCGCGGTAAGCTCTTCATAATGATCGTAGGCTTTAAAATCATGTCCCGTGGCAGGAGACGTGGAAAGGAATTCAGCAGAGAACTCGTCATTTGAAAACCTCGCGGGAGCTGTTCCTTCATGCTTAACAAACGGAGGAAAAACGCCATCCTGACTTCCGGATGAGGGAATTTGAGCGGATTGCGCTGCAGGAGAATTTGTCCCATTCCCGTGACTGTAGCAGAAATCATAAAGGGCTTCCCCGGAAGGATTGAGCAGATACCAGCAAGCTTTCCAATTATTCTCAGCAGAAGATATGGGAATTTCAAACACAGCCTCTTCGCCTGGATTTGTTGATTTGGATAAAGGGATCCGATCACTTTTACAGGGATTGAAACCTGCGTAAAATTCCAGCGAATAATCTGTATTCCAGGTAGTCTCTCCGGTATTGGTGAAGGCTGTATACAAGGTTTCTATCGGTTCGGTTGTGTGTTCTCCCGGTGAAAAATACAGCCATTGCGCGCTGTCATTACCGGAAGAATTGTATACAGAGGAAACGAAATCATCGCTGCCCTGATGTGTAAGAAAGGCTTCTTCAAAGTTGACTGCCTTGAATAATTGCGGGGTGGCTGTGGGATGAACAGCTTCCGAAGGAACAGGATCATCAATAGAAGAGCTGCTTACGGAATTGACGTCAACACCAAGGTCCCACAGTACGTTTATGGATTTTGTCGCTGATACATCCAGATTATTCTTCTTTTGTCCCGGCATATTGCAGGAAACAAGCAGAAAAAATAACAAAATTGAGAAAACGTACTGTTTATTTCGCATACAGCCATTCGTAGATTTTTGTATTCCGGTAAATATTTTTCACATAATTCCGGGTTTCCTGAAACCGGATCACTTCGAAAAGCAGATCTGGATCATTATTCGCCAGGCTGAGCCATTTTTGTGTGTTACCCGATCCGCCGTTGTAAGCTGCAAGCATCGCCGCGCCGTTTTGATCAAAATAATTGTAGACACGCCTCAGGTAAGAAGCCCCAAAATTGACGGAAATCGGTACTCGGAAAAGGTCCGCTTCTGAATAGTTAGGCGGCCAGTGCAGTGTTTTAGCCGTTTCTGCACCGGTTTCCGGCATGATCTGCATCAGACCGCGAGCTCCTGCGGATGAAGAAATCCAGGGATTGAACATGCTCTCCTGCTTCATAACAGCATAGAGAATAAACGGAGAAATGTCGTATAGTTTGGAAACCTCTTCAACATAATCCTTATACCAGGCGCCAAAGCGAATATGGCTGAAGTAATTCGGCACGTCCAGTGTCCGGTCATCTTCATACAGCCCGGCCGCGGTCAGGATCTGCCGGGCTGTATAGGCGGCTGCATTGTATATTTTCTTCTCTACCATTTCCTCCAGAAAAGCGTAGGAAGCAGCCGGATGTTCCATGAGTTTCTCCTGGACCCGTTCAAAACTCATGGAAGCCTGATAGTATTCGCCGAGTTTGTAATATTCCTGTGCAGCCCGGTAATCTTTGTCATCCTGATAAACCGATCGGTCACGAAGTTGGGTTTCATCGAGACCAAAAGTCAGCATCATCCATTGATCGGCTACCTGTTTTTCGTTTTCAAGATCGATGTTCAATTCATGAGAAGGCTGATGAGACAGATAAGCTTTTCCCTCGAGTAATTCCTTTGCGCGCAGAGAATAATATCCTGAGTTTGAAATCTCCGCGGCTTTCTCAAGATATTGCTGCTTGTTATGTGCATCGCCGCGTTTTTGATAAACCTTGGCGATCCAAAAATTAGCCTGTGCCTGGTCATCCGGAATACCGCTGACAAGCAGCATACGGTTCAAATAAGCGAGGGCGGTTTCATAGTCCGCGGTACGGTAAGAAGCAATTGATGCGAAGAACAGTGCTGATTTACTATTTTCGTATAGTGGATATTCGTCGATCAATCGTGCCCAGGTTTTTGCGGCATCCTTCAGGTAATTTCCCCGTTCCAGGATTCGACCGGCTTCGTATAGGAAAGATGCGGCATCGGTTTTATCCGGATGGCGGCTTACGTAATCTGTAAGCGTCTGGGCTGCTTGTTTATATTTCTCCTGATAAGTCCATTGGACATAAGCCAGCTCATCCCATGCCGAAACATAATAGCGATTGTCAGGATAGTCGTTGATTATTCTTCTGAATGATGTGACGGCACCTTCGTAATCGCCGGTATTCATTTGACATATCCCGATAAAATACCAGGATGATCCGTCATTCCCGGGTTCATTTTTTACATATCTGCGGAATGCTTCATTCGCCAAAGCGTATTGACCGACATAATAATTGATCAATCCCCGCTGATAGTCGCTGACAGTCTGTCCGTTTTCCAAAAGCCAAAGCAGCATCAGATAGCTGTAATAGCTGCGGGGAAAACTGTTGACGCCATCCTGATAGCGTGCAATGGTCTGATCTCTCCGCCCGAGCGCTTCATAGGCACTGCCGAGATAGTAATCCGCAGCAGCTTTGATGTTTTCATCTGTGGAGCTGATATACAGATCGGTCAGTTTTACAACAGCTTCGTCGTGATTGCCTTGTGATGAATATGAAACTGCGACATCAAGTTTTACATAATCATTGTTGAATGTCTCATCATATGAAACCGAGCGTTCGATATTTTTCCGGAAATTTTCATAATCTCCCAATGTGTGATATGCATAGGCTGTCTGACTGTAGACAGATGCGAGTAAAGGTGACTCAGGGCGGTAGGCGATATACCTGTCAAGACTTTCAATTTCCGATTTTGAATCACTGATGTTTTTAGCGCATTGTGCATTGATATAATTTGCTTTTGCCAATACCTCAGAAGGTCTTTCCCGTGTAGTTGAAAGTGTTTCGTTGATCTCGGCCATGATTTCCGCACATTGGCTGTAGTTTTCTCTGAGATAGGCAAGCTCCAGAGAATCTGTTTGGGCTTTCAGCGTCTCGTTTATATCTTTGGAATTGTTTATTCGTGATTTGATCGTATAGTCCGCCAGGTCATAATCTCCGAACATCAGCAGGTCCATATTCTCAACCGCAATATATGGCGTTGGGGTGAACGTAGGTGCCGTTGTCGGCGTGATCGTCGGCGTTTCCGTTGGCGGAACAGGTGTTTCTGTCATGGTGGGAGAGACCAGAATGTGAGATAGGATCTCATTCCTTCTGGCATCGCAGGCACAGAAAAACAGTGCTGTTATCAGTGTAAGTAAGAGCGTAAACTGCAATCTCTTCATAATTTGCTATTTCAACCGATGGTTTCAATAAATTTTTATACGTATGTTTCTTCTATATTTCCATTATATTCGATAATATTCCATTTGGTTATATCCGGAAGATATTTTTTAGGAGAATAGCTGTTCAAAGTGTAAATAACGTATATGGATCCATCCAAAAAATGTAATATGAAAGAAGGCAAGTGACAGAGCTGCAAGCATAGCAGAGGTTTTATTAGCCTGTTTATTGCGAAGTAAGGAAATACAAAAAACCAATATCATATACAGCAGTGACAAAAATACAATACACCCGATACTCAAAAGAATTTCTGAAATTACAGAAAGCAGCTCCACATGACTGAAAATAAGAACATAAGATAAAACAGCAAACAAAACAAATGAAATAAGTTTGATAATGGAGTTATTGATTTGAAAAGCGTTTTTGATGTGAAACCAGTATTGGAAGATCTGCATTATGATCCGTGAAAGGGAAAAACCGAGGGGAAAAGCTGAAAGAAAGCGGAAATTTACCCGTTCCGGATAGAGATGGATCATAGGGAATTTGGATGAATTTAGAATGTCAGTGATGAATAAAAGCAAACTGAATGCAAAGAAACAAATCGATTTTGTGGGGAGCAGTTTTTTGTCATAATTCCAGATCATGGATGCGGCAAGACCACAGAATACTCCGGAGAACAATCCAGCGCAGCGATAGCAGAAGGGAAAATGAAAATCGGGAGACCGTGACGAAATTTGATGACAAAAAGCGGCTCCGATCAATCTGAAAGGGCTGACATGAAGAAATAGACAGACACACACAAAGAGGATCATGCTGATAAGCAGTATTATCAGCAAAGAGGGGATTTTATGTTTATTCTGTAAATTTTTATCTTCAGCCATTTCTGTAAGGTTATGAATTGTATAATTGATTTTTATGTCTTTTCGCCTTCGACAGCAGTCCCCTGTTTACAACTTTGAAACTGACCTCATCCCTTAACAACGAAAATTGGATTGGAAAAGATCCAATCGTATAAGTTTCTGCGGATCGTCAGTGCACATTCCACTCGGTAAAATCCCGGTTCATAGATCGTATAAGGGACCTGTTTGCACTGCTGCCATTCCCGAATAATTTTTCCGTTGCGGATCAAACGGCAGGTACAGGCTTCCGGAATATTGATTTTCATGGTAATGCTGTTCCTGAGATAAATTGTATTGCCCGGCCAGGCAATTGAATCCTGATTATTTCCTTCGGCACTGAATCGAAATCCATTCGCATCCGCGAGGCCATCAAGTGCCATATAAAGGTTTCCGGCTTTCAGACATTTCAGGATCAGCAGTTTATCATGCACAAAGTCTCCGTTCAATTCTCCTTCAGAGAGTATATGATTGCATACCGTTGAAAACAATTCCTTGTAATTGTATTTTTCAGTGTGGTTTTCCGAACATGTGCCGGTGAAACCCAGATAATTTTGATCGGAGAGTAACAGGTCATCGAAATTCCGGATGTTTTTGCGAATCTCTTTTGGCCATGCACCAATTCCCTGATTTAGGAGGTTTTCTGCATTGATCAGTTCAATGTGTCTGTAGGGAAAATTATCACCTTCATTTGGTGAATTTTGCATCAGGATACGAATTTCATCCTGAGGATTTCCCGTTCTGCGGTTAAATTGCTCACGATTGATCCCTATTGAAAGATAGCGAGGTGCCTCTTCGGAAACAGGATCGAATAATTCCTCACCGCAAATAACAAGCAATCTTTTCCCGTCCCGAAAATAATATTGGTCATGCCCCGAGGGATAAATGTTCCTGTCGGTAGTGATCACAGCGTCAATTCCGCAGTCAATTGCGGATTGTGCCATATCGTAAAACGAATAGGAATAACCTGAAAATTTCGTGTAATTATGGAGGCTGCACAGAATCTCGTTCATATTGATCTTTATTTATTTCAATTATAATCATAAATTTGAAATTAACCGCTTTTAGCATTTGGGTGCTATAATTAAGGTTGATGGAGGATATTATGAAAGACGATTTTGATTTAAGAAAAAACAGTCATCTGGATGATGATTCCGATTTTGACTTTGATCCGGAAAATGAATTGCCATTTGATGACGATGATGATTATGAAGAATATTGGGATGACGATGACGACGATATGGAAGTGATCGTTGACAGTGCGGAAGGTCTTCAGGTTGCCACAACCTTTGACGGTGAAGGTAATGTCATCGACGTCACTGTCACTCCTGAGGAAGATATCGATATTTCAGATGCGGATGTTACCTGCCCGCTCAACAGTTTTATCGATCACACTTTGCTGAAGGCTGACGCGACTGTTGAACAGATCACGAAACTTTGTCAGGAAGCCCGTGAATACCGCTTTGCTTCTGTGTGTGTCAACTCCTGCTGGGTGCGGCTTTGCTCTGAATTGCTGCGCGGTTCCGGTGTGGCAGTCTGCACAGTTGTCGGTTTCCCGCTTGGGGCAATGATCCCGGAAGCGAAAGCTTTTGAAGCCGAAGCAGCAATTGAAAACGGAGCAACTGAAATCGATATGGTCATCAATGTCGGTGCGCTGAAGTCTCAGGACTACCGCATGGTTGCCAAAGACATTCAGGTCGTTTGCGATGCTGTACATCAACACGGCGCTATTTTGAAGGTCATCATTGAGGCCTGCCTGCTGACCAAAGAAGAAAAGGTTATCGCCTGCCTGCTGGCTAAGAATGCCGGTGCTGATTATGTCAAGACTTCCACCGGATTTTCTACCGGCGGCGCAACAGTTGAAGATGTCAAATTGATGCGCAGCATTGTCGGTGATGAGATGGGTGTGAAAGCTGCCGGCGGAATCCGCGACAAGGAAACTGCTGAAGCCATGCTTGATGCCGGTGCCGACCGTCTGGGTGCCAGTGCGGGTGTTCAGATCTGCAAGAAATAAGTCTTAAATATGTGCGGGAGTTTTGCGCTGATGGTCAAACCGGACGAATTGCAGGCCGCATTCGATCTGGATTTTGTACCACCGGCGCTCTCCCCAACTGATCATTACTATCCGGGTCAGGGAATCCCCGCTGTTGTCAATGCCGCGGAAAGGGTCGTTGAAATTCTTTATTGGGGGTTGGTCCCGTCCTGGGCGAAAGATATTTCCATTGCCAAACACATGTTTAACGCAAGATGTGAAACGCTGAGCGAAAAAGCTTCATTTCGGATGGCTTTTCAACGCAGAAGATGTTTGATCCCTGCCACTTCCTATTATGAATGGCGATCCGCAAATGACAGAAAAATTCCCTATAGATTCTCTCTGAAAGGGAATAAGGTGTTTATGCTTGCCGGTTTGTGGGAGTATTGGGTCGATTCATCCGGTAATGAGATATATTCCGGAACGATTGTAACCTGTCCGCCGGGGCGTGGCCTCGAAGTTTACCACGACAGAATGCCGGTCGTATTTGACAAATATAACTGCTGGCAATGGATGGAAGACAGACCACTCAATGAACTTACTCAATTGATGACACCAGTAGATGCGGAATATTTTGATATTGAATGCCTTGATGCACAGCAAAGTCTATTCTAATTTCACTTTTTTGATTTATTGAAAAGCGGAAAGCCTTTTTTCATAAAAATCTCTGTAAGCACCATCAGCCTTAATTGCCTCCTCTGATAATTCCTGAGCTTTACCCATTCTGCCGGATTGGAGAAGTCCTTCTATGAATGGCCACCATTCATAAGAAGAATTTGATTGGATATTTGATGGAGAATATCCATGATACAACACAATATCTGTCAAATCAGATAAAGATTTCCAGTCTTTTTGTTGCTGCAGCAGTGCTGCTTTTTGATAATACCCACACCATTCATTTGATAAATTTCCAAATATTTCATGATCTGGTTCAAATTCTGAATCAAATTTTATCAGGTTCAAATTTGTTGATTCAATCCATCCTTTTTGGATATCTGAGATATGCGGATTGTCAGTATCCGTATTATTGAATATCCAGACACAATTTGCGAATTGATTGTCATGATCAATATAAATATAATCTGTAGGCGGCTGGTTAAAGTGATATACACGATTTTGTACATGAAATGAACCGTGCTCATGTTTCGGTCTATCCCAATATGAGAATACCCATAACGGAACATCGCCATTTTCACGAATATCATTCGGGTAAAGAATATTTAATGCAGATGCAGTTGAAAAATTACCTTGTTCCGGAAAAATAATAGTATCATCAACAATGGCAGTACCATCCTGTATGCCCGGAATTCGGATTGAAATTTGGTGATAAAAATCATTCTGCTTGTTTGTAAGCTTCTGAGCCTCACTACAAACAGTAACCTTTGCGTGACAGAACAGAAATACCGTAAAAGAAATTAATATCGTATTGCTGCGTTTTGAGGAAAAAAGTACTGCTAAAATTACGGTAAACATCAGGCAAAAAAAGGGAACAGAAGCGAGAAATGTTCTGTCTGCGTGTGTAAAATCATCAGTGTTAAGATAATTTTCATTCATAATCACAAATGGCAAAAATCCCAAAACCGCGGCACAAGCGCATATCAAAATGATGATTTTTTTTGATTTCAGTTCTTCTTTGAAAGATTGTTTTGCAATAAAGAACCATACCGGTAAAGATACCAAAAAGGAAACAAGCAGCGATAATATTTCTGTTTTTGACAGTATTGTCTGCAAATTGAAATTAAATAAGTTCGAAATAAAACCGGTGAAAGGATACAGAAAATTCACTAAAGTGTTTTTAAGAAAAGTATAAGCTCCGGAAACTGGAGAATTCAAAAAAAGATAAAGTAAATCCGGTGTTTCCGCATCGAAATTTACAAAAATTTTTGAGATATTAAATCTATAACCACAATAAATCACGAATAGCATTATATGAAGTATGCAATATTTAATAGTTACGGCAAAAATTTTTTTCAGTGAAAGCTTTTTGTTTTGATTTTTTATCACAATAAAAACAAGCGGAACTTTCAGTATTTCGAGAAAGGCAAAATATTCTGTAACAGACAAATGCAATACCATGAAAATGGTAGATAGAAAATACAATACAAATCTTTCCCATTTTTTTTGAGCAAAAGTAAATTTCAACAAACAATATACTGACAAGGCGAAGAGAATATAATCAGTAAAATGTTGAGAATAAGCAATTGCAATATATGTCTGGGAAAATAGCGGACAAACTGCAAATAATACCACAGCGATATTGACAAATGTTTTGTTTTCGCGAAAAGTCAGTGAAAGTATTTTCAGAAACAAAATACACAGACAGGTTTTCAGTACGAGAATTAATATATGCCATTTGACAGGAGAATTGCCGCATATTGGAAAAAACATGATATCGGTCCAGGCGGAAAGCGGCCGATTGTATGAAAAATATTCCCAAAATGCAGCATCACCAAATTTGTAATGAAGGAATAGTTGGCTCCAGTCATCCCAATAATAACCAAGTTTGTTTATATATAATATATCAGGGAAAAAACAAAGTATGGTTATCAATAAGTATTGAATCAGCTTGTTGTTTTTTATAATGAATGGATTATTTTTCATCAGCATTTCTTCTAATCCTTTATTTCAATCATGCGAAGAATTATACATAAAAAAATTGTTTTGTTATTTTTAAATGTTTTTGAATTCTGAAAAACAAGATAACACAGAATAATAACTAATTAATCAATTAGCACTTATAATTGTAACAAACAATATGTGGTTAAATTTTTATTTTATAAAATGGATTGATGGATGCAAGCTAAAGAAATAGAAAGAATTCTGGATACATTCCTCCTGAAAATACAAAAACCCGGCCGGTATGTCGGTGGTGAATTCAATGCCGTTATAAAAGATCCTGCTGCGGTTAAAACACGTGTAGCACTGGCTTTCCCCGATATATATGACCTTGGTGTTCCTAATCTCGGACTATCCATATTTTATGATGAGCTCAACAAGATGAATGATGTTTGGGCAGAGCGAGTCTATTTGCCTTGGGAAGATATGGAAGCGGAAATGCGTTCACGCGGAATCCCTCTTTATACGTTGGAAAGCAAGACACCCCTGAAGGAGATAGATATTATCGGTATAACGATCCCTTATGAGAGTTTGTACACAAACGTATTGACCCTGCTTGACCTGGCCGGGATGTCCGTTTTTTCATCAGAGCGGGATGAGAGCTGTCCATTGGTTATCGCGGGAGGGCATTCCACTTTCAACCCGGAACCGATGGCTCCTTTTATTGATGCTTTTGCGATTGGTGAAGGGGAAGAGATCTTTCCGGAGATAATCCGCTGTTATCAGGAATGGAAAAGATCAGGAACCACGAAGCTTCAACTGCTTGAGAATCTGTCGCATATTGAAGGCATCTACATTCCTTCTTTCTATGAACCCTCTTATCATGAGGATGGTACGCTTGCCTCCCTTACGCCTGTTCATGAAGGCGCAAAAACAAAAATAAAGAAGCGAATCCTTCCTGTTTTACCGGAACCGCCGGAACGATTTATCGTCCCGTCAATCGATGTTGTTCAGAATCGTGTCGCCGTAGAGATCATGCGGGGATGCAGCCGAGGATGTCGTTTCTGTCAGGCAGGTTTTATCACTCGGCCGGTAAGAGAACGACCTGCAGACATGGTCATCCGCTCACTTTCAGCAGCATTGGAAGATACCGGATATGAGGAAGCGGCGCTTTTGTCGCTTTCATCCTCCGATTACCGTCCTATACAGGATTTGGTTACAAATCTGCATGACCTTTATCAGCAGCGCAAGCTGAATATTGCGCTTCCTTCTTTGCGCATAGATACAGTATCTGTGGATATTCTGGAGCAATTACGCGGTTCACGTGCCGGTGGATTTACTTTAGCTCCCGAAGCGGCGTCCGAAAAAATCAAAACAACCATCAATAAATATATTACGGAAGAGCAGCTCCTGCAAACAGCTGAAGTGATATACGGGCGTGGTTGGACAACGATCAAGCTTTATTTCATGATCGGCCTTCCCAATGAGACAATGGAAGATGTTCAGGCAATCGCTGATCTTGCAATAAAGGTAATCAAAATCGGCCGCAGATTGGTCGGAAAACGTTCACAATTAAATCTCGGGGTAGCAACATTTGTTCCGAAACCGCATACCCCGTTCCAGTGGGCACAACTGGATGATCCGGATTTAGTAGCAGAAAAACAGGCATTATTGAAAAACGCGCTGAAGACTCCCGGTGTAAAGATAAGCTGGTCCGAACCGGATTCGACAATGTTTGAGGCATGGAGTACACGAGGTGACCGCAGGATGTCCAATGTGATCTATCGCGCATGGCAGCTCGGCGCAAAGCTGGATGCCTGGGCAGATCATTACAAAAAAGATGCCTGGATGCAGGCGTTTGAAGAGAACGGACTTTCTCCGGAATTTTATGTACACCGGAAGAGAGAAGCCAATGAAATTTTTCCCTGGGATATCATCGATACCGGTGTATCAAAACGCACATTGCGAAGGGAATATGAAAACAGTTTGAATGGTGTCCTCAGACCGGATTGCCGAACCGGATGTTACGGGTGTGGAATTGTGCAGGCTTTCCATGATATCCAGCCGGAAGAAGAATCTGTTCGCTGGTTCTGTCCGGTACCGGAGAAGGGATAAAGAATGGAACGAATACGCATCACTTACGAAAAAACCGGTGCTATGCGCTATACAAGCCATTTGGACCTGCAAAAGGTCTGGATCCGCGCGTTGCTTCGTGCGAAGCTGCCGCTGGCCTATACTCAGGGATTTCATCCTACACCCAAGGTTGCCTATGCCTGGCCGCTTCCTCTCGGTTGGGGAACAAAAGGGGAGCTGATGGATATCTGGCTTGATGACCCGGAAGGGAAAGAAGCCGATCCGGAAGTTTTTATCAGGGAAGTCAACAGATCACTGCCAGCTGGGCTTCGCATCCTTGAAATCGGGAAATTGCCATATTCGGACCCGGCACTCACGATCATAATTCAAAGTGCTGTTTATCAAATATTCTTTCCCGAAATAAAAGATATGGAAGAATTGAATTCGAAAATGTCTTTATTGATGAGCCAAGAACAAATCGAGCGGGAACGAAGGGGAAAAATCTACGATATGAAACCTTTGATCGAAGACTGGTCCTGTGGGAAAACAACTGATGGAGAGATCTTTATGGCAATTCAGATGGCAGCCCGGGATTCCGCGATGGGACGTCCTGATGAACTGGCCGCTGCATTGGGGTTTGATCCATTTGCGGTAAATATCATCCGTAAAAAATATATCCTCCAAAAATGAATTTTGTCAGGTTGTCATAAACCATTTGAAAACAGTGGTAAAATATAAATGTTTGCGCCTATAGTGAAGTGGATATCACATTACCCTCCGGAGGTAAGAGCCTGAGTTCGAGTCTCAGTAGGCGTACTTGGATTAGGGGGAGTGCTGGAACTGGCAGACAGGCATGACTTAGGATCATGTGTCGTAAGGCGTGAGGGTTCGAGCCCCTCCTTCCCTACAGAACCGCATACAATGTGGAATTTTTTTATTAAGTAAGAGGAACCAACCTTGAAAATCGAAAAGCAAAATCTCGAAAATCATGAAGTACAACTCGATGTAACCATTGAGAAGGAAGAATTCGCACCCTACATGACTAAAGCTGCAAAGAAAATCGCAGGTTCTCAGCGTATTCCGGGCTTCCGCCCCGGCAAAGCTCCTGCGAATGTGATCCGCAATATGTTTGGGGAGATGGCGATTGCTCAGGAAGCTTTCGATATGTTCCTTGAAGACAAATACGGCAGCATCCTTGAACAAGCTGAAGTTGAACCGGGTGCTATGGGTTCACTGAAGAGTATCGACGATATTCTTCCGGAACCGAAATTCACATTAACCGTTCCGCTGAAAGCCAACGTAGATCTTGGTGACTATCGTGAAATCCGCGAAGAATACACAGAAGAGCCTGTGACAGAAGATGAAATCCAGCAGGCGCTGAAAGATTTGAAACAGCCTTATGCATCACAGGAACCCTATGATGGTGAAATTGATGATGATGCTCTTGTTTACGTTATGATCAAAGGGGAACTGGATGAACCGATGGAAGAAGGCGGTACGACTGAACTGGTCAAAGAAATGCCTTATCAATTTATTGTCGGTTCTGATAACGATGAAGGGACAGCCTGGCCTTATCCGAAATACACACAGTGCCTGAAGGGTCATAAAGAAGGCGACGTTGTCACCTCTGAATATACCTATCCGGACAATTCCCCCATCGAATCTCTGAAGGGACACAAAGCCACCTATACAACCACCATCCAGAGTGTCAAAAAGATGATGCTGCCAGAAAATGATAATGAATTTGCTCAGAATTTCGGCAAAAACACTTTTGATGATCTGATGGAAGAAATCAAAAAGAATCTCAGCGAAAGCAAAAAACGCGCGGAAGAAAACAAGTACATCGAAGCTGTAGTGAAGAAAATGACTGATGGTGCCACTGTCGAATATTCCGCAGCTGAACTGAAGAATGAAATCAATGAACGTGTTGATGAACTGAAGCATAACCTGCAGGACCGCGGAATTGGGTTTGATGCCTGGCTGAAGATGAAGAAGACCGAAGAAGATAAATTCATTGAAGAAGAAATCAAACCGGTCGCTGAAGAACAGCTGAAGCGGAAGCTCGTTCTGAGTGAATTTGCGAAAACTGAGAAGATTGACCTCAATTTTGAAGAATATCAGAAAAAATATAACGAACTCGTTGCGTATATGCAATATCAGCTGGACGGCGCGAAGAATAAGCACGAACGCGAACATATGCTCAGCCATATCCGTGAAGACGCCTTAAATGAAACATATATGAGCGCGGTATTTGGAAGATTGATGGGAATCGCCAAGGGTGAAAATCCTCAGATCGAAAGTCATGATCACGTTCATGAACAGGCTGAGGAAGCTGCGAAAGCCGCAGCTGTCGCAGCAGCTGAAATTGAAGCTGAAAAAGACACTTCCAAGGCTGAAGATAAAGAATAATTACCAAATAATTCAAAATACAGAGCGCCGGAAGGCGCTCTTTTTATAAATTATAAGAATATATTTGTATAACGCTAACATATTTCTTATGAAAAAAATTCAGACTCTATGATAAGATTATTGAATTGAATAAACTTAAGGAAAGGAAATTATTTTTATGAATCCATTAAGTACAATTATTCCGAGCGTAGTCGAGGGTAACGGCGGCTTCGAGCGTTCTTATGATATCTATTCTCTCCTGCTGAAGGAACGAATTGTTTTTGTAGGAAGTCAAATCGATTCTCAAATTGCCAACCTCGTTGTTGCTGAGTTGTTATATCTCAGCCGGGAAGATCCGGACCGCGATATTCAGATGTACATTCAGTCCCCCGGCGGTTCAGTTTACGCAGGACTCGCAATTTATGACACTATGCAGATGATCCCGAACCGCATCAACACTGTTGCCTGCGGTTTTACTGCTTCATTTGGTACTGTGTTGCTGACTGCAGGCGCGAAAGGCCATCGTTTTGCTCTCCCGAATGCAACGATCCATATGCATCAGCCGCTGGGTGGTGCCGAAGGACAGGCATCCGATATTGAGATCCAGGCGAAAGAAATCATGCGTCTGAAGAAAGACCTGATGAATATTCTGTCCTTCCATACCGGACAGCCATATGAAAGAGTTCTGGAGGACTGTGACCGCGATCATTATTTCAGCGCACAAAAAGCTGTTGAATATGGTCTGATCGATAAGGTTCTTGAACCGGGGAAACAGGTTAAATAAAAATGGATAAAACCGCATTGAAGAAAGTCAAAGCGCTGTTTCTTGATATGGATGGCGTTTTGTGGACCGATAAGAAAGAAATCGGTAATCTTCACGAAATTTTCGAGTCAATCCGGGAAACCGGATTGACTGTGCTTTTTGGCTCAAACAACGCAACACGTACGCCGGAAGAGTACTGTGAAAAGCTTGCCGGTTTTGGCGTTCAAGTGAAACCGGAGCAGTTTTTCACCTCCGGCATCGCAACGATTTATCAGCTGAGAAAAGATTTTCCGGGCGGTCCAAAGGTTTATGTTTTCGGATCGCCATCACTGAAGAAACTTCTGACAGAAAATGGCATAGAAGTCGTAGAAGAAAACGCTGATGTTGTTCTTGCCAGTTTAGACAGGGAAATCAGCTATGAAAAGATTTCCCGGGCAATGATCGAAATCTGCGAGCATGGTGCAAAATTTTATGCCACCAATACCGACAGCACATTTGTAACTGAAAATGGCTGGCGTCCGGGCGGCGGTGTAATGGTCAACTGTGTGGAAACCTGCACCGGAATAAAACCTTTCGTTATCGGAAAACCCAATACGGTAATGATCGATATGGCTTGCCAAACATATGGATTGGCACCGGATGAAATCATGGCAGTCGGAGACCGCTATGAGACCGATATCGCTGGAGGAATAAATTATGGAGCAAGAACCGCGTTGGTACTCAGCGGATATGAGTCGAAAGACACTGTTCCGTTTTTAGATCCAAAACCGGATCTGATATGTGAAAATCTTGCAGAATTGGTTAAAACAATGAAGCGTTTATAAAAAGGGAGATTTTACAACTCCCTTTTTATATACATTTCGCTCAAAATTCGCAGATAATATTTTTTTATCTTATTCCTGTAAAGTTTTTCAATTATCCTTAGTCAATTTTGACAATTATCCTGTATAATTATTACGAATAGGATAAGAAAAATGAAACCGTTAATTAACGACCTAACGCTCCAGGAATTAACTGAATCTATCACCAAAACAGGTGAGCCTGCATATCGTGCAAAACAGATTTGGCAGATGGTTTACAAGCAGTTGATAGCCGAACCTTCTGAATTCAGCAATCTCAGCAAAGAATTCCGCACAAAACTGGATGAACAATTCTGTTTCCTACCGCTCAAGGTGGAAAAGGATCTGAAATCCTCTGATGAACAAACGAATAAGTTATTATTTCGTCTTCAGGATAACAGAATGATAGAGTCTGTTCTGATGAGATACAAAGAGAGAAATACAATTTGTATTTCAACCCAGGTCGGATGTCCTATGAATTGCGCTTTTTGCGCTACAGGTCAGATGGGTTTTCTGCGAAATTTGTCTGCCGGTGAAATTGTGGCTCAGGTTTTATTTTTCGCCAGCATGCTCAAATCCGAAGGACTGAAACTGACAAACATTGTGATCATGGGAATGGGAGAACCGTTTCACAATTATGACGCAGTGATGAAAGCGATCGGGATCATCAATGATCCGGACGGTATGAATTTCGGAGAAAGAAGAATAACAATTTCCACCGTTGGCATCATCCCGAGAATTGAGCAGTTCACAGCGGCCAAACGCCAAATAAATCTTGCTGTGTCTCTGCATGCACCAAGCAATACGATTCGGGATAAAATCATTCCCGCCAACAGAAAATATCCAATTGACAGTTTACTCGAAGCTTGCAGAAACTATACAGAAAAAACCGGTCGCCGCATAACTTTTGAATACGCATTAATACATGGTCTGAATGATAATTACGAAAACGCCGTTCAATTATGCAAGAGACTAAAAGGAATGTTGTGCCATGTGAATCTGATCCCTCTGAACAGCACAGAAAAATATGCTGGGAGCGGTTCAAACCATGACAGAACGCAGAGCTTTAAGTCCGTATTGGACAAAAACGGAATTCCCTGTTCGGTACGTCTGAAGCGCGGTATTGACATCGGTGCGGGTTGCGGTCAGCTGCTGGCAGAACAAAACAAACAGGAGTAATAAATTATGGGAGAAAATATCTTTAAAAAATGGATCAAAGGTCTCGATAAAACAAGAAAAGTCACATTCAGCAGACTGGCTTCTATTTTTGGTACAAATGAAATCACAAACGAAACCTGGGATGAGCTTGAGGAAATGTTCCTTCAGGCTGATGCGGGTGTAGAGACAACTGAATCGATCATCGAAAGTATGAAAAAGACTGCCCGTTCCGAAGGTTTTACAAAAGCTTCAGAATTGACAGAGGCATTGCAGACTGAATTACGCAACCGGCTGCAAACTCCTGAAAATCCCATGGATACGATAAACAAAGCTAAACCGTTTGTTATTCTTATGGTTGGTGTGAATGGTTCAGGAAAAACAACGACCGCAGCGAAACTGGCAAAACAATACAAGGATGCCGGGAAAAAAGTTATGCTGGCAGCTGCTGATACATTCCGCGCTGCCGCTATCGATCAGCTGCAGGTTTGGGGAGACCGCCTGAACGTTCCGGTTATTGCCGGTGTGGAAGGCGGGGATTCTGCCGCTGTCGCTTATGATGCGACGACTTCTGCAATTGCCCGCGGTATTGATGTTCTGATAATTGATACAGCCGGCAGACTGCAATCACGTTATAATCTGATGGAAGAATTGAAAAAGGTCTATCGCGTCACAGGAAAAGCACTGCCCGGAGCGCCTCACGCTGTATGGATCGTACTTGACGCCACGACAGGACAGAATGCAATGTCACAGGCAAAAGCTTTCAAAGAAGCGGTCAAAGTGGATGGTGTTATACTTTCCAAGCTTGATACATCGGCAAAAGGCGGTATGGCGTTCTCTATCGCTGGCGAACTGGGACTGCCAATTATATATGCCGGATTAGGCGAAAAGAGTGAAGATTTGATGGTTTTCGATCCGGATAATTTTATTGAAGGCGTTTTAAAGACAGAATAGGATTACATATAATGCAGGACCTGGTAGACCGCGTAAATACCGCAAAAAAGAAAATATCCGAATTGATTCAGCATGTAGATCTGGAGACACTGAAAAAGGACCTCGCAGCTGCACAAACAGAATCGGAAAATCCAGCGCTGTGGGATGAGCCTGAAAAAGCTCAAAAGCTCATGAAAAAGATCAACGATCTCCAGGCTGAAATTTCCGGCTGGGATCAGCTTTCGCAAAAGGCTAATGACGTAATGGAATTAGCTGAAATGGATGATGAAGCTATGCGGGAAGAGCTTGAAAAAGAGATCAAAGAGATCGAAACAGAATGCGATAAAAAAGAGATTTCAACACTTCTTTCCGGTAAATTTGACAGAGGAAACGCCATTTTAGCCATTCATGCCGGTGCGGGCGGAACAGAAGCTCATGACTGGGCTTCCATGCTGCAGCGCATGTATCTCCGCTGGATCGAAGCCCATGGTTATGAAAGTGAAATTGTCGATTTCACCCCCGGTGAAGAAGCAGGAACAAAAACAATAACCATTACTGTGACAGGTCAATTTGCCTATGGATATCTGAAATCCGAAAAAGGAACGCATAGACTTGTTCGCCTTTCGCCTTTTGATGCGGCACATCGCCGACACACATCTTTTGCCATGGTTGAAGTTTTACCTGAAGCACAGGATGATGACTCTATTGAAATTCCTGAATCAGATGTTCGTATAGACGTTTTCAAGTCATCAGGAGCCGGTGGACAAAATGTTCAAAAGAACTCTACGGCTGTACGGCTGCTTCATATTCCTACCGGTATTATTGTCACCTGTCAGAATGAGCGCTCGCAGACACAAAACCGCGAAACTGCTATGAAGGTCCTGAAATCCCGCCTTTTGGATATCAAGCATCAGGAACAAGAGAAAGAACTGGCTGAATTGCGCGGAGGATATGTGAAAGCAGAATGGGGCAGTCAGATCCGTTCCTACGTTTTGCATCCATATCAAATGGTAAAGGATCATCGCACAGAATACGAAGTCGGAAACGCTCAAGGCGTTTTGGATGGTGATTTAGATGGCTTCATGCAAGCTTATCTGAAATATTTAAAATAAAAAGAGGAGTGTATTATGAAAAAATTATTTGAAGAGTTCAAAACCTTTATTTCCAAAGGGAATGTTCTCGGTTTGGCAATCGGTATTATTATCGGTGGGGCATTCAACGATATCGTCAATTCGTTGATCAATGATGTGATTATGCCAGTTATCGGACGTTTGCTTTCAAATGTTTCCTTCAAGACCTGGTATATTCCGCTCTCCGGCGAACATTATGATTCCTTTGCCCAGGCACAAGCTGCCGGTGCTCCTATGATCACCATCGGTAATTTTATTTCCGCTGTGATCAACTTCTTAATCATTGCTATCGTTCTGTTCGCTATTATGAAAGCCGCAAACAAGGCGACTGAAATGGCAACTAAGAAAGCAAAAGAAGAAGCTGCTGCTGCCCCTGCTGAACCGAGTGAAGAAGTCAAGCTGCTGACTGAAATTCGTGATGCTCTGAAGGCTAAGAAATAAGCATATTTCAAAATCAATTTTGAAATTCAAAGGTGAAAGTGACTACGCTTTCACCTTTTTCTGTTATAATGTAAGGAATAAAGGTATAAGGAGAGATACCCGTGAGCAAAAGATTTATTTTCTTATTATCAATTATTATTTCCGGAATCTTCGCCGCATCATGTTCTATGCCAAAACCAACGAATTCTGAAGAAGAATATAAAATAATTGAACAAACAGCAGCAGCGCATATTACCCAAACAATCGAAGCGATGCCAACTGAGACTCCAACATTTACACCTGTACCTACTGACACTCCGGAACCAACTCCTACAGATATCCCGATTCCTACTGAGGATCCCAACGAATATTTGATTACCAGAATAGAAGATATTCCAACAATAGCCTCGCCGGAACCAACGGCAACAGTTTTCTTTCCGGACAAAGCTGATTTCGTTTCTGTGCTGCCAAGTCCCAATCAATTTGTTCCAAATCAGCATTTTTACATCACCTGGCAGATCAAAAATACGGGAACAACTACATGGTCCGGCAAATATAGATTTTATTACAGTAACGGGATTCAGCTTGCTGATCAGTCCTCCTATTCAATTTCTGAAAATATAGCACCGGGTGGAATAATGACGATCAAAATGCCGGCAACAGCACCAGCCTCTGAAGGAACTTACCAAACCACATGGACCTTGGAAAATCCGGATGGTATTCCATTTTATAATGTTTATTACACCACCATCGTTGGTGACCAGACTTTTATTACAGAGGTTCCGGAATTAAACCCGACTGCCACACCATCTTCACTCGACTGGATGTGCTCAAATGCAGACAGAAGTTTACTCCAGGGGGATGGTTGTGCTACATATTGCAGTGTTGAAATGGTAAAACAGATGAACAAAAACGGATTTGACTGTTTTGTTAATGGAGAAAAAGTAGTGTATGAAGAATAATGCCATACTCTTGATTACAGCTGCTATATTAATAACATTATCTTTGATTATTTCTTCATGCAATTTGCCTAAGAAACATAATTCCATGGATATGAAATCGAGCGATATGGAAATTCAGGATAATACAATTCAGAATTCTCAATCAGCCGTATCATCAGCCGTATCAATTGATACAGATGCTGATTTGACAATAAACCGTAACCCATTTGAATGGAATGGTCCATCTCAAGGTCCTACTGTAACTCCTATTGTTTTGGGAATAGAAAAAAAAGGTGAAGAAGGAATCATTATCAGCCGTGACACTTATCCTGATGTTAGCAACAACAACTATACTCCTGGAGACAACTCCTTTAGCTCAGGAAATACTGCTCCATCAGTCAATCCTGTACAGAATTATAATGCAGCAACGATGAGCGACAGTATGGAAGTCGTTGGTTTCAACCCTGTTTCAGGCGCTGTAGTTCTGCCTGGACAGGCTCTTCATCTTGATGTGACACTGAAAAATACCGGAACAACCACATGGCAGACTTTTTATAAAGTGGTTGATATCAGTCAATCACCATTAACCGTACAAAAAGAATATAATTTACCCTACGCTGTTGCGCCCGGCGGAACAGCTGTATTATCTATTTATATGACCGCACCTTCTCCGTTGGGTAATTATACAGAGACATTTCAAATTCAGGATGCCTATGGCGCTGTGTTCGGTAAATTTGATTATTACATTTCTGTTGGAGATTTCTCATATATTACAGAAATACCGACTTTGACAGCAACCATCACTCCTACATATTATTCTGCTGAGGGAATTACCGCAACACCCGACAGCCTGGCCTGGATGTGCATTGATCCTGAGAGAAGTAAACTCCAGGATTGTTACTCATTTTGCGTTGAATATTCTCATGTGAAAGATTTTGAATTTTGTTTTTATGACGGGCAGAGGTATACGACGCCGATCCCGGAAAATAATGGAGGATAAAAAAGGAATGAAAAAAGATCTCGATATTTTGATGGTTGGCCATTTTGCCAAAGATAAAATTGTTGTTGATGGTAAAGAAGAAATTTGCGCCGGCGGGGCCGTTTATTATGGCGCTGTCGTTTTGAAAAGATTAGGATTGGAAGTAGGCGTTGCCTCCCGTGGTAATCCGGAAGATTATCCAAGCCTCCAGCCATTGATGGATATGGGCATCGAGTTTGACCTTCATCCAGCTTCCCAGTCGTCCGGTTGTATCAATATTTACAATTCAGCCGACATGGATCATCGTATTTGTAAGCTTTTTGGTTTTGCCGGTGAAATTCCATACGAAGACATTCCGGATGTCAACGCGAAGATCATTGCTATCCTTCCCATTATCGCTGGAGAAGTAAGTCTTGATACGCTTATTAAATTATCAAAGAAAGCCCCGATCGCGTTGGATGTGCAGGGCTTTGTCCGTGTACCTGAAGGCGATGATCTTCTCTTTAAACCCTGGAAGGACATGGAAGAAGGTTTGAAGCATGTTACTTACCTGAAGGTTGACAGCGCGGAAGCTGAATACCTGACAGGAGAAAAAGATCTTGAAAAGGCAGCTAAGATCCTTGCCGGTTATGGACCGAAAGAGATCGTGCTGACACAGAAGAAGGAAATTCTGGTTTATGCTGATGGCAAGTTCTATCGTGCGCCTTTCCTGCCGAAGAATCTTTCCGGCAGAACCGGACGCGGCGATACCTGCATTACTTCTTATATTGGTTCACGTATTAAACATGATCCGGAACGTGCAACACAGATTGCGGGAATTATCACCAGTATGAAACAGGAGGTTCCGGGACCCTGGACGGGAGATATTGACCCCGAAAGGTTTGATCCGAAAATTGTTTTCGGTGATTGAGAGGTAATTATGAATGGCGAATCCTTCGAGGATAAGATGGACAATTTTGAATCAAATGTCCGTGAACATGTCGAAGATTTCAAAGATACAGTTGAATTCGCAAAAAATGATGTGAATTCAAGTTTAGAATCGACAGCCGAGGAAATTGTCAATAAAAGAGACGAACTTATTGATTCAATGGATGAGAAAAAAGATGAGATAAGAGAGGCAATTAAAGGACATATCGAGGATGTAAATGATTCTATTCAGGAAAAGGCTGAGGTAATAAACGATAAACGCGATGAATTTATCGATTCTATGGACGAATCGATTAAAAACGCTGAAGAAACTGTTCATGAAAATATTGCAAACGCAAAAGAAGCATATGACAGTCATCGCGAAGAAGTAATTGACAACCTCACTGAATCTGCTGAAGGTTTTAAAAATTCAGCCCATAATGAACTTATGGATGCAAAAGAAACCATACAGGATCGAACTGAGGTGTTCAAGTCTGATTTGGAATATGCACATGATGATATTCTGAAAAAAGCTGACGAGGTCAAATCTGAATTCAAAGAAAAAACCGGCGAAATTGAAGCGGACGTGAAATCATGGAAAGATGATGCATCTGAAAAGCTTGATAAAGCTGAAGCCAAAGTATCGGAATACGCAGATGCTGCTTATTCAACTGTGACTTCAAACGTATCAACAGCAGCAGAGGATATCCACGAGACCTTCAATAACTCAGATGACAAATTAGAACCGGTAGGTGATAATGCGCATAGACCGAGCATTCCGCAATATGTACCCAAAACGTATGTTCGTGAAAGCCCTTCTGATCCTATTCCTGATGAGCCTGAAAAAATCCACGAAGCTTATCAACAAACAGAAGGATACGCTCAGCCGATCAATGATGGCGTAAAGGGTGCTTCCAATAACGGTAATGACAATAACAAGACAATTCTTTGGGTCATTATTGCCGTAGCCGCATTGCTGCTGATTGCGGGTTGTTGTGCTCTTGCGGCTGTCTTTGGATTCCTCGGAGCCATCGTAAGCTGAAAAGTATCGAACCCAGACGCAGCACATGTGCCGGTTACCTGTAGCAGCAAAACCGAAACGCTTACCGGTTGCTGTGTTGCGTCAGCAGGTTTTGAATCATAAAAAATATCAATAACGGTGAGATTATGGCGGGAGAACCTAATAACAAGATCATTTATTCAATGATTGGTGTTTCAAAAATGTATGACAAAAAAGTCGTACTGAAAAACATCTATATTTCATATTTTTATGGCGCTAAAATCGGTGTCATCGGTCTGAACGGATCGGGTAAAAGTTCTTTGCTCAAAATATTTGCCGGTGTTGATAATGAGTTTATAGGAGAAACTCATCTCTCTCCCGGTTATACGATAGGCTATCTTGAGCAGGAACCATTGCTTGACTGTAACAAGACAGTGCTGGAAGTTGTTCAGGAAGGAGCTCAGGAAGCGGTTGATTTGCTGAGAGAGTTTGAAGAGCTCAGTAATCGTTTCGCGGAACCGATGAGCGATGAAGAGATGAATGAATTGATCGAAAAGCAGGGAAAAATTCAGGATAAAATCGACCATCTTGATGCCTGGGATATCGATTCTCGTTTGGAAATGGCAATGGATGCACTCCGCTGTCCTCCGGGTGATACTCCTGTGAATGTACTGTCCGGTGGTGAAAGGCGCCGTGTGGCTCTTTGCCGGCTGCTTCTGCAAAAACCTGATATCCTGCTGCTTGATGAACCGACTAACCATCTGGATGCTGAAGCTGTAGCATGGCTGGAACGTCATTTACAGCAATATCCGGGAACGGTTATCGCTGTGACGCATGACCGGTATTTTCTCGATCATGTCGCCGGATGGATCCTTGAATTAGACCGCGGGGAGGGAATTCCCTTCCAGGGTAATTATTCTTCCTGGCTGGAACAAAAGAAGCGCCGCCTTTCATTAGAAGAAAAAACAGAATCAGAGCGGCAGCGTACTTTGCAGCGTGAACTGGATTGGATCCATATGTCTCCAAAGGGACAGCATGCGAAATCCAAGGCACGTATCGCATCTTATGAAAAATTGCTGTCACAGGATGTTGAAAAGGAAGCCTCTGAGCTGCAGCTCTTTATCCCGCCCGGTCCAAGATTGGGGAACCTTGTCATTGAAATGAATGACGTTTCAAAAGTATTCGGAGACCGGATCCTGGTTGAAAATGTTACCTTTAACCTGCCGCCAGGCGGTGTTATCGGGATCATTGGTCCAAATGGTGCAGGGAAGACCACGCTTTTCAGAATGATTGTCGGGGAAGAAAAACCTACGAGCGGAACAATTCGTATAGGCGACACAGTGAAGCTCGGGTATATGAATCAATCCCGCGACGCGTTGGATCCCAATAAAAACATCTGGGAAGTGATTTCCGGAGGGCAAGACGAGATCATCGTCGGCGGCAGAAGGATCAATTCCAGAGCATATGTCGCGCGGTTCAATTTCTCCGGTGCTGATCAGCAAAAGAAGGTCGGCGTTTTATCCGGTGGGGAGCGAAATCGTGTTCAATTGGCACAAACATTGAAGAGTGAAGCGAATGTTTTGCTACTGGATGAACCGACAAACGATCTGGACGTCAACACGATCCGCGCTCTTGAGGAAGGTCTGGAAAATTTTGCAGGATGTGCTCTGGTTATTTCACATGACAGATGGTTCCTGGACCGTGTTGCTACGCATATTCTTGCCTTTGAAAATGATTCGGAAGTCCGTTTCTTTGACGGGAACTATACACAGTATGAAGAGGACCGCAGAAAACGATTGGGCATTGAAGCGGATACACCTCATCGCACTAAATATCGTTCATTAACAAGAATTTAAACCGTATGAAACAGTCTGTACAGACTGAATAAAAATAAGTGAGGTAGATAAACCATGGATTACGCAAAAGAGTCATTACGTCTCCACAATGAGTGGAAAGGGAAAATCGAAGTTATTGCCACCGTACCCGTAAAAACCAAAGAAGATCTTTCTCTGGCTTATACTCCGGGTGTTGCCCAGCCATGTCTGGAAATTCAGAAAGACGTCAACAAGAGTTATGATCTGACACGTCGTCATAACCTTTGTGCCGTTATCACCGATGGTTCCGCAGTTCTCGGTTTAGGTGATATCGGCCCTGAAGCAGGGATGCCTGTAATGGAAGGCAAATGCGTTTTGTTCAAATCCTTTGGCGGTGTTGATGCATTTCCTCTCTGCGTAAAAACCCATGATGTCGATGAATTTGTGAATACAGTTTATCTGATTTCCGGTTCTTTCGGTGGTATCAATCTGGAAGATATTTCCGCACCCCGCTGTTTCGAAATCGAACGCAAATTGAAAGAGAAATGCGACATTCCGATTTTCCATGATGACCAGCACGGTACTGCTGTCATTACACTTGCCGGCCTCAGCAATGCACTGAAGGTCGTTGGTAAAAAGAAGGAAGATATCCGTGTCGTCATGTCCGGTGCAGGTGCTGCTGCTATTTCCATCTGCAAGCTTCTGCTTTCTGCCGGAATCAAGAACGTCACACTCTGCGATCGCACCGGTGCAATCTATAAGGGCCGTGAAAAAGGCATGAACTGGATCAAGGAAGAAATGGCTGAAATTACCAACCTTGATTGCAAGCAAGGTTCACTTGCCGAGATGCTGGTCGGTGCTGATGTGTTTATCGGCGTTTCCTCACCGGGACTTGTCACCACGGAGATGGTAAAAACTATGGCGAAAGATCCAATCATCTTCGCATGTGCCAACCCGACCCCGGAAATTTTCCCGGATGATGCCAAAGCCGGCGGTGCTGCCGTGATTGCGACCGGCCGCAGCGATTTCCCGAACCAGATCAACAATGTTTTGGCATTTCCCGGAATCTTCCGCGGCACATTTGACGTCCGCGCAAGTGATATCAATGAAGAAATGAAGATCGCAGCAGCGAAAGCTCTGGAAGATTTGATTGCTCCGGATGAACTTTCCGCAGATTACATCATTCCGAAGGCATTCGATCCGCGTGTTGGTGATGCCGTAGCAAAGGCTGTAGCTGAAGCCGCCCGAAAGACCGGCGTTGCCCGCATATAATTTTATAGATTACAAAAACACGGGGACATTATTTCTGTTCCCGTGTTTTTAGCATGAAATCCTAAACAACCAGGCTTGTCTGATATATAATAAATGTGAAAATTTGAACTTTTTCGAGGTTAAAATGATCCCATTCAATGTGCCGCCACTTTATGGAACAGAAGAAGAAAGAATTCATGAGGCTATCCAGAGTCACAAAATATGTGGTGATGGAGAATTTACAGAAAAATGTCATCAATGGATCGAAAATAAAACCGGCTGTCCGAAGGCTCTCTTGACAACAAGCTGCACACACGCACTGGAAATGGCTGCGCTTCTTTGCCGAATCCAGCCAGATGATGAGATCATAATGCCTTCCTATACGTTTGTATCAACTGCCAACGCGTTTGTTTTACGCGGCGCAAAAATCGTTTTTGTTGATATCCGGCCTGATACGATGAATATCGACGAAAACTTGATCGAATCAGCAATCACAAACAAAACACGTGCAATCGCTCCTGTACATTATGCCGGTGTCTCCTGCGAGATGGACACTATAATGTCAATAGCACAAAAATATAATTTGTTCGTTATTGAAGATGCAGCACAGGGTGTTATGTCTTCTTATAAAGGAAAGGCTTTAGGCGCAATTGGTAATTTTGGCTGTTTCAGCTTTCATGAAACAAAAAATTACAGTATGGGGGAAGGCGGAGCTTTGCTCATCAATGATGAAAAATATATTGATGAAGCTGAAATAATAAGGGAAAAAGGAACAAACCGCAGTCAATTCTGGCGTGGCAAGGTAGATAAATACCGCTGGATAGACTTCGGATCTTCCTATCTTCCAAGTGAATTAAATGCTGCTTACCTTTACGCCCAGTTGGAGCATGATCAGGAAATATATGACAATCGAATGCAGTCATGGAATCGGTATTATGTTGGTCTGAAAGATTTGCAGGAAGATGGAAAAATTGATTTACCCCTTATTCCTGATGAATGTACTCACAATGCGCATTTGTTTTATATCAAAGTAAAAGATATTGAAGAACGTCAGAATTTGATTCTCTATCTGAAAGAAAAAGGTGTTGAAACCGTTTTTCATTATATACCGCTGCATACTGCCCCTGCCGGATTAAAGTGGGGACGGTTTCATGGTGAGGATCGATATACGACCCGTGAAAGTGAACGATTGCTTCGTTTACCCATGTATTATAATATGCCGGCTGAATATACAGATCAAACGATCAAAGCGATCAAAGATTTTTACGTAGGGAACAAATGAAAAAAGTAGCTGTATTGCAATCAAATTATATTCCCTGGAAAGGGTATTTTGATATCATCCACGATGTGGATGAATTTATTTTTTATGATGAAGTACAGTTTACAAAAAATGACTGGCGTAATCGTAATCGTATCTCAACCGCATCCGGAATACAATGGCTGACGATTCCTACTACTGGCAGCATCACGCAATCAATTGATGAGGTACAAACCGCTGGTTCTCAATGGCAGCGAAAACATTACAATACACTCGTAACAAATTATTCCAAAGCGCCATTCTTCTCGCAATATAAGGACTTTCTTGAGGATTTCTATCTGGAAAAGACGTGGAGCAATCTTTCTCAATTAAATCAATACTTGATCACCCATATTGCGCATGATTTTCTTGGAATAAAAACAACATTCAGCAACAGCCGGGACTATGAATCAAGCGGAAGCGGTCATGAAAAGCTGCTGAGTTTATTAATATCTGCCGGTGCTGAGTATTATATGTCAGGTCCCGCGGCAAAAAGTTACATTCGTGCTGAAGATTATGAAAAAGCCGGTATAGAGCTGCATTGGAAGGATTATTCTTCCTACCCGGAATATCCTCAGCTGCATCAGCCTTTCTGCCATTATGTAACGATCCTTGATCTGCTGTTCAATACGGGAGATAGTGCAGCTGCTTTTATCTGGGGCAGATAATTATTTGTTTTCGATTTCCAGCACCATTGGTTCAGCGTTTTGTAAATGAAGCCTTGTTTTATCAGACACAGGCTTGTTTTCCGCAGCAAATAAAAGCATAGACAACAGAGATCCGTGAGCGACAAGAAGCACGGTTTCATCAGGGTGTTTTTTAATTATTTCATCAAAAAACGGATGGATCCTTTTTTCGACATCTATCAGTGACTCTCCTTCAGGAAATTTAAAATTTTCCGGATCCTTCTCCATCGCGGCCTTATATTCAGCAGGCAGGAACACTTTATCGTAAGGTCCGCCTTCATAAGCACCAAAGCTTCTTTCCCGCAGACGCCTGTCGAATCGAATTTTCTTATAGGGGTAAATATCTTTCAAAGCCAATCGTGCTGTGGTTTTCGCGCGTTCCAGATCGCTGCAGTAAACGGCATCAAAGCGAAATTGCTTCAATAATTTATTCGCTTCTCTTGCCTGCTGTTCTCCCGTGGTATTTAGTGGTATATCAGTCAAACCCTGGTAACGATGTTTCAGGTTCCAATCTGTTTGTCCATGTCGAAGCAATACTAATTTTGTCATAAGTTATCCTTGTAAAAATATGCTGAAGATGGGATAAAGAAGCGGTCATTTCTTAAAATCGGCGGATCAATAAAATGCCCGCAGAATTGCACATAGCCGGTTTTACCGTCGACCATTTCAAGCGGAGAGAAAATCAAGGCATCCTCAAGGTTTCCAAGATCTATTCCACGAATAACAGCAGTCGGTTTATCGATGGCATCCGTAAACGGGAACATTTCTACGGAAGCAGTATCGTGAATATGCTGTCTTACATAGGGAAGACGAAAATATGGATAATGCTCAATTTTTAATTCCGGCTGCTCAGAAAGATAAATGAAACTTCCCCGGTCAACGGAGGTGATCAGAATCTCTTCATCGTTACCACAGATTTCATCAAGCTGCTGCGGACGGGAAAGCGGATGAGTCTTAATATAAGAACTACCGAATATTGCGCATAGTATAATCAGTGTGCCGGCTATGAAGGAAATTGGCCTGCTGAATATATCTGATTCTTCTGAAGGAAAAGTTGATGTACGCAATCTATTGAAAATATATTGCGGTGTGATACCAACAATACATGCAGGTACCCACATACTGACGGCATATAATCTCAGGTAATTCGTCGAAAAAGGTACTGCGGCACATTCAGATATGATGATACCAACAGAACTGAACAATAAAAAGGAATTCACAAGATTCTTACGTTTGATGATAAGACCAATAAATCCCATCAGCCAAAGGATCATTAATCCATACCGAACTGGCACACGCAGCATTCCCGGGTTGCCATTTACATATGAAAATGCTCCATAATATTCTGAATTAATGAGACTGTCTACAAATATCGTCCGAAGTGCAGAGAGAATGTTTTCGGGATGCTCTTTTAAAACTGGCATGCACAGCTTGGCAACATCGCGTAAGATATTATCGGAATTGTTCAGTGCTGTCATTACCGGAGCAGCTGTTACCTCGCCCCACGCTTTTCCTCCGAGGCATAATCCATATACCATTTCAGCAGCCTGCCGATTGGGGATCGTTTTGTTTCCATAAACTGCTATTTGGGACATGCGATTCACAACAAAACCCGAAAGCAACATAACCAGGGCAATTGCTGAATAGAAGAACTTTTTCGGGTGATCTTGCAGAAAAACGAAAAAGTACCATAAACCAACAGCCGGAAGCATAAACATAGCTGCGGGTCTGGCATTCAATCCAATCGAAAGGAAAAGAAATCCCGGAAGCATAGCAATCGGGTTACGGGTACGGATTCCGTTGAAAAACCAATAGCAGCTGATCAAACCGCAAATAAACCCATATGGCTCTGTCATATACGTTCCGATACGCTGTCGAATATAAAAGTATAGGATGGTGAAGAAGAAAGCCCCACATACGGATCCTGTTGACTTACTGACAGCAAGCATCGCAGAAATGAGGCATAATGCAATGATCACGCATAAAAAAACTTGTAATGCTAAGTAGTTATTATCAGTGAAATGCAGAAAGACGGCGTAAAAAATGGTAGACAAAGGCCGTATCGCCGTTGACTGTCCCATCAATCCGCCATAAAGGAAGCGCTGTGTGTTCAGCTGCATTGTAAATGCATCCGACCAGGGGATCACCCCGCCTAAGGCATATTGATCGGACAGACCGGAATTGAGAAGTCCTGAATAAGGCAGCAGAACAAAGGCAAACAGGACGCATGACAAAATCATACGGAAAAATGTATTATGTATTGCACAGCAGGCCCATGCTGCGAGAAACACAAGCGGAAAAACATAAAGTGTGTTCCTGAAAGTCAATCCGATTTGTCTTGGCAGAGGCCAGAATAGAATGCAATAAACTGCCAACCCGCAAATTATCAGGAATAAAATGAGTACTGCAATTTTTATATTCTTATTACGAACTTTTGATCCCATAAGCGGCAGTTTATATGTTCAAATAATTTTAGAAAACCAATTTTTATTTTTGAAGCATTCGGGAAAGGAATTCACGAGTACGCTCTGTTTTCGGGTTATTGAAAATTTCCTGCGGAGTGGTATCTTCAACAATGACGCCCTGATCCATAAAAACGACTCTGTTGGAAACATCCCTTGCGAACCCCATTTCGTGCGTGACAACGAGCATGGTCAGCCCGGATGTAGCAAGCGATCGCATGACGACCAGAACCTCGCCAACCATTTCCGGGTCGAGAGCACTTGTCGGTTCATCAAAAAGCAAAACTTCCGGATCCATACATAACCCACGCGCTATTGCTACGCGCTGCTTTTGTCCGCCTGAAATCTGTCCAGGTTTGGCATGGATAAATTGAGCCATGCCTACTTTCGCAAGATAATTCATGGCTTTCTCTTCGGATTCTTTGCGTGAACGCTTCAGAACCTTCTGCTGCCCGACTATACAATTATCCAAAACAGAAAGGTTGTTGAACAGGTTGAAACTTTGGAAAACCATACCGACTTTACTGCGGTATTCAGTCAATTTAAAACCCTGCGATTGTATATCAGCGCCGTGAAAATAAATCGCACCGGATGTAGGTTTTTCCAGCAGATTTATGCATCGAAGCAGTGTTGATTTACCGGACCCCGAGGAACCGATGATGCTAATAACATCGCCTTTATTTGCAAGGAAATCAATATCTTTCAAAACCAGGTGATCGCCGAATTTTTTTTCAAGATGGGATACTTTAATGATTTCTTCGTTCATGTCTATTTTCCCTCGATTCCTTCTATGATTCCTTCCGGTGTAGTTTGAGATCCATGAATAATGAAAGAATCCGGACCGTCAATTTTCTTTTCAATGAGAAGCAGCAGTCTGGTTACGGTAAAGGTCAGGACAAAGTAAATCAAACTGGTGATAAAGAACACTTCGAAATACTTCATATAAGTTCCGGCTGCAGATTTTGACATAAAAAAAAGTTCAGTAACGGAAATTACGTTCAGCACAGACGTATCCTTGATGTTGACAACAAATTCGTTGCCGATCGAAGGTAGAATATTGCGTATAGCCTGGGGAAGAATAACTGTCGTCATTGTTTGCCAGTGCGTCATTCCGATGGATTGAGCCGCTTCTGTCTGTCCTTTGTCGATAGAGATAATGCCCCCTCGGGCAATTTCAGCCATATAAGCGCCGGTATTGACCGAAACGATCAGCAGTGCTGCCACAAAAGGAGACATATCAAGTCCCCATAATTCGGCAGACCCGTAATAAATTACCATTGCCTGAACGATCATAGGCGTACCGCGGAAAATCTCAATATATGCCACGAAAATTGCCTGGACGACTTTATAAAAGATTCGCCGGAATTTAGAATCGTGTTCATCGATCGGCACAGTACGAACTACAGCAACTCCAAGACCGATAATAAAACCGAGAATTGTAGAAATAATAGAAATCAGCAGCGTGGTTCCGGCTCCCCGCAGGAAAAACACACCATATTTATTACAGAAAAATACGACCCATCCAAAAAATGATGTTGGCATTCAAACGCTCCTGAAAATCAAAAGAAAACAGCTCGGGGCAGATAACTTTTATTTACCGCGAGCTGTTTGTCTTCAAAATGATCCGCTATTAATATTGGGCAACAGGCTGATTTGCAACCGCGGTGTCCATCAATTCCTGGCGAGTTTCTTTGCTGATTTCAGCCAGGGCTTTGTTTACATCATCAAGAACTTCGCTGCCCTTTTTCATCGCAACGGCGATAGCAACGTCTTCCGGAGAAGCTTCAAAACCTTTGCCTTCTTCAAATTCAACAAAGGTCAGGTTCGGGTTGGATTCCTTCGCGGAAACAGCACCAGGACGTTCGGAAACATAACCGTCAACCTTACCGGAGTTCAGCGCGACGATCATTGCCGGGAAGGTTTCCATCGGGGTAACATGTTTTACGCCGGGGATCTGGTCGACAACTGTATCATGGAATGTATTCAGCTGAGCGGTGATCTTTGCGCCTTCGAAGTCAGCAAGAGATTTGGCATCAGCATAAGAACCGTCGGCTTTAACTACGATGACGAGATCGCTTTCATAATACGGATCGGAGAAATCAACACTGGCTTTCCGTTCTTCTGTCGGTGACATACCGGCGATGACTGCATCGATCTTGCCTGAATTGACTGCAAGGATCAAACCGTCCCATTCGATTTTTTGGATAACAAGTTCTTTATCCAGCGCCTCAGCAATCGCTTTTGCGATTTCGACATCATAACCACCGCAGTATCCCATGCCACCGGCAATCGCTACTGCGCCGTTGGAGTCATCTGTCTGTGTCCAGTTGAACGGAGCATAATTGCATTCGAGACCAACGGTGAATGTATCCTGCGCACCTGCTTCAATAAAAGCAAACGACAAAACAGCCAAAACGGCCAAAATGATAGCATAAAAATTTTTATTCATGATTACACCTCAATCGCTTATTTTAGCATTAATCAATCGCACATGAGAAAATACAATAAAAAACATGACGAAAATCAGATTTTGTTTTTTAGAGAAATTTCACCGGAAATATCTATTGTCCACGTTTTTCTATAATGTATAATTATCTAAAAAAACAGGATTTCATTATGAGTAATGAATTTATTGAAGCCGGTGATTTAGCGGAAATTGTAGGTCGATCTCACTTTCATCATATTGTTAAAATTGAGGAAGGAAAAGAAATACAATCCCATAAGGGCATCCTCAAGATGGATGATCTTATCGGGTTGAAATGGGGCAGTACGGTCAAAAGCCACAATGGGAACACCTTTTTTGTCCTGCAGCCGGCATTAAATGACATATTGAAGGATACACCCCGTAACACACAAATTTTGTATCCAAAAGATATTGGTTTTGTCTTATTAAGCCTTGCTGTAGGACCGGGGGAAACAGTCGTGGAGGCAGGAACAGGATCCGGCGCACTGACAACCGCTTTTGCGTATAGTGTTGGACCTCAGGGTCATGTATATACCTATGAAGCACGGAAAGAAATGCAGGACGTCGCGATAAAAAACCTTACCAAAAATTATCTCGATGACAGAGTTACATTCAAACTGAGAAATGTTGAAGAAGGCTTTGATGAGACTAACGCAGACGCCTTGTTTCTGGATCTGCCGAATTCTTATGATTACATTAAACAGGCAAAAGCAGCACTGAAACCGGGGGGATTTTTTGGCAGCATTTTGCCGACTACCGGTCAGGTGGAGAAGCTGCTGAGAGCGTTGAAGGATAATGGTTTTTCATTTACAGAGGTTTGTGAAATTTTTATTCGGTATTATCGTACCGACCCGGATCGTTTTCGTCCGGTAGATCGTATGGTAGGACATACCGGATATTTGATTTTTTCTCGCTCCATAAACTATTATGGAGAAGACGAAGAGTTGAATAAAATCATGAAAGAATCTGAATAAAAGGAGTGGTAACATGAGTACAATCCTTGTAAAAAATATTTCTCACCTGATAACGAACGATCCGGTCATCGGAACTATAAAAAATGCCTCAATTTTCGTTCAGGATAATGAGATCAAACAAATCGGACCTGCCGATGATCTTCCGAAAAGTGCGGATAAGATTATAGACGGCTCCGGTAAAATGGTTTGCCCGGGCTTTGTCAACACGCATCATCATTTTTATCAGACGCTCACCAGAGCAGTTCCGGGAGCAATGGATGAAAAACTATTTGACTGGCTGGTACGGCTATATCCGATTTGGGGCGAACTGGATCCGGAATCGACTTATATCTCATCTTTGGTCGCTATGGCAGAGTTGATATTAAGCGGATGTACTACAGCAAGCGACCATCAGTATATCTGGCCTCATGGTGCATTACTTGATGATCAAATCCGCGCGGCAAATGAGATCGGTCTGCGTTTTCACGCCGTAAGAGGCTCCATGACACTTGGCCGTTCACAAGGAGGACTTCCCCCGGATCATGTAGTGCAGACACAGGACGAAATTTTGATAGACAGTCAGCGTGTCATCGAAAAGTTCCATGATAATGAGCGGTATGCCATGACACGTGTGGTTTTGGCTCCCTGTTCTCCTTTTTCTGTGGATGAGAGCATTTTGATCGAATCAGCAAAACTTGCACGTTCATATGATGGCGTTTTGCTGCATACGCATGTTGCTGAAACCCAAGATGAAGAAAAGTTTACCATGCAGCGGGCTGGACTAAGACCGGCAAGATACATGGAAAAATTAGGCTGGGTCGGAAATGATGTATGGTGGGCACATTGCATTTGGCTCAGCCCGGATGAAATTCAAATGATGGCTCAAACAGGAACCGGCGTCGCTCATTGTCCATCATCTAACATGAGGCTTGGTTCCGGTATCGCTCCGATTCGCGAAATGATCGATGCCGGTGTTAAAGTAGGTCTTGGTGTGGACGGTTCTGCAAGCAATGACAGCTCTCATATGATCGCTGAAGGACGCATGGCTATGCTGCTGCAGAGAGTTGCGAAAGGTGCGGACGCATTGACGATTCAGGAAACATTAAATCTTGAAACGATCGGCGGAGCTTCCGTACTGGGGCGCGATGACATCGGAATATTGAGACCCGGTATGGCAGCGGATTTTATAGGAATTTCTTTGAACACAATACAATTTGCAGGCGGTGCATGTCATGATCCTCTCGCAGCCTTATTCCTTTGTACTCCCCCTCAGGTTGATTTCTCAGTAATTAATGGGAAACAAATCGTTGAAGATGGCAGGATTATTTCAATAGACCTGGAAAAATTGATAGAAAAACATAATGAAATTGCTGTAAAGATGGTTAAGAAATATCCGGTGCCTGAAAGGTTTAAATTGGTGTAAAAATGCGTGTAGATTTGCAGTCCGAGAAATGACTTTCGGACTGCAAATCTTCTATATTATATAACATTGATTAAATAATTCATCGGTGATTTATATCGTTCCTCTGCCATGTCAACGTAATCAGGTTTTATTTACAAATTTTTTTATAGGAACTATCAATTATTAATTCGAAAATCTGAGTGCGGTGTATTTAGGTATTGAACAACTACAATTATTTATAAATTTATTTTTTTTTTATTAAAATCTTGATATAATAAAAAAAATGGGGTTTATTCAGTATGAATTTACACAATGGGGAATGAAATTTTTCTCCATCGTCATCGCAGCTAAAAAACATATATGTGGGCTCAATCCTGAATAGATATAAAATAAACCAATTCTTTTCCCAAGAAGGAGATATCTAATGTCAACATATTTTTTATATGCTATTATTCCTTTACTCGTTGGACTTTTTGCACAATATAAAATTCAATCAGCTTATAAAAAATATTCAGGAATCAGAACACAAACCGGTGTAACCGGTTATGAAGCAGCGCGGAAAATGCTTGACGCACATAATCTCAGGTCTGTACAGATAGAGAAAGTTGGAGGCGTGCTGAGTGATCACTACGACCCACGGAAAAAAGTTCTGAGATTAAGTGAAGGCGTTTATAATTCAAATTCAGTTGCCGCAGTTGGTGTAGCATGTCATGAAGCAGGTCATGCTTATCAGGATGCGGAAGCATACAAACCATTGGTATTAAGAAGCGCAATGATCCCCATTGTGAATACCGGAAGTAAACTTGGTCCGATTCTTTTTATGATTGGATTAGTTCTTTCAAGTATGTCCGATATAGGATTACCGGTCGCTCAAATTGGTCTGATCATTTTTGCATTAACCGCGGTTTTCTCGTTGATAACCCTTCCGGTTGAATTTAATGCAAGTGAACGCGCGAAAGAATGGCTTGCCAATTCGGGATATTTATATAAGGAAGAACTGGATGGTGTATCGGAAGTTCTGAGAGCTGCCGCAATGACTTATGTATCCGCGGCAATTCAATCTATCTCAAATATCTTGTACAATGGAAGCAGATTGAGCGCACAAAGAAGCCGGAGAAACAGAAGATAGTCCATTTATAAAAGGGGAAATTATGAGCGTTTATAAACAGGATATCCCTGATATCATTGTTGCCCGTTTGCCAAGATATTTACGTGCTCTCAGTGTACTTCGGGAGAAAAAGCTGACAACCAATTCCAGAGAATTAGGTGAGTTTCTGGGATATTCAGCTGCACAAATTCGTAAAGACTTATCACAATTCGGAGAGTTCGGGAAACAGGGTACCGGATACAATATAGATTATTTGACAAAACAAATTAACGAAATTTTGAATTTAGACAGAGAATGGAAGATGGTACTCGTCGGATGCGGTAACATTGGACATGCGATTCTGAATTATTCTGGATTTTCAAGCAATGGATTTCATGTTGTAGCAGCTTTTGACTCATCCCAGGAATTAATTGGGAAAAAAATAAATGATACGATCACAATACAGGATATCAATAATCTTGAACAGATCATTCAGGAAAATAAAATTCAAATAGCAATGTTAACAGTTCCGGGTTCTGTAGCGCAGGAAACCGCAGAAAAACTGGTGAATTGCGGAATAAAAGGGATCTTGTCATATGCTCCTGTTATTTTATCCCTTCCCACAGAAATAAGAGTTGAATATATCGACCCTGTAATTTCTCTTCAGCATATTACGTATTATCTTTCAAAATAAACCTAAAGTGGTGAGCATATGAAAATCATAGTATAATATTCAAGGGTTCGATAAGATAACTTATCGTACGCATAAGCAAGAAGGAAAAATATCATGGAAAAAAGTCAAATATCTATAACAAAAACAATTGAGATGTTTCTTGAAAATATCGGGTTATCGCGATCGGAAAATACAGAAAAAACATATCGGAACGCCATGAATGCGTTTGTTGATTTTATTACCGAAAAAGGGATAGAACCTGATAATGCTATTGATGCATTAAATGAAAAAATATTTGGAGATTATGCGAAATATCTGAAAGCTTATTCTCCGTCTACAGAAAGCTTATATATCAACGTAGCAAAGAATTATTTTGAATTTCTTGCGGCTGAGGAAATAAAAACATTCAATTTATTTCAAACAAAACTGTTGATAAAAAATCGAACCCGAAAGCCGGGTATACGGCTGCCACAATTTCCTGAACATGATATTGACAAAGTTCTTGATTATGCTCTAAATCAAATTCCGCTGTTGCCCTGTGAAAATAAAAACGACCAATTGATCAATTTGCGGGATTCAGCTTTTCTTGTGACTCTTGCGGACACCGGTTTGCGAATTCATGAGGCATGCAACCTCAGAAGAGGAGGAATCGATTGGTTTTCAGGAAAAGCTGTGATCATTGGGAAAGGAAATAAAGAAGCTGTGATTCGTTTCTCAGACAGGTCAATTGCATTATTGAAAAAATATATCAATGAAAGATCGGTCTTAGATGGTTCTACAGGCATAATGCTGGCAGCACTTCCTGTTTTTGCTCGTCATGATAAGGGAGCCGGAACGAAAGTACTGCCAATTACAACAAAAACCGGCCGATTGATCGTTTCGGAACGTGTTGAAGAATGTTTGGGAAAAGAGGCTGTCGGTACGATCACGCCGCATTCATTCCGTCATTATTTTGTTACAAATGTTCTCAAAAAATCAGGTAATATGAAAGTTGCGCAGGAATTCGCAAGACATTCCAGTATTACCGTCACGCAACGCTACACGCACCTTTCTGATGAAGATCTGGATAAAAAATATGACAAAATTTTCAATCAATAGTACCATCTGATATACTAAAAGACATGAAAAGAAAATTGATCATCTTTTTGATTCTTTCAGGGAATATTCTATCTTTTTTTCTATTAATTTATCTCTCTTCACCCTACCGTGAATTACGTCCTTATGAATTTTTCGGAAAAAATATACCTGAAAAGCTCGGACAAACCACAAAAATGATAAATGGTCGGAAAACAATTCTTATACCGAATGACAATTCTTCAGAATCTTATTATATCGATCAAATACCTGTGACAATAAAGGATTACAAAGAACGCACCGCGATTGAAAGTAACTTATTTGAACATTATAGGTATAACTACACGAAATTTTGGAGCGATCCAACTTATGAACTGCTTCCGGTAACTTATGTGAACTGGTTTGACGCTCAGAATTATTGCCTTTCTTTAGGCGGCAATCTGCCTACTGCTCAGCAATGGAACCTGGCAGCGAGTGGAAATGCGAATTTGGATTATCCATGGGGAAATTCCCTGCCAAACCTCTCCAGAGCAAATTTGGACGGTTATTATCAGATGCTTATTCCTGCCGGTTGGCTGCCGGAAGGCGCCAGTCCGTTCGGCGTTCTTGACATGACAGGGAATGTTCGGGAATGGATTCTTGATGAACTATACGAAGATAATGATAATAAGATGCTAAAAGGCGGCGGTGATTATGATTCATTCACGGATGGAAGGATAGAGGCATATTTCGATCATGGTCCTACTTCTTCCGGGTTTAATCGCGGTTTTCGCTGTGTTTATCCTGCACAGTAACAATTTTTATAGATTTACCAGAATTTTGAAGTTATTTTTCTATAAAGAATGCAGCCGAAATCAAGTTCAATTCCGGCTGCTTTTTATTGTAATCAGATTGCTTATTTTTATTGCTGCTTGTTTTTCTTAGAAATCCTTCTTGCGTAAAAGACAATTACTGCAATAACACAAACGATAACAACCAGATATTTGAAGCGATCGATCCATTCAATAATAACCGTGTAGTTATCACCAAGCAGACGTCCGGCGAATCCCAGGAAGATGTTCCACAGGGCAGTACCTAAAATGGTAAACAATGAGAACTTTGCCCAATGCATCTTTGAAAGCCCAGCAGGGACGGAGATCAAAGTACGAATAATCGGAACCATTCTGCCGAAGAATACACACCATTCACCATAACGATTAAACCAATCCAGTGCCCGGTCCAGGTCCTCTTCTGTAATCATAATGATCTTGCCGATTTTCTGCAGCAGTTTTCGTACACGTTCTTCGCTGATCAGATAACCGATCCAATACCAGATCCATGCACCCAGGAAGGAACCCAGCGTGGCCCATAAAATTACACTTACAATATTGAATCGAGGAGGTACTGCCGGATCAGATGAAACAGTCAGTGTGCCGGCCAGTGGAAGGACGATTTCGGATGGGATCGGAGGGAATACATTTTCAAGAAACATCACCAGAGCCAATCCCGGATAACCTAATATCTGCATGGCATTTTGGCAAAACTCATAAATTGCGTTGATAACACCAGTAAATGTCATATTACTTTTCCTTATATATTATATTTTTATCCATTTTATCACAGAGAAGCGGTGAAATTATCACGAAAGATCAATCAACTGACTTTTTATTTCATCATCTTTTTCAAAGGGCAGACTGAATGTAAAAACCGCACCGGAGCAGTCGCTTCTATTTTCCACGGATATTTTTCCTCCGTGGGCCTCAATAATTGCTTTGCATAAGAACAGCCCTAACCCAGTTCCTTTAACAGAATTCGATGTTTTTTTCGAGCGGTAAAAGCGGTCAAATACGTGATTTAAGTCATAAGGGGATAAACCGGGACCTTCATCTAATACTGAAATATATGCGAATCTGTCATCATATCTGCCGGAAACCGTTATATTACTTCCCGGAGCGTATTTAATGCCATTAGAAATCAGATTGATAAGCACCTGTCTTATTCTGTCTTCATCGGCGTTTACCAAAGGAAAATCCTCAGGAAATGACAAAATAATATCGTTACTGCCCATTTGGTTCAGCATATGCTTCCGAACGCCTGAACAGGTCTCCGGAAGGATAATATCGGTCTTATACAATTTCAGTGTACCGGAATTCAGACGAGAGGCATCAAGCAGGTCATTGATCATAACTGTCAATCGATCAGCCTCTTCTTCAATTACTGTAAGAGATTCACGTATGACCTCATCATCCCAATCAGCGCCCTCAAGGTTCATTGTTGAAGCGTATCCCTTGATTATCGCGACCGGTGTTTTTAATTCATGACTGATCGTTGAAATAAAGTTGTTTTTCAACTCATCAGCTTCTTTATATTTCGAGATATCACGAACCAGTGCTATGATATTTTGGATCTGTCTGTTGTCAGTTGACATCACGGGTGTGTAAGAAACGGTCACAGGTATGGTTTTTTCTTGTTTATACAAAAAGATTTCCCCTGTTATTGTATGCTTTGATTCAGGACTGAGAGGCCATCCACCGGCTTCAGCTTCTGAAAGTGGTATCCCTTCCTCGATGGTTTTAAAACGCAGCAGATCTTCCAGATAAGAATTACTTATGTCCAATTCACCGGTTTTCAGAATTTTCTGCAAAGCCGGATTAACCAGAATGACTTTATGCGAAATATTAATGACGATCATGCCGTCCGCGACGGATTTAATGATTGCATCCAATCGCTTGCGCTCTTCAAGGTTTTCGGAATAAAGCATCGCGTTATTGATTGCAATTGCTGCCTGATCCGTGAAAGATTTCAGAATACTTCTTTCATAAGGTGTAAAACTGACTTTGTAGCCGCGGAAAACAACAACAGCTCCGATCAGCTTATCCCGGTTGATTAACGGAATTCCCATTCCGTCCGCAATATCCGGAAGATTCAAGGAGCGCATGCGTTTTACCAGCATGTTTATCGTCAGCATCTCCGATGTTTTGGCATAGGCTGAACTGCCCGACAGACCCGCTAAATATGTTTCGATATATTTCAATTCCGGATCAGTCAGGTTCATTTGTGTCTGTATCTGCCAGCCGTTAGCACGATTGAATAATGCTACAAATCCTGATTCCCCGCCAACCAAATCAACTGCCATTTGGATGATCTGCCACAGCAATGGATCCAGCTCAAGTTCCTGTGTCAGAATTTGTGTAATTTTAATGAGATAATCTCGTTGTCTGATTCGAATATCCTGAAGCATAATTCCTCATTTGTCAGCAATTTTTCTCAAAGGCAATTATAATATTATTTGAAATTATATAGAAAACTGGGTAATCTTTTGATATGAAAGCACTTGTACTGACTGATTATAAAAAAATGGAATATATTGATGCCGAAACTCCTGAATTCGGACCAAATGAGGTCTTGATCCGGGTAAAATCATGCGGCATTTGCGGTTCTGATATCCATGGGTATGACGGCTCTACCGGCAGAAGACGTCCCCCCGTCATTATGGGACATGAAGCCAGTGGGATCATTGAAAAAGTTGGAAGCAATGTAAGGAATTGGAATATTGGCGACAGAGTCACCTTTGATTCTACAATATATTGCAATGAATGTGAGAGCTGCCGCCGTGGCTATGTTAATTTATGCACAAACCGAAAAGTTATTGGTGTCTCCTGCGAAGATTACCGTCAAAACGGCGCATTTGCGGAGTATATTGCTGTTCCTCAGCATATTTTATATAAATTGCCAGAGAACGTAACGTTCGACCAGGCTGCAATGATTGAACCGCTTTCAGTAGCGTTTCACGCTGCAAATATGGCAGCAGATCATCCAATTGGAGCTTCCGCAGCAGTAGTTGGATGCGGAAAGATCGGTATGCTTTTGATTCAAACGCTGCGTATGTTTGGGTTTGGCACTATAATCGCAGTGAAAAGATCATCCAATCAGCAGGAGCTGATCAAAGAGCTCGGTGCTGACTTTTTTTTGTGTACGTCAGATGATGATGTGCAGGAAAAAGTCAGACAAATAACGAATGGACAGGGTGTTGATTATATATTCGAAGCTGCCGGCAGCGAAACGACCGTAAATTTGAGTATAGAAATCTGTAAGAGAAATGGGAAAATAATTCTTGTTGGAAATTCAGCACCGAAAGTTTCTGTACCGCTGCAGGCAATTGTAACAAAACAGCTGCATATTGCCGGTTCTTGTGCTTCTGCCGGAGAATACCCTGCCTGTCTGGATGCCATTGCAAGAAATCTGATCAATGTAGATCTTCTAATTGGGAACCGCGCACCATTGTCAGATGGCGCCTACTGGTTTGATAAACTATATACGAATCACGAAAATAACCTGAAAGTTATTTTAAATCCTTAGATGTGCTTCAGTAATTCGAACTACAGGAAATATTGAAGTGTCCAATAAGAGTCTGCATAACATACTCATTTGTGATGAATGCGGTTTTCGCTTTCCACTCAGTCCAACTGAGAGGAAATTATATCAATGTCCCCGATGCGGAGCACCATTGAGACAGGCTGAAGTTCCTTATGAATCTTTTTCTGTACCGACAAAAGCCGTTCACACGCTCAAATATAATTTCATTTCGGTTCTCGACAATATAAGAAGCGCATACAATGTCGGCTCTATTTTCCGATCTTCAGATGGAGCCGGTATCAGTAAACTTTATTTATGCGGAATAACCCCTACTCCGGAGAATCCAAGGGTTGGGAAAACCGCACTGGGGGCCGAGCAATCCGTCCTTTGGGAGCATTCCTGGAGCGTCCTGGAAACAGTCGAAAGAATAAAAAGAGAAGGATACTTTCTGATTTCACTGGAAGGCGGAGATACGTCAGTTGACTTGTTTACCGCCCTGCCAATAATAAAACAACAAGATGCTCCGGTTGCTCTAATTGTCGGCAATGAAGTTTCCGGAATTGACCCGGAAGCTGTAAAAAACAGTTCGCTGTGTGTTTATATCCCGATGGAAGGGATAAAAGAATCGTTAAATGTAGCGACTGCTTTCGGTATTGCATCCTATATCATTCGTTATCAAGGACTGAAAAATGTGTGAAGAAAATAATACCCCTATCAGACAACAATATTTAGATATAAAAAAACAATATCCGGATGCAATATTATTTTTCCGGTTAGGAGATTTTTACGAAACTTTTGATGAAGACGCGGAAATTGCGTCAAAAGAATTGGATTTGGTACTGACTTCCCGCAGTGTCGGGAAAAACAAACGTGTTCCTATGGCCGGTATTCCATACCATGCTGTTGAGAATTATCTTTCCCGCATGATCGATAAAGGCTATCATGTCGCTATATGTGAACAAATGGGGAACCAGGCTGTCAATGGACTGTTTCCGAGAGAAGTGACAAGAATTATCACTCCCGGGACGCTTATTGAACCCGGCTTACTCAAAAAGGACTCTAATAACTACCTTTTGTCGGCTGCGTTCAATTCAAATTATCTTGGTATTTCTTATGTCGATATTTCGACCGGTGAGTTTTATACAACTGAGTTGAAAACCGCTAATGTACTTTCTGATTTACTATCAGAAATAACCAGACTGAATCCTGCTGAGATCATCATATCTGATAATTCTGATTTCGATTTGCCTTCCTACCTGCATATTACCCGGGTACCGAAATCATTTTTTGAACCATCAAGAGCGAGTAATACTCTTTTAGACCATTTTAACGTTACTACGCTGGATGGTTTTGGACTTGTTTTAAATTCTGCTTCTGTATGTGCTGCCGGCGCAATTATCAGTTATCTGACAAAAAACCAGGCAGCAACATTAAAATTGCTGAATAAAATATCCCTATACTCCTTAGACGAATTTATGCTGATAGATTCATCTACACGAAGGAATCTTGAGCTCACCGAAACGCTTCGAAATAATGATGTTAATGGTTCTTTACTGGGTGTTCTGGATAAGACTGTAACACCGATGGGGAAACGATTAATTCGTCAATGGGTCAATAAACCTCTGATCAACCTGGATGCAATCAAAGTCAGACAGACAGCGATCCAATGCCTTTTTAATAACGGAATGCTGCGTGCGGAACTGTTTTCGGTTTTAAAGAGCATATCAGATATTGAAAGATTGATAAATCGTATAAGTTCAAAAAACGCTATTCCGAGGGACCTTGTTTCATTGCGGACATCTTTGAACGTACTACCCGAGCTGATTGATTTGCTCGAACCATATATGGGCTTGCTGAAACCGGCAACAGGACCCTTTTATACGTTGAGCGAAGTTTATTCTATTCTTTCAAACGCCATTTCTGATGAACCTCCCGCCACATTGGCGAATACCGGTATTATTCGCAGCGGTTATTCTGATGAACTGGATAACATAAAGCTTCATTCAAGTGAAGCACGGGATTGGATGGCGAATTTAGAGTCAAAAGAACGGGAACGCACCGGAATAAAAACCCTCAAGGTAAGTTACAACAAGGTTTTTGGCTATTATATTGAAATTTCACGAGGGTCAGCTTCATCTGCACCTGATAATTATTTACGCAAACAAACACTGGTCAATGCGGAAAGATTTATAACGCCAGAAATGAAGGAATATGAGACACTGATCCTGAATGCGGATGACAATATTCACCAAATTGAGTTACGTCTTTTTGATCAGATATGTCATGAAATCAGTCAATATTCAGATGAGATATTAGATACTGCTCACGCAATCGGAACTTTGGACGTACTGCTTTCCCTTTCCGAAGCAGCGGCGATTAATAATTATGTCTGTCCCATTGTTGATGATTCAAATAAGATCAATATAACAGCCGGACGCCATCCTGTTGTCGAGAAAAATATGACTCATGGGAATAGCTTTATTCCGAATGATGTTCAATTTGAAAACGGAGAGATCGTTCGTGTGATTACCGGTCCGAATATGAGCGGAAAATCCACATTTCTCAGACAAACCGCTATTATAGTCCTTATGGCACAAATGGGATCCTTTGTGCCTGCTGAGAAGGCTGAATTGGGTTTGGTTGACCGGATTTTTACACGTATCGGGGCTCAGGATGAGATCCATGCCGGTCTGTCAACATTCATGGTTGAAATGGTAGAGACTGCTAATATTTTGAACAATGCTACCAATAAGAGTCTGCTGATCCTTGATGAAATCGGACGCGGCACAAGCACATATGACGGCGTTTCGATAGCCTGGGCAATTGTTGAATATATCCATAATGCACCGAAACTTCGGTCGAGAACTCTTTTCGCGACACATTACCATGAGCTGACAAAACTTGCCGAAACCCTTCCGGGTGTCCGCAATTATAATGTCGCTGTCAGCGAGACGAATGGAGACGTTGTTTTCCTGCATAAAATAATTGCGGGAGCAGCCGATCGTTCATATGGTATTCATGTTGCTCAAATCGCAGGGCTTCCCAAACCGGTAATCAACAGGGCTAATGAAATTCTATCTCAGCTTGAGTCAGTAGACCATCAAAATGCTCTTCATGAAACATCTGTTCCTACAGAGCAGCTTCTTTTGTTTCCTGAAACAAACCCGATTATTGACGCGTTGAATGCTCTTGATGTGGATAATCTCTCTCCAATAGAGGCAATTAACACTTTATATACCTGGAAACATAAATTTGAGCAATAGCAGCTATTCGAAACAGGGCGACACATCACAAATTATCGTTCATATTTACCGAAAGATGCAGTCTTATCTCGATTTGATTCAGTGCAAGAGTTTTCCTGTATATGCTGTGCTTCAACAAAAATACAATCCAAGTGTGTTTTTTCCCTGATTACTAATAGATAATTATTATCTTAAAAGCCACACGAAAACAGTGGCTTTTAATTCTTTACATAATTTATTTTGTTTAGATCCAGATTCCATGTACTCAATTTAATTGTTTCTGCGTAGCTGCATTTATGAAGATAGTCAATATTTTATGATTATCTTAACTTCCATCTCCTGCAATATTATCATCTCCATTATTTATTTCATTTCCGCTGTCCGATTCCGAAATGTTTAAATTGGGTATTTCAGTTATTTGAACTTCGATAGTTGCTGGCTGAATTGATTGCACTGTAATCGTATCAGACGCAGAAACTTCCACCTTTGGTGCAATTTGATAACTACCTTCAACTAAATCTTGAAGCTCTATAACGGCATGTATGTCTTCAGGTTCAATTTCAGCAAGAGTAATTATTGGGCCAACTAAATAAATATCAATATCTGATGGAGAAATAACAGCTTCCAGTCCTTCTTCCAAACCAATCATCGAAACCGGAATTTGACCAAATGTTGAAGTACCCTCAATAGCACTGATTTCTATATTCACTGTAACAGTTGAATCACCAACCAATGTAATACCATCAGGTACAGATAATCCGACTTTTCTATTTGTCGTTGAGTTAATTTCATCGAGTGTAATTGTTTCTGTTTCAATATAACTGTTTAAGCTGTTCAATAGCTCTTTATCAGCTGAATAAACAGTTACAAATCCTGGATCAACACTCAAATTATCTACACGATAACCTGAAGAAATTTCCCCTTTTACTGAAAGTTTAACGGATAAAATTCGATAACCACCACGCATTTTAATTTCTTCAGTTACTTTCACCTTATCTGGCGATATGGTGATATCCCGTACGACTTTTCCATCTTCAGTATATGCTGTAACAGGCAAAGATTCTTCAATCGTTTCTGTATTATTATTTCTTTCAAGATTGACAACAACTTTACTAATTGTGTCTAATTGAGATGCAGTTCCCGATATTGAAACTTCATTTTGAGATAAAACAGGTGCCTCAGCACGAAATGCAGTTGGAATCTCACCTGATTCCTCAACTGAAATATTAAATTTCCTTGATTCGTATTTTTCAATTGTTACTGTAGCAGTATTAGGTGTAAAGGATACAATTTGTACTGGTTTTATTCCAATTTGAATTGAAATTGGAACTTGATGGACTCCCGGTTCTAATCCTGTAACATCAACGATTGCCTTTGCTTGTATCCTTTCAAGAGATATACGGCGCCAAATGGAATTAGGAGCTCGTAAATTGATTGACACAGTATACGGAAGGCCATTCGTGATTATCATATCTTCATCTAATCCAACAGTTTCAATAGTAACAGTCTGTGAAAAACGTCCTTCTTCTGTAGGATCCGTAGTCATTGTTGCGAATATCCAGATAAAGAATGCAAGCAGGATACACATAAGAATCAATGGGATATCTTTCAAAATATGTAAGAATATCTTTTTCATTTTTTATTCCCGTCTTTTTTATTTATTGAATTACCCCAATTTCCAATAATCTGCTTAACAGACTCAACGAATGATAGCTGAGGCGGCTGAGCATAAGCCTCTTTAATAATTTCAGACAACTGTTCAGCAGTTATATCTCTTTTCATTACACCATTTCTACACAATGATATGGAACCTCTCTCTTCCGATACCACAATTGCCAGGCAGTCCGTTTCTTCACTGACTCCCAATGCAGCTCGATGCCGTAACCCCACGTGACGCTCCGGGTTTTTTTCCAAAGAATTTTTGGATGACAATGGCATAACACATGATGCCATATAGATTCTGCCATTTCGTATTATTACAGCACCATCGTGCAGAGGAGTATTTGGATAAAATATTTGCAGAAGTAATTGCACCGTCACTGTTGCATCCACAGGAACACCTGCAGTAATTTCTTTATCGAGATCATCAAAATATTCTAAAACAATAAGAGCACCATGATTTCTCGCCGCAAGCCGCATGCATGCATCACTTAGTGTTTCTGCCACATCATACATTAGTTCTGAATCTTTAGGTGTGGATAAAAAAATTTCTTTTATATTTCGCAAGCCACCGACACGGTCTATTGATCTTCTTATTTCCGGAGCAAATACAACCGGGATCATAATTAATAATACCGGCGTAGCATTAGACACGACCCAATTGAAAGCGGTCAGATTTTGAAACAGACTCAGCATTCCAAAAACAACAAATGCTATAACCAATCCTCGGATCATATTAAAACCACGAGTATTTTGCAGCAGTTTTACTACAATAAAAATCATTAGAGCAACCAGCAATATATCTGGAATACTGTTTTTTGTAAATCTCTGCCCAATGAAAGTTAATTCATTAATAATTGTTTCCAATTCTGTTCTCTCTCTTCCCGGCGTTCATTAATCGGATATTTCCAGAGCATCTTTCACCTGTTTTACCATTGTTTCAATAGGCTCAGTCGAATAAATAATTCGATCAGCATCTGATTCGCTCCAATCGTGGTTTTCCTGCATTTTAATCCTTGACATTGCATCTTCTAAAGACATACCTCTGTTTTCTATCAGGCGTTTCAACTGTTGTTCTTGATCAACATGTACTACCCATAATTGATCACATAAGTCAATAAGACCTGAACTTACCAATTCAATAGCTTCGATGACAAAATTTTTTTCTTTATTATTACTAATAATACTCTCTATTTGTTTAGTTATTTGCGGATGTGTGATACTCTCCAAAATATTCATTTTGTTATTATCAGAAAAAACTATTTTCCCTAATTTTTTGCGGTCAATTAGTAATTGATCATCATCTTTTAGAACCTGTTCGCCAAATCTCGCAACTACTTCTTTGACAATTTCAGAATTTTTCAGCACATCATGAGCAATAACATCTGCATCAATCTTTACAAATCCCAAGCTCTCTAATATCCTGCACACTTCGCTTTTTCCGGAGGCTATTCCACCTGTAACGCCGATAATCATTTTATGTACTCCATTTTATCTATATCCGTATGATGCACATATAGCCTGTCCATCCCTGACAATTGACATGACAGAAGGATCATCACCATACACTTCTTCAATTTCGCGTGCAACTTTAACAGCTTCTTCGCAATAACGATTCGCAGCTGTATGCATATAAGCTAATGCACCAACATATGAAAAATAATAGGGAACTGTGGAACTGGAAATGGGCATCTTTGCAATCTCGATAATTGGATCGCCCTCATCTAAACATTCCCTGACATTACAACTCGTTAAAGCGCCACAGCCATTAACTACGCAACCTAATGCTTCAATTGCAGCCTCATAATTTCTCGCTTTGTAATAATTCACACCCAAACGTCCATAGACATCTGCATTATATGGATTAATTTGCAAAGCCTTCTTAATATTTAATCCGGCTGCATAAAAGTCACCTGTCTGCGAATATGTGTTACCAATTGCAATATACGGCATAGGATCTTTAACACCTAACTGATCATTAATTCTGGCAGCCTTAGCAAACATCTCTAAAGCAGAATCATAATCAGTAATTTGGCGCCAGTTTACACCTATACGAATCTGAAGAAAAGTCATATTAGGTGAGAATTCAAGAGCATGATTGTAGGCATCAATAGCTGATCGATATTGTCCATATGACTCAAGCAGAATTCCCTGCACTCTATAAACATCAAACATAAGATCCGATTCAGATGCTTCGGATGAACCATATTCGAGAGCTTGACTCAACATCTGTTCAGCTCGGACGTAGTTTGATTGTGCCAGAAGAATTTCCGAATAAATAGCATATGCCAGAGGATTACGTGAGTTAAAATCAACGGCACGTCTTATGTTGCTTTCAGCTAAAGCTTGATTAGTTTCAACGTTTGCAGCTCCGCAAAGATCTGCATCTGCATACCAGATATATGCAAAAGCCAATATTGAATAAATGTTTGAATTCTCGGTAAAAGTTTCTAATGCTTTTTCTAATGTTTCTATTACATTTGTCAGAGTAGCTGCTTTTTCCTGATCTGTAGTTTGTGATCCTGTGAGGTAAATCAGAGAACGTCCGCGTTTCCATACATAATCTGGATTGTCAGATTCAAGTACAGAAGCAGCTTCATATGAATCAGCTGCTTTTTTTAGATTTCCAGCCCTGAAATAAGTATCTGCTTCCATCGCAAAAGAATTTGCGTTTCTTGTAGGCACAGCCGTCGGAAGCCATGGCGATACAATTGTTTGTGATACAACTGCTTTCAGTAAAAATAAACTTAATACACAAAGGAATAGCAAAAAAAGTACGGTCAAAGGGTTTGAACGGTTTTCATGCTTAAATTCGATGTTTTTCCCAGTCAACTGCATAGATTTTATTATTGCCTTTCAATACAACCATCATTGTCAGCGCCATAATAGCAATCCCAACATGATCCGGGATGAAAGCCCTGATTATCAAAACAATCAGAGTAATAAAAGCCAATCAAATTTCCCTCATCATCAAAAACAGATGTTCCACCTATAAAACATGTTCCACCATTTACACGATATCCGGCTTTCGCACAATCATCGAAGGATGATATGTTTTGATTCTTTTGATTTAAATTTTCGTCATTCACAAACTTTTTATAAATTTCACCCCTAATAATTGAGCAACGTTCAGCTGTTTGCCGAGCTGATTGAGCATCCGGACCGAATTGATTATACATAGTCCATAAGGCATTAATAGACTCTGAATCGTACCCATTCATAAGGATGGAAAGGTTATTGATTGTTATTTCGATATGATTTCTAATTGCATCGAACCTTGAGGTATCGCCATATCCAGCCATAACGCTATAATCACTAATATTTTGACATTCCACGGCCAAAAGATCCAACACCTGCTGTGTTTTATCAGGAGGAATTGTTCCAGCAAAAACAGGAGAATTGATAATGCATTCCAAAAGAATATAGAATAACAATATAGAAATTTTATATTTATTCATTTTTATCCCTGCCATATTTATATCGTTTTTTTCATGCATAATAATAACGTTCAGATATTAAAAAAAGTTTCCCCTACCATTATATCTATTATAATAAATCTTTGCAGGATTTGGAGCAGAATTAAAGGAAAATGCAAACATACATAATTTTTATAAAAATATCCTGTGATTCGAGTAATTCAAAATTATTAAGGATTATAAATGAAAAAAAAATTAGTGGTAATAATAGATGGTCAAGGTGGAGGAATAGGCCGCCAATTAACTATCAGTATAAAAGAGAATTTTCCTGACATAACAGTTCGTGCCATTGGGACAAATACCATTGCTACTCAATCTATGATAAAAGCAGGGGCTGATGAAGCAGCCACAGGTGAAAACGCTGTCATAACTGGATGCAGAGAGGCTGACATAATCGTAGGACCATTGGGAATCGTAATTGCTGATTCACTATTGGGTGAGATAACTCCTTCAATGGCAGTTGCTGTTGGACAATCAAAGGCGATACGGTTTTTAATTCCCTTAAATCAATGTGACAATCAGGTCGTTGGAATTGAGAATTTCAGCCTCTCATATCTTGTTCGAGAATGTATTGACCTGATTCGAAAACAATTGATATTTAATGTATAAAATTTTTTTAATGATATACCGGAAGTAACTGTGATCAATGTTTCAAATATCTCATTTACATATAACAATAACAAGAAAATAATCGAAAATATTAGTTTATCCATTGAACCCGGAAAAGTAACTGCAATATTAGGAAAGAATGGAAGCGGAAAATCAACATTAGTCAGACTGATTTTAGCCCTGCTTCCAATAAGCGACGGAAAAATTTATATCGACGATATCGATATAAATTGTAAAGAAGGAATAAACCAAATACGAAAACAATGTGGTATTGTGTTCCAGAATCCTGATAATCATTTTGTCTCTCCTATTATAGAGGATGATATTAAATTTGGTTTGACAAATCATCATGTGCCGGAAACAATTCAATCTGACTGCGTTAAGTCTGCATTAGACAAGGTCAGCTTGACAGGCTATGAAAAAAGGAATGTTTCAACATTATCAGGAGGACAAAAACAAAAAGCTGCAGCAGCAGGAATTTTAGCCGTAGACAACAGCATCATTTTTTTTGATGAAGCTACTTCCATGTTGGATCCTAACGGAAGAAAAGAACTTCAGCTTTGTATTGAAGATCTGCGAAATCAAAATAAAACCATTGTTATAATTTCTCAAAATATTGAAGATGTGTTACACGCTGATAAAATTCTCCTGATTTCTGATCATCAAATCATAAAATCCGGATCTGCTCGTGACATCCTGACTGATTATGAAACACTAAAAGGAGCTGGAATACAAATTCCCTTCCCCGTACAGGTGTATCATGACCTGTTTCAAAAAGGAATAAAAATGAAAAATTGTCCGCTAACGAGCGGTGAACTTGCAGAGGAATTATGCAGCTTGAAATAAAACATGCAACAGTCCGCTATTCTAATTCCGATAAGATATTAGACAATATAGATTTAAATATAACAGAGGGACAATTTTTAGGCATAACAGGAAAAGCCGGCTGCGGTAAAACAACACTTCTTGAAACAATTGCAGGATTTCATAAACCTGAAAGCGGTTTCGTTTTATTGGATGGACAGAACATTTACGAAAAGCGGTTTGTTTCTCAATCTTTTCGTAAAAGACTTCAAATCGTATTCCAATTTCCTGAGAATCAGTTTTTTGAATCAGACATTTGGAATGAAATTGGTTTTGGGCTGAAAAATATATCGTCTTCTCCGGAGGAAAAAGAAAGAAAAACAATCGAAGCAATGCTGGCTGTTGGTCTTGATATAAATGAAATGAAGAATGTATCACCATTTGCACTTTCAGGAGGTCAAAAGCGCAGGCTTGCCTTAGCATGCGCGATAGTTGTAAGCCCTGAAATATTATTGCTCGATGAACCTTTTTCAGGCCTTGATGGAGACGGACAAAATCAAATTATAAGCATCTTGAAGGATCTCCATCGCAATGGCACCACGATATTAATGGTTTCGCATGATCCAAATGTTCTATCTGAAGTTGCGGATAAAATCGTTGTTTTAGATGCCGGGAAAATTCAATTCAATGATATTCCTTCACGCGTATTTGCAGATAAATACTTATGCGATAAACTTGGAATAGGACAGCCTGAGACAAAAATAACTGCTGACCTTATTGGTTTAGATCTTGATGAAGACCTTACATACTCTAATTTCATAAAAAAACTCGAAAAGAAATATTTAGCTGCCCATGATTGATTTAACTTATCAAACAGGTGATTCTATCCTTCATCGTATGAATCCCACCCATAAATTTTTAGGATTGCTGATTTGTACTATCATAATTCTTGTCAGCAAGAATTTAGCGGGTACCATCATAGCGGCAGTTCTCATCACAACACTCATCTTGCTGTCAAAACTCCCTATAAAAAAAGTATTTGCCCCTCTGAAGAGCTTATTTTTTTTCCTCATAATGATTTTCCTGATGAATGCGTTATTTTTCAACAACGGAGATTGTCTTTATTCATATCATTCGATCTGTATATCGTACAAAGGTATCGAACAAGGTTACAACATTGTCCTCCATACGATTGCAATTACCATTCTCTCCTCAATTTTCATTCGAACAACGACTTCCATTGAGATCATGAGAGGGATAGAAAATACGTTAAGACCTTTACGGATTTTCCACATTCCAACAAAAGATATCTCATTAATCATGAGTATTGCACTTCAATTTATTCCGGTATTTTTTAATGATATCGACAGAATACGAAAGGCTCAAATAGCCAGAGGAGCTAATTTCAATAAAGGATCGATTATTACACGAATACAATCCATATTTCCACTGGTTATCCCAGCTTTTATTTCAGCATTCCGCAGAGCAGACGAATTATCTACGGCTATAGAGGCAAGAGGCTTTCAAAGTGATTATGAAAGTTTCAAATAATTTCATATTTTTTTGATTTTTCTATAATTTCACTTATAATCAAATAATGTTTGAAATGCCGTACACAAAAAAAACAGTTATAACAGCAGCATGTATCGCTTTATGTGCTGTTTTACCCATGGCTTTTCATGCATTTCCCAATGCCGGTGATATTTGGCTTCCCATGCATATACCGGTTCTTTTATGTGGATTAATTTGCGGTCCCAAATTCGGTGTTCTCTGTGGCATTATGGGACCATTTTTATCAAGTATACTTACGCAAATGCCACCTGCTGCAAATCTGCCATCGATGATATTAGAATTATCATGTTACGGATTTGTTTCCGGGTTCGTAATAACCAGGATCAAAACAGGGAAACAAATAACCGATATTTTGATTTCTTTGGTTTGTGCAATGATTGCAGGCAGAATCGTTTACGGAATTGCAAATGCAGCAATTTTCAACATTGGCAGATTCACATTAAACGGTTGGCTTGTTTCATCATTTGTTACATCACTGCCGGGAATTGTCTTTCAAATGATACTTATCCCTTTGATTATTACCGCACTTCAAAGAGCTTTGATCATTCCTGATAAGTATTAGACATTCAGGGTGCGTTACAATATATTTTTGAAACGGAAAGGATCCTATATTAAAAAATGGAATTCACTTATAAAACAAAAGGCACATGTTCGCAATATATCAAATTTGAATTAGATGAGAGCAAAAGACTCCACAATGTTCATTTTATTAACGGCTGCGATGGGAATCTTAAAAGCATAGGAAGATTGGTTGAGGGGCAGGACGCGGAGAAAATAGCAGAACTTCTAAGCGGTGTAAAATGCGGATTTAAATCAACCTCCTGTGGAGATCAATTTTCGCAGGCAATAGCTGAAGCCCTAAAATCAATGAAACTGTAATTTAGCAGAGAAAATAGCAGGTATCTATTTTTGATAGTACCTCGACAGATATTCTCTAAAAACATCCGGTGAAGTTATTCTATAGATGAAGGCTTTATTTTGTTCTGTATTAACAAGTTCCGCAAAATCCGAAATCGGATAGGAGAGAAAGCTTGCGGCCTCGGTATATTTCGCGAATAGAAATACATTTTGTGTATCGATTTCACGATATTTTTTTCTCGTAAGCAAATCCAGATAGACAATTTGATGATTCTTTTCCTCAAGAGGAATAACAGGCACCCCATTTAATTTTTCAGTAAGAACATTTGCATCTGAAAAAACATAGCCAAGTTCAAAATTGTTATTACGCAAATAATTCAGGCTTTCTTTGTATATTCCAATATCACTTGTATCTCGGAATGGAAGTCCATCATATTCTTGTGAAAAATAATTTGGATTATGCAAAAAGCAATAATTAATGATACTATTACCTATAAAAATAATCATAATCAGAGAAAAAGAATAAGACGATTTTTTGTTCTTTAATCTACAGGATATCAGTGTAAATAATGGGATACACCAAACAGATGCCGGTGTGAGGTACCGGGCATAATCATATCTTTGATTGTAGGGTAAATCGAAAAGGACAAAGGTTACAGCATTTAATAATAATGTTACGGGAAGCATTCCATAAATTATAGCTAACGAATCAGTCTTTGCCGTTAATACTTTTGTTATGGAATGATAAACAGCATAGGTCATCACAAAAATGCCTGCAAGTGACATGATCCACAAAAATGTAAATTTCGGAATACCGGATCGATAACCGAATTGCCTCATAATTGAAAAAATTACAATGAATAATTCCGAGATACCTTTGTACTTGATATTTATACCTGCACCTTGCTCCAGGTGAACAATTTTGAGTATAAACAAATAAAAAAACAAAAGACCTGAGATTCCGCCGAAGAATACCGGAAATATTTTATAAATATATTTCCAATCTCTCCGCTTCAAACATAGCAAAAAATGTAAAACGAGAAGAGGAGCAACCGTTGTAAAAAACTGCCTGATACCATTAGTACAACTGATAAAAGTGAAAAGAAAAGTTAATACCCACCATTTTTTATTTTCATCTAAATATTTAAAATAACAACCGCAAATGATAAACATAAAGGTTATATATGGCGTATAAAAACTAAAATATAAAACGATCCTTCCATACGCGACACAATAAGGCAGAAGAAGTAAAATTGCTCCGAATAGAATGCTTTCTGTTTTCACACGAACACTGTGCATCATAAAAACAAAAGAAAACAACAGCATCATTTCAATAATCAAAGTCCCAACTATACGAACTGTAGTCCAATTTTTAAAAAGAAAGAACAAAAGACCAAAAACGATTTGATTATTGATCCTGAATTCTGTACCATAAGTCCAGTCGTCACAAACAGGACTTTTATTTTCAAACAAACAATGCGATAAAACCATCTCACCGGAAGCATCATTGTCCAGTGTATTATTAGAAAGATGAGTAATAACTGAAACGGATGATAAAAATACAATTAATAGAATCAAAAATAGCGTATCTCTGATTTTCATGTCGGAAATTATATCATAAACACTATATACAGCAAAAAGTATCAATCCTGAAAATATCACTTTTTTTACGAAAAATAAGAAAACAATAAAAAAATAAGTATAATAAAATGTATCAATATATGGGACAGTGTATCATAATACGGGACGATGTATGAAATCTACTGAACATCAATATATAAACCGAATTTTTTCACTTTTAGATTGTTTCACAATCGAAAAACCTGATCTGGGTGTTCGAGAAGCTGCCCGAATGATGAATCTATCACCGAGTTCATGCGGCCGATTGCTTGGCGAATTGCGTGATGAGGGAATATTGATACAAAATGCTGACACAAGAACCTATTCGTTAGGCGGCCGTGTAATACGCTGGGCAGACGTTTATACTGCATCCTCTGATTTACGAAGAAAAGCATATCCATTTATGGAACAGATCTACAAGCTCACGAATGAAACAGTAACTCTCTACACAGCTGAAGAATTTGACCGCATTTGTGTAGAACGAATTGAAAGCAAAAAAACTGTGCGGGTAGCTGAACCGATTGGTACACGAATTAAAATTTTTACTGGATCTGGTGGAAAATCCATATTAGCCTTTCGGAATCAGAATGAAATTGAGGCTGTTTTTAATTACGCGAGGACATTGCCCAAATATCAGAATTCAGAAGAATATTTTTCACAACTTTCAAATGAATTGGAAACAATTCGTAAACAAGGATATGCAATCAGTCATGGCGAATGGGAAAGCGGAGCATCCGGAATTGGAGCTCCGATTATGAACGAAAAAGGAATTCCTATCGGTTCCATTTCTATTTCCGCACCAACACAAAGATTCTTAAATCAGGAAATTCTCGATGCATATGCGAAAATTTTAGTTGAGAATGTAGAAAAAATTTCACGCGAGCTTGGCTATTTGCCGGAGCTTGGATAAGGCAGGTAACAATGATAATAGAAGATCGTATTGAAGCAAATGTAATGATATGGCAGGAACGGATGAATCGTCTGATCAAAGAACATGGCGATTATGTTATTTCAAACGTAACTGTTGCTCAAATTTGCAGCGGTATTCGAGGAGTACCAATCCAAATCAGTGATATTTCCTATGTTGATCCGGGCAGCGGCTTGCGTTATCGTTCATATACGATCAACGAAGTTCTAAACCTTCTTCCGAGAATCGAAGGCTCCATCTATCCAATGACTGGCGCGATTTATTATTTGCTGATGGGAAATGAAATTCCGACCTATGCAAAAGCCATGAACGTTGAAGAAGAGTGGAAAGCACGGGCAAAAGTTCCGCAATATGTCTATAATGTAATTGATGCGTTTCCGGAAACAGCCTCTCCAATGTCAATGTTTTCAGCAGCGATTCTCTCCATGTCAAGTCAATCCAAGTTTTATCAGGCATACGCAAACGGAATGTCTAAAGACCAATATTGGCACGTCATGCTCGATGACAGTTTAGACCTGACCGCCCGCGCGCCGCGAATTGCAGCATACATCTATAACAAAAAATACCGCAATAATCAGCAGATCCAGGCGGATGAGAATCTGGATCTTGCTGCAAACTTCGCGCATATGTTGGGAAATGATGATCCTGCCTATGCTGAATTAATGCGATTATTTATGCTTTTACATATGGATCACGAAAATGCAAATGTCAGTGCGCACACTGCACATTTGGTCGGATCTGCACTATCAGACATTTATCTTTCATGTTCAGCCGGGCTGAATGGACTTTCGGGTCCGCTCCACGGTCTTGCTAACCAGGAATGCTGCAACTGGCTGCTCAGCTTATATAACGAATATAAAGGTGTCCCGACAGAAAAACAAATTCGTGAATACGTTGAAAAAACGCTTTCTGAAGGCCGTGTTATTCCCGGTTATGGTCATGCTGTTTTACGCTGCATTGATCCGCGCTTCACGGCTCAAATGAACTTTGCAAAAAAGAACCTCCCTGATGATGACCTGTTCCGCACTGCCATGAATGTGTTTGCAGTGGTACCTGACATTCTGAAAGCCACAGGAAAGGTATCGAATCCATGGCCGAATGTTGACGCCATTACAGGAACACTGCAGCAGCATTACGGGATCAAAGAGACTGAATTTTATACGGTTCTGTTCGGAACAAGCCGCATCATGGGATTTACAGCTCATGTAGTCTGGGCAAGAGCATTGGGGAAACCGATTGAACGGCCAAAAGCGCTCACAACGAGACATCTGGAAGCAATGATATCAGAATCAAGCTACAAATAATAAATACGATGAATAAGTGGAGGCGTAAAAAACTCCACTTATTTTTCTTTCCAGATATTATGAATTACGATCATTGTTCCACCGATAATAATTGCAAAGATAAAACCGGAAAATAATAATGTTTTTGAATTAGATTGTGGGGCATGCAAAAAACCGGCGTTGTTTGTTTGATCGGCAGAAACATCGGGTGTTTTTATTTCTGCAGACGGTGTTTCTGTTGGCACCTTAGTTTCGGTAGGTGAAGGCGTAATAGTAGGGGTTTGAGTAGGCAACGGCGTCATTGTAGCTGTGACAGGTATTGCAATTTCCCATCCCAACCCTATAGAAGAATCAGCGTTCATACCATTAGCCTGATATATTGAATTAAGCGGTACATTCCATAATTCCGAAATTGACCAAAGCGTATCTCCATCACTGACGACATGAAAAAACTTTCCCCTGCTGTCAGCAGTAGGGAAAACGGTTAATGCCGCTTCCGGCGTTGGTGTATGACCCGCCTCGTCTTTTGAGGGGATATAAAGCTCCTGCCCTAAGCTCAACGCGGTGGAGTTATACATTTTATTCCAAGCCTGAATATCTTCGATAGAAACTTCATACGCCTGAGATATTGACCATAATGATTGGCCCTCTTGAACCGTGTGGATCACAGAACCATTTTCATTTGGTGTAGAAGTGACAACAGCCTGTATAAAGGAAGCAGAACCACCAACAGTACCGCCGCCGGTATTTCCTGAAGTTCCGCTTCCCGTGCCTTTTGCATAACCACATCCGTTTGACCCCGCAGGATAAGCAGCCTGTACAACATAATATACAAGACCATTTCCGGCTGCAGCCACACCTGCGCCAATATGGCAATAACTCGAACTGGTCGCAGGGATCATATGTGTTGCATCTGCCCAGGAAGCAGCCACTTCTGAAATTGACATCGTAGCCGGTCCCATAGTAAAATTCTCGGTAGCAAAGCAGGTATTATAATTATTATAGCCAAATGATGATGCTCTTCCCGAAACATTTCCGATATGCCAGGTCATATTAGAGGCTGCCATTGTCTCAGCAGTTGACTGAGCGCATGCCATTAGAGCTGAATCTACGGATAGCGCACCCAACCCATTCGAAGAACGCATACCATTGATCAAATTTATCAAATCATAGGCACTTACGCCCTGAGAATTGTTGATCCTTAAGAAAAAAAGAAATATAAACAGAAAAATGGCAAAACAAAGATGATTTGCCATTTTTTTATATTCAAAATTATTTGAAGTATTTACTGCTCCTTCGATCATTAATATATCCTGAAATTAGAGAACATGACCAGATCCTCTTCAGTAGCTCCGCCGAGAGAAGAAACCTCAATTGCATAGTAATAATCCTGATCGAAGACACCCATATCGTCAAGTGTAAATTTCCATTCATTCATAAAGCCATCGTTCCATTCCCGCATTTCCTCGCGAAGGACCCAATCATATCCCGGTTCCTTTGTATATAATCGTACCATTACATCGCAATGAGGCGTATTGGGACGACAGCAGAAATTTGTATAAAACCAGGATCTTCTCGGGAAACGAAGAGGGCCAAACTCAAAACGAACAGTACTGTTTTCTTTTCCTACCGGAGGTCCTGCAACAATAGCAGGATACCCTGAACGTCCGCTTTCAAGTGTAGGGGTATCATCATAATATACTACTCCGCGGCCATTTGATTGATTTGTTGCTCCGCAAGTGATATATCCTGTATCATCAGAACATGTCAAACTGTTGAAATTCTGAGCAACATTGAATGAATCCGCAATTGTAAAGCTCGAGGATAAGAAGACATTTTTTGCATCTCCTGCTCCAAATATTTCACCTTTGTCAGATTCAAGTGCCCAATAAGTTGTGAAAGTACTATTTATATTATTTGGAGCGACTAAATCAGCTGAAACAATAATAGACTCACCGGGTTGAATGTAATGTTCAGGCTCTAAAATAGAAAAAGATTTGGACTTTCCTACTTCTGCACCAGAATTATATACGAGTTTATATTTACTATTCCAGGTGCAATCACCGGAATTCGTTATATACCAGGATTTTGTAAAATTGGTATAAGGTGTAATGATCATTCCATCCGGAATCGTCATATCACTGACATAAGTAAAGCGGTCTACACAAGTAGCATCATTTTTATAAGTCGGAACAGTACTTGTCGGCATAAGCGTACCGCCGACATATTCATAAACTGAACTTTGTACATTTTCTGGAGTTGCTGTCGGAATTGTCGCAGGTAAAACTTCTGATTTATAAAGTTCCATTTGATCAATGATCAAATTTTTGATTTGAACGTATTGCTCATCCTGAAAGTTTTTCAAATCTTCTTTCGTTATAAATTGATCATAGCGGGATTCATATGGAGCAATAGCAGTGCTTATTGCGGCTTCAACTGTTGAATCGATACTTACCTTTTCCGGTGTTGTAATACATCCGGTAAGCAATATCATCAAACCTAAAAGCAAAAAAATTTTTTTCATATTCACCTCACTATTATTTTCAGCCAAACTGAATCTTCACCATTTTCACCGGTTCCGAAAAGAGATCCCCAGGGTGTTTGAAACTTCCAGTTTCCCTGATATTTTCCACTCTTTTCCGGAGCGGTCATATAAACAGATACGTCTATCGTTCCATTGGGTAATACCATTGTATCCTTTGGCAATGGAATATGAGTGTTAGCCCCCATCAAATCACCATCAACAAAATCAAAGCTGTACTGATCCGTCCATACACATGTACCGACATTTCTCAGCTTCCAGGTCTTTGTAAATGGCTTTCCAGCTGCAACGATGCTGTCATCCGGTATCGTAATATCTTCAACAAATTTCACTCGATTGATACAATTTTCAGGCGTTACGGTAACAATCGGTTCATCATTTTGAAGGTTCCCCTGCCAGATAGATGTCATTGTAGCAGTAAGTTCGACCGGAACTACATAGGTACTGGTGGGCGTAGCAGACGGAGGGATCAACGTGCTGATCTCTTTCCTCATTTCATACACCAGTTGTGTTGAGGCAGCCATAACAGCATCGTCGACAGCCCAATAAATTGTCTTTTCAATATCAGGTGTAGGCGCAACCACAATTCCCCTGTCTTTCAGCACCGCGCAGGAACTTAACAAAGAACAAAAGAAAAAGATCGCAATTGCTTTCTTCATCTTGACCGTTCGATCTCCACCCCAACAGATTTTGTAAAACGGACCGCCGATGTTTTTTCTACACGAATGAGAACCTTTTTCACCAATTCATTTCCAAGACACATATCCGCAATATCCCGGGCAAGAGCTTCTACTGTTTTTCTGCGGTTTTCCGCTACAAGCTTGAGAATATTTTTAGCCACTGTACTATAGTTTACACAATTATCGATGCAATCAGTTTCAGCTGCTTTCCGGGTATCAGTAAAAAGTTCAGCGTTTATAAGAATATCCTGCGGAGACATACGTTCCTCATCCGTAATGCCGATTGGCCCTCTTGCCCGGAGATCCCGGATAATGATCTTATCCAAATCAATTTTCTCCTTTGAAAGTAATCTGTGGATTCGTCATCCGGCAGTAATCCAACTCGTATGTATCATATTTTTCATTGGAAATTTCATTATCCTGCAAAGATGCAACAGGTTCATAATCATTTCTGCAGCGAACCTCAAATGAATATCCAGGCGCAATCGCCATGATCTTCAGATCAGTTGTTTTTAGAACGACATCCATCCCGGCTGAGATATAGCTGAGTGAAGGTGAAACGGAATTGACGTGGACAGAAACAAGTCCTTTGCCATCTTGCCACAGGCGTGAATTTCCAAATCCGTAAATATCACTGTATTGCCGGGCGACACCTTCACCGCCAATATTTTTATTGCTATAAGGATCGTCAAGCATTGTAACATTCAGCACATAAATATTGGAATCAGTGCGGTGCCCAACGGTTTTCAGACTATATCCGCTGTCGCTGGTCCGCGTCGAACACCCCGTCAGCAAGACTACGGTCAAGCATAATATGGTAATAATAAATAAATTATTCTTTGATTTCATTACTCTCTCCATTATTCTATTGATTTGTGTAGTTTTTTTCTTTTTGACTTACACACTGTATTTTGCGTATTGTTTCACAAAGGATTCCGCTTCTTCAATCGTTCTGACTGAACTCCTGATTTGAGCTTCAATCAGAGCATTCTTTACAAATCCAATCATAGGGCCTGCCGGTACGTTGAGTATTTCCTGAATATCATGTCCGCTCATAAGCGGTTTCGGATCAATGACCTCAATATATCGGGTAAAGTAAGCAGAGACAAAATCCTGAACCATCACCACTTTTTCACACCAGTCTTTATAAGCATGAGGAACATTCTGCTTTACATACTCACAGGCAAGATATAAGATCAGACCGGCAACACCGCCTTCCCTGTATTGACGAAAATACCGATAAATATCGACATCATTGTAAGAAGAAATTTCAATATCCGTGCACAAGTGATGAAAGGCAGCAACAGCTGAAGACACAAAATTCATTTCCGAACTGCTGAATGCAAGCCGGCTGCACCACTTCTCCGCAATATTTTTATCCGCTGTAAGTGTTCGAACGATCGAGGCAAAAGCAGTCAGCATACGCCTGTTGTGATAAAGTGCAAGGGTTTTTTCAAAAAAGGCCCTGAGTGTCTCACGATAATTACCAAGTCTCGACACTGCATATGCCGCAAAATCATCCAGGGGCCCGGCCGGTTCCTTCTTTACGGTCAGCAGCAGAGCAAACCGATCCGTGTTCTCGATCCATCCCGAGTCAACAGTTTCGTCAGATGTCTTCCATCCCGGAAACAGATGATTTATAAAATTAAATTCTTCATATAACCGAAATGCTTTTCCATTTTGATACAAACGTATGATCTTAAACATCTCATCACGATATCGCTCCATGGAAGAATCGGACAATCTGGATGGGACGTCTCTCATAGCACTCAGCAGCTCATCATCCATTGTCAAATCAAATTCAAGACTCATACGGATAGCCCTCAGTGCCCTCATGGGATCATTGACCAGACTGTCAGAGCTGCACATCCGCAGATGCTTCTGCTGCAGATCTTCGTACCCATGCAGCGGATCCACAAATTTCGGTCTATCTGATATCTCTATTGCCATAGCGTTCATCGTGAAATCTCTGGCTCTCAGATCATCCTCAATACCATCTCCGCTGAATTGAGCGATATCGATATCAAACTGTCCCATGTGTTCATCATCAATAATTACACGAACCATTTCACGCTCATCATCGAGAACGTAATAAGCCCCGCCAAGCTCGTTAGCAATATGTTTGCCGATAGGACGAACGAGACCTTCCGTAGATAAATCAAAATCCCGGATTTTCCGTCCCAGCAAAATATCACGAACCGCACCCCCAACGAGAAAGATTTTCATGCTGGGAGGTACGACTTTTCGAATCGCGTCAAATAACCTCTGATAATCGGATACAAAATCTGGAAGGATCATGAGTTTTCCGCCTGACACTTTTTCAGTTTTTCTATATCAACGACACCAATAAACGGTAAATTCCGGAAGTAATCATCAAGGTCAAGACCGTAACCGTAAACGAATTTATCCTCAATGTCAAACCCGCAGTAACGAAGTGGAACTTCCACTTCCCTGCGGCTGGATTTATTCAGCAGCGTGCAGATTTCCACACTGTTGGGTCCTTTCGCTTCGATAAGCGGCAGCGCTTCATGCAGTGTATTGCCGCTGTCAATGATATCTTCAACGATGAGGACGTCTTTTCCGCGAATATCCGTCTTCAGATCGTAATCTACACGCACCCGACCGCTTGATTCCCGTTTTCCGACTCCATACGATGAAATAGCCATGAATTCAATGCTGTGTGGGATAGTAATCTTGCGCATCAAATCAACCAGGAACACAACACCGCCGCGCAGGAAACAAACCAGTACCAGTTCTTTTCCTTCATAATCTCTGGAAATCTGATCAGCAAGTTCCTGTATACGATTTTGAAGGCTTACTTCATCGATCAACACTTCTGCGAGGACATCTTTGTAGGAATACATTCGGCCACCTTTTTTCTTATTTTTTCCCGGGAACTTCATGATGTTTCCGGCATCGAGCTTCATACATTTCAGACGTACCGACGATCACAAGCGGATCATCATAATGAGCGGGTTTTCCATCCACCAGACGCTGCGTTTTAGATGCTGAACCGCCACATACCATACAAATCGCGTGCAGTTTATCGACGCGTTCTGCTTTTGCCATTAAAACGGGCATCGAACCAAAAGGTTCCCCACGAAAATCAGTATCCAGGCCGGCAAAAATCACGCGGATCCCGCGTTCAACAAGGTCTTCACCGACTTCTATAATTTTGTTAGAGAAAAACTGAGCTTCATCAATACCGATCACATTGGTATCATCCTGTAAATATTTATATATATCTGTTATATCATCGATCGGAATTGCATCGATTTCAATACCGGCATGAGAATGTACTTTTTCCACAACATAACGATTATCTATCGCTGGTTTAAATACCTGTACTTTTTTCCTCGCTATGATTGCACGGCGAAGCCGCCGGATCAATTCCTCCGTTTTTCCGCAGAACATTGATCCGCAAATCACTTCCATGCTGCCCGGTTCATTTTCCCTCATCATCTCTCTCCTGATTCTTTATTATATAAAAATTTTACTTCATTTCCCGGATTTTCATATAGAAATGGCATTAATTGTTTCAGGCAGGATCCTGATTTATTTGCATATAATTTTTTTCGAACTGAAGAACAATCCATACTTATTGAAGAAATAAATCAAACCCTTCAGGTGTTCCCAGTTATGCCGGCTGAATAGTTTCTTTTTGGAAATCCGCTGTGTTGCATGAATAATATGCGCTTCAGGACAGTAAATGACTCGAAGCCCCGATTTCCAGGCCCGTACACAATATTCAACGTCTTCCGGCGAATAAAATATCTTTTCATCCAGTGGACCAAGTTTTTCTAATGTAATTCTTTTTATCATCCAACAAGCGGAAATTAAATATCCGACTGCGTAATTGTCTTTTCCTTCTGAGAGATCATACCGCTCTTGTTTTTCACCGATTTCCTGAATTTTTCTCACAGGGAAGGCTTTACAGAATTTTAGCGCAGCGGTTGGGATACATTTTGCCGTTACCTGCTCAACGCCTTCCATATTCACCATATGAGGTCCTGCAATTGCGTTTGACGGTTCTGACGCCAACACTCGGATCAATTCACTCATTGCGTTTTGATTGATCACAGTATCAGAATCGAGAATACAGACATAATTGGAATCATCCGATATTTTCTGTATCCCTAAATTGCGGCTGATGGTTGTACCGTAATTCTTTTCAAGCTGAATCAGTCTGATAGTTATTTGACTGTTCGCTTTTATGAATTGATCGATTATCTCAACAGTCTTATCTGATGACCCATTGTCAACAATAATAATCTCTTTATCCTGTTCTTTTATTTCTGCTATTGAGTCCAGACAGGCTGAGATCACTTTTTCTGAATTCCATGTAAGTATCACAAAAGAAATCTTGTCCATAGCTGTATTATATCGTAATGGTCAAATGTAACCTGTGAATTTGTACTTATATTATATTTCTTTTCATTTTCGTATTAATTTTGAAATCTTTCATTTATAATAAATAGTGGAATGAAAGCATTCGGTTTTTGGGATGTCACATCGTAAAAACCATGATTGAAAGGTTGATTTTATGACAGAGCCCTCATTTAAAGTATGTTTTGTAATTTCCGAAGCAGAACCGCTCATCAAAGTCGGCGGTCTGGGGGATGTGGGAGGAACCCTGCCTGCTGCCCTCACAGCGCTGCCCAAGGAAATGACTGACGGCAGAGCTGTTGATGTACGTGTTGTCATCCCGTTTCATGATGTATTGAAACAAAAGCAGATTCCAACCAAATGGATTTGCAACTACAGGATCCCTTATGAAAACGGCCTGTTCCAGGATGTCTATGTCTCTCAGGCTGAAGGGATGGACGTGCCGATTTACCTGATTGACGGAGAACCGGTCCGAAATAAGGGGGTTTACAGTTCCAACCCGATTGATGACAGTTACAAATACATTTTCTTCTCCGCCGCAGCAGATGAACTTTTCAGGCACATCGACTGGATTCCGGATGTACTTCATGCCCATGACTGGCATGCCGCTTCTTCTGTGATGAAAATGAAACAGCTGCGGGCTTACGACCCCAAATACCATAATGTAAAAACACTCTATACCATCCACAATCTGCCTTATGCCGGAGCTAACAGTCCTGATATTCTGGAAAAATACGGCATCGAACTGGCTTTTGCGGAAGATATTCCTGCCGGGATGAGGGGCTGCCCAATGTCACTTGGCCTCACCGCTGCTGATATGATCTCAACCGTTTCAGAGACCTATGCGAAAGAAATTCTGACCGATGAATTTGGTCATGGATATCAGAAATTCCTCCAGAATCACAGCTACAAGGTAACCGGTATCGTCAACGGTATTGTCCCGGATCAATGGAATCCTGCTATCGACCGCGTCCTTTACCAAAATTTTGACGTAAACAGCCTGGAAAAGAAGGCTGAAAACAAACGCATGCTTCAGGCAGAAGCAGGACTTCCGCAGCGTGATGATGTTCCGCTTATCATCATGATCGGCCGTCTGGATTCCCAGAAAGGCTTTGACCTGGCATTTGCCGCCTTACGCAAGATCCTTGGGAAAAACTGGCAGGCCTTGATCCTCGGCTCCGGAAATCCTGCCATTCAAAATGACTGTCTGGCACTCGCAGGCGCTTATCCGGATCGTATCCGAGCAGAGATCCGCTATGACGCGGCATTTTCCCGGAAAATGTACGCCGGCGGCGATATCCTGCTCATGCCTTCCCGTTACGAACCCTGCGGCATTGCGCAGATGATTGCCATGCTCTACGGCTGCATTCCCGTAGCTCATTCTACCGGCGGTCTGAAAGACACGATCACCGACCCGAAAGCCGGCGATCAGTACACTGGTTTCCTCTTTGATGAACCGAAAGCCGATGCCTGTGCGGAAGCAGTTTCCCGTGCCCTGACCGCATGGAATGAGAGGGATAGCTGGAAAACACTTCAAAAGCGTTGTATGGTACAGGACTTTACGTGGGAAAAATCCGCGAAAAAGTACTATGACCTTTATAAATCATTGTAAAGAAGAAAAAGCAACTGGATCAATATTATGAAACATATTCGAACTTCCGGAATTTTATTGCACCCTACCAGCTTTCCCGGTCCGGACGGGATTGGCGATTTAGGGCCACAGGCATATGCCTGGATCGACTTTTTGGAATCCTCCGGCTGCACCATCTGGCAGACCCTGCCGCTTGGTCCTACCGGCTACGGTGATTCCCCTTACCAGTGTTTTTCCGCATGCGCCGGAAATCCTTTACTGGTCAGTCCTACCTTGCTGATGGGTGAAGGGTACCTTTCTCCTGAAGATTTCGCTGATCGTCCGGCATTTCCGCTTCGTCAGGTTGATTTTGGCGCGGCGATTGATTGGAAAATGAAGATCATGAACCGCGCATATCACAATTTTGTCGCGAAGAGTGGTCTTCAAACATCTGAATTCACAGCTTTCTGTGAGGAAAATGCTGGCTGGCTGAATGACTTTGCATTGTTTATGGCAATTAAAAACAGTCATGGCGGCGTTGCCTGGCAGTTCTGGCCGACTGAATTAAAAAAACGCGACAAAGATGCTCTTAATGCATTCACTATCGCAAATTCAACTGAAATTAACTTTTATAAATTCCTGCAGTTCTTTTTCTTCAAACAATGGAAAAACCTGATGGATTATGCCCACGAAAAAGGTATCAAGATCATCGGCGATATTCCGATTTTTGTTTCGATGGACAGTTCTGATGTCTGGAGCAATCCGGAACTATTTTATCTGGATGGTGAAGGCAATCCGACAGTCGTCGCCGGTGTTCCGCCGGATTATTTCTCCCCCACCGGTCAATTGTGGGGCAACCCGCTTTATCGCTGGCCGAAACATCAGGAAGAGGGTTTCTCCTGGTGGATGAATCGAATCTGTGCAACGCTCAAAGTCTGCGATTTGATCCGTTTAGACCATTTCCGTGGGTTCTGTGGATATTGGGAAGTTCCAGCCGGAAATTCCACCGCTGAATTCGGCCGTTGGGTCGAATGTCCGGGCGATGCATTCCTGCAGAAGATGCTGGAAACCTTCGGCGATCTGCCGATCATCGCGGAAGATCTTGGCGAAATCACAAGGGACGTGAATGACCTTCGCTTGAAATATGGCCTTCCGGGTATGAAGATCCTGCAGTTCGGTTTCGGCGGTTCAGCCAATGATGGCTTCCTCCCTTCCAATTATGAAAAGAATTTTGTCGCTTATACAGGTACCCACGACAATGAAACATTCAAGGGCTGGTATGACAATGCGGATCAGAAATCACAGGACTTTGCCAGACGCTATCTGAATTCCAACGGTGAGCACATTTCCTGGGATGGTATCCGTGCCATCTGGCAGTCAGTCGCCGTATTTTCCATCGCGCCGCTGCAGGACTTTTTGGAACTCGGTGATGAAGCCAGAATGAACTTCCCGGGGAAAATGTTCGGGAACTGGAGTTTCCGCTATACCAATTCTGACCTGACACCGGATCTTGCTTTCCGTATTCTGGATCTCAACCGGGTCTACAATCGTATTCCTGAAATCAGCAGCCAGACTTTTGTCCGTGCTGATATTCATTATGAAAAACCCTAAAGATAGGGAATAGAAAATAGGTGGTAGGAGTTAGTGGTTATGTTTGGGGAATCAGATTTACAATGCTGATCACTGATAACTAACCACTGACAACTTACCACTGACAACTGAAATAAGGTGATGTTTATATGAAATTGATCGATCATGGTGTCGTTTACTCCGGAGGAAAGATCCTCGAACAAATTCCTGATAACGCCGGTGAAGCAAAATACCGCACAATGGCATATCAGATCATGCGCGCTCACAGCAGCGATTCAGAAGATGGAACCTTCCGGATCCGATTTGATGCCATGGTTTCCCACGACATCACCTACGTCGGCATAATTCAAACCGCAAAAGGCAGCGGAATGAAAGAATTTCCGCTGCCCTATGCGCTGACAAACTGCCACAACAGTTTGTGCGCCATCGGCGGTACAATCAATGAGGATGACCATATTTTTGGACTTTCTGCCGCAAAAAAATACGGCGGCGTCTTCGTACCGGCTCATCAGGCTGTAATTCATCAATACGCGCGTGAAATGCTCAGTGGCTGCGGGAAGATGATCCTCGGTTCTGACAGTCATACCCGCTATGGCTGCTTCGGCACCATGGGATTCGGTGAAGGCGGTCCGGAACTGGTCAAACAGCTGTTGAAAAACACCTATGACCTCAAAGACCCGCAGGTGATCCTTGTGTACCTGACCGGGACCCCCAAAAAAGGAATCGGCCCGCATGATGTGGCACTCGCACTGATCCGTGAGGTCTTCAAAAACGGATTTGTCAAAAACAAGATCCTCGAATTCGCCGGTCCGGGTGTTGCCGCACTGCCTATGGATTTCCGCACCGGCATCGACGTCATGACCACCGAAACCGCCTGTCTGTCTTCCATCTGGATCACAGACGAAGTCACGGAACAGTTCTTTATGAATCATGGACGAAAGGAAGAATACAAAAAAATCGAACCGGGTGACGGTGCTTATTACGATGGTGCTGTCGTCATCGACCTCTCTGAAATCGAGTCCATGATCGCGCTGCCATTCCACCCATCCAACGCTTACACCATTCATGAATTTCTTGAAAACGCGGATGAACTTCTGGCTGCAGTAGAAGAAGAGACTGTCAAACAATTTGGCGCAAAAGTGAAACCGGACCTGCGCGGCAAATTCCATGACGGTGCCTTTTACGCAGACCAGGGCGTTATCGCCGGATGCTCCGGCGGGATGTTTGACAACATCTGCATCGCGGCTGATATTCTTGAAAACGGATCGATCGGTTCCAGGCACTTTGGCCTGAGTGTTTATCCGTCCAGTACCCCGATTCAGAAAGCACTGCTGGAAAACGGCGTTTCCGCAAGGCTCCTGGCTGATGGAGCGATCCTTCGTTCCGCATTCTGCGGTCCCTGCTTCGGCGCAGGGGATGTACCGGCGAACAACGAATTTTCCATTCGTCACACTACACGCAACTTCCCGAATCGTGAAGGTTCAAAACCCGATCAGGGACAGATTTCCTTTGTCGCGCTGATGGATGCACGCTCCATTGCCGCAACCGCTGCAAACGGTGGAAAACTCACCGCGGCAACAGATATTGATTTTGAAACCAAACCGCTCCCTTATACATTCTCCAAGGAAATGTATGAGAAGCGCATTTACAATGGCTGGCAGCACCCTCAACCGGAGGAAGAACTGCACTTCGGTCCAAATATCACCGACTGGCCGAAATTCAATCCGTTGGCTGAAAACATGCTGCTGAAACTGGCTGCAGTGATCCATGACCCTGTCACCACAACCGATGAGCTGATTCCCTCCGGAGAAACCTCATCCTACCGCTCTAACCCGCTCAAACTCTCTGAATTCGCACTTTCCCGGCGTGTTCCGGAATATGTGGGACGCAGTAAGGAGATCATGAAACAAGAGGAAGAGCGCCGAAACGGGAACACAGACTCGGAAATCGAAAAAGTACTCGAACTTTGCGGTGCCGATAAAACGCTGCTCAGCCAGACTGAATATGGCTCGGCGATTTTCGCGGAAAAACCGGGCGATGGTTCAGCACGTGAACAAGCAGCTTCCTGCCAGCGTGTTCTTGGCGGACGAGCCAATATCGTCCGTGAATACGCTACCAAGCGCTACCGCTCCAACTGCATCAACTGGGGAATACTCCCCTTTACGCTCTCAGCGGACACACCGTTTGATTACGAACCCGGAGACTATGTCTTCATTCCGGGAATCCGAAAAGCCATAGAGAGCGGACAGAATACCATTCCCGCAGCGGTGATCAGCGGTGATAAAACTACGCAGATAACGCTGAAATGTGAAAATCTCAGCGACAAAGAAAAACAAATCATCCTCGATGGTTGCCTGATGAATTACTACGCAGCCGCATCAAAAAAGGATTGAACTATATGGATAAAATAAAAATGATTACTCCGTTAGTTGAAATCGACGGAGATGAAATGACAAGAATTATCTGGAAGCAGATCAAAGAGATGCTTCTGGAGCCTTACATTGAACTTAATACCGAATATTACGATCTTGGTCTCGAGAATCGAGATAAGACGGATGATCAGGTCACAGTGGATGCCGCCAACGCTATCAAAAAATACGGCGTCGGTGTCAAATGCGCCACCATCACGCCCAATGTACAGCGCATGGATGAATATCACCTGAAAAAAATGTGGAAGAGTCCTAACGGGACGATCCGCGCGATTCTTGACGGAACAGTTTTCCGCAGCCCAATCGTGATCGACAAAATCAAGCCGGTGGTGAAAAACTGGGAAAAACCGATCACGATTGCCCGTCATGCTTACGGTGATGTGTACCGTGGTACGGAAATGCGCATCGAGGGTAAAGGAAAGGCAGAACTGGTCTTTACCGCGGAAGACGGTACTGAAACCCGCGCTCTGGTTTATGACTTTGAAGGTCCGGGCGTCCTGCAGGGAACACATAACAAGGATAAATCGATTGAATCCTTCGCTCATTCCTGCTTCCAATACGCACTCAGTGCCAAACAGGACCTCTGGTTCTCAACCAAGGATACCATCTCCAAGACATATGACGGTGAATTCAAGGCTATTTTTGAACGGATCTACAATGAAAGCTACAAAGAAGCTTTTGAGAAAGCAGGGATCACCTATTTTTACACGCTGATCGATGATGCTGTTGCCCGTGTGATCCGTTCCAACGGTGGATTCATCTGGGCATGCAAGAACTATGACGGTGATGTGATGAGCGACATGATCTCCACAGCCTTCGGATCCCTTGCGATGATGACCTCGGTCCTTGTCAGTCCCGATGGCAACTATGAATATGAAGCCGCACATGGCACAGTCACCCGCCATTATTACCGCTATCTGAAAGGTGAGGAAACCTCTACCAATCCGGTGGCCACAATTTACGCCTGGACCGGCGCATTGAAGAAAAACGGTGAAAAGGATCAAAATCAGGCATTGATCAGCTTTGCCGAAAAGCTTGAAAAAGCCGTGATCACCTCACTTGAAAATGGTTACTGCACGAAGGACCTCGCCGGTCTTTACGAAGGAATCGAACCGACGCCGCTGAACACAGCTGCGTTCCTTGCAAAAGTACGTGAAACACTTGATGCATAATAAATATTCGTTTATGGAGGCTTGATGGATTTTAAACTTCCCGTCTACAACGCACCTGATTTTACACAGGAAGAACTGATTTTCGCACCAGATGTCACGACTGCTGTTGTACAAACCGATGGCGTAGCACCGGAACAATTTCATGGAACATCCATGTTTCCCGAGTATTTCAAGATCAATGGAGAATGGAAACTTGCGGAAGAGAGCCGGATGGACTGCTGCGTTGTCGTGCGCCCGGATGGAAAACTTGATGTTGTCGAGTTTCGAAATTTGAAGAAAGGGGATCATGTCATTCTTGGCCGCACCGAAAATGGCATCGATGGCATTTATCTCCACAGTAATGGATTTGAGGAACAATACATTCCCGGAGACAGCTTCCAATTTCGAACCGGCCGCTCCCGTGAAACCCCCTTTTCGCAGGATTATGACACGCTCTACAATTTACTGATGTACGAACGGGAACATCATGGAAATGTACTGTGGGTCATGGGGCCAGCATGCGCCTTCGATGCAGACGCCAGAGAGTCCATGCGCTATCTGATTGAAAATGGGTTTGTCCAGGGACTTATGGCCGGAAACGCACTCGCGACACATGACCTCGAAGCTGGGTTGTTCGGCACAGCTCTTGGTCAAAATATCTATTCACAGAAACCGCAGCACAACGGACATTACAATCACATTGAGATCCTGAACCGTGTTCGGCGCGAAGGGTCCATAGAAAAGTTCATCAGCACCTACCGAATTGAAGACGGCATCATCGAAAGTATTGTCCGCAATGAGATCCCTTATGTCCTTGCCGGATCGATCCGCGATGATGGTCCCCTTCCGGAAGTAGTGAGTGATGTTTACCGGGCTCAGGACAAAATGCGCAGCCTTATCCGGAACGCAACGACCGTCATCTGCATGGCAACACAGCTTCACACGATCGCGGTCTGCAACATGACACCCTGTTATCGCGTGATCGATGGAAATGTCCGTCCTTTGTTCATATACACAGTGGATGTTTCTGAATTTGCCATCAATAAGCTGGTTGACCGCGGCAGCCTGACCGCTACAGGAATTGTAACCAACGCTCAGGATTTTGTCGTTATGGTCGCAAAAGGTATTCAGAAAAAACTCGAAGGATAAGGTATATGATGTATAAAGATTATGTAAGCGCGCTTTTCCAATCCATCAAACAGCATAATCTTCCTACTTCTGTGAAGATCATGCTTGGGGTTGCGATTGCTTATTTCATCCTGCCATATGATTTCATACCGGACCTTGGTCTGCCGCTGGGAATCGCCGATGATACGATCATCGCCGCGATCCTTATCGGCCTGGGCGGCAAGATCATTTATAATAAAATCAAGTCAGAAAACGACGAAAACGCGCCTAAGAACGACGATAATGTAATCGATTTATAGGCCGCTTTTTCGCCATTTTGCTTGTAATACTTACAAAAACATACGGGGACAGTCCCATAATATAGCGGGACTGTCCCCAATTTATTAAACGCTTTCGTAGTGGAAATAGTTATGTCTTATAAATCGATGAATAGAATCTTCTATTCCGTAATAAGTCAGGGAAAGCAGCACTGTTATGCAGTAAAAACAGATTAAAATAGATTCTTATGGTTAAAACAATTGACGAAGCACTTGACAAGATTTATGCTCATGTTGACTACAGCATGACACACGCAAAAAATGTATCCAAAGACGTATTTTCGCTGGAATCGATCAGAATACTGTGTAAGGAACTGGGAAATCCCCAAAAGAGCTATCCGGTGATCCACGCAGCGGGAACGAAAGGGAAAGGCTCTACCTGTGCAATGCTTGCAGCCGCATTAAGCAATGCGGGGCTGAAGACAGGTCTTTATACTTCCCCACATTTGATACAGTTTAATGAAAGGTTCCAGATCGACGGCAAAATGATCTCCGATGAAGAGATCGTTGACCTAACCAACCGGGTCGGTGAAGCTGTGGATTCCATGGAGCATGTCAGCTCATTTGAATTCATGACGGCTATGGCCTTTGAGTACTTCCGGGAACAGAAAGTTGATATCGCTGTCATAGAAACAGGACTTGGCGGCAGATTGGATTCCACGAATATCGTGGATCCGATACTCACGATCATCACTTCCATTTCCAAGGATCACACATCGTTCCTTGGCAATACTATTGAGGAAATCGCCGCAGAAAAGGCCGGGATCATCAAAGAAAACGTTCCTGTCATCTGCGGCTGCCAGCCTTATCCGGCAGCTGAAAAGGTTATCAAAGATACCGCAGCAAAGAAGAACAGTCCATATATAAGTATTTCAGACCGATACCGATTTATTAATCAACGGGAAAATGGTCGTGACAGTATGATGATCTGGCGCGTTGAAGATCAAAAGCTGATGGAAGACTGGACCGGACAAAACGGTTCATCCTCCTGGTCTCCGTCAATTGTTCCGCTGCCGCTGCAGGGTCTCCACCAGATGCAGAATACCGCGGCTGTCTTTGCCGCGCTCAATAAACTGAGATCTATATTCGAATTTTTTGATTTCGATAAAGCCGTTTCCGGGATCGATAATACCTTCTGGCCCTGCCGCTTTGAATTGTTATGCAAAGACAAACCGCTGGTTGCCGATGGTGCTCACAACATTGATTCCATTGAAAAGCTTTGCATGGTTCTGGATCGGAACTATGGGACAAAAAATATTACCTGCATATTCGGTGCTTCTGAAGACAAGGATCTGAAGTCAATGATTCAAAAGCTTGCTCCTCATGTAGACAGTTTCATCATGACCAGATCAAACCATCCTCGGGCTGCATCTCCCAGCCTGCTTGCAAAGATAGCCTCGGAAACAGGCCGGAAAAATCAGATTGCCGAAACACTTGAAGAAGCCTATGCGATATATACAAAGCAAAGCTCGAAAGATTCATGCTTTCTTGTAACAGGAAGCCTTTTTGTCGCCGGAGGAATTCGGGAACTGTTCATGAAAGACCACCCGGAGCTCCGATATTTCGGCACAGAATAAAACCAACAGGACTACTATAATATGTCAGAACATGATTTGAACGATGAAAGAGACGGATTTCAGGATCTGGTCTCAAATTTAAGCCAGAGAACAGAAGAATTATTCCGCATTCCGGATGCTGAAGTCAATGAGGAGGGCGTTTTTTATGCTTCGATCATTGTTCTCCGGAACAGCGTGATCTTCCCGCGCATGATCTCACCAGTTTTTATTGAACAGGCTGAAAACTTTGAAGCGATCCAATATGCACTGGAAAATGTAAAAACCGCTGTCATCATGATGCCAAAAAATCCGGAACAGGCAAATCCCACAAAGATGCGTGATTTTTATCATGTCGGTATGGAAATCGCAGTCGGACGTCTGATTTCACTGCCGGAGAATAACTTCTCAACGCTTATCCAGGGCAGACGCCGGGTGATTCTTCAGAAGATCGTCAACAGATCTCCTGTGCTGATCGGTAAATTCACCGTGAACGATGAAGAGGTTGACGAATCCACTCGGCTTACGGCAACATTAAGGACAACGAAAAACCTCTTCGAACGCTGTGCATCCCTTGACAGAAAGCTCCCTGAAGAGGCTCTTCCCTTTGTCTCCTCCATTAACGATCCTTCATGGATCGCGGATATGATCGCGACGACAATCAATTTCACCGGAGAACAGCGGCGGAATATCCTGCTCGCAGTTGATCCCATGAAACGGCTGAACCTTCTCAATCGCTATCTTGCTGAAGAACTGGAAGTTCTGGAACTTGAATCCAAGATCAGCAAAAAGGTACAGAACGAGGTTGACCGCACCCAGCGCGAATATTACCTGCGGGAACAGGCAAAGGCAATTCAGGATGAACTGGGTGAGGGAGACGTCTTCAATCGTGAGATCAATGAACTTCGGAACCGCATCGAAAACGCCGGGTTTGGCGATGATGTCCGTCAGGTTGCGCTGAAGGAACTGGAACGGCTGCAGATGATGGCCCCGATGTCTCCAGAAGTCGGTATCTCCCGCACTTATATTGACTGGCTGCTGGATCTGCCCTGGAACAACGCGACAGAAGATAATCTTGACATCAAAAACGCAGAGAGCATTCTCGACCGCGACCATTACGGTCTGAAGAAGACAAAGGACCGCATCATTGAATATATCGCGGTTCGTTCCCTGAAACCCAAAAAGGAACGTCAGCCGATTCTGTGTTTCGTTGGTCCTCCGGGAACAGGCAAAACCTCAATTGGAAAATCTATCGCGGAAGCTCTGGGACGGAAATTTGTCCGCATCTCTCTCGGCGGTGTTACGGATGAAGCCGAGATCCGCGGTCATCGCCGTACCTACATCGGCGCGCTCCCGGGACGCATTATCCAGACGATGAAGCGTGCCGGAACTGTCAATCCGGTCTTTATGCTGGATGAAATCGACAAACTCGGCAGTGACTATCGCGGCGACCCATCCTCCGCTTTACTCGAGGTGCTTGACCCGGAGCAGAATAACAAATTCGCCGATCACTATCTGGAAGTGGATTATGACCTTTCCAAAGTGATGTTCATCACGACGGCCAACACCACCTCCACTATCCCGGAAGCGCTCCTGGACCGAATGGAAGTCATCGAATTCTCCGGTTATGTGGAAGAGGAAAAACTCCAAATCGCCAGGGAGTACCTGCTGGGCCGCCAAATCGATGAGAATGGTCTTACAAATGAACAAATTGATCTCACCGATGACGGTTTGATCAAACTCATCCGTGAATATACTTATGAATCCGGCGTCCGCAACCTGGAACGAGAGCTTGGCAAGGTCTGCCGTAAGGTAGCCCGCAGGATCGCTGCAAAAGAGGGAAGCGCTTATACAGTTACGGAAAATAACCTTGAAGAATTCATGGGGCCTCCTTACTTCTTCCAGACAGACCGCGAAACTGAGGATGAAGTCGGTGTCGTGAACGGATTAGCATGGACGTCAAACGGCGGAGACACGCTGAAAATTGAAGCTGCCATCTTTGAAGGCAAGGGAAATCTGCAGATCACCGGACAAATCGGTGACGTGATGCAGGAATCCGCACAGGCAGCCTTTTCCTACGTGCGCTCTCACGCAAAGCGATTCAATATCAAACCGTCCTGGTTCGAAAAATATGACATTCACATCCATGTGCCGGAAGGCGCTGTTCCCAAAGACGGACCAAGTGCAGGTGTCACGCTTGCTTCCGCGATCATTTCCGCCATCACCGGAACCGCGGCCAAAAAGACAGTCGCGATGACCGGCGAAATCACGCTCCGCGGGAATGTGCTTCCTGTCGGCGGCATTCGTGAGAAGCTCCTTGCTGCACATCGGCTGGGAATCAAAAAGGTTTTGATACCGGAAAAGAACATGCGTGATCTGGAAGAACTTCCGGCTCAGGCAAAAAATGATTTGGAAATCATTCCGCTCAAAACCATGGATGACGTGATTCCACAGATCTTTGATGGTGTTGAACCGAAAATGAAGACAGCAACAGCACGGAAAAAGACCATAAAGGAGAAAGCGGTATAAATATTCTGTAATAAGCAGAATTTGACAATTCGTAAAAAACGTAATATACTATAACCAATGCTAGGGGAGCAATTGCTGAGAGTGTAAGAAATTACAGACCCTCAATTCCTGATCCGGACAATACCGGCGTAGGAAAGCAAAATATTCTCGATATAAATTAATTATATCGGAAATACAGGCTTCCGGCTGCGGAAGCCTTTTTTGCTGTCATCAAGCGAAATTTTTGTATTTTGAAAGGATTTTATTTTATGGAAGCAAGTGTCGCAATTCAATCTTTACCGTCAGTCATGGACGATGACGAGCTCTGCAGGATCGTTGATGAAGTGATCGCTTATATCGCGAGCACCGGATACAACTATTTTGTCGGGCCCTTTGAAACAACGATCGAAGGTCCATATGATGAGCTGATGGATATTGTCAAAGAATGCCAGCACATTGCGATCAAAGCAGGTGCACCGGCTGTGGCAGCTTATATCAAAGTCAGCTATAAACCGGAAGGCGAGGTTCTTTCCATTGAAAAGAAAACCGGAAAGTATCAGAAATAAGCTTCTTCCCGCTGCTGCTTTCTGCCTGATCCTGTTGCTTTGGTGGATCATATCTGCCACGGGATTAGTTCCGTCGTATATGCTGCCTTCACCGATCAGTGTCGCAGCTGCTTTCATCAAGGATTTTCCGAACCTGATGACCCATGCGCTCGTTTCGCTGCAGGAAGCGATTTACGGCCTAATTATCGGCGTTGTGCTCGCCTTCATTATCGCGAGCCTGATGGACCGCTTTGAAACGCTTGAAAAGGCTCTGCTGCCGCTTCTGGTCGTTACGCAGACGATTCCGACCATTGCCATAGCTCCGCTTTTGGTCCTGTGGATGGGGTTTGGAATGGCGCCGAAAATCACGCTGGTCGTTGTCACCACCTTTTTCCCGATTGCTGTCGGCATGCTGGATGGTTATAAAAGTGTGGACCCCGACGAAATCAATCTGCTTCGTTCGATGAAAGCAAACCGGCTGCAGATTTTCCGGCACGTCAAGATCCCGGCGGCACTGCCTTACTTTTTTTCAGGATTGCGTGTTTCTGCTTCCTATGCGGTGGTGGGTGCGGTTATTTCCGAATGGCTGGGCGGTTTCGAAGGACTCGGCGTGTACATGACCCGGGTCAGAAAGGCGTATGCTTTTGACAAAATGTTTGCCGTTATTATTTTGATTATTATAGTCAGTCTCTTCTTGATGGCCTTGGTTGATCTCATCAAAAAGGTTTCAATGCCCTGGCTTTCTGTCACGCAATCAAACAATAACGGCGCCGATTTACATGAAAAGGTATAATCAAATGAAAAAAATTATTGCTGCTGTTTTCTTGTCATTACTCATTTTTACCGGTATTTGTTCCGCTCAAAACAATGAATTGACTCCAATCACATTCAGCCTGGATTGGACTCCGAATACGAACCATACGGGCGTTTATGCCGCAAAAGCACTCGGCTACTATGAAGAAGCCGGATTGGATGTGCAGATCGTTCAGCCTTCAGAAAACGGGGCATTGCTGATGTGCGCCGCCGGACAGGCTGAGTTTGCCGTGGATGCACAGGACACGATGGCTGCATCACTTGATCTTGAAGAACCTCTCGGTGTGACTGCCGTTGCCGCAATCCTGCAGCACAACACCTCCGGTGTAATTTCCCGTGCAGGGGAAGGGATCACAAGCGCAAAAGGCATGGAAAACAAAATTTATTCCACCTGGGATATTCCCGTCGAACTGGCCATGATACGTTACTGCATGGAACTGGAAGGCGCTGATTTTGATACCGTGAAACTGATCCCCAACAACATTACCGATGAACCGGCTGCCCTGAGAGCCCACCAGACAGATTCCGTCTGGATCTTCTACGGTTGGAGCGGGATCAATGCGGAACTCAGTGACTTTGACTTTGATTACTGGGATTTCCGCAGCATCAGTGAAGACCTGGATTACTACACACCAGTGATCATCGCGAATAATGAATTTCTGAAGAACTCACCGGAAACCGCAAAGGCATTCCTGGAAGCCACAGTCAAAGGATATGAATACGCTATCGCTCATCCGGAAGAAGCTGCTGAAATGCTGATTGCCGGTGATACGACCGGTTCCCTTGAGGATGCCAGAGACCTGGTCTATGCCAGCCAAAAATGGCTTGCCGATCAGTATACCGCTGACGCGAAACAGTGGGGCGTTTTCGATCCTGCCCGCTGGGATGCTTTTTACAGCTGGCTCTACACAAATGGTCTGACCGCGCATGACCTGACCGGTATTGGTTTCACGAACGAATTTTTGCCGTAAGGGAATTGAATTGGAACTGCTTCGTACCGAAAACGTAACCAAATCCTACGATTCACGCGTGATCATCCGTGATATCAATATTCATCTGCTCCAGGGTGAACTGGTATCGCTGTTAGGTTTGAGCGGGTCCGGAAAAACCACCTTATTTCAGGTGATATCCGGACTCGTTACACCGGATTCAGGAAATGTTTTTCTCAACGATAAAAACATCACGGGAGAACCCGGTAATATCAGCTACATGCTCCAGAAGGATCTGCTTCTGGAGCATAAAAAAGTTATCGACAATGTCTCCCTTCCCCTCGTTCTTCGTGGTATTTCCCGCAAAGACGCACGAAAACAGGCTCAGCCCTATTTTGAACAATTTGGTTTGGAAGGAACAGAGGAAAAATATCCATCGCAGCTTTCCGGAGGTATGCGTCAGCGGGCCGCGCTTCTGCGAACATATCTGTGCTCCTGTCCTGTGGCTTTGCTCGATGAACCTTTTTCAGCGTTGGATATGATCACGAAAGGACAGATGCACACCTGGTATCTGGACGTTATCAATAAAATCAGACTTTCCACACTGCTGATCACCCATGACATTGAAGAGGCAATTCTTCTTTCAGATCGCATCTACGTGATGACAGGCGTTCCTGGTGAAATTCATAACGAGATCCATATCGAAAAAAGGCGCAATGAAAGAACCGATTTCAATCTGACTCCTGAATTTCTTGATTATAAAGAGCAAATCCTTGATATTTTAAAACAATAGCATCTGTTCTCAAACCGAAGCACACCTGGACGGCTTATTGTGCTTTTTTGTAAACAGCGGCAAATTCATCTTTATCAACAGTAATTGAATATATTTTTTGATAATTCGGAACATTCAGGGAAACGTTCGGAATATCATCACGGCAAATGATATAGTATTCCACTGCATCAGATTCATCATAAACAAGTTCAAGGAGATCCCGCTTATTCCCAGGAAGCAGACCGCGGTTTATACTTCCGGCTTGTGTGAATTCATGATTGATCGTGATTACCCTTCCCGGATCAATTTCGGTGATATATTCCAACAGTGCCCGTGAACTTATTCCCCAATAATCTCCTGAATATTGATTTGCAGAACTGCGGAAAAGTGGGGAAAAATAAACATATTCATACGGATGATTTTTTGTGATCCAATACGCGTTATAAACCATGGAGACCGCAAGAGCACAGGTACAAAAACATTTACCAGCCCTATAAGTGACATTTTCCAATTTATAAAGCAAATAAACAGCAAAATACACGAAACACGGATATGCGAAATAGCAATGACGCCACCCATTGTAAATCGTGACATGCGCAAAGATGATGAAACAAACTGCTCCATAACCTGTAATGAGAATTGCGAGATCAGTAAGCTCAATCGTTCTGAAATCTCGATGTACAAGCTGCCGGATCAGATCATACAGATACCAAAGTGTCCCAAGAAGAATAAAAATCAAGTACAACACAGGTGTTGTAATGATGATCCAGACAGGAATATAAGTATATGTTTGTGCCGCATCAACCAATACGCCTTTGAAGAGATTCCCACCTGAGCCGTGATTAGGATGACGCATATTAAACTGTAAGGTTTCGACAAGCGTCTGCAGCGGATGTTCCCAAAAATTCGGCGTGATCAAGTAGAAGAAGAGCACGGTGAAAAACAACACCGCAAGCAAATATTTCATTCCGCTTTTGTTTTTGTTCCGTAAACAATCAAAAACATATAAGCAAACAAGCACAGGAATAAAAACGATCCCATTAAAACGCGTGTTGCACGTCAATGCCAGCGAAAATGCCATAATTATTGAATTTTTCAGATTACGTTTCCGAAACCATTTGTCAATCAGATATAAACAAATCGCATACCAGGCGACGAAAATTACATCCTTGTTATTATAAAAACTCTCAGCAAAAAATCGCGGATACAGGATCATTAGAAGCATTCCGATGATACCGAATTTATTTGAACCAAATCTGCAGGATAGTAATTTAGATAAACAAACTACACCTAAAAAATAATTAACAAAGGTATAGAAATGCCGCAAGCCATAGAATTGTGCGGGTTCAAGCGTGAAGTGAAAAAAACTTTCAATTAATACAAGCGGGAAATGCAGCGCCGTACCGTAATATCGGTCCCGGTATTCATGCAGCTCCGGCAAATAGCCAAGCCAGGTTTCGTTCGCCTTATCAATCGGGATATTCAGTTTATTGATCACATATTTAAAGTTTACGAGAGCAGTCTGACGTTCCATCCCCTCATCCGGACCGCATCCGTAGTCATCATAACAGACTATACCGATATAAGCATATATCAAAAAAAGGACAATCGCAGTCAGTGAATAGAGCCGTTCGCTGAAATATTTTTTCTTCATACGGATAAATTATATAAGATTTTGAGTAATTGAAATATATTAAATTATAAAGGCGCTTTGCTGCGCCTTTATTTCGATTTTAGTTCACTTTATTATTGTCATTCAACAATTTTGAACCCTTCGTTTTGCAGAGACTGAGTGATCAGATTCACATGATCCCAATCTCTGGTTTCCATTTCTATACGCAAGTAACAGCCATTAATACTTTCCGTGTATCCCTTTACATACTGGACACCGGTAACATTACCACCACAATCCGCGATGATGCGGGCAATTTCTTTCAGCTGTCCGGGTTTGTCGATCAATTCAATCAAGAGACTCGTCGACCGTCCGGATTTCCGCAGACCACGGTCAATCACACGGGAAAGACTGGTAACATCAATGTTGCCGCCGGAAACGATGCTGACAACACGTTTTCCTTTTAATTTGAATTTATCAAACATGGCGGCTGCAACAGAAACAGCCCCGGCACCTTCCGCGATCATTTTCTGCTTTTCAATCAGTGCCAATATCGAACTCGCGACTTCATCATCGCTCACGAGAGCAATATCATCAACATATTTACTCACAAGATCATAGGTGTTTTCACCGGGCTGTTTTACAGCAATGCCATCGGCAATCGTTGAAACTGAGTCAAGACATTCAATTTTGCCGTCTTTGATAGAATTAAACATACTCGGCGCACCGGCTGCCTGAACACCGTAGACTTTTACAGCAGGTCGGATCTGTTTGACAGTATAAGCGATCCCTGAAATCAATCCGCCGCCTCCCACAGGGACAATTATCGCGTCAATATTGTCAAGATCATGAAAAATCTCAAGAGCAATCGTACCCTGCCCGGCAATCACGTTCTCATCATCAAACGGATGCACAAAAGTATATCCTTCACTGTCACGTAATTCCAATGCTTTTTTATAAGCGTCATCATATACGCCTTCCACCAGACATACCTGAGCACCAAATCCCTTGGTTGCTTCAATCTTTGAAATCGGAGCGGAATCAGGAAGACAGATCAGAGATTTGATTCCATTTTTCGTAGCAGCCAGTGCTACACCCTGTGCATGGTTACCGGCAGAACAGGCAATTACGCCCTTTTTCCGTTCTTCCTTTGACAACATAGCGATTTTATATGCAGAGCCGCGTACTTTGAACGATCCTGTAATCTGAAGATTTTCCGGTTTCAGATATAATTCACACTCAGGCGCAATCCCATACGCACGAACAACATTCGTTTCCCTGATGATATTTTTCAGAACCAGCTGTGCATTAAATACTTTATCGAGAGATAACATTCAAACCATCCTGAATTTGGAATTGTTTAGAAATATGTTGCATCAATTGATGAGCAATTCAATCGGATATTATAATACTCAAAAGTAAAATTCAGCGATTTTCATATATCTTTAAATACAAAAACTCCGAAATAAATTCGGATCTTCATCAATCATCCGCTTAGCCGATCAGAATCTGCGATTACCGCCGCTCAGGCTAACGAGCAAAAAACCAATCAACAAAAGCCAGTAATTATATTGAGAGACCCATGGAATCCAGGTGAACCTGCCGATTATCCCTAAAATCCCAACAAAAAAACCACATATCCAACCAAGGTTCATATTTTCACCTTCCTATTAAGTTTAATTATAATGTGTGCATGGAATATGCCAAATGAAAAATGAAAAACAATCAGCATGAAAGCTATCGTTTTTTTACGATTTAACTTATAATTAGTTGAAGATAAGGAGTAATTGATATGGAAACAATTATTAAAGTTGATGGAATGCACTGTCAGCATTGTGCCGCAAGAGTAAAAAAGGCATCCGAGTCTGTAGCAAATGTCACAAAAGCTGTTGTTGATCTGGATGCAAAAACAGCAGCGATCACACACGAGAATGCCAATATTGATGATGTCATCAGCGCAATCAATGCGACAGGGTTTTCCGCGTCCAAAGAATAACAGAATTTTCATAAATCAGGTGTAATATGTCAGAACGCTATATTATTGTCATAAAGCGGGTCCCCAATGAGGACTTTACCCCACTGGAACCGGAGTTTAAACTTGTTTATCTGGATTCATTATCTCAGGATGAAAAGGAGAGGCTCTATTCTGACATATTACCGAACACCGAAGGTATCATCGCTACCGGAGCTGTTTCCTCAGAGTTAATAGCAAAAGCATTAAAACTGAAAGTGATCATGGTAAACGGTGCCGGTTACGATGATATCGATGTTCGGGCAGCCTCGGCACTTCAGGTTCCGGTTTATAACATACCTGATACCACCGCGGCAGCTACCGCGGAGTTGGCATTCACGCTTATGTTTTCCGTTGCCAGACGGATCAGTGAATTGAACTACCGCATCCGTTCCGATTCGGGTCATTTAAAGGATTATTTTGCGATTGGCGCCAATCCGGGAATATCTCTCACAGGAAAAACATTGGGGATCATCGGCATGGGCAATATCGGATCACGACTGGCTCGCCTGGCTTTGAGCATGAACATGAAAGTGGTTTATACGCAGCGGAACCAGCTGCCGATAGGTCTTGAGCAGTCAAAGCGGTTTTTATATTTTCATGATCTGCTGGCCGCCTCCGATGTTGTTTCCATCAATTGCCCGCTGACAGATGAAACCCGCGGTATGTTCAACGAAAAAGCCTTCATGCGTATGAAAAACGGCAGCATCTTGATCAATACAGCCCGCGGTGAAATTGTTGACCAAAAACAATTGGTACGCTTTCTGAAAAATGGGAAATTATATGGTGCCGGACTTGATGTTTTCCCCAACAACAGCGAAGTCGATCCCGAATTACTGACACTTCCTAATGTCATCATTACACCGCACATCGGCACGAACACCTTTGAAACCCGTCAGGAAATGGCATCCCGCATCGTTTCAATTGTCAGAGCTGTCTGCGATAATGAAGCTGTCCTCAAAGGAAATCTGGTCAACGGTCACAGTTTGAAGGCAAAAAAAGGCTGAAATGAAAATTTTCAGCTTCATTTTTTTCTTTCTCCTGACCATTGCGAACGCTGCTGCACAATCCACTGATATCACCATGATGGGCGACATCACGCCGCTGTATCAATTGGAAAAAGCATTCAGTAATGTTGTATATACATCTGAAAATGAAGAAATAACTGTTGAAATCGATAATATCATCGTCGAAAAAGACCGCATTTTGCTCCGCATTTTTTTTAGAAATCTCACGCAAAAATGGAAAGATAAAGTCACAGACGATGACAGATTGTACGGGTCTTACCTTCCTTTAGCTGAAATCGTTTTAGACGACGGAACTTTTTTGACACCTTCTTCCGCATCAAAATACAGTCTGCTTGAATATAACGGACAACTGATCATAGCCGGTTTGCTGAGTTTTCTCACAGAAAAACAACCGCAGGCCTTTTATCTGAATTTAAACCAGATACCGTTCGACACGAATCCTCTTTCGGAAGGCTTTAGTAAAACCATTATATTAAAAGCGAATGAAAAATACTCGGAAGTTCAAAAAGGCGGGGATTTGTCTGGACAAGATAATATTGAATTCACGCTCACAGCAGCAGCTCAGACAGATGTCTATACAATGGTCCAACCTTCTGTCAGGATGAAGCGTTCTGATGAGATTCTTTCCAAATTCGGATGGATCACCATATCAGATACTGAAACCGGTAAAAAATATGCGGTAACACGCGGAAATCTGTATGGGTTCAACCTTGCTGATGATTCTATATTCGCACCAGCACATTCCTACGTTTTTTCCGCCATCCAGTCACAAACCCCTCTCGAAATTTCCATGGATCACGCCTATATCGTCCGGGATATCTCCCCTGTTCAGGAATCGATCATTGACCTTAATTCCGGACAAAACAGCATAATTCTCGACACCGAAGACTTTTCTCTTGAAGTTTACAAAGCAGACTATCGCCCGGAAGAGGATAGAATTCGTTTTTTTATCGACTCAAAGGGAAAACAAGTCTCGGACATATCTTTTCGATTCAAGGATATGATCAATGACGTCTTCAGTCCATCGGTAAACTGTGGTTTTACGCCGGAATCAGGGGAATTTGCCTGCGACTTTTTTTATAACGATATCAGCTTTCCCACGGATTTCATAAAATTAGAAATTGATGCGGTTGAATACTTTATGGAAGGGCCCTGGGCTATTACCTGGAATCCGGTTCCAATGGATAAAATCAACAATGATAAAAAGACAACGGATTTCGTACGGAATCCATTCCAATATAATATACCGGATATCAAAAAACATCCGGATGAAATTCAGAGCATTCAAAAAAGCCTGGATCAAAAAAATACAGAACTGACAGCTGCTCCCGGATGGATCCATGAAGCTTATCTGATAAACTACAGGTTTGGTGAAAATTTTAACCAGGAGCTGATTCCTCCGGACCAATATGAACAATATTACACCGATTATATATCTGAGACATGGTATCACATCAACGAAACCCATGAAATCACCCAAATAATAACGCTGATCAGAGATCCGGAAAACATGAAAATATTCTCAGCACAAATGAGATCAGACGGAAACACCCTCGATTTGCTTCATGCGCTTTCTGCAGACACAAACCAACCACTGAACAAAGCCTATGAATGTTTCCCGGATTTTCAGCAGATCATTGACTCTTCCGCTGTTTTTGTTTCTCAAACAGATTGTGATGACATTGATCCAAATCAAAAATGCCTCAGTTTTTATCAATCATTAAATGGTCAACCGGACAGTCCAAACGCGCAGAATATCCTTTTCCGATTTGATAAGGAAACTGATTTTCTCCATTCGGAAACTATTTCTTATAATTCCGGAGCGCTCATACTGGATAAAAACACCATTTCGCTTGAAAAAACTGATTCCCTGCCGGAAGATATTATTTCATTATTGGATTCGATTCAATGAGTTCATACGCTGTCTCATATAATTTTCCTCCTGATTTTATGTGGGGAACATCCGTAAACGGACAATTTTTACTGGACAAAGCCAATTTAGCCTATTTATATCAGCTCAAAGATAACGGAATCAATTCAATTGTGATCACATTGACATGGTCCGATTATGAACCTTTAAAGAACAACTACAATGAATTACTGATCGACTCTACACGTGCGCTGCTGTCAAGAATACACAACCTGAATATAGAACCAATCATTATTTTGGATAACAGCGAAATTCCTCAATGGCAAAACCTTGAAAAGAGAAATAAAAATGAAACTTTTTCAACAGAGAGATACAATTACTCAATTCATCTTGCCGAGACTTTGATACCATACACAAATATCATCGGCATAAAATGCTCATATGACGCTATGTACTCAAACAAACAGCTCAGTACAGAAACAGAAGCAATTCAGGATACACGGAAATACATTCAATCAGTATCAGAACAAGTAAAAACAGGTCTGATTATTCCGTCAGATATATTTCGGAAGAAAAAAAATAGTTTTTTGTTTATTCCAAAATCTGTAAATATAAATTCCATAAAAGAATCTGAATTTGACTTTATAGGGATCAATTCAGATTCTGCCACGGCTGATTTGATAAAAAATACATTTCAAAAGAGTAAAGCGGAGCTAATGATTTATTCAGACGGAGTTCATTCAACCGCTCCGCATACGATAAATGATATGATAATAGACAATATCTATAATATCTGGATGCATTATCAACAGGGATGGAAAATCATTGGCTATTTTTCGGAAATTGATTTGAATTCCGAAACTCCTGAGAAGAACACGTTCAAAAAGGTTTGCAATTCAAACAGTCTTGAACTGTCTACAGATAATGAAGAACTGCCCGAAAAATGGGTTCATTTTCTGAAAGATTGATTTCAGCGGTTATCGTAGTATATATGAAAAATTCTGTTATAAAGTCCAAGCAATACTTTTTTCACCACCGGAATTTCATATATCGATTTTTTTGAATTTGTCTGATGAACAGCAGCCTCGGCAGAATTATCAAGCGTGTTGCTCATGTTCATGGCGCAGGGCTTGTCCGTCATTAATCGCAGATAACCTTTTTCATTCATACGCGTATCCAACTGCTTCACCTGCCCCATCGGTCGGTCCATCCGGAAGGGTAAAAATTCGTGTAACTTATCTTTGTAAGCGGTAAACTGCCAATGGGATGCGCCAACCAATGCACTGACACCACGATAAGTCAGTTTATGGTCTGTGGTTTCCTGATAGTGCATCTTTATTTCTTCTTCAGATTGGCCCAGACTCAAATCAAATTCCCGAAAAACCTCAAATGGAATGATATCTCCCTGCTCATGTTCCACATCCTTATCAGAATCAGCCCAATTCAAGGTTGAGGTATAAAGCTCCGGGTTCGTGCGGAAAGGCCGAGCTGTGACCATGCCAACATTCGGATAGGTTTCAAGTATTTTCACCGATTGAGTAAGCCATTCCGGGGTGAACAAACAGTCATTATCAGTGTAAGCAATGATTTCACCGGGAGCCCCTTCAAAGATGATGTTCCAGGCGCCGCCTTTGCCAAGATTCTTTTCGGAAAGGTAAAGGTATTGAATACGTCCTTCAGCCTGTTCTTTCAGGAGGAACTGTTTAATTTCATCACAGCTGCCGTTGTCAAACACCAAAACATCAAAAGGCTCATCGATCTTCGTATTATAAATCGAGTTCAAACAGGCTTTCAATACACCATCCATTTCAGCATAAAAACCGCTGAGAAAAGGAATGTAGTTCAAAACAGCCACAGTGATCCGTGACGGTTTGACAACATCTTTTACAAACTTTGCCGGGTTTTGTCCGATTCTTGTCATGATCTGCTCCTGTTTCTGAACTCTGAATATGCTTTTTTCGGGTGAAATACCGCAAAAGAGGCATTTCCCAACGTTTTGGATTTTAAACTTACCAGCGGAAATATTTCTATCTCACGCAGGATTTTTTTCTTTGTCAGCTCCGGTTTCCTAATATTTCCCTGTGAATCCAATACATAATTGCAGTCAAGCAGCGTGAATATCGTTCGTTTTCCGCCTGCGGCTTTTACATTTTCAGCGGATTCCGGTTGGCGATAATGAGGAAGCCCGTTTGGAAGATGCGCATAATCATGATCCTGGTGGATAATATTGATCGCATTGCTGCAATTGATCAGTTTCCATCCTTTCACCCGTGCTTCATAGAACATCCAGTTGTCCCATCCGCTGCGTCCAATCGCAAAAGCCGGGATAGAGGTAAAAACTTCACGCGGATACACGAAATAATCACTGCCGCCTGCCGGATGACGTCTGCCTCTTTTCGCCAGATCTTCATCAAAAGCCTTTTCCCAGTCACCTTCAAAATAAAGATCCTGCCGCACATCGAGATCCCACCGCTGTCCTACAAGCAAGAATTCTTTTTCCTGATTCAACATTTTTCGGGATATTTCCACAAAATCGCGTTTCAGAATAATATCCGCGTTGACATACGCCAGTAATGGGCTATCGGAATTATCTCTCGCTATACGAAATATATCATCCAACATCGGGGTACCGGAAGCGTTCCGTTTGACTACCCGAACATGACGTACACCTAATGCTTTCGCGTTTTCTTCCACACCGGGATCATCACCGATCAATAAAATATCAACATCGCTTCCCAATGCTTTCCAGGAACGGATGGCATTGCGCTGGATCATGGCAATATGATCGCGGTCAAATCCTTTCGGCGTGATAAATATCGTGATCAGACTCATAGACGACTTTTCTTCAGCTTCTGCTGTCAATCACTTTCATGTCTTTTGCATGAGAAGAGGCATTGATCATTTCAAGTTCCGGGTTTTCATTGATAACTTTCAACACATCCAGCCAGCTGTCATGCATTGGATCGCTCAATTTTTCAAATAGAGAATGCATCATTTGATAATCCTCCGGTGTATCCACAGTCCAGCGATGCATACCGTAATCAACAGGATTATCAAGAATCGAAACACGGCATCTTCCGGGAGTATCGTAAAACCAGGGCATTACATGCTCCCGTTCATATTTTTCTTCCGCATTTTCCCAGGCTTTTTTCAGCATTTCCATAGAAACGATCTCAGCATCAAGCCCGATTGGATATGTCCTGTGCCAGGGAGGCGGCAGCCGGTTGGCAGCAAAATCAGCCTGTTCGTTTTTATAGAAATGATATAACTCATCTATCAGAGCGGGATCAATCAATGGACAGTCAGCAGTTACACGGATGATCGTGTCAGCTCCGGCTTCCATTGCAGCATTGTAATAGCGATCCAGTACATCATACTGAGATCCTCTGAAAACATGGATCCCGAAATCTTCACCCCATTTTTCGATTTTATCGTCAGCGGGATCTGTCGTTGTAGCGACAGTAAAGCTGTCGATCACTTTGGATTTCGAGGCTCTGGAAATCACCCATTCCAGCATCGGTTTATCAAGCAATGGCAGAAGCACTTTTCCCGGAAGCCGGCTTGCCTGCATTCTCGCCTGAACGATAAGTACTGTTTTCATAATTTACAAGCCTTTCTGTAGGCATAATGAATGCCTGACTTGTTTTTATTCCAATCGGCCTTTTCTTCGATAAGTTTTCGTGCGGTGGAAGCGTAGTTTTTCAGCGTGTTTTGATTCCGGCAGCATTCGATCATCTTTTCCGAGAGTTCACTGACATTTTTCGTTCGGAAAAGAATACCGTTTTTCCCATTCTCCACCCATTCCATATTTCCCGGAATCGAGGACATCAGCACCGGTATCCCGCAGCCCATCGCTTCCAACAGTGAAACAGAGGACCCATCAACGATGGAGGCACTCACATACAGGTCACAGGAGCGGTAATATTCAACCAACATATCATTTGGCTGACGTCCCAAAAAGCTGATTTTGCTGCCGTTTTCATCCTGTTCTGCAATAGATTTTAGAATTGGCATTTGAGAGCCGTCTCCCAAAAGGATCAGCCGCATTTCAGATTCTGTTTTCACAGCATCCAGAAAAGCACGCACGACTGTCTCCACATCATAATTCGGTTCCATTGTTCGAAGGGAAAGAATCAGAAAATCACCGTGATTTGATATCGCATCCCGCAGAGTGCCGTTTTTAGGAGAGAAACGTTCTGTATCGATTCCCCATGGAAAAATTGTCGCTTTCTCACGAGAATAGCCCAATTCAAGAGCCTTGTCCAGTTCCACATAACAATCACCGAGGAACCAGTCTGCCTGTGACAAGGCATAGATCGTTCTTTCCTTTGCTCCGGGAATTGTATCGATCTCACGACCAAGATCGAATCCCCACGACATAGCTGTATGCGGATGAAGTCCTGCTTTTGCTGCCAGATAGGAACAATCCGTCAGCGGTCCGCTGTGGACCACATCGGGTTTCAATTCTTCAAAAACATCCTGTAATGCCTTTACCGCGGATTCTTCTTCACTGTTCAGGTCAAACGGAACTTTTCCGTATTTCCAATTCACAACATGCACAGCTTCCGGGAGAGGACGGCTTTCATATACATTTCTGGTTTCCAACCGCAGATACCAGACATCATCACCGTTTTCACAAATTGCTTTCAGAAAACGATAATCATGCGGAGTGTAATCACGTGTAAAATATAAAACTTTCATTTGCTATATCTAACTTTACGAGATAAGGTCCGTCCAGCGCAGTTCAATGCCAAAGGGCAGATCCTTCACGGCCTTTGTGCCGATGACAGCGTTGATTTCATTCGGCAATATCGCGCCTTTGATGGCAGGACGAAGAACATCGATCATATCACGGGTGAAGGTTTCTCCCGCTTTGATATCTCTGGAAGCCCGCAGGCAGCGTCTCTGGATCACACATGTTTCCTGCTCATTGCCGGCGATGAATTTCTCTCGTGAACCAAGGGCTTTTTCCAACTGTCTTGTGTTGATAACCATTTCTTCCCAGCTTTTCGGATTCATTGCGAATTTATGGTCCGGACCGACACGGTTATTGTCATCGGTAAAGTGCTTTTCGATGACCCGCGCACCCAGGGCAACAGCGCCAAGCACTGTTGCGTGCCCGGAGGTATGGTCGGAAAGGCCGAGAATCAGTTGAGGCCAGATCTGATGATAGGTTTCCAGTACGCGTAGATGGATGTGATTGAAGTTATCATCATCAGCGGTATAGTTCGTGTTGCACTGCATCAGCACAAGCTCCGGATTGATAGGCAGGATGGCGTCAACTGCTCGCTGAACATCCGCAAGATTGGAGGCACCGGTTGCTAAGAGGACCGGCTTGTTTTTTCCGGCTATTTTCTCAAGAGATTCGATCCAGTCAATGTCACCGGAACCGATTTTATAGACGTTAATGTATTGATCAAGCCAGTCAATGCTTTCAAAATCATATGGAGCGGAGAAGTATTCAATGCCTTCTTTATCACAGCATTCTTTTAGTTCTGAAGACCATCGATCCGGGACAGATGCGTCCTGATAAACCTCAAAAACAGATTTTTTCCATTTTGATTGGTGGCTTTGCTGACCGCCCATATGTTTGAAACCATAATCGGAAACGATTTTAGCGGCTTTGAAATTCTGGAATTTTGCAGCATCCGCTCCGCTTTCTTTTGCGATGTGAATCAGCATCTTCGCACGTTCAAGATCACCGTCATGGTTAGCCGCGATATCAGCTACAAAATAAACCGGCTGATCATAACCGATTACCTTATTTCCGATTTTTATTTCCATAGATTATTCCTCTTTAGCCTGTTTTACAAATCCCTGAATTTTTTCCCGCAGTCCGGTTTGATAATCCTGATAAAAATATTCCAGACTTTCCTTCTGTGTTGGAAGCTCATGTCCAAGGATATTCCGAAGTTTTTCAGTATTCATAATCAGGTTGGGAGAACGTTTTGCTGTTAATCCGCCATCTTTCCAGGAAACAGCCCGAACAAAGTTCGGATCAAAACCAAATTTTTCCGCAACTGAGACACCGAACGCGTATTTGCTTTGATAGTCAGCACTAAAAACGTGATAAATCCCATGTGCATCAAGTCCGATCATTTCATCCAGAATGTCCGCAAGGAAATGAACATACATCGTACTGAAATAAACATCGCTGAAACCATTGACACTGTTTCCAGCGGAAAGATTGTTATAGAAGAACTCGACCAGGCTCCTTTTCCCACCGGTGCTCCATCCGTAAAAATTCACTCTCGCAACCAGCGCATTTGGATTGCTGTCAAGAACAAATTGTTCTCCCTGCAATTTGGTTTCCGCATATCGACTGATTGGGTTGGGCGGATCATCTTCCCGATATCCTTTATCTCCGCAATTCTCACCGTCAAAAACAGCGTCGGTAGAAATATGGATAAATTTGATTTTTCTCCTTGCGGCCTGCGCTGCTAAAAGTCCGGGATAAACAGCGTTGATTTCTTTGGCATCATTTGGATTTTTTTCACATTGATCAATATTCGCCATGGCGGCACAATGCAAAATAACATCCGGTTTTACTTCATCCAACAAATCAGCCGCTGAATGTGAAAGTAAATTACAGCGAATGGTCTTGAACGGAAGTCCGGATAGATTGGTTGTATTTACAACGCCAAAAACATCATATTTCCCATGGAAGAAATAACAAAAGTTCAGTCCCAACAATCCGGAAGCTCCGGTCACAAGGATTCGTTTCACTTAATGACTCTTTTCGTATTCTTCCTGAAAAGGACGAATCATTTCTTTTACACCTTCCAGATCAAGCCATTCCGTATTGTTATTGCTGTCATAGTGGAACCCTTCCGGAAGTTTTTTCCCGACCTTTTCCCACTCTTTCCCGAACCAGAGTGTTCCGGTCGGCTGAACAACATACATATCATCCAATTCAACCGTAGAGCGTGCCTCATCTTCGGAAACAAGGACTTCATGAAGCTTTTCACCGGGGCGTATGCCCGAATAAACAATTTCACATTCAGGAGCTATAGCAGCTCCTAAATCCTTAACGGACATGCTTGGGATTTTCGGAACAAAAACTTCTCCGCCATGCATCTGTTCAATACAGCGGATCACAAAGCGAACACCCTGATCCAGAGAAATCCAGAACCTGGTCATTCGTTCATCTGTGACTGTCAACTTACCGCTTTTACGCTGCTGGAGGAAAACGGGAACCACAGAACCACGGCTCCCAACAACATTTCCGTATCGCGTACAGCTGAAACGGGTCTCATGCGCTCCGGCATAGGAATTGCTTTGAATGAAAAGCTTTTCAGCGCCAAGCTTGGTAACACCGTAAAGATTGACGGGGTTCACCGCTTTGTCCGTACTGATGCCCAATACCTTCTTCACTCCGCAATCCAAAGCTGCGTCAATAACATTTTGAGAACCGAGGATATTGGTTTTAACTGCCTCGAAGGGATTATACTCACATGCGGGTACCTGTTTCAAAGCAGCGGCATGAACGACGATATCGACATTTTTGAATGCCCGCTTTAAACGATCAAGGTCGCGGATGTCACCGAGAAAGTAGCGGAGAGACGGATCATCGTACCCATTAATGCGCATTTCATGCTGTTTCAGTTCATCACGGCTGAAAACGATAATTTTTGTGGGATGATATTCTTTCAGCATAATTTCAATAAATTTTTTGCCGAAAGAACCGGTCCCGCCGGTAACTAATACGACCTTATCATTCCAATTCATATTTACAATCCTCTCTTATTTCTTTTTCATGATTATCATCGGATATTGGCCATATTCACCATAATAATTTGAATCAGCCTCTTCTTTTGCAAACAGCCGTCGCAGGGCAGCTTTTCCATAAGGCGGATGGATCAGAGCACGGAGCCAACGCACACTGACACTGCGCCAGCAGCGAATCTCAAATTGTACCTGTCCGTTTCCGAGCGTGGAAAGTTCATTACGTATCCATTCGGCATTCATTTTCTGTACAAATGTGCCGGTAGCTTTTCCTTTAGACTGGTTTGTTTTCTTTTCCCCTGTTTTTGTTTCTTTTCCCCTGAGACGGGCAATAAATTGACCGATTTTTTCAGCTGCTTCAACCCGACTCTGCCACTTTTTCATCATTTCTGATTCAGTCCAGCCATTGACAACAACCGCAGTTGCGGTTTTGTTCATCACACGGTAAGTCTCTTCCCATGCTTTTTTCTGTTCATTTATGTCCAGATGATGAAACGTATGCAGAGAAACCATCCCGTCCATACATTCCGACTTGAAAGGCAGGTTCGCAGCATCACACACGACAAAAAAGCCTTTGTCACCAATTCGTTTTCTTGCTTCTTTCAAAGCTGTCAGAGAAATATCCGCACAGACCCGTTTATAAAATTTTTCGGAATAAGTCAGGTATTCCGGATATTGAATCGGACCACAGCCGACATCGAGTATAAATTTTCCTCCTGATGAAAAATAAGGAGTGATCCGCAAATGACATTTGTGAATATATTCAGCAGAAACCGGGCGAAGGTCCTCATATCTGGCATTCTGATAGTAACCGGAACTTTCCTTGCTCCAGCCAATTTCATCATAAAATTCACGAACCTTTTGCTTATTTTCAGATTGAGTCATTTCAGTCCTTTTTTTCACTGAATATCTCGTTCCAGTCTAATGGTTTTCCGATCATATATTCAAAAGTCCTGCTGAATTCTTCCTGTCCCTGTGAACTCAACACATAGGACATCGGTCTTTTTTCATAGTCATCCCACATTTTTACCAAATGCCAGGGGAAGGGTCTTGCATATTCAAAGAAGAATGAATAGGCATATTGCCATGCTGCTTTGACCTGCTCTTCAGACAAGGCTGCGCTTTGCGGATTGTCAAGGATATTACCGATCATTCTGTAATAGCTTACCCAGCTTTCCGGGTCCATTGTAAATCCGCGGCCTCTGTAATGTGTTTGACCGCTCACGATAACAGGGACACCGCTCATCGGCATTTCAAGTCCCATCGTAGTGGTATAAACCAAACCAACAGTGGCAATATCCACTATATCATAAGAATTGATTTTATCTGTGGGTTTGATGAGATGAATGTGAGATGGAAGCATTGGCATAAGACGATTCACCACATCCACCATCGACTGCCCATGAGTTAATGTTTCACCTGGGTGTACACGAATGACCAGTTGAGCATCGCGTCTTTCGGCAAAATATTGAACCGTTCTTTCGATCCACTCCGCCATATTTTTTGAAAATGTCTGGCGTCCAAGTGTCAAACTGTCACCGAGAACATTTGTTGCCAAAAATACAATAGGACGGTCATCAAGTTTCAGCTCCGCTCGTATTTTTTCCGATCCGACTTTCCCGGTTCCCTGCCACCTTCTGGTGAAATTCCCCCACAAGTCAGCACGCTGCCTTGCGGATAGCATATTTCGCATTTTTTCAAATTCCGCGTCATCCAACGGGATCGATTTTCTCGCCTCCCACAAGTCATCGGTTTCCTGCCTCATCACTTCCCGATTCTGAGCGATCCAGATACGCTTTCTCTGTTCACCGAATTCATAGGTTGTCACAGGTATTTGCATCCATTTCGCTATACGATAAAGGACACCCATTTCCTGGATCGTACCGTTCGGGATGATGATGTAATCAGGTTTGTTTTCAAGCAGCCAGGCGTAAACCATTCTTGCAAAATTTTCATTGGCATTTAGCCTCATCTCATACAATGGTTCATCTTCTGCAAAATCTTCGACCTGAAGCGTATATTGCGTGTCATAAGAACTGACTTCCTTGATGATTTCTGTGATCTCATCAGGAAGCTTTTTATAGGAAGGATGGAGCGGAAGGAAAGACTGGATCTTTATATATTTTTCCGCGTTTTCCAGTATCTTTTTTGTGTAAATATCCTGCCGTCTCAAATCGAATTTATTGACCGGTTTCTGCCAATCTGAATAAGGCAGATATCCAAATGTAACATTGTGCCCCATAGCACCAAAATATAATGCTACTGTCGCGGCATGTTCGATCCAATAATGAAGAGAGGCAAATACGAATATATTTTTCGGGTTTTCACAGGTTTTCTTTCCCGCTTTAATATCTTCCAGCATTTGAGGAAGATTCGCCTGAATATTCTTCAGTGAATATCGAGTAAACGGCTGATTCTTCTTCTTTAGCTCGTAATAGAACTCAGCAGTCAAGGGAATTTCACCTAAAATATTCCTGATAGTTTCTTTGTAATTGGGCATAAATATATTACACTTCCTTCAATTCAATATCCCAGTCAAGTCTGGGACGAATCAATCCGGTTCTGGGTTCCGGCCACTGTGTTCCCGGAGCACCGGTTCCATTCACATTAAATACAAGAGCCTGTTCATCATGAAAATAAGTACGAATTTTAAATATGCTCGCATTAACTCCTACGACAAAGCGGCCTTCATTCAAAAAATCTCCGGGGATTGTGCATCGGCTGATATATTTTCCTTTTTTCCGTGTACTGAAGGTTTCAAATTTTGAAGGATCATCCACGTCAAAGGATGTCAGTATAAATTCTCCTCTTGTACTGATGATATAAAATCCTACACGAAGTCCGGTAATGTCTTCATCCAGGGAATACTCAAATTCGATATAAAATTTTTCCGTTGATCGAACCGTATCAGAAACGACTCCTGCTTCATTTACGATTCTAATACGAATCGGATGAAATGGAGCCGGATTTTTTTCGATTTCATCATCTTTCCAAAAATGTTCGCCTTCTTGAGAGTATCCCTGTGAAAGGTAATAATCTACTGCTTCAGCTGTTGGCGCCTGCATGACGACCTTGCCTCTTTCAAGAACAACAGTTTGCTCAGTCAGACGCATTATTGCCGACATATTATGACTTACAAACAAGACTGTTCTTCCCTGGTTGGCTACGTCACTCATCTTACCAAGGCATTTCCGCTGAAATTCCGCATCTCCCACAGCAAGCACTTCATCAACAACAAGTATTTCAGGGTCAAGATGAGCTGCAACCGCAAAAGCCAGACGCAGATACATACCGCTTGAATACCGTTTTACCGGTGTATCAACAAACTTTTCCACTTCGGAAAAAGCAATAATTTCATCCAGCTTTTTGTCGATTTCAGATCGCTTCATGCCTAAAATCGCGCCATTTAAGTAGATATTCTCTCTTCCTGTGAGTTCCGGGTGAAAACCTGTTCCTACTTCCAATAAGGAACCAACTCTTCCTTTAATAATGGCTGTACCTTCTGTCGGCTCAGTAACACGGGAAAGAATTTTCAGCAATGTGCTCTTCCCGGCACCGTTTCGGCCAATGATACCGATGGCTTTTCCTTCTTCAACATTAAAATTAACATCTTTCAACGCCCAAAAGGAGTTTTCTTCTGTCATTTTTTGATGAAGACGTTCCTTCGGATTATGCACAAGACCGGTAATAGTATCTCTCAGCGTATTATATTGCTTGGATGTAACTCCAATGCGGTAACGTTTCCCGATATGATTTACTTCAACTGAATAGTTCGGCATGTTATCCTTTCTAAATCAAATCAGCAAACTGTTTTTCCATGTGACGGAAATAGAATAAACCGCCGAAAAGAATAATCAGTGAAATCAATAAGCTGAATATCATGCTTTGAATCGGAATTTCCGTATAAACCCCGAGAAAAGCTGATCTGAACCCATTAACCACACCAACCATTGGATTGAGGTTATAGATAAAAGTCCACTTGGGGTTGGAAATTAAAGATGAACCATAAGCAATCGGTGTAATGTACATCCAAATCTGACTGATAAACGGTACAATAATACCGACGTCCCTATACATGACATCCATGGCTGAAAACCAAAGACTTACACCAAATGAAGTAAGAATGGTCAACAGTATGTAATAAGGTATCAACAGAATATAAATATTCACGTGATACCCATAAATGATCATCATAACGATCAAGATCGGCATTGCGACAAAGAAATCGACCAGACTGGCAAGAATACTGGAAAGCGGCAAAATTACTCTCGGAAAATAGATCTTTGTGATCATATTTCTGTTAGCGACAAGAGATTTGCTCGCATTGCGCAATGAATTTTCAAAGAGCTGCCATGGCATCAAACCTGCGATTGAGAACAGAGGGTAGGGGATACCATCGGAAGGAACTTTTGCCAAACCTCCGAAGAAAATAGAAAATACCACCATCGTCATTACCGGTTGAATTACAGCCCAGGCCACGCCTAAAATCGTCTGTTTGTAGCGAACCTTTAAATCACGCCATGTCAGGAAAAATATCAGCTCCCTGTACATGATCAGTTCTTTAAAATTAACCATTTTCCAACCTTTGGTTGGCTCTATGATGGTCTGAATTGTTTCCGCTTTTGTCTTACTCACTCTGTCAACCTTGTGAACATTAGCATTTTTATATTATTTTGAAAAAGTGAGACCACATTTTTCATAATAAAAACTCCACTGATTATACTCTTGTTATCTAAAAAAGTCAACTTTTGCCGGGTTGTTTGACAAATTTGAAGTTTTATGATAACGCATAAGAATTATTTTTGTTGATATTATTTGTTCATAAGTAGTTTTCTGCAGACTTTCTTTTATTAATTACCCATAATCACACTATAGAGCCTGATAACAGTTTTCGAGGTTATCTTTGTATAATTACATTCTATCAATAATAAGGTCAGTTATTATAAGATAATAGATTATAATTTTTCAATAATTCATTATGAGGACATTTATGGAAAACAAACTGACAGAAATAATAAAAGTAATGCCAAGTAATGTAGATTACAATTCTAAATTAGGATATTCAGATATTTTTGCATTATTTCAAAATATAGCAGTAAACCATTCAGAACTGCTTCATTATGATCAGAGTGTATTGACACCGCAGGGATTATTTTGGGTCACGTCAAAAGGAAGAGTCAGAATCGATGAACGCCCCTCTGTCTGTGAATACATTCATTTAAGCACCTGGCCGGAAAAACCTGACCGCATTCGCGGCAGACGGAATTATACAATTGAAAAAGACGGGAAAAGGATCATCGCTGCCAGCACGGAATGGGCTATTATCGATCGAAACAAGAACCGGCTTTACATGATTAACAATTTATACGATGAATCTTTTGAATTCTATCAGGAAAAAATTCTTTCAGAACCTTTTTATCGCTTCAATTCAGATTTTACCGGTGAACCTTTTGCCGAATATAAAGTCAGGTCTGTTGATATAGATTTCGAAGGGCACATGAATAATGTCGCTTATATACGGACTTTGTTCGGATTGTTCACACGGCAGGAAATTGAAGAATTAGATATTCATGAACTCGAATATCAATATAAAACATCCTGTTATGAGAGTGATACGCTTTATTGGTATAAAGAAAGAACCGCTAACGGTCTCGAAATCTGTGCGAAGCTGGACGATGGTACTGTAATTTTTCTGGCGAAGCTGAATTAATTTTTTTCAGCTGATTCCTTTTGGGAGCATCAGATAATGAAAAAAGTATGGGGATTATTTTGGATAGTTATTGCGGCTGTTGGCAGCTTTGCTCTTTATAAGACCTGGCAGCTTCCTTCTGAGGCAAAAAATGCTCTTTTTCTTGGAATGTCAAAGAGCAAACTGGCTCTTTGCGGAGGGATGACCCTCCTGGTTCTGATCAGCCTGACTTTCGGAGTTTTGTCTTTTACCAAAAAGGAATCCACAATATCATCGGGGAAAACTGCAGGCGGTATCTCTTTTATTCTCCTTTTATTGCTTACAGTCGGATACACGCTGCTCACACCGCCAATCGGGAAAACCTCATTGGAACGCTCTCTTTTGGAACGTCTGCTGCCTTTTGGGTGGTGGAGCGGAATTTTCATACTCCTTTCGACATTTTTGCTGATCATACAAAAATTCACAAAACTATGGAGATACCAGACATCCAGTGCATCTGCATTGATATGGGGCGGCGTTATCCTCATTCTTATGTCCGGATGTTTCTATATCGCTGTTACAACCGGCCTCGGTCTGGAGTCGCAATCAAGAACGTTTTATCGGCAGGGTGTTTCATTACTTGAAGGGCATCTGCTCATTCCACTTTTCATTATTTATCTTTTGCTTCCTGTATTTTCAATTTTCGAAAAAAAAATATCCGGTAAAAAGGCAATTGCGTTTTCAGCTGCTGCCTGTATCGTTATTTGGTGTATAACGGTTTGGCTATGGCAAACAACTGATTTTGAGGGACGCAGTTATTTTGCGCCGGCATTACGTCCTCCCAATTACAATTTTTATCCGTCTTCAGACGCTGAAAATTATGATCTGCTTGCCCAAAGTGTGCTGCTTGGCAACGGTTTCCGCAATGGATTGACGGTGGTTCGTCCGCTTTATGCGGCATTTTTGGCTTTGCTCCATTTTATTTTTGGAAACGATTATATGCCTCTTACCAATGGGCAAATCGTAGTTTTGGCTTTGATTCCGATGCTGGTTTTCCTGATCGGGAAACATCTGCGGCACATTGCAGCCGGTTTGGTTGTTTCCGCATGGATCATTTGGAGGGAGATTTACTCTATTCGGGTCACACATCTCGTACAGGTTTCAAACTCCCGGCTTCTCATGTCAGACCTGCCGACAATGCTTCTTGTTGTCTTGATCATTTTCTGTGTAATTAAATGGTATAAACATGGTCAGGAAGAAGCCCGGTCTCTGCTTTGCGGCGGAATGATCGGAACAGCAATGCTTCTGCGCACACAATGTTTTGTTTTGATTCCTGCTTTGTGGATCGTATTCTTGTTTTCAAAGAAAAATAAATCACAAATCATGAGATCCGTTCTTTTCAGCGTCATCGGCCTTGCAATCGTATTTCTGCCATGGACAATCTGGCAGAAGATACATCCCAATGACACAGTAAACAAGGATGTATCCGAGGATCAGTACCTTGTATCGCTTTACAGAACAGCAGCGGAAGAAACAGACAAAAGCAAGAGCATCTTCCAACTTATTTCGGAACATCCGCTTGAAATCATTCGCTCTGTTTCTTCACATTTTCTCAATAATGAAATTTCTTCATTTCTAATTTTACCTGTCCGGCTTATCAAACCGATTGAGGCTGAACAGCTGATTTATGATGATGATCTCTTTTGGTACCGTGAGAACGCACGAGAGACCATAGAGAACAACCTGCCGCTGATTTCAGTATATTTGTTGATGGTATCGTTTGGTGTTATTACCGCAGTTCGTAAAAATGGATTCGGCGGATTGATTCCCTTCCTTTTCCATATCGTATATAATCTTGGCAATGCTTTCGCGCTCACATCCGGTTTCCGGTTTATATTACCGGTTGATTGGGTCATTTTCTTTTATTTCGGACTTGGCGCTATTGCTGTATTTGATTTCTGGAATCGCCTGAGCCTGTTTGATTTCAGTCAAAGAGAAACAATTGAAATTATTCCTGAAACTGAGCCGCTTGATACTACAGATGAAAAAATTGAGTATACAGATTTTCCTGAAATCAATACAGATACTTCCGGATACTTTCCTGCAAAACGATCTTTTCCCGACACCGGCACACGACGTCTGGTTTTGTCTTTTACAAGCGCAGTTCTGTTGTTGACTTTGATCGGCGCAATTCTGCCATTGTGCGAAAAAATCATCCCCAGGCATTTCTCTCAGAAGACTTCCGAACAGATCAAGGCGGAATGGATTGCCTCCGATGGTCAGTCACTTCCCGCAAATCTTTCGCAATATAATGAAGAAGAGCTTGTTTACCTGGAAGGCAGGGCATTTTATCCTCGATTTTATAAAGCCGGAGAAGGTGATTCCGGAGGCAGTTCGATTGCCAAAAGTGGATTGGATTACGATCGGCTCGTTTGGATGTTCCATGATCAACAAGTCCATGTGTTATGCTGTCCCTTAACAGAGGAACAGGTAAAATCCATGACGAGTCTTCCTGTTCCGGATCCGATCGATGTTGTTGTTGTCGGAATTCCGAAAGAAGATTACGTGGAAGTTCTTGAACTGCGCAGGATCATTACAGGAAAATAAAATGCTGCTTCGTCAATTGCTTTATCGGACTGAACTGCCTATTCTTCCTATCATCGCCTCACATTGGCTTCATTTAAAAACGAAACCGAATTACGAAGAGCTGATACGCTTACTTTGTGTAAAAATGCTGGATCCTGTTACACAAAAGGCATTTTTAAATTCACCGGACGGAAGAGAATTGATACCGGCACTTAACAGATTGATATTCCAAGAGGGAATAGAACCGGTTGAGAGTTTTGAAGAGGCAGCAGGGCCTTTCCGCGTTTCAGGGACAGACAAGATTTTACGCGAAAAACGATGGCAAAACCCTGTATCAGATACAGAGAAGCTTTGGTTTCGCGGCTTGATTTTCCGTGAAAATCGTATCATTGCTGATGCAGTACGGGAATGTTATATCCTTCCCGATGATCTCAAACAAGTATTAAGCAAATTGATTCCCGGAGAAACGATTTCTAAATCGCAATCGTATGAAACGATTACGGTCCGCCCCGCGATTCCTTCAGAGACGAAATATGTTACATCACTGAATCATACATTTCCCGATTTTTTCACATTGTCTGCAGCTCTTTTACGAGATGGACGGGAACTGGATTTCCCGGGAGCTGATCTTTCAGAAATTTTTCTGAATTTCACGAGAATTCTGGCAAAAAACAGTTTTTTCCAGGAATCAGAGTCCGAAGCAGACGTTGAATCTATCCGCAAATTTCTGGTTCAAAATCGCACTGCTGCAAGAATTCAGCTCATCAAAGTCTGGAGAAATTCTGATTCGTACAATGAATTGTATGAAAGCGGCGAATTGAACATCGCATCTTCTCTGAATTATGACAAGAAGCTGCCTCGAGAAACCATTCTGCATTTTATAAAAGAATTGCAGCCGGATGTTTGGTGGAGTATTAATGGGTTTTTGGAATCAGTAAAAAAATCTGAACTGCTGTTTCTGAGAAAGTGTTTCCGAGAGAACATCGGGCAGATTTTCGATAAAAATGGAAACGATTTGAACGGTATTGGCTCCTGGTATCAATTGGAAGGAGCTTATATTCGGTTTTTACTGCTCGGTCCGCTGCAATGGCTTGGGCTGGTTCAGGTTGCTTTTTCGGATAAGCTGCATGATGAAGCTTCGGCATTTCGCATCAACCGGGATACAGTTTTTCTCCTGTCAGAATCTGAAGAAGAGGTTACTTCAGATTCGATACAAGCGAAGCCCAATCTTGAGACAGCTGTTCCGGTTGTTTCCGGTGACGGAGCTATAAGCTGCAGTACCAACGTTCCCCGATATTTCCGCTATATGGCAGCGCGGTTTTGTGAAGTTGACAGTTTCAAAGGTGATACTTTGATTCTTAGGATTACACCGGCATCTCTTACAAGAGCAGAAAATAATGGGCTCAGTAGATCATCATTTCTAAGTCTGCTGAAACGATTTACCGGGAACAGACTGCCAAACACCCTGGAGCGTATGCTGGAACCATCGGAACAAAAGGTTTTGCCGGCTACGATTTATACCGCAACTATTCTGACCATTCCGAATGAAGCTGTCTTCTCAGAATTGCTGGATACTCCCCGTTTGGAAAAATGGATCCTGCAGCAAATCAACCAAACATCAATTCTTATAGATCCAAAAGGAATCGGGGAAATCCGACGTTTTTTGATGGAGCGTGAGGTTTTCGTTGATATACAGGTATAATTGTTTATAATCAATGGAGAAATAATGGAAGAAGAAACAAATAAAAAAAATCCCGCTGTTTGGGAATTTGAAGCTGATGACCCGGAAAAGGCGGCTTTACTGCGTGACGCGCTGAGGGAAGTACGAGATCCGGAACTTGGTTATAGTGTTATTGAACTTGGCCTGATCCGTAATGTCGTTTTTCAGGAGAACCGTTACCTGATCACAATGATCCTTACCACTCCATTCTGTCCATATGCGCCGACAATGGTAGAGGATGTGCGTGTTCGTGCGGAGTCAGCTCTTGGAACACCGGTAAATATTGATCTTCGTATGGATTTGTGGGATCAGAGTATGATGGAAGAAGGTTTTGAACTTGACTGGGGTCTGTTTTGATCCTGTTGGTTATCATCAGCAGATAACAACTGATTTCCGGAAATTATTTCAGTAGTCAGTTAGTTTTTCATATTCACATCCATACAATAATCATATTGCAAAATTTTAGATTTTCAATTATGATTTATGTAGTGTAAAATTTTTGCACTGATTTAAGTTATCTGCTCGTCAAAACAGACGAATAACAAAAGGCCTTTAAGGAGAAATAATGGCAAAAAGAGTATATTTTAATGATGTTACGCTTCGCGACGGCCATCAGAGCTGCGCCGCGACACGTATGACAACTGAGCAGTGTATGCGTGTCCTGCCGATCATCAAAGATGCAGGATATAATATTTTTGAACTGTGGGGTGGTGCCACGCTTGATTCAGCCATCCGCTTTACCCGTGATGATCCATGGGAAAGACTTGAAAAATTCCGCGACTGCCTCGGCGGCGGCGAAAAAATCCAATCGCTGCTCCGCGGTCAGAACCTTTTCGCCTACAATCCTTATCCGGATGATGTTCTCACATCATTCATTCGCCAGTCCATTGAAAGCGGTTCTGTTAACATGCGCATTTTCGATGCGCTGAATGATATCCGCAATCTGCGCATGGCGATTCTTGCTACCAAAGCCTATGGCGGTAAGGTTGAAGCGGCAATTTCCTACACAACCAGCCCGGTTCACACAACCGAATATTTCATCAACTACGCCAAAGCACTCGAAAATGAAGGCGTTGACCGTATCGCCATTAAAGATATGGCCGGTTTGCTCCATCCGGAAGTTGCGGAAGTTCTCTTCCCGGCGTTGAAGAAAGAGCTGAATGTTCCTGTTGTTCTGCACACACATTCAACCACAGGCGTTTCAATTGTCAATGACGCACTTGCATTCAAATATGGCCTTGGCGCAATTGACACAGCGATTTCACCTTTTGCTGGTGGTCCTTCTCATTCACCTGTTGAAGTTATGGCTATTGTTGCAGAGGAAATGGGCTTTGATCACGGTTTGGATAAGAAAGCAATCGAAAAAGCTCAGGATAAGCTGCGTGTTATCTTCGAAGAGCTGAAAGATTCTATCCCATCCTTTGGAAAATTCCGCCGCAAGCCGGTTCGCTTCGACGATGTTCCGCGTGCCAAGGTTGCGAAGATGGTTGCCGCTATCGAAAAGAACGATCTGAAGACTGCCATCGATACCAGCCGCGAAATTATGTCGGATTTGGATTATCCGGGTTATGATGACCGCATTTTCGAAAGTCAGATCCCGGGTGGTATGCTCTCCAATCTGCAAAAGCAGCTTGCCGGTATGGGTGTTCCTGCTGAAAAGCTGGATGATGTGATGGCTGAAATTCCGTCTGTTCGTGCTGATGTCGGTTATGTTCCGCTCGTTACGCCTACCAGCCAGATCGTTGGTACCCAGGCAGCTTTCAATGTGATGACCGGGTCCCGCTATGCTTTCGTTTCCAACGAATTCAAGATGATCCTCCTTGGCGAATTCGGGAAAACTCCGGCTCCTGTGAATCAGGAAGTCTTGCATCAGGTTTGCGGTGAAGATGCGGAAGTGAAGAAATATCGTCCGGCTTCCTATCTAATGCCCGGCATGGAAGATCCGGATGAAGCTCCCTTCATCAAGACACATAAGGATCTGCTTCTGCACAAGGTATTCGGTGCTGCAGCAGATAAATTCCTGCAATTGAAATATAAATAGTTCTTTTCTAAAGGCTCCAGAGATTTTCCGGAGCCTTTTTTTATATTACATATATGTCATTTTTGACAATAATTTTTTCATTGCCAGAAAATTTATTATCGATAACATAAAACAATCGTATCTGTTATAATAATTCACCGTATTTTTTGATGTAAAACTTTTTCACTACAAAAACCAGCAACATGTATGCAGAAACGATCAAGACCAGCCATTTGAAAAAGACACCTGGCAATGGGGTCATGCCAAAAGGTTCAGCTAACGGAGAATATGGAATCAACGTAGCAATAGCTGCACCGAGAAAACTCAGAATCGTCACTGTCTTCGATGCACAGCTTTGAATAAATGGAATCTTTTCAGTTCGAATCATATGAATAACAAGTGATTGTGTCCAAATCGTTTCAATAAACCATCCGGTTTGAAAAACTGAGACATAAAGATCCTTCATCACCGGATCAGCCAATGCAGTGAACAATTGCCCATTCGTGAAGAGCGGGCAGATGATAAAGTACATCACTAAATAAGTTACAATATCAAAAACTGAACTTGTCGGGCCGATAATCAGCATAAAGCGGCTGATGGATGTGGCATCCCAATTTCTTGGCTTCATAAGATATTCTTCATCCACATTATCCCAGGGAATAGATGTGCAGGAAATATCATAAATAAGGTTCAGAAGAAGCAGCTGTAATGACGCCATTGGCAGGAAAGGCAGGAATGCACTGGCAGCAAGGACTGAAAACATATTCCCGAAATTCGAGGATGCCGTTAGCTTGATATATTTAATCATATTAGCATACGTCTTCCGTCCTTCGATCACACCATCATTGATAACATTCAGGTCCTTCTCCAACAAAACAACTGCCGCCGCTTCCTTCGCGATATCTACAGCAGTATCAACAGATATACCCACATCTGCAACAGTCATTGCCGCTGCATCATTGATACCATCACCCATATATCCTACTGTGTGTCCGGCATTCCGTAAAATTGTAACTACACGGGATTTTTGTGACGGAGACAGTTTTGCAAAAACAGTTATTTCTTCTGCAGCTTTAAGCAGTTCCTCATCGCTCATAGCATCTATTTCACTTCCGAGCAGAGTATGACTGACATCCAATCCGACCTGCCGACAAATGGCACAAGTAACTTTCTCATTGTCACCAGTAAGAATCTTCACAGTAATTCCGTGATTTTGCAAGGCACGAATTGCTTCAGCTGTTGTTTCTTTTGGCGGATCCAGAAAGCCAAGAAAACCAATCAGAACCATATCCGATTCATCGGAAACTGAGAATTTACCGATTGGGGATGGGTTTGTCTTATGAGCAACTGCGATAACACGCATACCTTTATCATTAAGTTCATCTGAAAAACGAATAACGAAATCCCTGACCTCATCAGACAACGGTACAACCTGACCATCAATTTCAGCCCAGCAGCAGCATTTCAGCATTTCTTCAATAGCGCCTTTTGTGATCATCTGTGTTTTACCAGCTTTATCAGCAACCACCACACTCATTCTGCGCCGCTCAAAATCGAATGGGACTTCATCCACTTTTGAATATTTATCTTTGAGTTCAGAAGATCCTTTTTCATCCTGTTTTTCAATAATTGCAATATCAATCAGGTTCTTCAATCCTGTCTGAAAATAGCTGTTCAGGAATGCATGACGAAGGACACGGTCATCTTCTTTCCCATGAAGATCGAGGTGAACTTCCAAAACAACACGATCCTGGGTAAGTGTTCCTGTCTTATCTGTACAGAGTATATCCATAGAGCCAAGATTTTGGATCGCGTTGAGATTTTTGATGATGACTTTCTTATGGCTCATTGCGACTGAACCGCGAGCCAATGCGGTCGTTACGATCATCGGCAGCATTTCAGGTGTAAGTCCTACGGCAACCGATAACGCGAACAATACTGCCTGCATCCAGTCTTTTTTTGTGAACCCATTTACAAACAGTACGATCGGAACCATCACCAGCATAAACCGAATAAGGATCCAGGAGACTGAATTGACTCCTTTATCAAAGCTGGTCTGTACCGGTTCATTATCCAGTTCTTTTGCCATATTTCCGAGCATTGTGTTGTTTCCAACTGCAACAACTATCGCGCGGGCACTTCCTGAAATAACAGTTGAGCCCATAAATGCAATATTCGGAAGTTCAGTAACTGCAACTTTTGTATTCTCACATTCAGCAAATTTCTCAACAGGCTCACTTTCACCGGTCAAAGATGACTGACTGATAAACAGATCTTTTGCTTCCAGTATACGAACATCAGCAGGAACCATATCACCCGCACTTAGCCAAACAATATCACCGCATACGATCTCATCAATGGGAATTTCCTTTTTCCCTTCCTCAATTCGCTCCACAGCCGCAGTGTTTGTGATCATGTCCAGTAACTTTTCCGCGGCATCACCGCTTCGTGTTTCCTGTACAAAGCGCAGAACACCACTGATAATCACCATTGTTACGATAATAATAACAGTGGCAAAATTCTTTTCACCGGGAGCTGCAAAAATAATATCTGTAAAAGCAGAAACCACAGCCAATGAAAGCAGAACAAGTGTAAAAGGATTAATAAATGAATCCCAAACCCTTTTGAACACAGAAACTTTTTTTCTGCGATCCATTTGATTGCGGCCATATTCATCGAGGGAATCATCCACTCCTTCTTTGTCCAAGCCATGAGCAGAAGAAGAGAATATCGCATACAAGGTCTGTTCATCATATCCCGCATATTTTGCGATTTTCTTCATCATTTTCGCAATTTTTTCTCTTTCGGCAGCTTCTTTACTGTCATTTTTTTGATTTTTAGCAAGTAACTTAAACATATCTATATCCTCCTTTATTGAGAGGGTTTATAATGTTTTCCTATTGCGAACAAGACAGGTTTTCTGTCCAAATTGTAAAAAAACGCGGAGCGAGTTGAGAGAATCAGCAAGACAAAACAGACAACAACAAAATTGGTTTATCAGGCTGACCGTCCCAACTTCGCCCGTTGGAATCTGAAGACCCACAGCTATCGTCGTCCATTTTGCCTCCTTGTAAAAATAAGGCCATCGTATTATTTTTTACGATGGCCATTTATAGTAAGAACACTTTTTAACCTGATTACCAGGAATTACATAAAAGATGTCTGTTACAGAAAACAGCCATTATATTTTTGTTTAGCTCATTTAGAAAACCATCCATAACATTCATCCTCTTTTTCTATTTTATCAAAGTTTGTTTCTGATGTGAATATAAAATATGACAATAAAACTGTTGCAAATATTTAAGTAAAAAGTTTTTTATTCATTTCTTAATTTAGAATACATTTGATTTTTATAGTACATATGTTACAATACTAATCAAGATGGATAAAGTTTATGCTGCAATCGATTTAAAATCTTTCTATGCGTCAGTTGAATGTGTCGCAAAAGGTTTGGACCCGCTTACGACAAATCTCGTAGTTGCAGATTCTTCCCGCACTGAGAAAACTATTTGTCTGGCAGTCTCACCGGCACTTAAATCCTTCGGAATCCCTGGACGCCCACGCCTTTTTGAAGTCGTCAGCAAAGTCCGCGACATCAACATGGAAAGAAAACGAAAAATCCAAGGAAAAGCAATAACTGGAAGTTCTGTAAACACAAAAGAACTCTCCGAAAATCCATCTCTTGCGGTTGATTATCTCATAGCTCCCCCGCGCATGAGTCATTATATGGAGATCAGTTCCAAAATCTACAGTATCTATCTAAGCCATATTTCCGCTGATGACATCCAGGTATACTCCATTGATGAAGTTTTCATTGACCTCACAGATTACGTTAAAACATATAAAAAAACAGCACATGATCTCACCATGCAGCTGATCCGTGAAGTATTACAGGAAACCGGCATCACAGCTACTGCAGGTATCGGAACAAATCTATATCTGGCAAAAGTAGCTATGGATATTGAAGCAAAGCACAGTCCTCCGGATGAAAATGGGGTAAGAATCGCTGAGCTTGATGAAATGAGTTATCGAAAAAAACTCTGGAATCATAAACCAATCACTGACTTTTGGCGTGTAGGGAAAGGTTATGCAAAGCGGCTCTCTGAAAAAGGGCTTTACACTATGGGAGACATTGCCAAATGTTCTATTGGAAGCAAAAACGAGTATTATTCTGAAGATTTATTGTTTGATCTTTTTGGGGTAAACGCAGAGCTTCTGATCGATCACGCCTGGGGATGGGAACCCTGTACAATAGCTGATATCAAATCATACAAATCAGATAATAATTCTATTAGCTCCGGACAGGTACTCAGTCGTCCATACGCTTATGACGAAGCTGAAATTATTGTAAGAGAAATGACAGACGATCTTGCGCTGAGCCTTGTGGCTAAAAATCTCGTCTGCGACCAGGCAGTTCTTTCTATCCACTATGACAGTGAGGTTCTAAAAGATCCGATACGCTCCAAACAATATGACGGATCCATAAAAAAGGATTATTATGGAAGAGCTGCACCCAAACCCGCCCATGGCTCAGAAAACCTGGGACGGTTCACTTCTTCAAGCCGTTTGCTCTCCGAAGCAATGATTAAACTGTACGAACGTATTGTGGATCCCAATCTTACAATACGGCATATATATGTCATATTTAACCATGTATATCCAAAAGATACTATACCGAAATCAAGTCAAGAAATCCAATTGGATCTTTTCACGGATTATGAAGCGGAAGCAAGAAAAGAAAGTGCTGTTTTATCAAACCTTGAGAGGGAAACACGGCTACAGGAATCAATTTTGGCTCTTCAACGCCGCTTTGGTAAAAACGCAGTTTTGAAAGGTATGAACCTGCAGGACAACGCAACGCAAAAGGAACGGAACCAGCAAATTGGAGGGCATAAATCATAAGGAATATTATGACCGGTATTCACGATTATTCTGATATTTATAATATACAAAGACCGGATCTGAAATATCATAAGCGGATGCCGATAGCAGATCGTGCCGCTCAATTTGCACCTTTCGCAGCATTGACAGGGTTTTCAGGTATGATAGAGGAAACGGGCAGAATAACAGAGGAAAGAATCACTCTGGATGATAAAGAAAAAGAAAGAATCAGCAGACGAATTTCAGCTCTTTCAAAAGAAATAGGCAATGCACCTGAAGTCCAAATCACATATTTTATGCCAGATAGAAAAAAAACGGGCGGCAGTTATCAAACGATTACCGGAAAATTAACCAAAATAGATTTATATAATAAACGCATTGTTATCAATGATGGTGTTAGAATTGAATTTGAGGATATCAAAAACATTACTCGAAAAGACTGAATGTATTTTCGGTTATCCTTTTCGTAAAGTTATTTTGAAAATAGATTAAAAACACTTTATAATTAAAGCAGAGAGGATCAATAAACATGAGTAAAAATGAAAGAGTTCCCGGTAATACAACGATCGCTCCTGAAGTGATGGAAACCATCATTCAGATGACAGCAAATGACACACAAGGTGTTGCCCGTTTGTATAACAACAATAACGCTCAAAATGGCGTGAAAATGAAAATCGTAGATGGTGTTGTTAATGCCGATATTTATCTTGTTATCGAATCTGACAGCAACACGCTTGAAGTCTGCAAACGCGTTCAAAAAAAGATCGCGCGAGCAATCAAGGAAATGGTTGGAATGAACGTTGGATATGTAAATATCCACATCGAAGATTTCAATTATCCGGAAGTGAAATAAACTATGTCCGGAATCAGTGAACGAACTTTTCTGCGTGGTGTAGCATTGCAGGCGCTTTATGAATACGACCAGTCTGGTCACAATGTCGCAGATATTCTTACCTATCGTTTTGAATCAGTAGAAGTACCGAATGACGATGAGAAGAAATTTGTTATTGATCTCGTTACCGGTGTCATCAACAATAAAGCTGAAATTGATGCGATGATCGGAAAATACGCTGTTGAATGGCCAATCGAGCAGATCGCCGTTATTGACCTTAATATCATCCGCATTGCGGTTTATGAATTCGCAATAGCTAAGGAGACACCGGATCGTGTCGCTATCAATGAATCAATCGAATTAGCTAAACGTTTCGGTTCAGAGACAGCCCCAAAATTCGTCAATGGTGTATTGGGATCAATTGCAGACAATCTTACACCAACAGCTTCACAAGCGTAAATGCCGTTACGATCACTGGAGCAAGAGGAATTTGAGTTTTCGGATCTTTTCGAAATAAATCCTTCATGATTATTCCAAATGCGCCCCAGATGATCATAATTACAGAATTTAGTAGAATTGTTTCGTAAAAATTAGAGAGTAAAACAGTCAAAATCAGGATTAGAAAAATATCATTTGTTCCAATTCTGATTTTTCTTTTTATTAAAATCCAAATACTGCTGAACAAGAGACTTGCCGCTAAATTCGACATACTAATATGTTCATATATCTGAGTTATTGACAAAATAAACTCAAGAACAAGAAACTCTGTTGGAATTTTTTTTATAAATAAGTCGATATTTTCAGTCATTCCATATAATATCAACAATATATATTTGTATGACCTATATTCAGAAAACGGATCAGAGAAGATCAAAATAGCATCAATAAAAATACAAATCAAAAATTTATTTTTCAGCATATTCCAAATTTCAAGTCTTGAGATATTCAATTTTCTTGTTCTTGCATAAATACATATATATAATATCGATACAAAAATCAATGCGGCTATTTCCATAAAATTGACTAATATCTGTATAACTTGTTTTTCTTGCATTTGATTTCTCCATTCAGTATATCTCTATTATAACTTTTTATGCTATAATTCTTTTGCTATGAATAATGGTTTTGCCTTTTTAAATTCTTTTGACATAAATAATCTTCTCACTTATGTCATAGCATTCGGTGCTGCATTCGTTGCAGCGCTTTGGATCGGATTGACACTCTGGGTACTTCGCGATATCAGGTCAAGAACCCGCGATCCTTTTATGATCATCCTGAGCATACTCTTCATGATCGTCTTGTTCATTCCGGGAGTTTTTATATACCTGTTTGTCCGGCCTCGGAAAACATTTGAGCAGAAATACCAGGATGCCATTGAAGAAGAAGCTTTATTACGGGAAATCGGTGTATCGGAAAAATGTCCAAGCTGCGGACATAGCATCCAGAGTGACTGGATACTATGCCCTTACTGTCATACGAAAGTGAAGAAGAGATGTGTAAATTGCGGAAAGGCTATTGAACTACCCTGGAATTTATGTCCTTATTGCGGTGAACAACAGCAAAAACCATTCATTGAAGAGAAATCATCCTGAAGATGAAAGGATCATGATCATCTTGAGAATCTATACACTTATCAACCAAAAAGGCGGAGTGGGGAAAACTACAACTGCAATCAACCTGGGCTCATGTATAGCGAAACATGGCAAACGTGTTTTAATCGTTGACATGGATCCGCAGGCAAATGCCACATCCTCACTCGGTTACGATAAAAATGATATCAAATTTGGAACATATGGTGTTCTGATTGGTACTTCTAATATAAAAGATGAAATTATACCAGTTGAAAATTTCAAGCTGTCTTTACTTCCATCATCTCCGTCGTTATCAGGCGCAGAAATTGAATTAATTGAATTTTCTGACAGAGAAAAGCGATTATCAAAAGCCCTGACAGAAATAGAGGACCAATTCGATTATGTAATGATCGATTGCCCACCCTCTTTGAATCAACTGACAATCAACGCATTGATTGCTGCCAGGAACGGAGTAATCATACCAGTACAATGTGAATATCTGGCTCTGGAAGGTCTCGGACAGCTGACGCAAACAATTTATCGTGTAAAACGCAGTTACCCACAAGTTAATGTACGAGGCGTCGTTCTGACTATGTTTGACGGCCGCACCCGTCTGGCGATGGATGTTGTTCGTGAAGTCCGCAGGTATTTCCCGGATAAGGTATTTCAAAGTATCATTCCACGCTCTGTCCGACTGGCAGAAGCGCCTTCATACGGGCAGCCAATCAACTACTACGCGAAAGACAGCAATGCTGCCAAAGCATACGAATCACTTGCTACGGAAATTCTAACGCAGGATAAATAGAGGGTATCAATTTATGGCTACACAGAAAAAATCAGGTTTGGGACGAGGTTTGGATGCATTATTTTCAAATTCTTTGATGGATGCAGACGATGCCATTAAGACTGTTCCGATTACTTCTATTGCACCCAATCCCAGACAGCCGCGAACCCGTTTTACTGATGAAGAGCTGGCAGAACTTGCCGATTCCATTCGTGAACATGGCGTGATACAACCATTGATCGTCAGTGAACAGGATAATGGAACATATACATTAATCGCAGGTGAACGGCGCCTTCGTGCTTCTCAAATCGCCGGTTTAAACGCAGTCCCTGTTGTAATTAGACAGGCAGACGATCAGGAACTTCTGGAATTGGCATTAATTGAAAACATTCAGCGCGAAGATCTTTCTCCATTAGAGGCAGCGGAAGCTTATAAAAGCCTGGAGGAAAATTTCAATCTCACACATGAGGAAATATCAAAGCGAGTAGGAAAAAATCGTACATCTATTACGAATACCATGAGATTACTGAAACTGCCAGGGGATGTTCAAAAGGCACTGCTCGAAAAAAAGATTACAGAAGGACATGCACGTGTTTTACTGTCTCTGCCGACACCACAAGCTCAAATCAATGCAATGAACTTTATCATCAACAATGAGCTAAGTGTACGTCAGACAGAAGAATACATCCGGTCTCTCACTGGTGAAAAAAAACCAACCAATACGAAACAGAAAACAACTCTTGATCCTGACATGCAGGAGATTGAAAATCACCTCAGACAATTGGTAGGTACAAAAGTTTCTTTACATCCCGGGAAAAATGGAGCAGGATCTATTAACATCCATTACTATTCTGCCGAAGATCTGGAAGCGATTATTGACAAGCTGAGCAGAAATTGAAAAAATTATCTTCATCTGATAAAGAAACCATCGGAGTTCCATTTGAATCGTCTATCTATACGCACAGTCATTTTGGATGGTTTGATTGCTGGCAGATTGTAGAGGATAACGGTGAGTTATGGCTTGACGAGAGTAATTATGAGAAACATTTGATTGCCCTTCAATTCGTATCATCAGATATAATTTGGCTTCATAGTTTTTTTTCCGATGTTCCTGTTGAAACCTACCCACTCGCTGAGAAATTAAAATCAATCCTTTCTCCGGGAAAGTACTGCATATACTCAATTTCTTCACAAAACTGGTATTCTTCTTTATTGAAAAAAAATGGATTCAGAAGCTCTGATGAAATTATACAGATGGAAACGGATTCAATTCCCATTAAATATAATCGGACATTCAAAGAGATCCAGCCATTCTCTCCTGAACAGGCTGAAGATATCTGGAATGAATGTGAGAAAATATTCCCCTCATTATGGCGTTTGGATTTAAAAGAATTTTCCGCAGCTTGCAAAACATCAAACTACCGAAGAGTGTTAATTCTGAATGGAAAAATTTCTGGTTATTTATTAGCGGAAATTGATGAGTCAGATAGAAACTGTGATATTACTCGAATTGTGGTCTATCCAGAATACCAGCAAAAGGGATATGGCAGAAAATTTATAAATCAAATGGTACTTGAGTGCTCAACATCAAATGTAAAAAGCTACAGTGTGAATACGAACAAGAATAATACAGCTGCTCTCAATTTTTACAGAGAACTGACCTTCCGACAAGTTGACAATTCTTATCCAGTTTACTACCGATTTCTTCGTATATAAAAATGATTGAAGCTGTCAAAAAGGGCTGCAATTTTACAGCCCTTTTTTTCTTATTCTACGACCGATGATCTTGCGACCATATACCAGTCTGTAACGTTCATATAGCGGTCCTTAGGTCTGTAAATAGGCCCAATACTTATGCCTGATACCTTTTGGGATACAGGATAATTATACACAGGTGTATACAGTGGCAGCGCAGGCAGTTCTTCCATAAACAGGATCTGGAAATTCTTATACAACCTTGCTCTTTCCGCACGATCTGTTTCAACTCTGGCCGTTTCAAGATATTGACTGATGGTTCTGTTGTTCCACTGTGTATAATTCTGCCCAGAAGAAATCTGTGTCTGATCCCAGAAGGGATAAGGATCCGGATCCGGTACTTCAGATAAATTTAGATCTACCAAAGCAGCTTCATATTGACGATCCGGCAAAATGTGGTTAATGAGATCATCATAACTCACAGCTTCAAGGTTCAGCAGAACATTTATATTCCCCCAATCGCGTTGGATTTGTTCCGCTACTTGACGATGAAGGTCATCATCCGGATATACAAGCGTAAATGAAAGTGCTTTTCTTTCCGTATTACCATCAACAGAAGTTATCTCTTTTGTACGGACACGCTCTTGTTCACTGGCAAGGATAAAGCCTTCTTTGACCAGCATTTCGATTGCCTTTTCAGAGTTATACTGAGGTACAGCGACTTCGGATGTATATGCCCAGTTTCCATATAAAATAGGACTGTTCGAAATAATAGCCTGTCCCGCGAGGATACGGCTCAAAATTCTTTCCCGATTCAACCCGGACATCAATGCATTCCGAATCTGTTTTGATTGCAGAAATTCAACGCTGCGGTTATCCAGATTGAAGAAAACCATACTCATAACCGGACGCCGTGCAGTATAAAGGTTCATTCCCTCATCACTGAGCACCTGCCGCAGCACATCATCGGACACATAACTTATTCCGTCTATCAAACCCTGCTGATATGCCTGATAAGCCAAACCACTGTCAGAGTAATAGGTGAATTGAATCTCGTCAAGATATGCTTTTCTGCCATAATATGCAGAATTATTTTCTATCGTTACGCCGGTAATTTTTCCATTATTTTGAACCAGTTCCTTCAAACGGAACGGTCCGGACCCAATCGGCTGAATATTAATTTTGGAATCAACCATTTCTGAAAATGACATACTTCCATAAATATGCCGGGGTAGGATTCCCACTGTCAGGTAATCCAAAAACGGTGAAAACGCCTCCTGCAAAACGAATTGCACTGTTCTCTGGTCAACATGATTGATTTGAACATTATTCCAAAAATTGATCAAATCGTCTGGAATATATCCCTGCCCTTGTTTTAGGAGTTCATATGTGAATATCACATCATCCGCTGTAACAGGCTGTCCGTCATGCCATAAAGCATCCGGGTTGATGGCAAAATTATAAATTGTTCCATCCAGAGAAATTCCCCAGTCAATGGCGAGATCACCCTGAGGGTTGCCCCTGGTATCATCTTTGACCAAACCGCTGAAAATCAGGCGGCAGATGTCATCGTCAACATCGTTATACCATGCCAAAAGAGGATTTAAACGCTGTATTTCACCGACAAGACCTTCTCTGTAAATGCCACCTGTAGTCGGATGAGACTCAAATACCTGAATAGGTCCTGTGCTTGAATCAGAAAGCAACAGAATTCCTACAACGAGTCCGGCAAGAAAAATTGTAATAAGCTGCCAACGTAATCTCTTCATAATATCAGATCCATTCGCTTATTATAAATTAAATTCTGAATTAAAACAAAAAAGAGCAGCAAACTTTAGCTGCCCTTTCGTTTTTATAAATTAATTGAAAAGAAGGATGTACAGTACAACCAGGATGACAAGCAAAATGCTGAAAACCATTGTCAGGTTGAAGATAACCTTATCAACGCCGCGGCGCTGGGTGAAAATTGACCCAGGATCATTGCTGCCGGCGATGCTGCCCATACCTACACCACGATTTTGCAGTACTACCAATACAACCGTTGCGATTGAAGTAATAATAAGAGCGATATTGAAAAATGTCTTCATTTAAATTCTCCTTAACCTTATTCAACCATGAGATTATAATGTTGGTACCCAATTTCGTCAATAAATTATTTTAAGATTGTGATAATCCTGTGCTTAATAATAATTAAAATGATAAAATTATGTCATGAGCAAAAATAATAATAAGTTAATGGTTATAGGCGGCGGTCTGGCCGGTTGTGAAGCTGCGTGGCAAGCTGCAGAAAGAGGCATTTCCGTAGAAATATATGAAATGCGGCCAAAGGTCACTACAGGAGCACATACCGGCGGTGATCTTGCCGAACTTGTATGTTCGAACTCACTTGGATCTAATTTAAAAGACCGTGCTTCCGGTGTTTTAAAAGAGGAACTTCGTATTGCCGGTTCTCTTTTGGTCGAATGTGCTGAAAAAGCCGCTGTACCTGCCGGAAATGCTCTGGCTGTCGACCGGAAAGTTTTTTCCTCTGAAATCGAAAATAGGTTAACCGGTCATTCAGGGATCAAGATCATTAGAGAAGAAATCAAACATATTCCCGATGATCGTCCGGTAATTTTAGCCTCCGGACCTCTCAGTTCACCTTCTATATCTCAAGAAATTACCAAAATTTGCGGAACGGACAACCTTTTCTTCTATGATGCCATTGCGCCGATCATTGAATATAGTTCCATTGATCTAAATACAGCCTATATTGCCTCACGATATGATAAAAACAATGAAGATGATGGTGATTATATCAACTGTCCTTTTTCAAAAGATGAATATGAGGCTTTTGTTAACGCATTAACATCAGCACAAAGAATCCCTTTAAAAACTTTTGAGGCTGATATTGATTCCGGTGTTCAGGCAGGAAAAATGAGCTTTTTCGAAGGCTGCCTTCCAGTTGAAGTTCTGGCCGGAAGGTCAATGCAGGCTTTGGCTTTCGGGCCGATGCGCCCGGTTGGACTCATTGACCCAAGAACAGGAAAACGCCCATGGGCTGTGCTGCAGCTTCGTCAGGACAATCTGTCAGGCAGTCTTTATAATATGGTTGGATTTCAAACGAACCTTCTCCATAAAGAACAGGAACGGGTATTTCGAATGATTCCGGGACTTGAGAATGCACAGTTTGTCCGTTATGGGCAAATGCACCGCAATACTTATATATGCGCACCCGGAGTTCTGAACGCGTCATTGCAAATGATTAAACACCCTTCCGTATTTTTTGCCGGACAGCTTTGCGGTGTTGAGGGATATATGGGAAACATAGCTGCCGGCTTGTTAGCGGGAATTAATGCTTCACGATATATCAATGGCGGGAAACTCTTGACCCTGCCGGATGAAATGATATCAGGGGCTCTATTCAAATATATATCATCCTCAGACCCAAAACATTTTCAACCGATGAAGGCAAATTTCGGCATTTTACCCCCGCTTGAAAACAAAACAAAGTCGAAACGGGAAAGATATTTATTATATTCGCAAAGAGCTTTGAATAAAGCAAACGAATTGTTCAGAAAAGAGTGAGGATTATGGAAGAACTGACAAACGGAACGGTTAAGTGGTTTAATACAAACAAAGGGTTCGGATTTATTCTAACTGAAGATTCCCGTGAAGTTTTTGTCCATTACACGGATATACAATCTGAAGGATTCAAGAATCTTTCAGAAGGAGAAAAGGTCTCTTTTAAAGTTATAGACAGTGGGAAAGGACTGAGAGCAGTTGAAGTCAGGAAATCAGAATAAAGGATGGCTGATCGCTCCGCCAATCATGAGGAAAACAAAACTCAAAAAGGATCCCCATCCAAAATTTATCACGCCCACCTGTATAAACTCACGACCGATTACTGTACCGACAAAATGCCCGGCAAAAAAACCGGCGATAGCAATAATAATATTAACAAAAATTGAAAAAATGTTACCGCCCGTAATTAAATTATAAATACAGCCGTAAAAAGCTGAAACCAAAACAATAAATAGAACTGCCTGTACCGTCATTATGTAAATATTATACCAGTTACTGTTTTTACGTAGTATTATAATAGCTAAAATAATTCATTATTGAAAAATTGAGGGAATTTGGAAACTGTAATCGAAAAACTTATCCCTATTTTTATTCTGGCATTAATAGGCTTTGCTGCGGGAAAATTTCATATACTTCCTCAAAACACCAGTGACGCACTCTGCTCGTTTTTATTTTACTTCTGTGCTCCATCTGTTTCCTTTGCAAATATTGTTACATCGGATCTGAATTCAATTTTTAATTTTCGCTTTGCGTTGGCTTTGATTGTTTTTGAACTGACAGTCTTTTTGTTTTTATATTTTATATACAGAAAATTATTCGGTCTCAATAAACCTGCCTCTGTCATACATAGCGTTTGCAGCTTTTATGGCAATATTTCTTACGTAGGGATACCTGTTTTCCTGACTCTCTTCAACAATGTGATTCCGAATATTATTACAATTCTCGTTCATGGGATTCTGACTTTTCCGCTTGCAGTGTTTCTGCTTGACCTTTTTACCGGCTCTGATTCAGGGAAAGGTGCCGCACACGCCATATTAAGTGCTGTGAAAAATCCCAATATTTTTGTTCCGCTTATCGGTGCACTTTTATTATTCGTAAAATTGCCGATTCCCAAACTTGTAATAGACACAGCAGAACTCCTTGGAAAGCCGACAACAACAGCGGGAATGTTCGCTTTAGGTTTGACCTGCGCTCAATCAGGAGATTTGATAACATCTCCTAAAGTATTTTGGAATGCATTATTCAGTGCAATTATGAAACTGGTTTTTTGTCCGGTTTGTGCCTGGCTTGTCGGAAAGTATATCTTTAATCTTGATAGCTGGTGGTTAAATTCCTTAGTGATTATGGCGATGCTCCCAGCCGCACTGAACGATTACATTCTCAGCCAGCGCTATCATGCAGACGAAACCTACGCAAGTATCTCTGTATTAATGTCAAATTTATTATTTTCCATTACAATCAGTTTGTATATTATGTTCAATGGGTTATAATAAAAGAGTTGAGGTGAGTTATGTCAAATTTATTTAGTAATATTCGTAATGAGATAAACTGGTATCTCACACTTGAGAAAGCAGATTTTCTTGGTGTGACTGCCTTTCTGATTTGTGTTGTTTTGGTTTTGTGTTTGATCATCTGGATCATTGTCAAATTAATTAAATCATCACAAAAACCTCCGCTTGACATTACATTTAAGCTTGAAGATGCTGCTCTTGAATCATTCAGGAAGAAAAGCTTTGTTACTTTCGATCTGTATGTGCAAAATACAGGCCGAAAACAGATTGAACTCAGTCGGGTTGGATTTGTAATGGCTGATGGTTCTGAAAAGACTTTTTATCAAGAGCCGCATGTGATAAAAGTACCTGACCGTATTGTTTTAGCACCAGGGGAAGAAGCTTATTATGACGATTGCGATTTGTTTTATTGTTTGAGTGAAAGACCACCTTATTATAAAAAGGTCACAGGACTTTTTGCTGATGTCAAAGGGTATCCAAGGCTTACCAAGCTTGCAGATATTCCCGCAGTTGTGAATGACCAGGCAATCCGAGCAGTTCTGACTGACAAAAAAGGTGTAAACGGCTTTTAGATTATAAGAATTCGTTTTTTATAAACGCATACGGCAAAATTTGCTCGTATGCGTTTATTTTTTTAGACAAATAACGATTTTTGTTGGGAAAATTTTCCAATTTTACAAATTTAATATATAATTATTTTAGTTTAGAAAAAAATAACGGGGGTTGAAATGGTCAGAATTTTTGGAGACACAACCAGTGGTTTGACATTAGATCAGGCAAAGGAAATCGGGATCGAATATATTCCCCAGTTGGTAATATTCGGAGAGGAAACTTACCGTGATGACACTGAAATTGACAGTGATACTTTCGTAAGAAAACTGAAAGAATCAGCAAATCTGCCCAAAACCGCAGCTCCTCCGCCATCGTTATATACCCCGATTTATCAAGATATGGAGGCAAAAGGTGATTGTGGTATCGTACTTTGTCCTTCAGCGAAATTAAGCGGAACCGTCCGCAGCGCTCAAACAGCCCTCGAAGATTTTCCGAATCTTGATGTACGAGTGATTGATACAAAACAAATCGGAGGCAACCAGGCTATTCTTTTGAAATTTGCGAAAAAATGGGCAGATGAAGGAAAATCTATTGACGAAATTGAATCCTTGATCAATGACAAAATTTCCAATGCAAAGATATACGCAGTTGTTGATACGTTGGAATATCTTTATAAAGGTGGAAGGATCGGGGGTGCCTCGAAGCTTTTGGGAGATATTCTCCAAATCAAACCAATTCTTACGGTTATTGATGGAAAAGTCGAATCATTTGAAAAACAAAGAACCAAAAAAAGAGCATTAGCCCGGATAATTGAATTGGTTGAAAAAGATTGTAAAGACTATAAGAATGGCTATATTACATTCGGAACGACATCAGATAATCCGGATATTCCTTTTCTGAAGCAGGAATTTAAAGAAAAATTCGGTGTCGAAGATATTCCCATGTTCAATCTTCCTCCGGCAATCATGGTACATGCAGGTCCAGCTACAATTATTATTAGTTTCTTCACAAATTAAAACAGTTTCTATATAAAAAATAAGAGTAAAAAACAGGGAAATTAAAGAATTCCCTGTTTTTTATAAAATTAGGTATTGATTTTTTGAAAAAATAAGTGTATTCTCTAATAGTAGAAAAATATACTGAGGGAATATACGCATTTTATGGAAGAAGAATTGGTTAATTTCAACAATGAAGATTATGAAAACGATTCCGCTATTTCACAGTTGGTTGAGTATGGACGGCAAAAATCAGTTGTCACGATCGATGATATTCTGAGATTTTTCCCGGATGCAGAGCAGGATGTCGACCAACTTGAAGAAGCGTTTTCAGCTTTGTTGAGTGCCGGTATACAATATACTGAAGAAAATCCTTCGGATGATGTCGATGAAGACGAGATGGATCTTTCTGATATCGATGAAGATGATGACGAAAATGGAATCGGCCTTTCTGATGATCTTTCAAATATTGATACTGACGACACTATCGGTCTTTACTTGAAAGAAGTCAGCCGTGTTCCTCTGCTTACAGCAGATGAAGAAGTTGAATTGGCACAGCGAATTGAAAAAGGGCGTATTTCTCGTGAAGAATTGGCAAGGGTCAATGTAACACCAGAACGCCGTTTGGAATTACGTAAGAATATCGAGGACAGCTGGGCAGCAAGAGATCATCTGATAACGGCAAATTCCCGTCTTGTTATTTCTGTCGCCAAGAAATATATGGGGCGCGGTGTTCCTTTCCTTGATTTGATCCAGGAAGGGAATATTGGTCTGATTCGAGCTACAAAGAAGTTTGATTACCGCCGTGGTCATAAATTCAGCACCTACGCCACCTGGTGGATCCGGCAGGCAGTGACCCGTGCTATCGCCGATCAAGGCCGAACGATTCGTGTTCCTGTTCATATGGGCGATCAAATCAACAAACTGCTCAGATATCAGCACCAGCTTACACAAAAATTAGGCAGAGACCCATCTGTTGAAGAATTGGCAGCAGAACTTGATGTGCCGATCAAGAAAGTCGAGAACATGATCCAGGTTGCCCGCAGACCGCTTTCTCTGGAAACACCTACTGACGATGAGGAAGATTCAGTATTAGGGGATTTTATCGAAGATGATGACGCACCTGCACCTGCTGATTCTGCGACATATAACCTTCTGAAGGAACATCTTCAGATCATTTTGAATGATCTGCCGCCGAGAGAAGTACGAATTCTTCAACTGCGGTACGGACTGCTTGACGGTCAGGCATATACGCTTGAAGAAGTAGGCAATAAAATGGGAGTTACTCGTGAGCGTGTCCGACAGATTGAAGCACAGGCATTGTCAAGACTTCGCCATCCTTCCGTACAAAAAATTCTGAGAGATTATCTGCGCGATGATTTGAAATAAGTCTCTTTTTCAAGTGATATCATGTCTGTCATTGAAATTGATAATTACCTGAACAAAATCGACAAACTTACAGACAATGGAAATCTCGAACAGGCTGCATTCCATTGTCTGTATCTGTTAAGACAGTTTCCCAAAATGCTGCGGATTTATGAAAGACTTGGCAGAACTTTTTTGGAAATGGATAATTATAATGGCGCACTTAATACATATCTTCGTTTATGTTCAGCTCAGCCGGATAATTTTCTGAATCACATTTCACTTGCTTATACTTATGTTGAATGCGGCAGGACAGAAAACGCGATTATGCACTGTGAAACAGTTAATTGCCTGCAGCCCGATAATGAAACAATTAAGAAAGATCTTTCTGCCTGGATGGAAGCTCACAGTGTGTCTTTTTCATCAGATGACCGGCTTTTGCGAGAATTTTCAGATGGCATAAGGGCATATCATCAAAAGGATTACTCTACTGCCTGCAAACATTTTCTTTCAGCAGGGAAAAAGCCCATCCCAAATCTACCTATCCTTTACCTTGGATTATCATATTATGAAAAAGGAGATATTCAAAAAGGTGTTTGGCTTCTCGAATCTGTTTTACGAAGAGAACCATACAACCAGACAGCTTTGCGGACTTTGGCTGTTTATTATTCTGAAAATGACCGATTAAAGTTTCACAATTGTCTTGATAAACTTGCTGATCTGGATCCGCAATACCAGCACTGGGAAATAAACAACGGGGAAATCTCTGCACAGCATTTTCCGATAAATATTGCTTATTACGAATGGACCGGCATTCCTAACACACGTGTACGAATAGGCTGGCACCAGGCAAGTGAAAAGCTTATTCTGAATGACAATTCGAAAATTCCTGCCTGGCTTGAGCTTCTTCCAATAACAAACAATGCATCAGATTCCGAAGAATCTGTTCAAAGTCTGATGAATGATCTCGAAGCCTCCGATAGCGGTGAATTATTCTATATAAATTCATTTTTCAAATCAAAAAATATTATTGATGAACCAGTATCATCATCTGATTCAAAGGAGAGCGTGAATATACAATCAAATGCTACCAGCGAGTTGGATGAGGCATTTAATTATCTTGAACACATCGCTTCCCGTGGTTTTCAGCCGATTGATCCTAAACCCGAAAAGATTTCAAGCGAAACACAAGAAGGACTCAATATTTCTCCAGAAGCTGGTTCTGATGAAAAAGAAGAAAACAGCACACAATCTCCAACAACCGAGGATAGGCAAATGATGAGAGAAGCATGGAGATGTTTCAGTACTGATCAACAGGAACTTGGAGTACAATTATACAGGAAACTAATCGCCAAACCGAACTGTGTTTCCGCAGTAAGCGAGGAGCTGGAAAAGCTGGTAATTCTTTTCCCGGAAAATACAGATTTGGCTGATTTATATAATTCTATAAAGGAATAGAGGTCTAAACAATGGAAAAAACTTTTGTTTGTGTAAAGCCGGATGGCGTACAGCGTGGGTTGATTGGCGAAGTCGTAAAACGTTTTGAAAATCGCGGCTTTGTTCTGTGCGGGGCAAAATTTATGATGGTTACGCCTGAACTGGCTGCAAAGCACTATGCGGAACATGAAGGGAAACCCTTTTACAATGGATTGGTCAACTATATTACTTCCGGTCCTGTCTTTGCTATGGTTTGGGGAGGAGATAATGTAGTCAAGGCTGTTCGTCAGACTGTTGGATCAACAAACCCGACCGAAGCTGCACCTGGAACGATTCGGCATGACTTTGCTGCGAAAATGGATCGCAATCTTATCCATGCATCCGATGCAGTCTCGACTGCTGAACGCGAAATCGCACTCTGGTTCGCCCCGGAAGAAATCGTTGATTACGAAAAATGCGGCATCAACTGGGTCTTTGGACAGAATTCCTGAGTGAATTAATTAAATAGATTTTTAGAAAAGGGCGGAAATTTATCCGCTCTTTTCTATACGCAATATCATTACTTGTGTCAGGCGTTTCCAAGAATTCCACCGGTTGCACCGCGTTCAGAAACTACCTTATGTATTTCCTCGGATGAAATTTCCTGAACGGCAGGAGTAACAACAGGCAGTATCACCATCTGTCCAACCGCCTGCTTGTATTCTATGCGCAACGGCTCATCTGTTATATTGGCAAGCTTTATCTGGATCTCTCCCTGGTACCCTGCGTCAATTACACCTGCTCCAAGCAAGTGGTCATTTCGGCTTTTCGGTTTCATAATTCCAACAAACCCATCCGGAATTTCAACCGTGATACCGGTTTTTATGATACCAAAAGAATGTGGCGCAATTGTTAGCGGCTCAACCGCGTAAAAATCGATTCCCGCGTCTGAGGAGTGTCTTCTTGTAGGGATTATTGCATCATCCCTGAGTTTTGCTGCTTTTATCTTTTCCATATATCCTCCGCATAAAATTATATCGGTGAAAATATAACCTCACAAATTTTTTCGAATTTTATAATTTTAATTTGACAATACCTAAAATACGTAGTAAATTATTATTATGGAATCAAGAAAAACTTTAGAAATCACTGCTATCATTATTACCACTACTATTGGTTGTGGTTGTTTTTGATATATTGAGGCAGTGGTATCAAATAAGAAAGATTAATGGACTGCCTCATACTGAGGCAGTTTTTTTAGTAAATTATATATAACAAGGCAGGTAACTATTATGAGTAATAAGATCCCGGTTGCAGTTTTAGCGAGTACAGGCAGTGTAGGCCAGCGCATGATTTCCCTTCTGGACGGTCATCCCTGGTTTGAAGTTGTTGAAGTCACCGCATCCGAACGCTCAGAAGGAAAAACTTATCAGGAGGCATGTCACTGGTTTCTTTCAAAACCCATGCCTGATTATGTGAAAAATATGAAGCTGCTGCCTACCCAGGCATCGGCTCTGAAGAAAGCGAAAATTGTATTCTCCGCCTTACCGGCTGATATTGCCAAAGAAATTGAACCGGATTTTGCCAAAGCAGGTATGTTCCTGAGTTCCAACGCTTCAGCCTACCGCAAGGATCCGCTGGTTCCGCTGCTTGTTCCTGAAATCAACCCGGATCATTTGGATCTTATCGATCTGCAGCATAAGAATTACGGTTGGAGCGGAGGAATTATTACAAACCCGAATTGCACGACGACCGGATTTGTCATTCCGCTGCATGCCATTGACCAAAAATATCATGTCAAACAGTTGTTTGCTTTCTCCATGCAGGCTCTTTCCGGTGCCGGTATACCGGGTGTTCCTTCGCTTGATATTATTGACAATGTGATTCCTTATATTGGCGGCGAAGAGGAAAAGCTGGAGTTTGAACCGACAAAAATCATGGGGAAGATGACGCCTGATGCCATTCAGTATCATCCGATGCAGATTTCTGCTCACACAAATCGTGTTGCAGTTGTGGACGCCCACACGATTTGCTGTACGATTGCCACTGAAGAAAAACCTTCCGTAGAAGAACTCATTGAGACCGTAAAAAACTATGTAGTTCCGGAAGTTACCAAAACGCTGCCTTCCTGTCCCAAGCAGGCCATCATTTATCACGATGAACCGAACCGTCCGCAGCCTCGCCTTGATCGTGATCTTGAGAACGGTATGGCGACAAGTATCGGAAGAATTCGGAAAGATACCATTCTCGATTATCGTTTTGTTTCTGTTTCCCATAATACCATTCGCGGCGCGGCAGGCGGTTCCATTCTCAATGGCGAATTGATTGCAAGACGTTTCTTTGGAATGTAAACATTTTCCAAAACGAGAGGTGTTCTTATGAAAATAATTAAACTGGGAATGATCGGGTTTGGTAATGTCGCACATGGTTTTATTCAAGCCCTGATTGAAAAGAAAACCTTCTTTCGTAAGGAAATGGGATTAGAATTTCTTGTCACATCAATTACAGATATCCGCTACGGAACCATTTATGACCCGGATGGACTTCCTGTTGAAAAGCTTGCTTCCGTGCGTGATTTTTCCGAAATGGATCAATCTCTTTTCCGTGAGTGGAATACAATTCAGATGATCCGCAACGCGGAATCAGATGTGATTATTGAATTGAGTTATACAGATCTTAAAACCGGTGAGCCGGCTGTATTGCATTGCCAGGAAGCACTGCTTTCGGGGAAGCATGTCATCACTTCCAATAAAGGGCCGATAGCTCTTCACTACAGCATGCTGAAAGGCCTCGCGAGGGACAATGGCGTTAAAATTGGCTGCGAAGGTACGGTAATGAGTGGTACACCTGCACTTCGGCTTGCGACAGACAGTCTGCTGCCTACCGGAATCACCGAAATTAAAGGGATCCTGAACGGAACAACAAACTTTATCCTTACAGAAATGGAAAATGGTTCTACGTACGATGACGCATTGAAAGAAGCGCAGCGGCTTGGTTATGCGGAGGCAGACCCAAGCGGTGATGTGGAAGGCTTTGACACAGCAGGAAAGATAGCAATTCTTGCCCATCTGGTCTTTGGCACATTTATCAAGCCGGAAGATATTAATCGTGAAGGGATTTCTGATATTACGCTTGAAGACATCAGGGATGCTCAAAAAGCGAATATGCACTGGAAACTGATCGGGTCCCTGAAAAAGACAGAAAAAGGCTTAGAAGCATCCGTAAAACCGGTGATGCTTCCGGAAGATAATCCTCTATCTGCCATCAGAGGCGCGGGAAACGCGATCCAGTACAGAACAGACCTGCTTGGTGAAATCACGCTGATCGGTCCGGGAGCCGGACGCAAAGAAACAGCAGCAGCCCTGATCGAGGATTTACTTCATATTGTTTTATAAATGAATTATAAGCAACTAAAAACCGGGAGTGAATATCCCGGTTTTTGTTATTTAAACCATGAGGATTTATCAAATAAGAATGGTAATCTGGCATACAGAAAAGGCTGGATCAGTACCCAGAACCATCCAATCAGCAATCCGAGAAAGAAGCCTGCTATAACATCAAAGAAATAATGAACTCCGGTTGCGACTCTGGAAAGCACCATCAGTATAGCCCATACCGCGAACAAACAAATGATCCATGGCTGATCAAAAGTATTTGCAGCCAAAACAAGGATCAAACCGCCGCGTACTGAATGTCCTGAGGGGAATGAATATGGATCGGTTTTGCGGTAAACATTTCCCCACTCACCCGCAGGACGCGTTCGTGCAATGATCCGCTTAAGGATAAAAACAAACACTGCAGTAACCACAATGGTCCCACCCCAGTAAGCCAATATTCTCTCTTTTTCTCCTGACGAAAAGAGCCAAAGGACGAACAAAATGCCGCACCAGCCCCACGAGTCTCCGGAGTGTGCGAACAGAGCCGCTATACGAAAAAGAAGACTGTTTTTATCTTCTATACGCAGCTTAGATGAAATCAATTCATCAATTTCTATGAGTTTATTTAACATTTTGATCAAGAATCGAAATGATAATATTCCGCATTTCTTCCATTTTGTTATCCATATCAGCAGCCAGTTTAAACTGAACCCTTGCACGATCCAAATTATGCTCTGGATAGGCAATATGGAAATAGACATCATTCTCCAGATAATCCGCTAAAAATCGTACGCCAGTTTCCAGCGTTATCATCTTTGAAGCCTCTGGGCACAGCAGCAATTCTTCTCGTGTCAGATTTTCCTTGCACATGGAGCAGAATCCTTCAGCGAAAGCCCGGAAAAGATCCATTCGGAGAAAGACTTTTTCAAGATCTTTTTCATCTTCCGCGGCATTATTACCGGCATAACGAATACAGTCGCCAAAATCCATGGCAGCAATTCCCGGCATCGTAGTATCGAGATCAACAACACATAAAGCTTCATTTGTCTTTCTGTCAAAAAGAACATTATTTATTTTTGTGTCATTATGTGTAACACGTAAGGGAATTAAGCCATTTTTTACTTTATCAAGCAAAAAGGATGCGAAAGGTTTTTGAGATAATACATATTTGATTTCAGGACCTGCTGAGGATGCTCTTTTTACAACATCAGCTGCAAGAGCTTCCTCAAAAGCTCGATAACGTTCTGGAGTATTATGAAAATTCGGTATCGTTTCAATCAATGATTCTACAGGAAAATCAGCAAGTAAATTTTGAAATTTTCCGAATGCCCGACCGCTTTCGCGGAAGAGTTCAAGAGATTCAGCTTTATCATAGCAAATGCAATTTTCAACGAAAACGAAGACCCGCCAGTATTCATCTTGCTCATTCACGTAATAAAAAGAACCTTCTTTCGTTGGTATCAGTTCCAATACCTTACGCGGATCTTTTTCTTTCTTACGCATAAAATCAGTCAAAAGAACGGTATTCCTCATTAGGCCGACAGGATCACGAAAGACAAAAGTATTAATACGCTGAAGGATATACCTTCTTCCTTTGTTTGTCTCAACATCATAGGTCCAATTGATATGACCGTTACCATACGCATCACACCGAACTATGGAACTACCGAGGTCATAATGAGAAAGAATATCTTTAATATTTTGATCCATATTTTTTTACCTGAATTTTATTCCGGAACATAGATATAAAAATAAACCGGACAAAACATAGCATTCCAACCGGTACGATCCCATTGTCCATCATGCAGCATTGACATGGAATCCCGTTCATCGGTACCATAATTATTCCAATTTTTTACTAAAGTATATGCAGCATAATACTTGTTATCATCATGATATTTTTCCGTTGGAGCTCTCATTGGAATCTTCAGACGAATCGATTGTCCGGGTTTTACGATATGTGAATTTACATTTTCACTTTTTGGATCAATGGTTTCCCATAAATCAAAAACAAAACGACTGGGATCTTTTTGCAATTGATCACCTGTGTACATCATCAAATCAATATTAAAATCCCATGTTTGCGTACCGGTATTCACAAAAGTCATATCAAGATCAAAGTACTCTCCAAAGGCCATCTTTTGGAAATAGTAGGGTTTGTTCAAAATGGCCTGGCAGGCATACCCCTGCTTCAAATCATCCCATGGCTCCGTAATCGGACGATCAAGACTTGGTTTCGGAACTTCCATTCCATCTGCAAAGGTTTCCCTCGCATTCGGAAGGACCACACTTTTCGGTTGATTGACATATTTGGAACGATCCCATAATGTAATGGTATTATTCCCGGTCCCGGTGATGATGTTATCCCCGCGAACAGGCACCAGATATGGGTTCATGATTTGGATCGTTTGATTAGGCATAGCGGTCGGACGGACAACAACATCTTGAGCCGCCACAGATGAAACAAACAAGAAACATAAAATAATTGCGGTTATTATTTTTCTTATCATTATTTCTCCTTTCATGTCTGCTGAGTAAAAACAGCATCCAAAGCACAGTTTATATTCTTATATAAATCAGCACCGGTTTCTTTCAGCAGCGCGTCTTTAGCTTCTGTTGAGTGAATACCACACAGAACAGCTTCTGCATGGATTCCCCATTTATTCAAAATTTCTGCAGCATTTTTAACACTTTTGATGCCGGATACAGAATCCTCAAACACCACTATTTTAATCGATTCTCCCACATTAATCCACTGACTAATCGGCAATTCATCCTTTTCCGGATTCAATTCACATAAAGTTCTTGCTGCTTCCAGAGACTGTATCTCATCTCTGCACAAGCTGATCATTATTGATGCCAGGGCATGGAAGGGATGCGGTTTCACATAATATTCCCGACGTAAACTATATTTTTCCTCAATATAACACAGGCTGCCGGCCCCAATCATAGGAACACTTCCGTCAGTCCAACCCAAAAGAAGCAACGCGCATTCGCCTTCAGGTGTATTAACGAAATAATTACTGCCTTTGTTCCCGCTTACCGAAGGCAATCTTGTCGGACGGTAAGTCATCACGGCCGGAAAGAATGATTTTCCCGCAATTTTCGAAAGGAGTGAACGGTAATCCTCCGAAATCAATAACCGATCCTTTGTTTCAAGATAAGAATCACAGTTAATCTGTGGCTTCAGCCCATAAAAGGTTTCAAATTTTTCCGCACCCAGAAGTCTGTTCATCAATTGCGCAAAGAACTGACATTTCCAGGGATTAAGGGTATCCACAAAGAATCGATCACGAATAGGGAGTTCCCATAATCTTTCCAAACCTTTGCCTTCATTATCGGAAAGAAAATGATAAATTGAATTAATTGGAGTTTGGTTCGGATCTAACATGTGTTGATAATCCAATGTTTTCTCCAACAGCATTTGATGAAAAGCTTCATTCTCGTTTATTATTTCTTCACCAAGTGGTACCGGGAAATCATCACAAAATGGAGTATGAGGATACAATCGATAATACCAATTGACAAACGCAGCCAGAATAAGTGGAATCATATCCCATTCCGCTGTTATCCCGGCAGCTTCAAGGGCTTCCGGAATTGTTTTGTCGATAGAAAGAAAAGGCTGTCCTAATTGCGACAAAAAATCATTGACTGTATCAATGCAGGCAGCACGATAACCGTGCGGTTCAAGAAGGACACCGTCAATATCAAGGATCAAAAAAGTTTTTTCCTCGTTCATTGCAATAAACCCACAGGTGTTGACAACCCCACCTGTCTGTAAAATTCTTCTCTCATTTCCGAATTATCTTTAAAAACTCCTGTAAAACGGGTGGTGATCAATTCAGCACTTTCTTTCTTTACACCACGCATGATGGAACACATATGCATTCCATTCGTCATCACAGCGATTCCCCTCGGATGAAGAATCGTTTCTATGGCATCACAAATCTGCTGCGTCATACGTTCCTGAACCTGCAGACGGCGGGCATACATTTCAACGATCCGCGGTATTTTTGAAAGACCGATGATTTTCCCGTCAGGGAAATAGGCCACATGGATCTTCCCGTAAAAGGGCAGCATATGATGCTCACACATGCTGTAGAAGGAAATATTTCTGACAAGCACCATGCTGTCGCAGCGCTCTTCAAATATCGCGCCATGAACAACGGTTTCCAGATCCATTTGATAACCGGCACATAATTCACCGTACATTCGCTGTACTCTTTCAGGCGTGGCTCTCAATCCTTCCCGCTCCGGGTCTTCTCCGATTTCAGCCAGGATCGTACGTACAGCATTTTGCATTTTTTTTGAATCATTCATATCATTACCGATCAGTCTTATAAAGATTTTTATTTATTCCTTCCTGTCAGGGAATCAATGATATCATCCAGTATGAGCTGATACTCTCCTTCCTTTCGATATGGCAAAAGAATTGCTTTCGCTTCTTCCATATATTTTTTACTCTGTTCCAGTAAATACTCCGGTGCACCGGCTTTTTCCATAGCAGAAGAAAATTCCTGAACGCGTTCAGCACTGCCATCATAAGATTGCCATTTTTCTTTAAATTCCGGATCCTTTGAAGCTGTGTAGACAACAGCCAAAGTGTTCTTTTTGTCCATGATATCAGAAGAAATCGATTTCCCTAATTTCCCTGCTTCACCCCAGGTACCCAGGTAGTCATCCTGGATTTGAAAAGCTATTCCAATCTTTTGCCCTGCGGTTTGAAATGCTTCAGTCGTTTTTACATCTGCACCCCCCGCAACAGTGCCAAGCGCAAAGCTGCATCCCAACAGGGCAGCTGTTTTTCCTTCTACCATTTTCAGATATTCCGATTCGGTAATATCAATTCGATTTTCAAATGAAATATCCCGATGCTGACCGAGAAACAGAGATTCAGTCATCGACATCATTCTGCGCAAACCGAATTTATTGACCAAAGTATCTGACGCTGCGGCTGCGGATAAGGCGATCTCAAAAAGCAAATCCCCCGCATTAATTGCCAGAGCTTCACCATATTGTTTCCACAATGTCGGACGGTTATGGCGAGTATCTGATTTATCTTCAATATCATCATGGATCAATGTGAAGTTATGAAGCATTTCAAGTGCAGCCCCATAGAGTAAAGCATTCTCATGTGAGCCTGAAATAACACCACATGTCAGACAGCAAAACAGAGGACGCAGACGCTTTCCTGATTCAAGCAGAGTTCCATCATTTCGAAATCCCAATGCATAATAAAGCATTTCCTGAAGAACGGTTTCTTCAGTAAAGGATATAAAATCAAATATCGTCTGATTGATTTCTTTAATAATTTGTTCTTTCATGTTTTACCTACACGAATTTTTCTATTCCTGAACTGATAAACATAGCAATTTTAAACTGCAAAATCACCGATTTCAAAACATTATAAACAGCATCAGAATTTTCTACGGCAGCCGGAAGTAATTTCGCTGCCATCCCGGCGATGGAAGCACCTAAATGAACAGCTTTAGCTGCTTCGACCCCATTTGTGATACCTCCCGAAGCAATCAATGGGATTGAAGCATCCATTTCGTGGATGCTTCGGATACACTCTGCGGTAGGTATTCCCCAATCATCAAATTGCTCAGCGATCGACCTTACATCTGATTCTCCATATATCAGGCTTTCCACCCGTGACCAGGAGGTACCGCCGGCACCTGCCACGTCGATCATAGCAACCCCTGCCTCCCGCAATTTTTTTGCAGTGTCATAACTGATACCAAAACCGACTTCTTTGACGATAACGGGAACGGGAAAGTTGGAACACAATGATTCAATTTTCTTCAGCAATCCGGAAAAATTCGTATCACCTTTCTGTTGGATCAATTCCTGAAGAGGATTGAGATGTAGGATCAACGCATCGGCTTCAATCATATCCACAGCACGAAGAAAATCATCCCGTTCAAATCCATAATTCATCTGTACTGCACCGACATTGGCAAGAAAAGGTATATTTGGAGCGAGTTTGCGGTATGGATAAATTTTGAGTCCGGGATCAGAGATATAAATGCGCTGTGATCCTATGGCAAAGGGCAGATTCAATATCGAAGCTGCTTTCACCAGGTTAATGTTGATTTGTTCTCCCTGCTCTGTTCCACCGGTCATAGAGGAGATCAGAATCGGCGCTGATATTTTTTTACCAAGAAATTCGGTCTCTGTCGAATAGGTGTTGAAATCCGCCTCAGGAAGCGCGTTATGGAGCAACCGATATTTCTCAAATCCATTCAGCAATCGCGACTGAACATCTTCCCTTAGACATATATCAATATGATTGTTCTTTCTGACAGCTATCGACATAAGTTTATTATCCTCTTAGTAATTATAATATGGATGAAAACAAATTCCACCTTTCTCAATGATATATTCATATTTTTTCCAAATAAATATTGACAATCTTCTGAATTCTATTATACTTATGAATAGTTGTTCATATGTTGTGAGGTTGATATGAAATCTGAAATTGATATCGAATTCAGCAATGAAGGTGTGATCCATGAAGATGTTGTAAGGAAAGCTCTTTCCGAACAGCCTGCCGAAGAATTGCTTGCAGATCTTGCTGATTTATTTAAAAACTTCAGTGATACCACCCGCATAAGGATCCTTTCACTGCTCATTTCTGATGAGATGTGTGTCGCTGATATCACTGCCGCACTCAACGCTACTCAATCCGCTATTTCCCATCAGCTTCGGATCCTCAAGCAATCGAGACTGATCAAATCCCGCAGAGCGGGCAAAATCGTTTATTATTCCCTTGCCGATGAACATGTTAAAACCATCATCGCAATGGGGTTGGAACATATTACAGAATAGGAGATGCATTATGAAAAAAGTTATAAAACTCAAGGATCTGGATTGCGCAAACTGCGCTGCAAAAATGGAAAACAATATCAAAAAAATACCCGGCGTTACCGACGCATCCGTCAATTTCATGATGCAGAAAATGACCATTGAAACTGACACAGATGATTTTGACGCACTGATGCAGGAAGTCATCAAGGTTTGTTCCAAAGTGGAACCGGATTGTGAAGTCCTTTACAAAAAATAATCGAGGCCGGTATGAGTAAAAGTCAGAAATGCCGTCTTCGTAATATATTAATCAGCGCATTCTTATTTCTTTTTGCTCTGATATTCCCTTTCAAAAAATTTTTCCCTGAGAAAACAGCGGATATCTTATCAGCTATTATATTCCTTGGTGCTTATCTGATAATCGGCTGGAGCGTACTCTATAAAGCCTTCCGCAACATTCTCAATGGTCAGATTTTTGATGAAAACTTTCTCATGACCGTGGCAACCATCGGAGCCATCGCACTGGGAGACTATAAAGAAGCTGTCGCGGTAATGCTTTTTTACCAGATTGGCGAGTTGTTCCAGGATTACGCGGTAGGAAAATCCCGTGAATCCATTGCAGCCATGATGGATCTGCGCCCGGATATCGCAAATGTGATCCGTGGGGAAAATATTGAAGAAGTGGACCCGGAAGAGGTGGAAGTCGATGAGATCATTCTCGTCAAACCGGGCGAACGTGTTCCGTTGGATGGAGTCGTCATCGAAGGTGAGTCACGTCTCGATACAGTCGCCCTCACGGGAGAATCTGTGCCGCAAAGTATAGGCGTTGATGATGAAATTTATTCAGGGTCTGTGAATCAGAATGGATTATTAAAAATCCGGGTCACAAAGCCCTTTGGAGAATCTACCGTCGCTCGAATCCTGGAATTGGTTGAAAATGCTTCCGATAAAAAATCCCGCTCCGAGAACTTCATCACTAAATTTGCAGCAGTCTATACGCCGGTCGTTGTCATTTCTGCGGTTTTGTTGGCTGTAGTTCCTCCATTGTTTTTCCATGGCGAATGGTCTGTCTGGATCAACCGTGCACTAATTTTCCTGGTAGTCTCCTGCCCATGTGCTCTTGTCATTTCCATCCCACTCAGTTTCTTTGGCGGTATCGGCGGAGCTTCAAGAAAGGGGATCCTTATTAAAGGGAGTAATTACCTTGAGACACTGGCAAATGTCAAAACCATGGTTTTTGACAAGACCGGCACTCTGACAAACGGCACATTTACTGTAACGGCTGTTCATCCTGATCTGATCCCGGAAGCAGAACTCCTTGAGTTCGCGGCTCACGCAGAAGGTTTTTCGACGCACCCTATTGCTCAGTCTATCAAAAAAGCATATGTGAAAGATATAAACATCGCGAGAGTTACCGCAAATGAAGAGTTGTCCGGAGAAGGAATTATATCCATCGTAGACGGGAAACAGGTGCTTGCGGGGAACGGAAAACTTATGGCTACACACATGATCAATCCTCATGAATGCCACTTGAATGGCACCGTAATCCATGTAGCTATTGACGGACTGTATGCCGGACACATTGTGATTTCCGATACGATCAAACCCGATTCTGCCGATGCTATCCGCGGATTGAAAGCGAACGGTATCCGCCGAACGGTCATGCTCACCGGCGACAAAAAGGCAGTCGCGCAGGATGTAGCATCACAGCTTTCCATCGATGAATGTTATCCGGAACTTCTCCCGCAAAATAAGGTGGAAATTGTTGAAAAACTGCTATCCGAATGCAAAGAGAGTGATAAACTGGCATTTGCAGGTGATGGTATCAACGATGCTCCGGTTTTGACTCGTGCTGATGTAGGAATTGCGATGGGAGCCATGGGGTCTGATGCAGCGATTGAAGCAGCCGATATTGTTCTGATGAACGATAAACCCTCTGACATCGTGAAAGCGATATCAATTGCCAGAAAAACGCTGCGCATCGTACATGAAAATATCATTTTTGCTATCGGAATAAAGCTTTTAGTTCTGATACTGGCAGCTTTCGGTCACGCCACGATGTGGATGGCAGTTTTCGCCGATGTAGGTGTAGCGTTTCTCGCAATTCTAAATGCGATGAGATGTCTCCGCTGAATTAAAACCATTCTGATACTGTAAAAAAGCTGAATAAATCAGCTTTTTTATTTATAATAAAATCAGAAACTTTTTCTGCGATAGATTCGTTTACTGGTTATATAAAAGCAGGAGGTGAAAATCATCATGAAAGCATATTATTCACTTTTTATCGTTCTGATCCTTTGCATACTTTGTTCTGTATCATCCGTTTTTGCTGACGGACTTGCACCGATTACAAATCAACAATCATATCCTATTCCGCAATTGTATCCCATCGGTCAGTATCCAAATCAGAATAATTATCCCGGCCCGGCTAATCCAAATCCTCCGCAAAACAATCCGCCACAGCAATATCAGCCATGGCAGCAGCAGTATTATCCGCAGCAACAACCTTGGCAGCAACAGTATTACTCCCAACCGTATTACTATGATCAAAATACAATATACGATCCTTATTCAGGCATGTACTATTATAGAATTAATAATGATCAGTGGTCTTATCCATATCAACAGCCTTCTTATCCTTATTACCAGAATAGAAACGTACAGGTCAGCAAACAAACAAATTATGATGGCTCTGTTTGTTTGAACTGGCTGTTACGCAACGTTACCAATGAAGAATGGGGAAAGAAAAACGTTGATATCAAATGTATTTCCGGATGCCACCTGCTGATAAATCCGAATCAAACCTTATGGGATTTGCCTTACACAGTACCCCGCAGCGGCACACTTTCCTTCACAGTCAATATCTGGCAGCCCATGTACGGGGAGACTATGACATTTTCCATCGTAGCCGGATCGAAAACCCTTTATACTTTCGATGTAAATCCTAATTAGAAACTGATTTTTCTTCTGCACACATTTCAAGAGACAGCAATAAGACTGTCTCTTTTTCTATCATCAGTTTTTTAAAGTATAATGATTAAGGTCTTTATACCTGATAACGAAACTTTTAAAACCCATGTGAATCAGAAGGAGAGAAAATGAATATTAGAAAATTTCTTTTTTTTATTCTTTCAGCGATTTTTATTGCTGCATCTAACTGTTTTGCGGAAGATTTGACTTATAATGATTTTATCTATGTCATTCTTCCCGACAACAGTGCTGAAATATCAAAATTCATCGGGGAGTATGAAAATATCTCAATACCCTCTGTAATTAAAGGTCATATTGTCACATCAATCGGTTCTTCTGCTTTCAGTCATAATGAAACGCTTACAAGTATTACAATTCCTGATTCTGTCGTTTATATCGGAGACCACGCTTTTACTGAATGTACAGCATTAAAGTCTGTTATGCTTCCGGATGGATTGCTTTCACTTGGAGAACTTGTTTTTCAGGGAGACGTTCAATTGGAAAGTATTACACTTCCAGCTACACTTCTCCATATGGGCATGAATCCATTTGACCGCTGCGATAAACTCACTGAAATTGGAATATCAGAAGAAAATAATTTTTATTCCGTTGAAAATGGTGTCCTGTATGATAAAAGAGGGAACAAATTGATCACCTATCCTGCCGGTAAACAGGATAAGAAATTCGAGGTTCCCGCATGGATAACGGATATCGATTATGCTGCTTTTTCTGAAAACAATTTTATAGAAGAAATTACCTTTTCAGAATCGATCAAAACAATAAACGGTAATCCGTTTTGCGGCTGTCTGTCCTTGAAATCTATACACATATCACCGCTCAACAGTAACTATGAAGTATATTCAGGAGCACTTTTTGGCATTCAAAACCGGGAGCTGATCGCTTATTTATGGAACAGCGAAAATGAAACCTACACCGTTCCTCAAGGGACTCGCTCTATTGCTCAGGAATCCTTTTACAAACATAAGGAACTGAAATCTATAGAACTGCCGAAGACTGTTATCAGCATAAAAGACGCTGCTTTTGCTGAAAGCGGTCTGGAAGAGATCAAAATTCCTGAAAATGTGATTGGTATTGGAAACAGTGCTTTCAGTAACTGTGCTGACCTGATATCTGTGACGCTTCCAGCCGGTTTGAGCTGGATCGGAAACTATGCTTTTTATGAATGCAATGCGTTGACAGAAATAAGCTTTCCGAAATCTCTCAGCAGCATCGGGGAAGGAGCATTTTTTCACTGCACCGGTTTATCAGAACTTGTTTTTCCCGATAGCCTGCATTATATCGGAAATTACGCGTTCCTTGAATGTACCGGCATAAAATCGATCGATTTTTCCTCAAATCTGTATTCAATCGGTGGAGGTGCCTTTTACGGTATTGAAGATCTTACCGTAAAAGCGGAACCGGGTTCACTCGGTGAAGAATGGGCTATCCAAAATAATGTACCCGTTGAGCACAAAAATGTGGAATATCTGCCTGCCGATATTGTATAAGATTCTGCTTTAAACAAAATTTTTTTCATCTATTTACAAAATATATTCCGGGGCTGTTCCGCAGAGGGATAGCCCCAATTTATTATCTGTAAATTTTATATAACTAACCCGGAATTTTATAGTAATATAGGATTTTATGAAATGGTATGAAGATACAATTCGCGATGATAAGAATATTCACCGTATGTATATTGCGCTTGTAATTACATTTGCTGGCAATCTGCTTCTTGCGTTCGGGAAATGGACCGCTGCACTCCATTCAGGCAGCGCGGCACTTCATGCCGATGCCCTTAATTCATTCTCTGATGTTTTATATTCAATCACATTGATCATAGGACTTTTGATTTCCATCAAGCCCGCAGATCTCTCCCATCCACATGGTCACGAAAGGTTTGAACCGGTAGTCGGCCTTGTGATCAGTCTCTCAATGGGATGGGCAGGCATCGCCGCATTGCGTGAATCGTTACAGAAACTGAATGGAGCGCCCTCAACAATCGAACCTGGGATGCCTGTTCTTGTTTTGATATGTTCGGCAATCATAAAATTCCTGATGTATTATTCTATACGAAAAATCGCACAGAGCATTTCAAACCGGGCACTGGAAGCGGCTGCTAAGGATAACCTGATGGATACAATGACATCAGCCACCGCAGCGCTTGGTATTTTGCTCTCTAATTTAATCAGTCCGCTTGCAGATCCGATAGCGGGTTTGCTTCTTTCAGTTTGGATATTACGTACTGCTGTCATGACTTTTATTGAAAATTTCAACTATCTAACCGGTCACGGAGCAACACAGGAAAAACTGAATACGCTGCGTTCTGAAATTGAATCTGTTCCGGGCGTTTCCGGAGTTCACCAACTATACGCAGAATATATTGGAACAAAATTACGTCTTGACGTACATATTGACCTGGATGGTAATATGCCATTATCTCAGGTTCATGACATCGAAACTGAAATAGAAAATAAAATGGCACAGCGCGGAGATATTGACCATGTCTTTATTCACGCCGAGCCATTAGAAAAATCTAAATAGCTTTCTAAAAGCATCATAATTGGGACGGTATTTTAAATATAATATTTTTTTAGCCTCACATCAGCAAAAAATGTACAAGCACATTTCTGTTTATAGATTAATACATTTCTTTTCGATTTCATAAAAAAAATACATCTCTATCTATGTTTTTTTGTTATAATTTAATAAATAGACCGAAAGGAGTATTTATGAAGAAAAGTTTGATTTGTATTGTTATGGCAGTGCTTATGCTTGCCTCCTTCTGCGGCGTTTATGCAGATGCGGAAGAAATCGTAATCCTTTTCACCAACGATGTACACTGCGGTTATGAAGATAACCTCACCTACAGTGCTGTGGCTGAGCTGAAGGATTTCTATGAGACACTCACGCCAAATGTGCTGCTTGTCGACAATGGCGATGCCGTGCAGGGTGATGTGATCGGTGCCGTTTCTCAGGGTGAATACATCATTGATTTCATGAACGCTGCAGGTTACGATTATGCAACCATCGGCAACCATGAATTTGACTATGGCATGGAACAGCTTGAAAAGCTTATTGATATGGCTGAATTCAAGTATGTCTGCGCCAACATCAGCTACACCGGTAATAAGGTGAACAAACTGAAGGCTGTAAAGCCCTATGTAATTCATGAATTCGAAGATGTAAAAGTTGCTTTCGTTGGTGCAGCCACTCCGCTGAGCATCGCGACCTCTACCCCGTCATTCTTCCAGGAAAACGGAGAATATGTCTATGATTTCGGTTACGGCATGGACGGCGAGATCCTTTACGGATTGATTCAGGATGCTGTTGACGAGGCACGTTTGGAAGGTGCTGATTATGTAATTCTTCTTTCCCACCTGGGCATGAAAGAAGATACGGAACCCTATCGCTCAATCGATGTTATTGAAAACACTACCGGCATTGATGCCGTTCTTGATGGACATTCCCACAGTGTGATCCCGTCCATGATGGTTCCGAATGAAGACGGCGACCTGATTCCGCTCTCTTCCACCGGTACAAAACTCCAGTATGTCGGTCTGCTGACCATCACCGATGACGGCCTGATCAGCACCACCATCATCAATGGTACACTGCCGCGCAGTGTCGGTTTTGATCTGGTCGAAGCCTCAATCACTGCTGACTATGAAGAAATGATCCATGAGGTCGTTGCTACTTCCAATGTTAATCTGTGGATCACTGATGAAGATGGCATCCGCATGGTCCGCTCCCGCGAAACCAACCTTGGTGACCTTGTTGCCGATGCTTATCGTCATGCGACGAACGCTGATATCGCTTTTGCCAATGGCGGCGGTATCCGTGTAAACCTTGCTGAAGGTGATCTGACCTTTGAAGACATCAAAGCCTGCCATCCGTTTGGCAACCAGCTTTACGCAGTCAAAGCTACCGGCCAGCAGGTTCTCGATGCCCTTGAATGGACTTCCCGCAACACCAAGGCTGAATATAAGACCAAAGACGGTGCAACCGGTGAAAATGGCGGTTTCCTCCAGGTCGCCGGACTCCGCTATACCATCGACACTTCCATCGAATCACCCGCGATTGCTGATGAAAAGGGTATCTTCTTCGGCTTTATCGAAGATGCGCCGCGCCGTGTTGTGGATGTTGAAGTTGAAAAAGACGGCAAATGGGCTCCGATCGACCCGAATGCTGAATATCTGGTTGCCTCCCATAACTACCTGTTAGCAGAGGGCGGCGATGGTACCACATTCTTCATGGAAGATCCGGTCGTCCTTGACCCCGGTATTATGGATTACCAGGTTGTTGTCAACTACATCACTTCTCTCAAGGGCGAACTGAGCGCCTATAAGGAACCGCAGGGTCGTATCACAATCAAATAAGTCATTTACTGACTAAAAGTATTTCGAAAGACGGCAGAAAGTTCTGCCGTCTTTTTCATTGAAATAACGGCAAACGTTCAGAATTTTGCCGCGCAACACTAATCCACTATTTTTTATAATAAAGAAATCGATCTTTTTGAGTATCTATTCAGAACCCAAAGCGGAGCACATGGGTACAGGCACACTCGTGTCGGCTTCGCGGCACAAGTAGCCAGTCCCCATTTGCTCCGTTCGGAATAGATACCTTTTTGATATCTTTATGACTTTTTACTATCCGTAACATTTTAGGGTAAAATATATACGTTTGTAAACAATTGTTTTTGGAGGGAAATCATGCGGGTTTTAATAACGGGTGCAGCCGGCTTTCTTGGCTCTCATTTATGCGAATTATTCCTAAACAAGGGGCATCAGGTTATCGGTATGGATAATTTTATAACAGGACATGCCCGGAATTTAGCACATCTTGCATCTAATCCGGATTTTTCTTTTATCCGTCATGATGTTTCTGATTTTATTTTCGTGCCCGGTCATGTGGATGCCGTACTGCATTTTGCCTCACCTGCAAGTCCGAATCCAGCTTCTCCGTATGGTTATACAAATCTCCCGATTCAAACCATGAAAGCAGGAGCGCTTGGAACACATAACGCACTCGGCGTTGCACGCGCAAACAATGCCCGTTTTCTTTTAGCTTCTACCAGTGAAATATACGGTGACCCGCAAGTCCATCCGCAGAGAGAAGATTACTGGGGGCACGTTGACCCAAATGGGGAACGATCTGTTTATGATGAAGCAAAACGATATGCGGAAGCTCTGACAATGGCTTATCATCGTTTTCATGGCGTGGAAACCCGTATCGTACGTATTTTCAATACCTACGGTCCGCGTATGGATCTCAATGACGGTCGGGTTGTTCCGAACTTTCTCAAGCAGGCCATTCAGCAGAAACCTCTGACAGTTTACGGCGATGGCCAGCAGACCCGTTCTTTCTGCTATGTCAGTGATCTGATCGACGGGATTTACCGTTTGTTGATGTCTGATGAAACGAACCCGGTCAACATCGGCAATCCAACAGAAAACACGGTCATGGAATTGGCGGAAGAAATCAACCGCATCACTGAAAATCCAGCAGGTATTATCGTAAAAAAGGAACTGCGTCTGGGGCATGACCCGCAGCGTCGTCGCCCGGACATCACCCGTGCGAAAACGATCCTCGGTTGGGAACCGAAGGTAAGTTTGGCAGAGGGTATTCAAAAAACGATTCCTTATTTCAAGGAAAGAATGGCAGAAGATGCTTAACTTTCTAAAAAACCCGGCTGAACGGACCAGATTTCTAAAATTCTGTGTTGTCGGTGTAATCGGTTTTGTTGTCGATTTCGGCATTATGAACCTTATTCTGCACTTCACAGGGAACGCAAGACTGGCATCAACAGTTTCTTTTATTGCCGCGGTCATCAGCAATTTTATCTGGAACCGCTATTGGACCTATCCGGACTCACGGGAAAAGCCGCTGATGCAGCAGCTTGGACAGTTTTTTCTGATCAATGTTATCGGACTCGGCATTCGCTATCTGTTATTCCTGACGATAGATCAGCCTATCATCAATTTGGCTGAAAAAATTCTTCCGCCGGATTTCTTTATCAGTCCAAGTGTAGTCGGGCATAATATTACCATGGTTATCGCTGTATTTATCGTGATGATGTGGAACTTTTTCGCGAACAGACTTTGGACATATAACGACGTAAAATAAGGTTTTATTTCAAAATGGCGAACCCAAGAATTATTGCCGGAAGCAGGAAAGGAATGAGGCTCAACGCCGTTCCGGGAGACAGTACTCGGCCCGTTACAGACCGGGTCAAGGAAGCAGTTTTTAATATTCTCGGACCGGATATTGTCGATGCGTCTATGTTTGATCTTTTCGGAGGAACGGGATCCATCGGTCTGGAAGCTCTCAGCCGCGGAGCCTCCTACGTCCGTTTCAGTGACGCCAACCGTAATGCCTATAATACCCTTGTTTCCAATATCAAACTGACTCGTTTTGAAAAACAAGCGAAGGCTTATTTCGGGGATGTATTCAATATCCTGCGTGGAATTCCTGACAGAGAGTTTGAATATATATATGTAGCTCCTCCGCAATACAAAGGAATGTGGAAGCGGATCATGGAAGTTCTGGACAAAAATGACGGATGGCTGACTGATGACGGATGGATCATCGTCCAAATCCATCCAATCGAGAGAGAAGACCTTGAACTCGAATGTTACGAACTTTTTGATGAACGGAAATACGGTTCAACAACGCTTCTTTTTTATTGCAGGAAGGAATTGGAAGTTTGAAGACGTAAGACATAAGATGCAGACTATATGACAGATTTTTTTCTTTTTGTACCTGCACCTAATATCTTACGTCTAATGTTTTTCCTCTAATCAAATTCTTTTCTCACAATGATCGTGAAGTCCCAAATTTTATAGTCATGCAGCAGAGCAACGTTCCTTGAGAAATGTCGTCTGCAGTAATCAAAGATCCTGCAGGGGTCCGCGTAGTATAGATCAGGCCGTTCAGCCATCCGATCCGCATCAGAATAGGATGTCAGAAAATTTACCGCAAACCCACATGAAGTCTTTTTATTCATCGTTTCAAGAGATTCGATTACATAAGAAGTCCATTCTTCATAGTCCGCTTCCAGTTTCATATTGAAAACACCGGAAGCCACCGCATAATCACATACAGGAATTTCATTCAGTGAGGAATGAAATGAGATTTTTTCATCGCCCTGATAAATTTTTCGCCCGACTTCCAGAGACTTTTCCACTATATCATAACCGTAATAGTGAGCAAAGTTATATCCGGAACGGCGGAACCAATCTGCCATCGCGCCATATCCACAGCCAAAATCAAGAACGGAATATGGTTTATCCGGCACGATCACTTTAGCCAATTGCTCAAAACGAGCCTCTTGAGCATTAGCCGAATTATAGTCCATCGCACTCGGTGTTCCTCCGTATTTTTCAATTAGATTTTGAAAATAGTGTTTTACAGGATCAAGATCGCTCATTGTGTATTACTCTCCTTATAGTTATCCGAATCTTCCCCAATTACATAGGGAGGCCTGTCATTTGATCTTTCATAAATTCTTGCCAGATATTCGCCGAAAATACCCAATGTAAACAGTTGTACTCCGGCAAAAATAGAAATAATTGAAGCAAGGAAAGGAAATCCGGGAATTGAACCGAGAGAAATTTTAATTACAAGAACATAAATCAGAACGGCAATTCCAAATAGCATAAAAATAAATCCCAGCGCACTTGCAAATCGCAGCGGAACTGTGCTGTACCTTGCCATGACCATCATCGTCGTTTTAATGAGACTGCCTAATGAGTAATTGGATTCCCCAATCTCACGCTGATCTTCTTCTACATAGACATGGCTAAATTTTTTTGTTCCCCAGGTCAGCAGCGGATCGACACAAACCTCAGGACTCCGATATTCCGCGAATGCGTTTCTCAAATTTGTACGAAACGCCCGAAATGCTCCGATTTCGCGAATCGGTATTCCCATGATCTTGCTCAGAATCAGCTTTGCCATTTTTGAACCGAGATTCCTCCACCAGGAATGGGGCATTTTTTTAGGAATCGCATAAACGACATCAAAGCCCTTTTCAAGCTCCTCTATCAATAAATGCAGCTGTTCCGGTGGATGCTGCAGATCATCATCCATGGTAACACAGATTTCATGACGGGCAGCCCGAATCCCACAAAGAGTAGCATTATGCTGTCCAAAATTTCTTGCCAGGTGAATCACATGAATCGTGTCAGGATTCTTTTCCTGCAGAGTTTTTAAAACACTCCAACTATTGTCCGGACTGCAATCATCCACGAAAATAATCTCATATTGAGAAAACTCTTCCGACAGAACCTTCAACAGTCTTTCGGTCAAGGGTATTACTGTTTCTTCTCCGTTATATACCGGAATCACAATTGAAACATTTTTTTTAGTATGTTCTTCCGTCATAGACTCATTTTTCTCTGTATTATGTTTTCCAATACTAATTTTTAGACATCGAACAGCCAACGCTGTTCATCGCAGCAATTATACTTGAGATTACGCTTTGGTCTTCAGGTGGATTACTGTGGATCCATTTATGCACATATGGACAAAGTATAACATCAAGACTTTTATCTTCAGCATGAACACGACGCAGCAAATCCATAGCATCTGAATACCGTCCAAGGTTCATATAAGCTTCAATATAATTAAAATATTCAGAAGCTTCCCCTGCTTTCATTACCGGAAGGACCTCATCACCTATCTCTGCAATTGTCTCCCAATCTTCTGTCTGTCGAGCGAGATCCGCTTTCTGGAAATAATAACACCAATTCTTTTCTGCACCTTGTTTGAACACTTCTCTGAAGAGTATATTTGAACTTTTACCATCAGGTTCAATCCTTCCTGCGGGATCTGATAAATACATAAAATTTTTGTATGAATCCGGGAATATATTCAGTCCGGAATGCTGTTCCGGATCAATAATTCTCAAACAACCCGGAGGTGAATAATGATACACAACTACTTCGTCGTTCTGTGCACCAAAGAGAGAACCGCGGAAATCCTGATAAATTCCGGATCGGTTTTTATATTCCTCAATAGACCCGAATCGTGGAGTAAAAAACATCACACTGTAAGGAAGTCTGTCATCATTCCAACTTTCTTCAGGCTCAAGGGCAAGATTGACCATGCCCGTCAAGGAATTATCAGATTCATAAATCATTGGGTTATCATCAGCAATTAAAATCGTTGGTTCTTTGAGTGCAGGAATTCGCGTGATCAGCTGGCTTGCAAAATCTTTTTGTGTGTTCCAGTCTTTTCTGTAACTGTTGGCATTTAATATATTACCGCCTACAGCCATAGCAGCGAATAAAGACAGAACCAGATTTTTCTGCCATGTTGTTCTCAGGAAAAAGGTGATCAATCCCACCATAAAGATCGAACTTCCAAACATAAAGGCTACAAGAAAACGATCATAGGGATAGGACAAATGAATCGGAAGCATTGTTACCCAAAACGGGAAACCCGGACAAATTACCATGAATAATCCCAAACCAATGGCGATCAGGCTCCATATGTTTTTTCCTTTGCTGCTTTCAGGATCCGTTTCATTGGGTCTATATATTAGCGCAATCAGGAAAATCACAAGGAAAGCAAGTATTGTTGATATCCAAAATATCGTCCCTGCATTTGTTTCAAAGTCTACGTGATTCGGGAAACTGAAAAACTCAGTCCATGCGCCCCAGGTTGCAGTATATGCGTCTTCAATAATTCGTATAACTACAGTATAAATCGCATACAATGGTTTAGATGCAAGCTGATCCATCAAAACCGGCTGATAACTCGGAAATTGAAAAATCACTACACGCCAGAACATAAATGCACCGAGCACCGCGAGATACGGAAGCCACTGCAAAATGACAAGTAAAACTTTTTTCAGAAATGGCAGTTTACAAAATTCTTTGTTTTTAGCAAGGAAAATCCAGATAATGAAAAACCTACAAATTTCCAAGCCAGTATAATATTCCGTTGTGATCGTACAAAGTGTGAATAAGATTACAGAAGGGATTGTCCACAACAGCCATCCTATTTTACTTTGGCTGCTGATTGCTTTCAGCATCATTCCATATGAAAGAATATACTCTAAAAGCAGAACAAAGCCATTCAGCCATACATATACGATTGGCATTTGTTTAAAACCGGGGTATACCGCAAGAAGAATACTGATCCAAAATACTTCGTGTTTTCTTTCAGGCCAAAGCTGCCGCAGCATCCACCAGAATGCCAGGGTTACGGTATAACGGAAAAATACTGTTAAACCCTGCCATACCAATGGATCATTACTTAACCGTGCCGTTATCTGATAAAGATATCCAAGGAATGGCCGATCGGAATCAAATGCAGTTGCGAAACCTTCCGCGCCTTTGGTGATTTTAAACCAAAGCATCGGCCAATCATCCCAATAAAACCCAAGCTGCGAAATCAAGGGTACGTATGCTGCAATTGTTACCAGAAGCAGCAGGATCGGGATATGTTTTTCAGTGAGATAAAAACCTTTTTTCTTTTCAGTCATATTATGGGAGACAATTATTATTGTCTGACAACTCTCTTCCTTACTTTATTAGACATAAGTACAATTTAATCTTGTACGCATAAATCTTCTAATTATGATTATAATAGACGCATGGAAAAGTCTGCAAAAAAACATTATTTTTTTTCGGATAAAAGCCTTTGGTCTTTCATATGCAAACTGTTTTTTGGTTCACGATTGATCCTCTTGATAACAGCCTGGTTTTCGAGTTACTATCAGGGAAATGTTATTTATCAGCGCTATCTGGATCAGGGCTTCTTTCTCTCTCCCAAATGGCTCATTGATATCTGGTGCCGATGGGACAGCGAATGGCAGCTATCCATTGTGAAATGGGGTTACATTGTACCGGATGATCTTATTTCCGGATACAGCAACCTCGCTTTCTTTCCTCTTTATCCGTACCTGATTAAATTGCTCACATTTTGGTTGCCTCAGCGCTTCCAGACTGAAAGTGTCTGGCTTCTTGTTGGTCTGCTGATTTCGAATATATGCTTTCTGCTTGCACTTTACGGAATATCGAAACTCAGCGAAAGGCTATTTTCAACACGTACAGCAAATCTTGTGCCGATTTTGATGACTTGCCTCCCCTGTGGTTTTTATTTCAGCGCCTTTTACGGTGAAAGCCTTTTTCTTTGTCTTATCGTCTACACAATGATTCTTGCTGAACAGGATCAATGGAAATGGAGTGCACTCTGCGCTGCCTTTGCCGCATTATGCCGGCCGCATGGGGTGCTGATCCTTTTTCCTGTTGCTTATCTTTATTTATCAAAAAGGAACTGGAATTTCAAGAAGATCGGTACAGCATGGCTCTGGTATCTGCTCGTACCGGCAGGAATTTGCATCTATTTCTTTTATCTTTATAGACTTACAGGTGACTTTTTTGCTTTTTTCAAAGCACAATCTTCCTGGGGAAGAAGCCTGACAGATCTTTCTGCCTTCAGCCTTTATTTTGAGCCCTTACATACCCGTCATAACCGCCCGACAACAATTGACCTGATCATGATCACCGCATCGCTGATACTCAGTATTCTAATGATCATCCGGACAAAAAATAAAGCATATGGCATTTATGCTCTCATCTGCACACTTGTGCTCATCGGCACGGGCAATCTTTATTCTATGATGAGGTATACAGCAGTTATTTACCCGATTTGGATGTTTACATCTGATCTATTAAAAAATCGAAAATATGAATTCGGATTACTATGCGCAGTTTTTTTGTCGGTTCAGGTTCTGCTGTTTTGTGGATGGATAAATTATTATTGGATCGCATAGATCCATAATTCACCTTGATAATGGAAAAGAAACGAAAATTACTGAATTTCATTATTATCATTTGTGCCCTGATAAGCATTATTCGCTTATCAGGTTTTCCGCCGGTCCTTCACATTACACTTGCCCGCGCGGCATTGATTACATCCATTATTATTACCCTGGTTGGCTGGTTTTTCATATCCGCGCATCCTGAATGGATCATACAATATAAAAAAAGGGCCTCATTTTGTTTTCACCTTTGTATACTTACATTTATATTTTCTGTTCTTTTGTTCGTTCTTGAAAGGAAACTCATCATTAAAGATGGAACTCTTTACCTGATCGGGGCTTTCATCAGACAATCTCATCCGTTTCTTTTTTATACAATGGCGCTGTGCCTCTGTTTAATAGTTTTTTTGATCATCCATATGTGCCAAACCGAAGCTGCACCACTAAAAATTTTAATCACAGAAAACCTTGTAATTCCCGAATTGCTGCTGCTGTTTCTTGGCTGCATCCTTGTCTATGGTGCTTTCATACCGCTGCGGGATAATTATTATCCATCTCATGATTACGCGATTTTCTCGTATTTTGGACAGCAGATATTGCGCGGAAAAATGCCCTACACTGATTTATGGGATCACAAACCACCAGTTATTTTCTATCTTAACGCAATTGGATTGAAAATCGCAAATGGATCTCTTGCAGGAATATGGGTCATTGAATTCCTTATGTTTTATCTTGGCACTGCAACTTTTTACAGACTATTGAAAAAATTCTTTCCACGCTGGGTATCTTTATTCATTCTGTTCTTTGGTACGCTCCATTATGTTCGATTATTTGATTTTGGGAATTATACGGAAGAGATTTCCCTCTTCTTTTCAATTTGCGCGCTTGGGTTATATTTCTCGCGTATCAAATCACGCTTTACGAATCTCAGTGGATTTCTGATAGGTCTATTATGCGGCCTTGCGTTTACATCCAAACAAAACACGATCGGATACTGGATTGCTTTATTTATAGTCGATTTTCTGCAGCAATATCGCTCAGAAAAAGATATAAAACATTTTTTCAAATTCTGGGCTTTGGCAGGTTGTGGATTTATTTTCGTAAATGCATGCTGGATCATTTATTTTGCATGCAATAATGCACTTTCGGCTTATTGGGATGTGGCTTTTCGTTTCAATTTTACCTATTCTGAAAAGAGTTCTGACAGCCGTCTTGCCTGCGCCGTAACGACACTGACTTTTCTGCCATCAATCAGTCCTTACCTCTTATGCGGCTTTTTGTGTTTTCCGCTGATTTTCATACGTTTTATTCGAAACAAACAAACCTTACTTGCGAAAAAACACATACTCACATTATGGGCGATGATCGACCTTCCGGTTGAATTACTGCTTGCAGGACTTTCAGGAATGAACTATCAGCATTATTTTATTCTCTGCATTGTTCCGGTTGTGATACTACTGAGTGAAATGATAAATTACTTGTCGCTTTGCCTCTGCCGTCACACAAAACTTTACCAATTTTGTACGATTATGATCCTGCTTATATTCTCACTTCCATTGAGTCAATATTTTCAGGCGAATTATATGCACCGCATGCCTTCTTCCTATACGAAAACACGTGATTATCTGTTGGAAAACACTGTTCCCGACCGGTCGATCCTTGTATGGGGAAGCCGTTCCGCGATATATGTAATGAGTGAACGATATGCTCCGACTGCTTATTTTAATGAACGTCCCCTCTATTTGTTCCCGGACGACATACAGACTGCACAATGGGATGAGTTTCTCTCTGATTTGATAAAGGATCCGCCCCAGGTTATCGTTTATACGCATGATACTGCACTGCCTTTCATAACGCAGGCGGATTCCGAGTGTATTATTCCGGACGGGGAGGAATATACAAAAGCTGTTTACAATTACTTTTGTGATCATTATGCCTACAAGACAACGATCAATCCTGAGTTTTATGACGCCTGGGATATTTACACGAGAAAATAAATATTGTGAATCATGATATAATGGGTAAATATGGTAGACATACGCTTTGGTGATAATCTCGAACTTCTGAAAGAAATTGACTCGGAATCAATCGATCTGATTTATATTGATCCGCCATTCAATACCGGAAAGACGCAGCGCAGAACCTCTATAAAAACAGTTCAGGATGAGGATGGTGCAAGAGTCGGCTTTCTGGGAAAGCATTATAAAACTGAGACACTCGGCACAAAAAGCTACAATGATGCTTTTGATAACTTTATGGAATTTCTTGAACCGCGATTGCAGGAAGCTTATCGTGTGCTGAAAAAACAGGGGTCTTTATATTTTCATATTGATTACCGTGAAGTACACTACTGTAAAATCCTGCTGGATCAGATTTTCGGACGAGATTCATTCCTGAATGAGATCATCTGGGCATATGATTATGGCGCAAGGACAACAAAAAAATGGCCGGCAAAGCATGACAATATTTTATATTATGCAAAAGACCCGGACCATTATACGTTTAATTACGACGCGATCGACCGCATTCCATATATGGCTCCCGGATTAGTGGGTCCGGAAAAGGCCGCGAAAGGGAAAACACCTACAGATACCTGGTGGCACACCATTGTTTCCCCGACCGGCAAAGAGAAAACCGGCTATCCCACACAAAAACCGGAAGGAATTCTGCGCAGGATCATCTCTGCTTCTTCGAATCCCGGTGATATGGTTCTCGATTTTTTTGCGGGAAGCGGGACAACCGGTGCCGTTTGCAATGAATTGGGACGAAACTGCATCTTGATCGATAACAATCCGGAAGCTATTGAAGTAATTAAAAAGAGGTTACAGGACTCATGTTATATTTGGTCGCAACTCCAATCGGAAATCTAAAAGATATCAGCCTCCGTGCTCTGGAAACATTACAGGAAGTTGACCTTGTGGTGAGTGAAGACACCAGAAAAACCGGAATGCTGCTGCATCATTACGAAATTAAAAAGCCCTTATTATCATTCCGCGAAGACAACGAAACAAGAGCATTGCCAAAGGTGATGGAGCACCTTCTTTCCGGAGAAAACGTCGCAATCGTCACAGATGCCGGTTCCCCGTCGATATCCGATCCGGGGTTCATTCTGGTTCGTGAAGCGCTCGCGAATCACATTGAAATCACCGCGGTCCCGGGACCAACAGCCTTGATCACAGCACTTACCCTTTCCGGGTTGCCGGTACATTCCTTTACATTCCGTGGATTCACACCAAGAAAATCAGGACAGCGGCAGCATTTTTTTGAGGTCGATAAAGATTCTCCGCATACATTGATCTTTTATGAAAGTCCGCATCGCTTATTAGCGTTTCTGAAAGATGCCCTGGCTGTTTATGGGGATCGATCCATCGCAATCTGCAATGACCTCACCAAAAAGTTTGAATTGATTGACCGTGGACGGATATCGGATATGATTCAGAAATATTCGGCCGAAGAGCCTCGCGGTGAGTATTGTATTGTGATCAATCCGCTTGGCAGTAAGGTTGAATTTGACAAATTATACGAAACAAGTAATGAGAAAGAAATGGAATGAATCGTTTCTTTATTTCCCCTGAATTGATCTCTCAGACAAATATATCTATCCCCGATGATATTTCTGCACAGATTCGAAAAGTCCTTCGGCTGAAAGATGGCGCTCAAGTTCAATTTTTGGACAACCTCGGATGGGTTTATACCGCTGAGATTCGTTATCTCGATGAAAAGAATGTCTACGCAGAAATTCTCGAAAAACATAGATCAGACGGTGAACCGGACTGCCGCATCACGCTTTATGTCGGACTCACTCAGCGAGAAAAATTTGAGTGGATCCTCCAAAAATGCACTGAGGCCGGTGTCAGCCGCATCGTTCCAATGATTACAGAGCGGTCCTTGATCCGGAAACCATCGGATATATACGGAAAAAAGGAACGCTGGGAGAAAATCCTCAAGGAGGCGGCGGAACAATGCGGAAGAGGACGTATTCCCGATCTCTCACAGCCCGTTTTTTTTCAAAATGCAGCAGAATCCGGAAATGAAGCTGACATTTCTTTATTTTGCTGGGAATCAGAACACCAGAAAACCCTACATGAAGCACTGACCTTTTCAAACAATAAAATCAAAAGCATTTCGTTGATGATCGGACCGGAAGGAGGCTTTTCCGAAGATGAAGCTTCCTTCGCACTAAATAATCATTGGATTCCGGTTACACTTGGCAAACGAATCTATCGAATGGAAACAGCAGCACTGGCTGCAGTTGTTCTGTCCTTATATGAAGTTGAAAATCTCTTGTAGGAGAATCAAAATATCATGAATATCAGAATAGCAGAAGAAAAAGACATAAATAGAATATTACAATTGTTATCTCAGGTGCTTGAAATCCACGCGTCACTTCGTCCTGATTTATTTATTTCAGGCACGACAAAATACACGCATGATGAATTGAGAGAATTACTGAAAAACCAAAACCGCCGCATTTATGTTGCCACGGATGAGAACGATAATGTAACAGCATATGTTTTCTGTGAAATCAGAGAACAACGAAATCGCTCCAATCAGGTACCGTTTCGTTCGATTTATATCGATGATTTCTGTGTAGATGAATCTATGCGCCAAAATCACATTGGACAAGCCTTATTTGACCACGTCAAATCAGAAGCCCAAAAGATTGGCTGCTATGAAATAACCCTGAACGTCTGGGAAGGTAATGACAGTGCGCGTATTTTTTACGAAAAAATGGGCTTTGCGCCTAAATCGACCACAATGGAATATATCTTGAAATAAAAACTTTATCTGATAATACAGCTTATTTTTTATCCGTTATAAATTTTGCTGCAAAAATTTAACATTTTTACACATTTCTCATTATATATTTTCTGTTCGTCTAAATCCTTTAACGAAGAACTTATTGAAATTTTACCGTTTCCTCCCAAGGCATTTTGTTCCCGCAGAATTTCCCCCAGATGACGAACGACACCATCATTTCCATCAAAAAGTTCAACTTTTGGATATAGTTTCTGCAGTAATGGCTTGAGAAATAAATAATGCGTGCAGCCTAAAACAATAGAAGTCATACTGTTCTCATAAGGTGACAAAGCGCTTTGAAGATATAATTCAGTCTCCTTTCCCAGAGGATCCTTTTCCACAAGCTGCATTAATCCCGGACAGGGCATGGGAACAATATCACGGCCTTCTCCGTATTGCGCAAGCAGCATTTGAAACTTTTCTTCCCGGATGGTCAGTGCCGTCGCCATTACAATGATTTGTCCTTCGCTGTTGAGTACCGCCGGTTTCAGCGCCGGTTCCATGCCAATCACGGGAATAGAAAGTTCTTCACGTAACACCGCTGCTGCAGCTGAGGTAGCTGTGTTACAAGCCAGTAAAATGGCCTTCAGCTGCTTGTTGGAATGTTCTTTCAGGATCATATGGATTCGTTCCCGGATCTCTGCCGGAGTTTTGTCACCATATGGAGCATAAGCTGCGTCAGCAAAGAAGAGAAAATTTTCGATCGGAAGTTTTTTATGTGCCAGTGCCAGCACAGAAATCCCCCCAATTCCGGAATCGATCATTAATGTTATCCCGTTTTTGCTTTCCAACATACTTTTACTCCCTTGTCTCAATCTGTGAATAGTGTTTCGATTCCAACTGAAAGCTCTTTGTCAAATTCTTCCATCAGACGCTTTGTAACCGGAGCGGGAACAGTTTTTTTCATCACGATACCGTCAATTGAGCAAATCGGCAGAATTGAGCGGCTTGTACTGGAAATGAAGGCTTCATCCAGGTCAGCAATCTCATCTTTTTTGATTGTTTTGAAAATGACCGGAATCTCCAGATTTTTCGCAAGATGCAGAATAAAATCCCGTGTCGTACCGGAGAGAACACCATCTTCCGCGGTATATACCGTATCACCTTTGATTCCGAAGAAATTAGAGCTTAATCCCTCAAGCAGTTCTCCCTGCGGAGAAACCATCAGAATCTCATCAAATGCTTCCTTTTCCTGTTCCCGTATGTCTTTTGCCCGAGAGAGAAAATTGCTGAGCTTTGCCTTAGGGTTCTCACGATGTGCCTGAGCCGTCTGACAAATGATTCCCTTTGTATATTTCTCCGGTGCAGGGACTCTCAGCGGTTCCATAGCAAAGTAAAGCCGTCCGATATTCCTTTCCAGGTCGATCGTGATCCGGATGCGTCTTTCAGGAGTGGGATCGGAACTGTTAGGCGTACCGGCAATCAAGGTAACCAGCGTGTTTTTCAAATCTTCCCGATCCAGATGAATTTCATAACCGGCTAAACGAGCGGTTTCTTCCAGTCGGTCAAAGTGCTGTGAAAGACGCAGCACACCGAAACTGTTATACGTACGGAATGATGTATAAGCGCCAATAGGGGTGCTTTTTTCCGTTTCCGCAATCGTTTTTGTACCTAATTCAATGGTATCGATTTTTCCGTTGATGATCGTCCAGAAATTTGTGTCAGACTGCCAGAAAATTTCACTCATATTGTTTCAACTCCTCAACTGTGTCAATATCCCGTATTATACCCGCATCATTAACATTGAGTATATGATATCCGACAGTTTGCAACAGTTTTTTTCCTCCCATATCCCCTTGAGCCAATTCAAGAAGAAGATCATAGAATTTTGACGGCACGATGATCGGGTTGCCTCGCTTTTCATTGTAATAAGGAACAATGATCTGATCCGGGTGTAAATCAGATTCTCTAATTAAAGCGTCCAATGTTTCAGCCTGCAGAAATGGTTGATCTCCAAGCAGCAGACAAACCCTATCAGATGTATTTTTTATGAAACGAACTCCTGCGGATAAAGACGTGGATTGACCTCTCTCCCATAACTGATTATCAACAATATGCACCGGATAATTCACAAGTAACTTTTTCATTTCATTTGCATGTGCTCCAATGACCACTACGACATCATCAAAACCGGCTTTCAGAACCGGTTCCAAGGTCCGCAATATCATCGGAACTCCTTCTACTTGTGTAAGAAGTTTATATTGATCTGAATGGAAACGGCTGCCAGCTCCGGCAGCCTGAATTACAGCAGCATTTTTCATATAGTAATATAGATGTTGCACATAATACAGTCCTGTTGTGTCGTTTTCGCGGCAACAACAGGCTGTATTTATGTGCTTATTTATAAATCTTATGCTTCGTAAGCTTTGACAACATCTTTCAAATCGGCAGGCATTTCCTCGAGCGTACATTCGCAAACTTCATCGTTCCAACGAATGGCATATCTGCCGCCGCCAAGGTTGGCAAACCCCTGATTTGTACTGTCGTCAAGTGACGCAATATCAGAAAAGACAGTGATCTTGTCACGGAACGGATGTCCTTCATATGGGCAGAAGACCGCGCAGTTGCCGCACTCGTTGCAGAGACAGTCGATGTGAATGACCTGTTTCTTCCCATTCACTTCCAGATATTCATTGCAGCGGTTCGGGCAGGATTCCACGCACATTCCGCAGAGTCCGCCGCACTCCAGACAACGGGAAGGATCACCAGGATTGAAGCTCGGATTGAGTACAGCACGTTTGCTCAGTCCTGTGTACTCCTTGTTCAGAACCTTGTATTTCGAATAGTCCGCACCACTAAGTTCAGTAACAGCTTTTTGTGCGGAAGCGATAGCTTCCACTACAGTCTTCGGTCCGGTGGCACCGTCACCAATGATCTTGATCTTGTCAATTCCGACCGGCAGGCCCTTTTCATTGACGTCGAGTCCGAGGTTCTTATAGAAATCACCGTCAACCTTTTCACCGAGCGAAGCAATTACTGTATCGCATGGTATTTCACATTTTTCACCGGTTGGTTCAGGCTTTCTGCGTCCGGAGGCATCAGCTTCACCAAGCTTCATCACTTCACAGACCAGTTTTCCGTTTTCCAGTGTCACCGGAGCGAGCAACGGACGGAAGATAACACCATCTTCTATGGCTTCTTCCAATTCAACCAGGTCAGCCGGCATGTTAGCAATATCGCGGCGGTACACAATGGAAACATCTTCCACCCCGTCTACACGTTTCGCAGCCCGAGCCGCATCCATCGCGGTATTCCCGGCGCCAACCACAGCAACATGCTTCCCAAGGTTAAACTTCTTCCCTGCCTTCAGTTCATACATGAACTCGATAGCATTCAGGCTGTCACCATTTTCCAGCCCCAGTTTTGTATTCTTATTGGCACCAATTGCCAGAAGAACCGCATCATTGTTTCCGCACAATTCCTTGATGTCATCTACTTTCGTGTCAAGATGGATGTTTACTCCTAACTTGCGGATGAGATCAGCATCCTTTTCGATTGCCTCATCGGAAATTCTGAAAGAAGGAATCACATTGCGGACAATACCGCCGAGAACTTTCTCTTTTTCATACAAATCCACATCCCAGCCGCTTTTCGCCAGGAAATATGCCGCAGCCATACCGGCAGGTCCGCCGCCAACGATAGCAGCAGACTTTCCGACTTTCGGGGCAGCCTTGAGTTCAGCCAATGCAGCCTCAAGTCCTTTGTCCGCGGCTTCCAGTTTACAGGCTCTGATGCCGACCGCTCCTTCATACTGCTTACGGTTGCAGGAATCCATACAGGTATGAGGACATATCGTCCCTGTGATATTCGGCAGCGGATTCTTTTCGATGATAATTTCCGCGGCCTTCTTCGCATCACCCTGAGCCAGTGCGCGCAGATAAGCGGGAATATCCTGATGGATCGGGCAAGTATTGTTGCAGGGAGCTACAAAGCAGTCAAAGAGAGGTGGTTTTCCCTCAACCTTCTTTCGAGCCGTTTTTTTCAGCAATCCCTGATAATGTTTGTTTGATTTTGCGTCTTCCGCAAGAGCGGTTAACCGTTCCACGTCAATTTTTGCGGATGGCATATCCGAGCCAACGATATCGATGAGCTGCGTCATTCGCTGATAACCGCCAGGCTTGAGAATATTGGTCGCCATAGTGACCGGATAAATCCCGGATCCGTAAATCTCCCCGATATTATAAGCATCAGCACCGCCGGCGAAAGAAAGTGGTAATTCTCCATTAAATTCACGAGAAATCTTCGCTGCCAGATTGATGGAAAGCGGGAACAGGGACCGTCCGGACATATAAGCTTCCTGTCCGGGCAGGAAGCCTCCGGTGATATCAACCGGTTTGGTATTTGTCAGCTTCAAACCAAAAGCGACACCGGTTTCTGCAGCAAGTTTCTTGAGCCGATGGAACATCGGAACAGCATCTTTCCACTGAAGATCTTCACGGTAATGCAGATCCGGGAATTGGATACTGCTGAAACCCAGATCATCCAACGTCTTGCGGACAAAATCATAGCCAAGCAAGGTAGGATTGCACTTAACGTAGGTATTCAGCTTCTTTTCTGTGATCAAATGGACAGCGATGCGTTCAATTTCATCCGGCGGACAGCCATGCAGCGTGGAAATCGTCACGTTATTTGAAATGTGAGGTGTGACAGAGCGTACATAAGCTTCATCAACATTCTTAAACTGATCCAGATGGGCAAGCGTCCAATCGAGGCATTCTTTCCAGGTATCCGTACCGGAGGCATCAATCAAAGAATTGATAAAGTTGTCGACCTTCGGAAGTTTGATACCGGCAAGGTCATAACCAACGCTCATGTTGAAGATAAATCCGTCCGGATCACCAAGGTCAAGCTCTTTTGACAGCAGTTTGATCGCCCACCAACCGCGGATATATTCCGAAGCTGCATCCGTGATGGTCAGTTCTGTGGACCATTCTACGTTATAGCCCTCATCATAGGCAAGAATACAGGGACGCGGAACGCAGACGGCAAGTTCTTCGCCATCCATTTTTTGCACGGTCTTCAATTCAAAGAAACGCGCACCGGCAGCATAAGCCGCGACCAGATTGCCTGCCAGCTGCGTATTCGGACCGGCTGCCGGACCGAAGGGTGTTTCAATCTTTCCGCCGAAAAGCGGGATTGCCTGCCGCCCTTTGAGACTAACAGGATCAACGCCTAAGAGCTGACCGGTTTTTGCGTATTGTTTACAGATACGTGTTACTAATTCACCAAAAGACATCGGGTGCATTCGATCGCCCATTATGAACCTCCTTTAGCCTTCTTTATCGCATAATTCATGATATTTTGCCCAGACACGCGGATAAACTTCCATGGAATGAGCACATACAGCAGATTCATCGATCGTGGTCAGAACACGGTTGCGCATCAGGAATTTTCCGTCGCAGATCGTATCCGTGATCATTCTTTCGCTCCAGCCAAAGATGATCTGCCAGGGCAGATTACCCGCTGTAAATTGTGTAAACGGCTGGAAATCTACCAGGATCAGATCAGCCGGTGCATCTACAACGATCTTGCCGAATTTGTTGCCATAACCAAAGGCCTGTCCGGCTAAGGCTGCGTTATTATAGACTGCCATCTTCTGGATATCATAACCATTACCGCGGCGTGGATCACGATTGATAACTTTGTGGAGATAATAAGCAAATTTCCACTCAGTCCACATGTCAAAATTGAAACCATCATTACCGAGGCAGACTTTCATACCGTCATCAAGCATGGATTCAATTTGCGCAGCTCCGACCGCATTGTTCATATTGGAACGAGGCTGATGAGAGATCCAGGTATTAGTCTCCTTCAGGTAATCCATCTCACGCTGATTCACATGGACACAGTGCGCAGCAATTGTCCTGTCGCCAAGAATACCGTGTTTGTACAGACGTTCCGCACAGCGCTGACCATATTTATAGAGACTGTCCCATTCATCTTCCTGAGATTCCGCTACATGGATATGGAAGCCGAAGCCATCCGGCTTGGCAGCTGCGCACTGTTCGAGCGTATCTTCGTCAACAGTCAGACAGGCATGGATACCGAAAGTTCCGCCGATTCTTCCGCCTTTGTTATCTTTGGCAATCTTCTTGAGGAAGCGGACATTTTCCGCGATTCCAGCCTTGGTGCCGTCTTTACCATTACGATCCGTTACCTCATAACAGAGTGATGCACGCAAGCCGCTTTTGTCTACCACATCTTCCAGAATATCCAGCGACCCGTCGATATAATTCGGGGAAGCGTGATGGTCAAAGAAGCTCGTGCAGCCGTTTTTGATAGCATCGATCATGAAAATTTCACCGGAAAGGCGGATGCTTTCTTCATCCAGTGCGCGATCCAGTTTGTACCAGAGATTGTTCAAAATCTCCGGAAAATCCTTTGCAGGAGGCAGATTATTGCTCAGACCTCTGGAATACGCGCCATAGAAATGCGTATGGGAGCAGATCTGGCCGGGCATCAGGATCTTTCCACCTGCATCGATCTTTTCTTCATCCGGATACTTTTTTACAATTTCATCGGATGGTCCTAAATCCTTGATGAGCTTGCCCTGAATCAACACAGCATGGTTGTCAAGAACCCTGTTCTCATCTTCCCACGTAATAACCCGTGCATTATAAATGATCATAAATCCTCCTGTTCTGCGTGAATAATCTTTATGATTTTCGGTAAGGCGTATGGACAAGCGGCAGTTCTGTACGGAACTCGCCATCCCATTTGTAATACGCTCCTGCAATGGCCGGTGCTGTTGGAATGCAGGTGATTTCACCAATTCCGATAGCGCCATAAGCCAAGTCTGTTCCTTTTTTCTCTACTATGATCGGATGAAGTTCAGGCACCTTGTCTGCCTTCATCAATCCCAATGTTCCATATTTGCTCAGGACATTGCATTTCTCTACTTTGAAATTCTCCGTCAGGGCATATCCCATTCCCATCACCATACCACCTTCGATCTGGCCTTCCACATTAATTGGGTTGACTGCTTTACCAAGCCCATGCGCCCCGACAAGCTCTTTGACAGTTCCGTCTTCATTGAGAACACAGACCTGCGTTGCATAGCCGTATGCTACATGAGATACCGGGTTAGGTTTCGCGGAGCCCATAGGATCTGTCTTTGCCAGATAAGCTCCGTGATATTCTTTCCCTTCAAGTTCTTCGATGGAATGAGTTTTTAAATCTTCTAAAAGCTGTTCCGCAGCTCTGCGGGCTGCCTCTCCGGTTACCAGTGTTTGACGGGAACCGGAACTTACGCCGGAGTCAGGACAGTTAAAGGAATTCGGAAAATGATAAACAAGATTTTCCAACCCAATACGAAGTGTCTCTTCCAGAATCTGCAGCATCGTCGTAGCCAAACCCTGTCCCATACAGGTAGCTCCGGAATAGAAATGAACCTTTCCGTCCCGAATGACCAGTTTCGCGCGTCCCCAATCCGGGAGTCCGACACCGACACCGGCATTTTTCATTGCGCAGGCGATCCCGGCAATTTTGCTGTTCTCATAAATATCTTTAACTGCTTCCAATGTCTCAACCAGAGAAGTCGACTCATCCGCGATCTGTCCGTTCGGCAGCACCTGTCCTGGACGGATCGCATTGCGATAACGAATCTCCCATGGAGAGATTCCAACTATTTCCGCCAGAAGATCCAGATTTCGCTCACTCGCGAAACAAGTCTGTGTCACCCCAAATCCCCGAAATGCACCGGAAGGCGGATTGTTTGTATAGACAGCTGTCCCCTCAATATCAATGACCTGATAATTATATGGACCTGCCGCATGGGTGCATGCGCGCTGCAGGACCGGCCCGCCTAATGAAGCATAGGCTCCGGTATCTGAAATCACATTCGCTTGAATGGCTGTAAGGATGCCGTTTTCATCACAGGCAGTCGTCATGTCGATTGACATTGGGTGACGTTTGGGATGGATCAGCATGCTTTCTTTGCGTGTGAGCTTCACCTTGACCGGACGTTTAGTCAGATATGCGATCAATGCCGCATGGTGCTGCACAGTCATATCTTCCTTACCGCCAAACCCTCCTCCAATAAACTTGTTTGCCACGATTACTTTTTCAGGCGGCAGCCCAAGCATCAAGGCACATTCATGGCAAGTGGAATGGGTTGACTGGTCACTGGAATAAATATAGACACCATCCTTATCGAATGGAAATGCTACAGCCGTCTCAGGTTCCAAAAATGCATGCTCTGTAAAAGGTGTCTCATAATGCTGTGTAACTTTGTATTTTGAAGCTGCAATCACTGCCGGCGCATCACCGCGGACCAGGCGTTCATGCGCCTGAATGTTTCCATCCCGATGAACCAGCGGGGCATCTTTTTCAAGCCCTTTTTGAGGAGAATCAACATAGGGAAGCTCTTCGTATTCCACTTCCACCAGTTTTACCGCCTGGTCGCAGATTTCCTGTGTTTCCGCAGCTACCAACGCTACCGCATCACCAAGGTAATGCGTGATCATGCCGACCGGGATCATCGTATCCCAGTCATGCTTGATGTGTCCAATCTTGTTTTCACCGGGAATATCATCGGCCGTAAAAACAGCGATAACACCTGGCAGCGCTTTTGCTTTTTTTGTATCGATGGAAAGCACGCGAGCACGCGGATAAGCTGCACGAACCGCTTTCCCATAAATCATTCCATCAAGATAAATATCATCAGTGAATTCAGCTCGGCCAAGAACTTTTTCTTTTGCGTCAATTCTTTTGATCCGATCGCCCATCTTTCCTTCTGTGCCATCAGTTGGAATTTCAAGGTTCTCACGCAGGATCTTCGCACTGAGCAGGATACCGTCAATGATCTTGCGGTAACCGGTACAGCGGCAGATATTGTTACGGATGGCAAATGCAGCTTCTGTACGTGTCGGATCAGGATTTTTGTCAATCAAAGCCTTCGCTGAGATAACCATTCCTGGAATGCAGAACCCACATTGAACAGCTCCACAGGCAGCAAAAGCGTAAGAAAAGACTTCTTTCTCGCGATCTGAAAGGCCTTCAACGGTTACGATCTCTTTCCCTTCCATTTTCGAAACTTGCTGCACACAGCATTTCATTGGCTTTCCGTCGATCAAAACGGTACAGGTACCACAGGCACCCTCACTGCAGCCATCTTTTACTGATGTCAAACGTAAATCATCCCGCAAAAAACGGATGAGCGTTTTTGTCTCATCACATTGATATGTTTTTCCGTTCACTTTCAACGTTGTCATGGCAGCTCCGGAAAACAAAAAAACTCAATAACCCTCAAAGAGGCTTTCTTGAGTTTCCAAAAGTTTCTATATTCAGCCATCAATTTAATACCCCCAGTCCGGCGGCACTTTTCGATGGATCATTGCCAACGCCGACGATTAATTCATCGACCTCCGTATAATTATTTTATCAATTTCTTCCTTGTCTGACAATAATTTTTTGTCTGCAAAAAATCACATTTTACATGTGACAGATTCACTTATTTCAATAGATTTATCTATTAATTATCCCAGCGGCCTGTATGCGGATCAAGATTATTGATACCAAAAGTACAACGGCAGGCTCCATCTTTATAAAAACCGGTCAGCTCCTCACGTCCTGTTACAAGATTCCAACAATAACAAAGATTGGAATTCTCGTTAATGCCCATTCGCTCTTCATTTGTATACCTGCTGACATCCTGACCGTCAAAAATGCCCAAAGCTTTTCTTCCGATCCCGCAAATCGGATTGGAACTGATAGTGTTGTATATTGACCATAAATTCATAGGGTAAACCAATTTAACATCCTTCAATAGCGTATTGGCATCAATGATTTTTTGTGCTAAAAGGGTCATATGTTCTTTATATAAAGCATCATCATGATTGCAAAGATCTCCATCGATCGTCATCGGGAGATTCCTGATTTCTCTCATGATCACATCAACTTTTCGCATCTTTGCTTCAGTTTCCTTATCCCAGATATCTTTTTCCGCGAAACAGGAGCTAAAACTACCAATCAAACATATTCCTGTAAGAAGAATCATGCAAATTTTTTTCATAGATCACTCCGGAAATTTGATAAAGATTTTAATCGTTATCTCGTACTTTATTTTTATCAAAAAATACCGAAAAAAGCAAGACCATTTTCAGTTGTTTGTTTATCAGCTTCCTCGTAGGAGATCCCTTTAATTTCTGCTATTTTCGCAAGTGTCAGCGCTGCATAGGAAGGTTCATTACGTTCGCCCCGATGTGGGATTGGACTAAGATAAGGGCAGTCGGTTTCGAGCAAAATTGATTCGATGGGAACCAATTGTATAATTTCAATTCGACGTTCATTTTTCTTTTTATAGGTATATGGGCCGCCCATCCCGATTTTCATTCCCAGTTCGACAGCTGCCATAGCCTCTACGGAAGTTTCATCAAAAGCATGAAAAACACCTGTTCTGCAATGTCCCCCTTTGAGCCAGTCAGAAAGCATAGGCCACAAATCTTCATATGCATTACGGCAGTGAATGATCACAGGCAGTTCCAGGTCGGAAGCTATTTCCAATTGACGTCCAAAAACTTCCCGCTGTACATCGTGAGGACAATATTCTCGATAATAATCCAATCCTATCTCACCGATTGCTTTGCATTTTTCATATTTTGAGTTTTCAATAACACAATTGTCCCATTCCGCAATAAGATCTGCTGCATTATTCGGATGGATCCCAGATGCAAAATAGATTTCTTTATATTTCTCAGTGATTGAAATTATTTTATTTATTGAATCTAACTCGATCCCGGGGATCATGAAATAATCAAAACCGGTATTTTTCGCTCTTAAAATAACTTGATCACGATCTTCATCAAAATCAGTCAAATCCAGATGACAATGTGTATCAAACATAACTTTGTTTTCCCGTCTTTATTATTAGTCCAATTCTCTTTATATTTTACGCACAACAATGTTTTTTTCTTCTTGATATGACAAAAAAACTATCGGAAGAACCGATAGTTTTTTTGTCATATCTATACGCAATCTACTGATTTTCTTCAACCTGTACTTTATGTTTACAGGTTTCATTTGTACATTGCGCTGTATTTTTTCCTGACATTACCATCAAACTGCCGCAGACAGGGCAGGGCTGACTGATAGGACGGTTCCATTCCGCAAAATCACAGGTCGGATAATTCGCACAGCCATAAAAGATCTTTCCCCTGCGTGTTCTTTTTACGATAAGGTCTCCGCCGCACTTCGGGCAGGCAACGCCAAGCTTTTCAACCGGTTTCTGCAGCTTTTCCGTGTAATGACAAGAGGGATAACCGCTGCAGGAGATGAATTTGCCAAAACGTCCCTGACGGTAAACCAAGGGCTTTCCACAGTCCGGACAATCCCGGCCAACCGGTTCCGGTTCGGCTTTTGGCAGTTCCGGCATTGTTTCTTTTGCCTTTTCAAGCTCCGGCTGGAATGTATCATAAAATTGCTGTATCACATCCACCCAGGGCTTTTCACCCTCAGCGATTTGATCAAGCTCGTTTTCCATTTGGGACGTAAAGCCTATATCCATGATCTCATCAAAATGACCGGAAAGAAGATCGTTCACGGTAAACCCGATTTCAGTCGGGACCAGATGGCGCTTTTCCACATTGACATAATTCCGGCCTTCGATTGTGGAAATGATAGAGGCATAAGTAGATGGTCTGCCGATTCCGTTTTCTTCCATAGCACGGACGAGTGTCGCTTCTGTATAACGGCTTGGCGGTTGTGTAAAGTGCTGATCCGGGATAAGCTTTTTCAGGTTTTGTTTCTGTCCTTCCGCAAGACCGTTCGGGAAAATCGTGTTTTCCTCTTCTTCTTTATTATCCTCGTCCATGATATCGGCATAAACGATCAGGAAACCGGGGAAAATAACTTTCTGACCTGAAGCACGGAAAAGATAATTGTTTTCTTTCACAGCTTCAACTTCAACGGTTTCTGTCTTGTAACGTGCATCAGCCATTTGTGAAGCGATAAAGCGCTGCCAGATCAATTGATATAGACGGTATTGATCTTTTTCCAGATGTTCTTTTACTTTATCCGGAACACGCAGCACACTGGTCGGGCGAACAGCTTCATGAGCTTCCTGTGCACCTTTTGCTTTTTTTGTATAAACTGGTGGTTTTTCCGGAACGAAAGCTTTCCCGTGAACAGCTGTAATGTATTCCTTCGCTTCATTTTGAGCCACAGGTGAAATATTTGTAGAGTCGGTTCGCATATAGGTGATCAAACCGACACTGCCTTCCTCCCCAATATTCAAACCTTCATAAAGCTGCTGTGCGATCATCATCGTTTTCTTTGAGGAAAACCCAAGCCGTCGGGAAGCTTCCTGCTGCAATGTGGAAGTGGTGAATGGCGGATAAGGCCGTCGTTTCTTTTCCCCTTCTTTCAAAGAAATAATTTTATAGTCGGCTGCTTTGAGATTAGCAAGATGTCCATTGACCTGTTCTTCATTATTAAGCTCAGGATCCTTTTTGTTGATCTTTGCGAGCTGGGTTATGTAAGATTCTTTACCGTTTTCCGGCGTCAGTTCTGCTTTGATCGTCCAATATTCTCTTGGAACAAAATTCTGAATCTCCCGTTCACGATCGACAACCAGTTTCAAAGCGACGGACTGCACCCGTCCTGCGGAGAGATTACGCTGATGGACCTTTTTCATCAGCAGCGGACTCAGACTGTACCCGACAAGACGATCCAAGACACGCCTTGCCTGCTGCGCATCCACCAGATCCATGTTCACTTTTCCGGGATGGCTGAATGCTTCATTGATTGCAGGCTCTGTAATTTCGTGAAATACGACTCGTTCTGATTTCTTCGGATCGATTTTTGCTGCTTCCAGCAAATGCCAGGCAATTGCTTCTCCTTCTCGGTCAGGGTCTGTTGCCAGGTACACTTTCTTTGCACCGGCAGAAAGATCAGTCAACTCCTGAACGAGTTCCTTTTTTTCTTTTGGTACATAATATTTCGGTGCAAAATTATGCTCAACATCGATTGACATCGTGTATTTGTTCAGATCACGTACATGCCCCACAGAAGCCCGAACGACATAATCTTTTCCCAAAAATCGTCCCACAGTCCGGGCTTTTGCTGGTGATTCCACGATCACCAAACTTTGATTTTTACCGATATGTACACTTGTTGATTTTTTTGCGGTACTTTTCGATCCGGATGATTTCTTTGATTTCGTTGTTTTTGCAGATGCAGATGATTTTTTCGCTGCCGGTTTTATAGTTTTCTTTTCAACTACCGGCTTTTCCAAACCCTCATGCTCCGGTGTTTTCCCCATCTTAATCATATTGGTTCCGCAAACAGGACAGACTCCACGTGTCATCGGAGTACCGGTTGCGGTAAAAGTCGGGACAGGATCTTTCATCTCCCGCTTTTCTTTGCATTTCATACAATATGCTTCCAATGAATTGTTCTCCTCTCTTTACAGGTACAATTCCAGACCGTTATCTTTCAGGTATTGCACAATTTCTTTCACACGCTGTGTATCTTTTTTCGGGCAAACCATTACAGCCTTATCCGTCTCAACGACCACAACATCTTTCATCCCTACAGTGATAATCATTTTATCTTTGTTTTCGGAGCAGGACAAGACTCCATTGGAATCCAGATGAAGGGAACGGCAGTTAATATGGATATTTCCATTTTCATCTTCATCCAACACGTCATAAATAGATTCCCAGGAACCGATATCATTCCAGCCTAATCCTTTTGCCGGCAGCACAACGACATCATCCGCTTTTTCCATTACACCGTAATCGATCGTTTGCGGATAGATCGTCGGCCATATTTCCGACACCTTCTCATCATATGCTTTTGTCCCGATGGTTGGATAAATTTCTATCAATTTATCATAGAGCTCCGGCAGATCCTTTTTGATTTCATCTAAAATACGATCCGCTCTCCATATGAACATGCCGGAGTTCCAGGAATAGTTACCGGAAGACAGAAACGCTTCAGCAGTATCGTGATCCGGCTTTTCACAAAACCGGATCACCTTATGAACCGGGTTTCCGCCTTCACTTTCAATCAATTCACCTTGCTCAATATATCCCATCCCGGTTGAGGGGAAAGTCGGTTCGATTCCTAAAGTGACCAGATGTCCTTTCTCAGCTTCCATAAAGGCAGTTTCTAACAGGCTCCGGAAATATTCAACGTTACGAATGTAATGATCAGCAGTCAATATTGCCATCACAGCATCTTTATTACGCGAAAGCAGTTGGATTGCTGCCATGCCAACGACAGATGCGGTTCCTCTGGGCATAGGCTCAAGAATATAATTCTCATGAGCGATTTCATCTGCCTGTTTTTCCAGTTTTTCAGCCTGGTCCGCAGTTGTTATCACCATCATGTTATCAGTGCTGATCAAATTCCTGATCCGGTCGATCGTGATCTGAAACATGGACCGCTCTCCTACGATTCGAAGCATTTGTTTGGTCTGTCCTTTTCGGGACCATGGCCAAAGACGGGTACCACCGCCACCTGCCATAATGACCGCATAAAATCGGTTCTGATCCTGTTCATTCAGATAACTTGCAGACATTGATACCCCCTAAAATAATTCATGTGTTTTCTGATATGTTTGCGGAGCAGTTTCAAGGACCAAGCCCTTTAGTTCTAATAATACAATGGAAGATGAAACTTTACTAAGCGGAAGGCCGCTTTTTCGAACGATTTCATCGATATGCAATGGTTCATCTGTTATCAGAGTAAGTATGATTTTTTCTTCCGGAGTACTAAAAGCCTGTTGGAGAGGTTTGTTCATCTTTTGTGGTTCCTGAGCTTGCCAAGTCTCAAGAAACTCCAAAATTTCACGTTTCTCGTAAAAAGGCCTTGCGCCGTCTCGAATCAACCTGTTTGCGCCGCGTGATTGAATTGCCGTTACATTCCCCGGGACAACAAAAACCTCCCGTCCTTGTTCGGCTGCAAATCGGGCTGTGATCAATGAACCGGATTTCTCTCCTGCTTCTACAATGATCACACCGCTGCTCATTCCGGAAATGATTCTGTTCCGCTGGGGAAAATTCGTCCTGTCAGGATGTGTTCCGGGTGCATATTCGCTGATGACAGCGCCATTTCGTACGATCATTCTCGCGAGATTGCGATGCTCCGGCGGATAAATATGATCCACACCACATCCTAATATGGCATACGTATAGCCACCATTATTTACCACTGCTCCTTGAGCCGCACCGTCAATGCCGCGGGCGAGTCCGCTGACTACCCCGATGCCATTATCTGAAAGAAAACGTCCTAATTCTTCAGCCACATTCTGACCGTATGATGTCATTTTCCGCGTCCCGACAATTGCCATCAGCTTCATTGACTGTTCAGGAAGCTTTCCGACATAATATAAAACTGTCGGAGGGTTATCAATTTCTTTCAAAAGATGGGGATAATCATCTTCCGTACGGATACTGATTTTGATGTTTCGGGCAAGAATAGACTCCGTAAGCTCCTGTGGGTTCGTTTTACTGCGGAAATAAATGATTTGTTCTGCCAAATTCTCCGTTATTCCGGCAAATTGTAAATCCGTTTTCGAAGCTTTCCAGGCCTCCCGCAGGGTTTCAAACCGTTTCAGGAGCTGTCCGGTTCTTACAGCTCCTATTCCATTGATATGGTTAAATGCCACCCAATAGGGCTTATCTGAATCTATTGTCATATCCATTCAGGAAAATCAATTTTGATAAAATGATTATCAATATCGATCTGACGAATAAACTGAGGTACATCCGGAACCAGTTCTTCACTGCCATCATTTTTTCGTATCACATAAACATCATTTGCACCGGTCTCAAGAATTTCGGATAAAATACCGATTTTTTCTTCATTCATGTTGACGGCATTCAAACCGATCAGTTGATGAAAGTAATATTCACCCTCCGGAAGCTTTGGCAAATCAGTAGTTTTTACATATAAATACGTGTTACGAAATTCAGAAGCCTTTGTTTCGTCTTCTATTTCCTTGAACCCAACTAAAAGGAAAGGCTGTTTCTGGCGAACCCTTGCAACAGTCAACGGCAGATGATCCTCGCCCATATAAACCGTTTTTCCACGTCGGATCCGTTCCGGAAAATCAGTCATCGGATCCAGAACGACATCACCTTTGATACCGTGAGCCCGATGGACCTTCCCGATACAAATAAATTCAGGCCCGCTGATTTCCAGCGAGCCCTGATTATTATTGTTTGCATTACCTCGTTCTGCACTGGAAGACATTGCCATATTATGCTTCAGGCTCCATCACATCCAGGGTGACCTGTCTTCCGTCTCTGGCAGAAGTGACACGCAGAAGAGTCCGGATCGAATTGGCAACTCGCCCGTTCTTACCGATAATTCTTCCCATGTCTTCCTTTGCAACATGAAGTTCTAAGCGAACACGTCCACCATTTCTTTCCTGGGAAACTTGCACGCTGCTCGGATCATCCACCAGTGAAAGTGCAATATATTCCACAAGGTCTTTTGCATGGTCAACTTTCGCGGAATTATTTCTCTGCACTGGTACTCTCTTTCACTGATAATTATTTGTGAGCAGCAGCGACGCGGGTTCTCTTTTCAACGGGGCGGTTTGCATAGTAGGCTTTTGCTTCTTCCAAAACCTTTTCGATGTCTTCCCCAGCCTTGACACGAGCCCAGCGTTCATCCAAACCGACTGATTTGAACAGTTTCGCAACGGATTCACTCGGCTGTGCACCAACGGAGAGCCAATAGTAAATGCGGTCTTCTTTCACATCAAAAGTGAAAGGTTCGGTGCGGGGGTTGTAGCTGCCAAGAATTTCAAGGAAACGACCATTGCGCGGACTTTCTTTGTCGGCTGCGACGAGACGAAAGGAAGCTTGCTTTTTCAAGCCTTGACGACGTAAACGAATTTTAACCATTCTAAGGTTTCTCCTATATTTTATTTTCAAAAGCTGCCTGACGCCATTATCACCGAGGGTTGGCACTGAAGGGATGTGCCCGGGTCAAAGTAATATGGTCTGAGGCTCAGTGAAACAGGTTGGAAAGACCCTTTCCGCCTGTCTTTTTTACCATTTTCATCATTTTCTGCGAGTCGCGGAACTGTTTCAGCAGCCTGTTGACTGCCGGAACATCCACGCCGGAACCCGCCGCGATCCTGCGCTTGCGGCTGGCGTTCAGCACATCCGGGTGGCGCCGTTCATAAGCTGTCATAGAACTGAGGATCGCTTCAGTTGTTTTGATCGATTTTTCGGCTTCTTTGGGATCCACCTGACGGGCTGCCTTTCCTAAATCACCGGGCAGCATGTCAAATATCTTGCTCAAAGGACCCATTTTCCGCATGCTCTTCAGCTGGCTGGCAAAATCTTCCAATGTGAACTGACCGTTCATCATACGTTTCGCCTGCTGCTCTGTGTTAGCATCAAAAGCAGCTTCAGCTTTTTCAATCAAGCCAATGATATCACCCATTCCCAAAATGCGGGAGGATAAACGTGACGGATCATAAGCTTCAATTGCATCAATACCTTCACCGGTACCGATGAATTTGATCGGTACACCGGTCACACTGCGAATGGAAATTGCCGCACCACCGCGTGAGTCACCGTCCATCTTGGAAAGAACAAGACCGGTGATGTTTACATTATCACGGAAACCTTCCGCAACATGCAGCGCTTCCTGACCGATCATCGAGTCTACAACCAGCAAAATTTCATTGATGGGAATATTTCTCTGAATCGCCTGTAATTCATCCATCAGCGCCTGATCCAATTGAGACCGGCCTGCGGTATCGACGATCATAACGGAAAATCCGGCTCTTTTGGCGTAATCATAAGCCTGCTTCGCCAGATCCGGGGGTTTCACGCCTTCCTTATAATAAACTTCCACACCGATCCGTTCACCGAGTGTCTGCAGTTGTTTGACTGCTGCGGGACGATACGGGTCAGCTGCCACCAGGAGAACACGTTCTCCCTGATGCCGGAGTTTATTAGCGACTTTTGCGGAATGAGTGGTTTTACCGGAACCCTGAAGACCAACAAACATGATCACACGCGGCTTTTCACCGCTGAGATTCAGTTTTTCAGGTTCACCGAGTGTTTTCTTGAGTTCTTCGTTTACGATTTTAATGACCTGCTGACCGGGATTCAGCGCTTCGGAAACTTCAGCGCCAATAGCTCGTTCGCGTACATCAGCAATGAATTTCTTTACGACAGAATAATGGACATCCGCTTCAAGCAGTGCGATCCGCACTTCCCGCATGGCGGTATCCACATCCTTTTCTGAAAGCTTTCCCTTCCGTTTCAGTGAGGCAAATATTTTATCAAATCGTTCAGACAAAATCTCAAACATAAGTGTTCCTTTTCTTGTCCGGTTCAAAAACCTTAAGCATTATACGCGGTTTTCATTTTTCTGTAAAGAAACTGTTACAGGATATTTTCATTATGATAATAAAAGAGATTTTTTAATTCTGGTAATTTTTCCGATATTTCTTATCTTGATAAAGCTTCGTATCAGCTCTCAGAATACTATTTTGAAACGTATCCTGTTTATTCCTCAGCTCGTCATACCCTACACTGATTGCCAAAGGATAAGGCAATTCATGAGTATGAGACTTTATTTCAGAACGAATTTCACTGATAAGCTGCTCTATTTCATCCAGTGTAACGGGGTGAATGATAAGGATAAATTCATCCCCGCCATACCTTCCGATAAATGATGGCATGCTGTGACTGTTTATTGCTTTTTTGATCGAATCAGAAACGATTATCAGAGCTTTATCACCTTCTGCGTGTCCATAAGTATCATTGATCGCTTTAAAATCATCAATATCCATCATAATGACTACGGTCATACGACCTTCCTGGTGAAGATTTGATGATTAGGATACATATCGTCTCAATTGTCCGCGGTTGTTGAGACCGGTCAACGGGTCAAGGGAAATTCTCTGATCAATCGACTGAATATAGAATATGAGCATCAGAATCAAAGATGTAAAGCAGAATATCGGTATATACGGAAAAAAGGCCATCTGTATAATTCCGCCGACAATTACCATCAGCGGGAAGAATCCGACGAAAAGGTGTTTTCTCTTTTCAATCGGGTTTTCCTCTTTTCGAGCTTTCCGAATTGTATAAAAGAGAATCGCCGCCATATAAATGTAGGGAACGGTCACAAGATAAATATTGTAAACAGGCAGTGTGTTCAATGATTTATTTATCAACATTTGCGGAGCAATGCAGTAATTCAATATCAATGCCACAGTTGAAACTAAGAAGGGAAATATTACAGCAAAACGATTTACCGGTTTATTTCGGTTGGGGACCTGTTCAAATGCAAGGACATATTGCAGCCAGAAATACGTTATTGCCGCCATTACTACATATATCAAGAAATCATTCGTAACCACAGTAAAGCGGGTTTTCGGAATGACATTATCTACAATTGCAGCCCAAAAGCAATCCACAAGGAAATAAACCATAAACGCAATGAGAACATGATCAAACTTGATTTGTTTTTCCTGCCGGTCTATATTAAAATGATTATGGATCAGCAAAATGCCAAATACGATCGTGCACACGATATTTGATTCAATGTAATATACAGAAAAATTATGCATATGCTGACCTTCTTTTCAGGAACTTTCTATCAACTTTTATAATAATATCACGAAACGAAACCTTTAACAATATCTTTCAAAAAGCTTAAATTAAGTTAATTATATACATCTAATGGCATATTTTCTGCATTTATAACTTTTATGAAAATATTCATTATTAACCTTATCTTTTTATTTGTACTATCTGTCACTGGATTTGCATCAGGCCAGACGGCAATTGATTCTGATTCTGATTTACTGGTATGGGCAGACCCATCTTCGAAAACGATCCACTATATTGATGAAAATTATGGTTTATTGGAAGAACCCGGAATCATTCATTCTGATCCGGTACCGGTGGAATTTCAAGAAAAAGGAACTTTTCCTGAAAGATATGATGCAAGAGAACATGGATTGATAACGTCAGTAAAGGATCAAAAGCCTTACGACCTCTGCTGGGCTGAATCAGTAATGAGTATGGCAGAATCAAACCTGATCAAGAAGGAACTGGCTGACAATTCCATTGACCTGTCCGAGATCTTTGCACATTACTTTCAATGGTTCAGAGTTTCAGATCCGTTAAACCTCACATCCGGAGACCAAAATAACTGGTACACTTACGAAAGCTATGAAGGATACTTTCGTGAATGGATCAACTCCTGGGGGTCCGGTTACCGTGCAGTTCTGCTTTTGAGCGGCTGGCCGGGACTCACCTCAGAAAAGGTAGCTCCATATCCTGATGGTGAAACAGACATTTCCAGATACTCTCTTCCTCCAGAGATCGCCTGGAATTCTTCCCTCGCGAAACTGAAAGATGCCTGGTGGATCTCGATGAATGATACGCAAGCAATCAAGCGGATGATCATGAAACACGGCTCTGCTGTAATCGCATTCAACCAAAACCGCAGTAAATACCTGAATGAAGATACCGGTGCGTACTACTGCCCGAATGCTCTTTATACGAATCATCTGGTAAATGTCATTGGCTGGGATGACACGTATCCGGCCTATAACTTCAGCAGTCAGCCTGACATTGATGGCGCCTGGCTGGTCAAAAACAGCTTTGGCACCGATTGGGGGAATGAGGGATACTTCTGGCTCTCCTACGCAGACAAAACGCTGTCTGAAGATGCCTTCATCTATGATTTTGAAAATATTGTATCCGGTATGAAAACCTATCAATATGATGGAACTGTTTCCTATAATTACATAAATGATCCTGAATCAAATACCATTGCTGCAGCCAATATTTTTACAGCGATAGACAATGAAAAGCTGGTTTCCGTTGGATTTCTTACACCGTCATCCTATTTTTCCTATGAAATCAAAATTTATCGTGGAGTAAAAGACACTCCTGAGAGCGGCATTTTGTTCTCAAGTCAAAGCGGCTCCGAGCTTTACGCAGGATTTCATACGATTCCCCTCGATACCCCCGTGGATCTTTGCGCCGGAGATCGTTTTTCCGTGATTATCGAAATCACAGCCAGCGAAAACGGAAAAGCTTACATTATGACCGACCGTTCTGAATCCTTTACTGTTATTGATGCAAAGGGAGAAGAGAGAATTTTCCAGGAATTTATAAATTCATCGAACCCTGGCGAAAGCTTCTACAAGCGCAGCAACGGAAGCTGGACCGACTGCTGGAATTCCGATCAAGCAAATTCATTAGGGAATGTGCGTATAAAAGCATTTACACAATTTACTTCCTATTCTGCGTTGAAATCGATTGACGACATCAATCCGGATAAAAATACTGCCGGTCAAATCACGCCGCTCGAATTGTACTGGATCGAAAATTCTCAAGCCGAAAATTTCGTTCCGAATTTCAAAGATAAATAGTATCTTCATCATTACTGAAATAATCGCCTGTTTCATTTTGTCAATTTAAACTATTGACATTGATGAAACAGGTGCTATAATCATTTTCAATAAAACAATCGAGCGCTTCCGATCTTGCATACAAGAGGTCGGAAGAGAATAGATAATCCGGTTAAAATCCGGAACGGTACCGCCACTGTGAGCGCGGAGGGATTGTACTGAGGCGAAAGCCGGTCATTGGGGACTATCCTGAGAAGACTGTACACAACACCCGAAGAGGCGCAAGTCAGGAGACCTACTCGAATGTATGTGGCTTTGTTGATCCCGGTCAGGAGAAACAAGCCGGGTATCTGCAGAAAAACGGCTGCGGCAATTAAATTACAATTGCCGCAGTTTTTTTATACCCGATTTACTGCATTTTCCCGTTCCTGTTTCCGGTTGTCCGCGGATCACTCTATCAGTGAAAAATCCGGGAAATCCCGGAAATATTCAGGAGGAAATATTTATGAAAAAAGTATGTTTATTTGTTTTCGCTCTTTGTCTGGTTTTGACAAGTGTCTGCTTTGCAGCAACAGAAGAAGACCAGGCTGCCGCTGACCACGTCGCTGAATTGATCGACGCGATCTATGTTCAGGAACGCACTGATGAAACCGACGCGCTTTGTGCCGAAGCAAAAGCAGCCTGGGATGCCCTGACCGATGACCAGAAGGAGCTGGTCGAAGGCGAAAATGCCGATCCGGATTATTTCGGTCGTGATACCGGTGATGCATCTCTCGATGATCCCCGCAATCAGGATGGTATCGGTGAGAATGAGCTTCTGGTTGTTTCTTTCGGTACATCTTTCAATGAATCCCGTGCGAAAGATATCAAAGGAATTGAAGACGCACTGCAGGAAGCATACCCCGAATGGTCTGTCCGCCGTGCCTTCACAGCTCAAACCATTATCAACCACATCCAGGCACGCGACGGTGAATTTATCGATAACATGGATCAGGCTCTGGACAGGGCTGTCTCCAACGGTGTCAAGAATCTGCTCGTCCAGCCGACCCATCTGATGCACGGTGCAGAATACGATGAAATGGAAAAAACGCTTGAATCTTACAAAGATAAGTTTGAATCCGTAGTCATCGCTGAACCGCTTCTCGGTCCTGTCGGGTCCGATGCAACTGTGATCAATGACGACAAAGCCTATGTCGCCGCTGCTGTCACCGTTCAGGCTGTTTTGGATTCCCAGTATGAAACACTGGACAAAGCAGCTGAAGACGGAACCGCTTTTGTTTTCATCGGGCATGGAACCGCTCACATTGCCAAGGTTTCCTACAGCCAGATGGCAACCCAGATGAAAGAACTTGAGTTCAAAAATGTATTTGTCGGGACTGTTGAGGGCGAACCGGAATCCACTTCCGTTGAAAGCATCATTGAAGCAGTCAAAGAAGCCGGATACACCAAAGTGATCCTTCGCCCGCTGATGGTTGTCGCCGGTGACCACGCCAACAATGATATGGCCGGTGATGATGAAGATTCCTGGAAGTCCTTATTTGAAAATGCCGGTATTGACGTGACTTGCCAGATCGCCGGTCTTGGCCGCATCGACATGATCCAGATGCTTTACGTCCAGCACACCGCTGAAGCTCTTAATTAAAACACACAGGGACTGTTACCGAAGGTGACTGTCCCGTAAAAAATCAATTACCAGGGACAGTCCCGTAAAGGGACCGTCCCTTTCTAATCAGAAGGGTGATATGTTCAGAAAAATATCTTTGATTGGACTTGTTTTATTTACCTACCTTACCGTCTTTGCTGCTGTTCTCGCACAGGATGAAAAACCGGAAGACGGCATTTACTCAGCAATTTTCACGACAGACAGCACCATGTTCAATGTCTGTGAAGCTTATGATGGGCGCGGCACTCTTACCGTAAAAGACGGTGAGATGATGATCCATGTCAGCCTTGCTTCCAAAAACATTCTCAACCTTTATCGAGGGTTTGCGGAAGACGCCCAAAAGGAAGGAGCAGTCCTTTTAGAACCGACGGTGGATGAGGTGACCTACTCCGACGGGTTTCAGGATACCGTCCACGGTTTTGATATCCCGGTCCCATATCTCAATGAAGATTTCGACCTCGCGTTAGTCGGCAAAAAAGGCAAATGGTATGACCACAAAGTGAGTGTAAGTGATCCCATCTACGTCGGCCCGTTGCAAGAGGCATCTGTTGCGGATGGTACCTGGTTGTGTGATGTTACCCTTAAAGGTGGTTCAGGCAAAGCCTCAGTGGAAAGCCCTGCCACTCTGACAGTTACAAACGGGGACATCATTGCCAGACTCATTTGGAGCAGCAAAAATTACGAGTACATGCTGATCGATGACGTACAGTACGACAAAATCAACAAAGAAGGCAATTCAACCTTTGAAATTCCGGTTACACTTGACAATGAAATGCCTGTCAGCGCTTTGACCGTCGCCATGAGTGAACCGCATCTGGTCGATTATACGCTCTATTTCGACAGCAGCACATTGACTGAAAAAAAATAGGTGAGTAGTATTTATTCAGTACGGAGCACATGGGGACTGGCATCTTGTGTCGCGTAGCTGACACAAGCGTGCCTGTCACCATGTGCGGCAATGCTGGTTCTGGAAGGATACGGGGAGTACGAATAAAATGAGCAGGAAACAGAATCAGACAATAATTTTTAAATTTCTCCTAATACAGATTATCTTGTTGTTTGCTGCTCTTTCTGTTCCATACGCATCAGCATCAGACAATCTGCCGTCAGTCATGGACTCAATGACTCTCGATTATGCGGAACAGTTTTCTGTAGACTATTTCGCTGACGGCAGCAAACTGTTTACACTTGGAGATGGTCAGCAATTTTATCTCCCTGCTATTGACGGGCAAGTCCCGGAGAATCTCCCCAAAGAAATCACCTTACTTCACAAACCTATTAAAAACATCTACCTGGCAGCTACAGCAGTGATGTGCCTGTTTGACGCCCTTGATGAACTGGATGCTATTCGACTTTCCGGTACAAAGGAAAGTGGGTGGTACATCGAAGGCGCGAAACAGGCAATGCGGGACGGAAAAATCATTTATGCTGGAAAATACAGTGAGCCCGACTATGAGCTGCTTTTGGAAAATGAGTGTTCCCTTGCTATTGAATCCCAGATGATCAATCACACACCGGAAGTAAAGGAAAAGCTGGAAGAATTGGGAATTCCCGTACTCATCGATCTCTCAAGTTCAGAACATCATCCCCTGGGAAGAACGGAATGGATCCGGTTTTACGGAGCACTGCTGGATGAAGAGGAGAAGGCGGAAAAACTATTCAAAGAGCAGACTGCCTTTTTCAATGATATCCGCTCAAGTGTTAGCAGCGGAAAGACTGCAGCATTCTTCCATATCAGTACATCCGGTCTCGTAGTTGTCCGCAAAAGCGGGGATTACGTCAGCAAAATGATTGAGCTTGCCGGCGGCAAATATGTCTTTGACAGCATCGGAGACCCCGAAAAATCCACATCCACGGTTACGATCGATATGGAAACTTTCTTTGCCGGTGCTAAAGAGGCGGATGTGATCTTTTACAACAGTACAATTGCGGGAGAAGTGAACAGTCTGTCTGAGCTATTGACTAAAAATCCGTTGCTGGGTGAATTCAAAGCCGTCAGGGATGGAAATGTCTGGTGTACATCACAAAATATGTATCAGGACACGACGCATCTGGGGCAGATGATCCAAAGTTTTCATCGCATCTTCACCGGAGAAGCTGACGCTATGGATGAACTTCCTTATTTTGTCAGATTAAAATAACATTGGAGCTTTCTTGAAATCCCCTACAGGCACAGCACTTGATCTCTCAGGCAAACGAATCAGATTCATGTTCGTTATCGTTGTTCTGCTTGTGCAGTTGATATTGGGACTTGTTTTAAATATCAATACTGGGTCTGTATCTATCCCTGCCTCGGATATATTCCGAATGCTTTTACAAAGTATTCGTTATAAAATTTCGAACCTGTTCACAGCAGGAAATTTCAGTGAAGCTTTGGATGCTGTTATCAATGCAGATACAGCCAGCCAGATACTTTTCAGGATTCGCCTGCCAAGAGTCCTGCTGGCAGCAATACTGGGCGGAGCCTTATCAGTATCCGGTTACCTGCTGCAGGTATTTTTCCGCAACCCGATTGCCGGCCCTTTCGTTTTGGGTATTTCCTCGGGAGCAAAAATGGTGGTCGGGGTAACGATCATTTTTATCACACCCGCAGTTGGCAGTTTCAGTTCTGCAGGTCTGATGTTTTCCGCTTTTCTTGGCTCACTTCTGATAACCCTTTTGGTCCTTTTGTTTTCACAAAAAGTGCAGAATATGTCCATGCTGCTCGTGATTGGCATCATGGTCGGGTATATCTGTACGGCGGTAACAGATTTCTGTATCACCTTTGCCAATGATCATGATGTCGTCAACCTTACCAACTGGTCGATGGGATCCTTTTCCGGAGCGAACTGGGAACAGGTACAAACCGCAGTTTTGGTTTGTCTTCCCGCAGTGATTGTGGCGTTTCTGCTTTCTAAACCGATTGGGGCATATTTGCTCAGCGAAAGATACGCGGCCTCAATGGGTGTGCCGGTAAAAGCCTTCCGCCTGGCATTATTACTCGCTTCAAGTCTGCTTTCAGCATGTGTTACCGCCATTGCGGGACCGGTTTCCTTCGTCGGTATCGCGGTACCGCATATCACCCGGGTTTTGCTGAAAACATCCAAACCGATCCTGGTTATCCCGGCAGTTTTTTTGTGCGGCGCGGTTTTTTGTGTGTACTGCGATTTGATCGCACGTACGATGTTCGCACCGGTCGAATTGAAAATCAGCACCATAACCTCTGTGTTCGGCGCACCCGTGGTTATTTATCTGATGATCAAACGCCGCAAAACGGGGAGGGAATAACATAGTGAATACAGCCTTCTCCACCCGTGACCTTTCAGTCGGCTATAACCGAAAAGTGCTGATACAGGGAATCAATATTGATCTCGCACCCGGTAAAATTCTGACGCTCATTGGACCAAACGGCGCGGGAAAATCAACCATTCTGAAAACGATCACCCGCCAGCTTGAACCGCTTTCCGGCAGTGTATATTTCGGTGAACGTTCCCTGCGCGATATTTCAGGGAAAGAATTCGCAAAACAAACCGCTGTCGTCCTGACAGAACGCGTTCATCCTGAAATGATGACCTGTGCGGAAGTTGTCGCCATGGGACGTTATCCCTATACAAACTTATTCGGAAGGCTTACAGAAGAGGACAAAGCAGCAGTCCAGTCCTCATTGGAGCGTGTCCACGCACTGGACCTTGCCAGCCAGGATTTTTCCACGCTTTCGGATGGGCAGCGGCAGCGTATTATGCTGGCAAGAGCAATCTGTCAGGAACCTGAAATCATCGTGCTGGATGAACCGACAGCCTATCTTGACATCCGTTACAAGATCGAACTGCTCAGCATTTTGCGCGATATGGCAAGGGAACAAAAGACTACCGTCATTATGACCCTGCATGAGATAGACCTCGCGATGAAAGTCTCCGACGACCTTCTGCTGCTTGATGGCGAACGGGTTTGCGCGTATGGGACACCGGATGAACTCATCACGTCCAATGACATTGAAGAATTATTCGCGATCCATTCCGGCTCCTATAATCTGCTTTTCGGCAGTGTAGAGCTGCCGAAGCCTGAAGGTATGCCGAAAGTTTTTGTCGTTGCAGGGAATGGGAAAGGAACCCCTTTTTTCCGTGCCCTGCAAAAACAGGGAACACCTTTTGCAGCCGGTATCCTCTTCGAAAATGATGTTGACTGCCAGACAGCCGAAATGTTGAGCGATCATGTCATCAAAGCACCGGCATTTGAACCAATCACAGATAATCAGATTTCATCAGCAATAAAGATGATCAATGGCTGTCAATATGTTTTAGACGCCGGCGCTCCGTCAGGGCCGCTGAACCGGGCAAATCGAGAATTGATTTTATATGCGCAGAAAACCGGCATTCCCGTACTTACAGATCTGAAAGGACTACCCTGACATGGAATACAGATTTTCACGGATCATGTTTGCGGGAACCGGCAGCGGAAGCGGAAAAACCACCATCACCTGCGCCGTTCTAAAGGCACTTTCTGACAGAGGCCTAACAGTCAGTGCCTACAAATGCGGACCGGATTACATTGACACGATGTTTCATGAACATATTCTCGGTCGTTCCTCCACGAACCTGGATTCCTTTTTCTTTGATGAAAATACGCTGAAATGGCTGCTCGTGAAAAACGGGAAAAATTGTGATCTTGGCGTCATTGAAGGCGTCATGGGGTTTTATGACGGGTTGGGTATTGATTCAACAAAAGCCTCGTCCTACGAAATCTCGCAGATGACACAGACACCGGTCATATTGGTGCTGAATGCAAAAGGCTCTGCTCTTTCTCTGCTGGCTTTAATTCATGGCTTCCTGACATTTCAGGAGAACAACAACATCCGCGGAGTGATCCTGAACCAGTGTTCCGCAATGACTTACAGTGCATTGGCAAAGGCAATCACATCCCATTTCAAAGGCAGAATCAAGCCCTGCGGTTTTCTGCCTTCAATGCCGGAGTGTTCTCTGGAAAGCCGCCATCTCGGTCTCATCACTGCCGGGGAAATTGAAGATCTCAATCAAAAGACAGCGAAACTTGCTTCCCGGGCACAGGAAACCATAGACCTGGACGGAATCCTTGAACTGGCTGCACAATCCCCGGCATTGCCCTGCAATTCGATACAGCTGCCTGTTTATCAGACATCAGTAAGGATCGCTGTTGCACAAGATGAAGCTTTTTGTTTTTATTATCACGATAATTTGGAAATGCTGAAAGAAATGGGAGCGGAAATCGTTCCTTTCAGTCCGCTTACGGACGCATCGCTGCCGCCAAACATCCATGGACTTTACCTTGGCGGCGGTTATCCTGAACTTTATGCTGAAAGTCTTTCCGAAAATATCACGATGCGGGATGCCGTTTTACGCACATTACAGGAGCAAATCCCCTGCATTGCTGAATGCGGCGGTTTTATGTATTTGACACAATCTATCGCAAATTCTCTGATGACCGGTTTTTTGCCGGGTACTTGTTATAATAATCAAAAGCTGACACGCTTTGGATATAACCATTTGCGGGCTGAACATAATAATATGCTTTTTGATGAAGGTGAAGAGATACCGGCGCATGAATTCCATTATTGGGATTGTACAGAAACCGGCTCCGATTTCACCGCAGCGAAAAGTTCCGGTAAACAATGGGAATGCGGATACGCGAGTGATCATTTATACGCTGGTTTCCCGCATTTTCATTTCTATGCGAAACCCTCTGCTGCAATCCGTTTTTATGAGGCTTGCCTGCGCTATAAGGAGAAACAAAATGGCTGAAATCATTGCTCCAATGGAAATCGAAAAACGCAGCTTTGAAATCATTTCAGAGATCTTAGGTGACCGCATCCTTGATCCGGAGAATGAAGCTGTTATCAAACGCGTTATCCATACCACAGCGGATCTTGAATTCGCGGATACACTTTGTTTTTCGGAGCATGCGGTTCAAAAAGGCATCGAAGCGCTCAAAAACGGCTGTGATATCGTCACCGACACACAAATGGCAAAAGCAGGAATCAATAAGAGTATATTGTCTTCGCTCGGCGGAGAAGTTCACTGCTTTATGTCCGACCCGGATGTTGCCGCGGAAGCAAAAAACCGAGGTGTCACGCGCGCTATCGTTTCCATGGAAAAAGCCGCTGATATCCCGAAACCCTGCATTTATGCCATAGGTAATGCCCCAACTGCCTTATTTGCCCTGAAAAGTCTCATCGATGAAGGCAAGCTAAATGCTGCTCTTATCATCGCTGTTCCGGTTGGTTTTGTCAATGTCACAGAGAGCAAAGAACTCATTATTAACGCCAATGTTCCTTACATAGCCGCCCGGGGACGGAAAGGCGGAAGCCCCGTAGCCTCGGCCATTTGCAATGCCATGCTGTATCAAATCAAAAGGAATTGAGATGGATTCATTCATACGGAAGGATGGGAAACAATTGCGTCTGGGGTATACAACAGGCTCCTGTGCTGCTGCAGCTTCAAAAGCAGCAGGCTGGATGCTGCTTACAGGGGCTCCGCTGAAAACCATCAGTCTGCTAACACCCAAAGGGATCACGCTTGAGCTGCCGATTTTTGATATTCAGCGCGGCGCAGATACTGTCTCCTGCGCGGTCCGCAAGGACAGCGGAGACGATCCGGATGTGACGAACGGCATTTTGATCTATGCGAAAGTGCAGTTGATCTCTGATGAAATTTTACAAATTGACGGCGGAAAAGGTATCGGACGAGTCACAAAAGAAGGTCTGGATCAGCCTGTCGGAGAGGCTGCCATAAACTCTGTGCCTCGTCAAATGATCCGGGAAAACCTTGAGGAGATAAAGAAACTGCTGGATTACCACGGAGGATTTTCAGTCATCATCTCCGCGCCGCAGGGAGAAGAGATCTCCAAAAAAACCTTCAATTCCCGTCTCGGTATTACAGGTGGTATTTCCATCCTCGGTACCAGCGGGATCGTTGAACCGATGAGTGACAGTGCTTTGGTCGAAACTATCCGCCTGGAACTGAAACAACGCCGCTTACGGGGTGCGGAAACAGTTTTGCTCACGCCGGGAAATTACGGAATGGATTTCATTACTGGATCTCTGGGTATTGAGCCTGAAAAACCGGTGATGGTTTCCAATTTCATCGGCGATGCGTTGGATATCTGTCAGGAACTTGGTTTTTCAGATGTTTTACTGGTCGGTCATATCGGCAAATTGGTCAAAATTGCCGGAGGGATGCTGAACACGCATTCAAAATATGGCGACTGCCGGATGGAGATCCTTTCATCCTATGCCGCTGCCTGCGGGCTGCCTGCAAATGCTGTCAAGGAAATGCTGAATTGCGTGACCTGTGACGATGCGCTGCGCATCATGAAGCTTTATGAGGTCGATTCAGCTGTTCTTTCTCATCTGGCTGAGCGGATCAGTTTCCATTTGGACCATCGAACCGAGTGTGTTCCCAAAGTGGAAGCGATCCTGTTTTCAAAGGTTTATGGACAGTTATGCGAAACATACCATGCGCCATCCCTGCTGCGTAAATTGAAGGAGGAAGTCTGATGGTTCATTTTGTCGGAGCTGGAAGCGGAGCTGCTGACCTGATTACGGTTCGCGGAGAGCGTCTGTTGGAAGAAGCGGATGTCGTGATCTATGCCGGGTCGCTGATAAACCCTGAATTACTGAAATACACCCGCAAAGATTGTGATATCTATAACAGCGCGGAAATGACTCTCGAAGAGGTTCTGTCTGTGATCCAAAAGTCCGAATCTGAAGGGAAAACCACAGTCCGGCTGCATACAGGTGACTCTTCTATTTACGGTGCCGTCCGGGAACAGTTTGATGAATTGGACAAACTTGGCATAACTTATGACGTCTGTCCCGGTGTCAGTTCCTTCTGCGGAGCGGCAGCCTCTTTGAAAGCTGAATACACCCTGCCGAATGTTAGCCAGACGGTTATTATTACACGGGAGGCAGGAAGAACCGTAGTTCCTGATCGGGAATCGATCCAGTCTCTTGCCGCACATCAGTCAACGATGATCCTTTTCCTCAGCACATCCCTGACTGAAAAGCTGCAGAAGGACCTGCTCTCCGGTGGGTATCCTGCAGAAACCCCCGCTGCCATCGTTTATAAAGCCACCTGGCCGGAAGAAAAAATCTTCCGCTGTACTGTCGGCACGATCCATCAGACTGTTACGGCAAATAATTTGAGGAAAACCGCATTGATCATTGTCGGCAATTGTCTTGGTGATTCTTATCTTAGGTCCATGCTGTACCATCCCGATTTCAGCACAGAGTTTCGCGAGGGGAATCAATGAAAACAGCCATTTTCGCCTTCAGCCGGCAGGGATGTTTTACAGCCGAAAGAATAATGAAATATCTGATCGGCGGGGAAAACCGGAAATTTGTCCCTGAAAGGTTTGCTACAGCCGGATTCTGCCAAATTGCAAAACCAACCGAACCATTTTATGGAGAACAATTTCAATGGGCAAATGCGTTGATATTCGTCGGTGCCTGCGGCATCGCGGTCCGCGCAATCGCTCCGCATATTCGTTCGAAAACCACTGACCCGGCTGTTTTGTGCATTGATGAACAAGGGAAATTTGTTATTCCGCTGCTTTCCGGACACATTGGCGGAGCAAATAAACTCGCCCTTGAACTTGCAGAAGAATTGAATGCACAGGCAGTCATCACCACCGCGACCGATATTAACTGTCGTTTTTCCGTGGATAGCTGGGCAGTCCAAAATGATTTCATGATTGGAAACATGACTATTGCGAAAGAGATTTCAGCAGCAATTTTAGAGCATGACATTCCTTTGAGCAGCAGTCTGCCGATCGTTTCAGACCTACCGGATGGAATGTTCTTATCTGATGCCGGAGAAATCGGTATTTACATCGGATGGCAAAAATTCAACCCCTTTCATAAAACGCTGAACCTTATTCCAAAGATTCTTCATCTCGGTATTGGCTGTCGCAAAGGAATCGATTGTGATACGATACGGGAAACCATAGCTGAGGTTTTCGAACGAGAAAAAATTGACAAAAGATCCATAAAATGTATCTCTTCTATCGATTTGAAAGCAAATGAGGAAGGTCTTTTAGAATTCAGCCAGAGAGAAAACCTTCCCATCATCTTTTACTCAGCGGAAGAACTGAATGCTGTACCGGGCAGCTTTTCAGGCTCTGATTTCGTAAAGAAAATAGCCGGTGTGGATAATGTTTGTGAAAGGGCGGCAATGATCGGTGCTGAAAAATTAGTTCTAAAAAAAACTGCTCTCAACAGTATAACAGTCGCTATAGCAGCGGAAAGAAAAGAGGTGAGCTTTGGGTAAGTTGATTATCGCCGGTATCGGTCCGGGTGACAGAGATTCCATGACCATTGCTGTTGAGAAGGCTCTAAACGCAGCAGATATTATCGTTGGATATACTGTCTATGCTGACCTTGTCAGGGCAGATTACCCCGAAAAGGAATCCTTTACAACACCTATGACAAAAGAGACAGAGCGCTGCCAAATAGCACTGGATCTGGCCCGACAGGGGAAAAACGTGGTGCTGATCTGTTCCGGAGACAGCGGGATTTACGGTATGGCAGCTTTGGTTTATGAATTGCGCGGTGAAACAGATACACCCGAGGTCGAAATTCTCCCGGGAATTACAGCCGCCTGCTCAGGCGGCGCGCTGCTTGGTGCCCCGCTCACACATGATTTTGCTGTCATCAGTCTCAGCGACCGGCTGACGCCATGGGAAAAGATAGAGGCAAGATTAAAAGCGGCAGCAGAGGCGGACCTTTCCATCGTGCTTTATAATCCGGCCAGCAAAAGCCGTCCGGACTATCTTTCCCGTGCATGCGATATTTTATTACAAAAACTACCCGCTGATCGGCCTTGCGGCGTCGCGCATGCCATCGGACGGGAAGGAGAGAATTGTCAGCTCATGACCCTGCGCGGACTTCGCGACTTCCCGGCAGATATGTTCTGCACAATTTTTGTCGGAAATTCCATGACGAAAGTTATCAATGGAAAACTGATCACGCCCAGAGGTTACCCTAATGTCTAAAATATGTCTTTTTGCAGGAACGACTGAGGGGAGAAAGCTGACCGAATTTCTAAGCGGTAAGTCTGTTGACTTAATCGTCTGCGTTGCCACAGAATACGGTGAAGATGTTCTTGAAAATCATGGAGATGCCAAAGTAATCAAAAAAAGACTTTCTGAAGCTGAAATGCTGGAACTTTTCCAAAGTCAAAAATTTGATCTGGTCATCGACGCCACTCATCCCTACGCCGTTCAGGTTTCAGAAAACATCAAATCCGCCTGCATTTCCTCCGGTACAGAATATCAGAGGATTCTTCGGGATAATTCATCAATCGGGGATGACGCGCTCATTTTTCCGGATATTGAAAGTGGAATCGCTTTTCTGAATACTGCTGATGGCAATATATTGCTGACGACCGGTTCCAAAGAAATTTCAAAATATTCCGGACTTCTGAATTTCAGCAAACGAGTCTATGCCCGTGTTCTTCCCATGAGTTCTTCTCTGGAAGCGTGTACAGCAGCCGGCTTGAAGCCTGCCCATATCATAGCCATGCAGGGACCGTTCAGCGAAGAAATGAACATTGCCACGCTCAAAGCAATACGGGCTAAATGGCTGGTCACCAAAGACAGTGGAGATGCAGGTGGTTTTACGGAAAAAGCTTCAGCAGCCAAAAAGGCAGATGCAAAATTGATCGTCATCGGACGTCCTCCCCAGACTGAGGGAATCAACTTATCAACCTGCATTTCTGAACTTTGTGAAAGATTTGAATTGACAAATACCCGGAAGGTAAGCATCATCGGTATTGGTCCCGGCAATTCTGAACAGATGACAATGACTGCCCGTAAAGAAATTGAAGAGGCAGATTGTCTGATCGGTGCAAAACGGATGATCGAATCTGTTAATTTCCAAAGAAAACCTGTCTTTGAAGCAATCGAGCCGGAAAATATTTCAGATTATATATTTACTCATCAGGAATTTCAGAGATTTACAGTCCTGATGTCCGGTGACAGCGGTTTTTACAGCGGGACACAGCGGCTCCTTCCCTATCTGAAAGGCTGCAAAGGAAGTGAAAAATCTGAAATAGAAATACTCCCTGGAATCAGTTCGCTTTCTTACTTCTGCTCTAAACTTCGCATATCTTATCAAGATGTACACACCATCTCCCTTCATGGACGCGGACATTCGCTTATTCCGAAGATAAAAGCTCACAAAAAACTTTTTGTCCTTACCGGAGGACAAAATACAGTAAATGCAATATGCCGCAATCTCTCTGAGTACAGTCTCTCATCCCTGCGCATTTATGTCGGGGAACGTCTCGGATACCCGGACGAACGGATCTCACAGGGTTCTGTGGATGAGCTTATGCATGGGAATTATGATCCGCTGAGCGTAATGCTTATCGAAAATCCAAATCCGGACGCTATAGTCACGCAGGGACTTCCTGACACAGTGTTTTCACGAGAAAGCGGCAGCAAAGGTCTGATCCCTATGACCAAAAGCGAAATTCGCGCTGTTTGCCTCTCAAAATTAGCTCTGACAGAACATGCCGTCTGTTGGGATATTGGTTCCGGTACCGGTTCCGTCAGTATCGAAATGGCAATCCAGGCTAAAAGGGGAACCGTTTACGCAATTGAACAGGATCCGGATGCCCTCGCTTTATCACAAAAGAACGCACAAAAACTCTTCGCAGAAAATATCACCTTCATCCATGGCAGCGCACCGGAAGCGTGTGAAAATTTACCAACTCCGACACATGTTTTCATCGGAGGCAGTTCCGGAAATTTGAACGATATTTTCAAATTGTTGTCTACGCGCAATTCTGATATTAAGGTTGTCACGACAGCCGTCACGCTTGAATCGATCAGCGAAATGAATTCGATCATAAAACAGTCATTTGTCATGGAGCCGGAAGTCGTTTTGATGCAGACTGCCCGAAGTAAAGAAGCCGGAGTACATCATCTGATGCTCGGTGGAAATCCGGTTTGTATTTATTCTATGCGAATTTTCAGGAACAAAGAATGATCAAAGTGCTTCCACTATTACTCGGGTTTTGCATTGATCTTCTGGTCGGAGATCCACATGGTTTTCCGCATCCGGTTGTCTGGATCGGGAAGCTGATCACTGCACTGGAAAAATTTCTTCGAAAAACGCTGCCACAAAACCCGCGAGGAGAAAAAGCCGGCGGTATTATTCTCTGGTTTACTGTTGTATTTATATCTGTATTTGTATCGCTTTCAATTTTGAAACTATGCGAATTTTTCAACTTTTACATCAAGATTGCCGCGGAAAGCATTATGGTATGGCAGATCCTTGCTATTCGCTCTCTGAGAGATGAAAGCATGAAGGTTTTCACTGCACTGAAATCCGGTAATATTGAAGCGGCACGAAAAGCAGTTTCCATGATTGTCGGGCGTGATACGGAAAGGCTGGATGACAAAGGAATCACCCGCGCTGCAGTAGAAACTGTCGCGGAAAACACATCAGACGGTATCATCGCACCGATGCTCTTTATTGCTCTCGGTGGTGCTCCTGCCGGTTTTTTCTACAAAGCAGCCAACACCATGGATTCCATGCTCGGCTATATCGATCCCCCCTATACAAATTTTGGATGGTTTTCGGCAAAAATGGATGACCTGTTAAATTACATACCGGCACGTCTTTCCGCTCTTCTGATGCTATTTTCCGGATGGATTCTACGTTTTGATCTTCCTAACGGCTGGAGAATTTTCTGCCGGGACCGCTATAAACACGCAAGTCCCAATTCCGCTCAAACCGAAGCAGCCTGTGCCGGTCTGCTGGATATTCGGCTTGCCGGGGATGCCTGGTATCATGGCATTCTGCATAAGAAACAGTTTATCGGAGACCCGATCCGTGAGATCGAATATAATGACATTCCGCGCAGCTGCCGTCTTGAATATCTGACTGCATTGTTCATGCTCATTCTCTGCAGCGGAATAAAAATGTTGCTGTTTTCCTGAGGAGGTGTACCTTATGCTTTATCAAACATCCAATCCCCATGGCGGAGATATTTACGTTGAGCCCATCCGCTTGGATTTTTCCACAAACACCAACCCATTGGGCACGCTTCCCGCGGTCATCTCCGCTATGAAAGAGGCACTGACGCTGAGCAGCCGATATCCTGATCCTTATTGCCGGAATGCCGTATCAGCTATCAGCAGGTTTGAGGATGTTCCGCAAGAAGCTATTTTGATGGGAAATGGAGCTGCGGAACTGATCTATTCTTACTGTCAGGCGGAAGCACCCCGCAGTGCCTTGATCGCTGATCCGACGTTCAGTGAATATGAAACAGCGCTCCGGGCAAACAGGTGTAAGATCATCCATCATAAGCTTTCCCCGGAAAATGATTTTGACCTTCAGGAAGATTTTGCTGAAGCGATCCTGACCTGCAAACCCCATGCAGTCTTTCTCTGTAACCCGAACAATCCGACGGGAAGGCTCATACAGCCACAGCTTCTCCGCAAGATTTTAACTTTATGCGAAGTCATCAAAGCACGTTTATTTGTTGATGAGTGTTTTCTTTCTCTGACTGAGTCAAAGCCGGCAATGAATGATCTCATCACGGATCATCCATCTCTTTTTTTGCTGAAAGCCTTCACCAAAAGTCATGCTCTTGCGGGGATTCGGGTCGGATACTGTTTATGCTCGGATCGCTATCTGTTACAGAAAATGTCCCGGACAGTTCCGCCCTGGAATGTTTCTTTGATTGCACAGGCAGCCGCAGTAGCAGCAGCGAATGAAACAAATTATCTGAGGGAATCCGCCGCACTCATCAAAACTGAGCGGGAATATCTGACTTCAGCTCTCAGCAATCTGGAATTTCACGTCTGTTCGTCAGATGCAAATTTTTTGCTGTTCCGCGCTTATGTAGGATTGGATGCAGATTTACGTAAAGAGGGAATCCTGATCCGGAATTGCGGAAATTATATTGGGTTAGGTCCCGGATGGTTCCGCATCGCTGTACACGCCCACGAAGAAAATGAGATTTTGATCCAAAGCATAAAGCGAATCGTCAAGGAGCGTCCGTGATGGCAAAAAATATCATGATCCAGGGCACCATGTCCAATGTCGGGAAAAGCATCCTCTGCGCGGCGCTCTGCCGTATCTTTCGCCAGGATGGGTACCGGGTGACTCCTTTTAAGAGTCAGAACATGGCTTTGAACTCCTTCATCACCCGGGATGGATGTGAAATGGGACGGGCTCAGGTTGTCCAGGCAGAGGCCGCCGGGATCGAACCGGATGTGCGCATGAACCCAATCCTGCTGAAGCCTACAACCGATGTCGGCAGCCAGGTAATCATCAATGGCAAGCCAATCGGGAACATGAACGCAATGGAGTATTACCGGCAGAAGCGTGAATTCATTCCCGTGATCATGGATGCTTACAACAGCCTCGCGGCGGAATTCGATATCATCGTCATCGAAGGGGCCGGCAGTCCCGCGGAAATCAACCTGAAACAAAACGATATCGTCAACATGGGATTAGCGGAAATGGTTAATGCACCGGTCCTGCTTGTCGGTGATATTGACCGGGGCGGTGTTTTCGCACAGCTTTACGGTACCATCGCGCTGCTGGAAGATCATGAGAGAAACAGGATCAAAGGAACGATCGTCAATAAATTCAGAGGGGACCGGAAAATTTTAGAACCGGGGATCAAAATTCTTGAACAGTTATGCGGTGTCCCCGTTGCAGGTGTGATTCCTTATGTAAATCTCGACATCGACGACGAAGACAGCCTGACGGAAAAGTTCAATACAAACACTGAACCCAAAGATATAGACATAGCCGTTATCCGATTGCCGAAAATCTCCAATTTTTCCGATTTCAGTCCTTTTGAAAATTACCCGAACGTTTCTTTGAGATATGTAAGCAAGACTGCTGATCTTCATCAGCCTGATCTCATCATTTTACCGGGAACCAAAAGCACGATCGCCGACCTGCTGTGGCTGCGTGAATCCGGGTTGGAAGCTTTAATTAAACAAAAATCGTCTGAAGGGATACCTGTTTTCGGTATTTGCGGCGGTTTTCAAATGCTTGGATGCACGATTTCAGATCCATTACAGACTGAAGCATCCGGTACATATAAATGTGAAGGAATGGGGCTTCTTCCGATTGATACGGTATTTTGGGAAGAGAAAATCCAAAAACAGTCATCAGGAACGATCACAGGTCTGACCGGGATTTTTGAAACATTGAATGGTTCAGATTTTGTCGGATATGAGATCCATATGGGACAGAATGTACAGCTTCAAAATCCAGTGATCAATGCCGGAAATGTCTATGGAAGCTATATTCACGGAATCTTCGATGCGCCTGAGATAAATCACCTCATTTTAAAAGCTTTATGCGAAAAGAAAAGAATCCTATTCGATTCGCTTGCCGGTTTTGATCTGAAAGCTCACAAAGACCAGCAATATGATCTTTTGGCAGAAACCGTACTGAATTCCATGGACATGAATTTGATTTACAGCATTATAGAACGCTGTAATTAGATTTTTATCCTTGCTCAGCTTTCAGAATCGCATAAACCTCATAGATGTCGGAAATCGTATGGGTGGGTTTTTCTTCATAAACCCCGACATCCTTTATGGCAGTCAACTGAGAATGAATATGGAAGGTTTCTCCAAATCCGGCTCGTACGGCTCCGACAATATCGCGGGAATAAGTATCGCCAACATATGCGCAATTTTCAGGTTTTGAACGCATCTGATAAAGAGAGACTTTGAATATGTTTTCATCCGGTTTACGATATCCGGTCACAGAGGATAATGTCACATCCTGAAAGTAACCTCTGATTTGATAGTCATCGAGGATTTGAAAAACCTGGTATAGACTTGCCGTATTGGAAATGATGCCGAGTTTCATTCCCATCTGCTTCAGACCTTCGAGCATTTCCTTTACCCGGGGACGTAAAACGCGATGATAATGCGTCACTTCATACATATACGCAAGCTCTTCCGCAAAGGGCTTTACTTCATCGAAGACAAGCCCAAACAGCGGCATCACGAAATTTCCCCAAATCTCTTCCGGTTTCAGCTCCCGGTTATCGCTGTCACGTTGTTTTCCATAGGCATCCCAGCCCTCTTTTACTTTCTCAACCGCTGTTTCAACATCAGTATGTAAGGGATATCCATGACTTTCCGTAATTTCAATAACACGCTTTGCTGCTTCATAACGGCTGCTGTCATCCACAAAGATATCTTCCAGTGTGCCGCCCATGTCAAATAAAACCGTATCAATCATAATCCTCCGAAGTCCTCTCTATTCTTTCAGATCTTTTCCAAAGATACAAGGCCGACCCTCCGCCAATCAATAACGGAGCGGGGACCATGATGACAAATAAATGCAAAAAAATCGATAAGGCTTCCCGATCGTCTTTCAGTAAAATAATCATAGCGATCAGGAACACCAACGCAAAAACCGCGATCCAGACATACCCAAGGAAAAAGGGCTTTTTATTGGATATCAGCACAATCGGTATCAGACAGATCAGTGCACCAACCAATGCCGGAACAATTGCACCGATCAGATTTGCAAGCCAGGGAGCCAAATCCTTCGTCAGCGGTGCCAAAACATCGATCAAAAAATAATATGCAGTACCATACACAATGAGAATCAAAGCAGCATAGGTGATACTGTAAGCGAAAGTCCCGCTTTTCATTTTCCCGTCTTTGGTAAAACGGAAAAATTCCTGAAACTCAACCTTTTGTTCTTTACTGCTCATTGTCTATATTACTGCTGAAAATTCTGCGGCAGCAGCTTTACCACTGCCGCAGAACATAATCCATATTTTTTAGAAATCAAAGGTTCGAAAAAAAATCTGACTTCAACTGATAATTACTGACTACAAAATACTATTTATTCGGGCTCTTGTCGTGCCAGTAGGTCCAGAAGTCCGCCACATCGAGGTAGTATTCATAAATACCTTCCATGTTGAGCGGTACGGTATGGCTTTCAGCAAGGTTGAATGGGTTCTTCTTGTTGTTGAAGTCATTGCGGACAGACCAGGCGCCTTCCTTCATTACCTGCTTATACCCGTCACCAGAGCCATCATCACCGCCCATCATATAGCGGATGAACAGACGGGCTGCTGCCGGATTGTCAGAACCTGGAACGACATAGATATAGCTGGTATTCTGGCCGGAAACATACGGTGCCAATTCGGTTACCCAGGCAATCGGCCAGCCGTTGTCATCACGGTTGCCGATCTTACCGGCGGAAGCCAGACCCAAAACGGGAGCGTCAGCTGTGGAATTCGCGACAGCTTCAACAATTTCGTCACCATCACCGATGAAGGTCATGCGCAGCTGGGATAGGCGATACAGATACTCAAAACCGGCATTATTTTCTTCAAAGCCGAGGTCATTCGGGTATGTATATTCAATCGGCTTACCATATTTTTCTTCATAGGCAGCTTCAAGATCCTGAGCTTCCGCGACAAAGTGGCTGAAGAGGCCAAGATAAGTTGATTCAGAACCGATTTCCTTCAGGTAAAGGGCATATTTCTGATTGCCGTTTTCATCCAGTTCTATAATATCCCACCAGTTGTTTACCGGAGATCCTTCCGGGAAAGCATCTGTATTGTAATACCAGAAGGAAATGGAAGTATAGTAAGGCATACCATATTCCTTCAGTTCGGGATCGATCTGCGCACAGATATCTTCCGGGAAATAGCCTTCCAAATATTTACCGTAATAATTGAAAGCGATATCACCGCGGGCATCTGAATCCTGGATCAGGTCGACAATAATGTTGCCGGTATCAACTTCTGTGACAACTTTTGTAATGCTTTCACCGGCATCCAGATCGTACACTTCAACGGTAAGATCCGGATATTCTTCCATGAATTTGTCAGCGACTTTGGCGATTTTACTGGTCGTGCAGTAAACCACGATCTTACCGCCTTCAGCCTTAGCCAGTTCATAAAGTTCATCCGCAGTCATGGCATTATATTCCGGATTGGTCGGAATATCAATTGCCGCTGCAGTGAGGACAGTTGACAAAGCCATCGTCAACACAAGCAGATAAACAAACAGTTTTTTCATTTTGATTCCTTCCTTGTTTTCAAAAACAATTCTGACCTGAAACCAGTTTCCTTTCAATCTGGTGATAGCAGGTTGTCACAGAGATTCTGCTGTCACCTGTATGAAAATCACTGTGATTTCCAACTTAGACAAAAACTTCTCACGACTTCATCTTTTTACTTTTGCGGGAATATTTGATCAGTCGGCCGGTTTCTTTATTGTAGACATTGAAGCGGTCCGGTTTGATCTTCAGCAAAACTTCCTGATCGATATCATAGTCAGCGATACCGATCTGTTTGAGCAAGATCTCATCTCCTCCTACATGAACCGTGACCAGGGTTTCAGAACCTGCAGGCTGCCCCGCATAGACCTTGGCTGTGATTGTGTTATCCAACGGTTCCTCGGAAATTTTGATCTGTTCCGGGCGTACACCAAGCACACAATCAAACGTTCCTGTAGGAATTGGTTCATCAGTCCAGTCCTCTTTATTATACTTGAACTCGCCAAGACTGCATTTCACATTCATCACGTCACCGCTGACAGTTGCTTTTCCGTTGATGAAATTGATTCGCGGGTTGCCGATAAAGTCCGCGTTGCTGAGATTGTTTGGATTCAGATAAAGATCCATCGGCGTATCCACCTGTGAAAGTTTTCCGTTTTCAAACAAAGCGATCTTTGTGGACATGGTCAAGGCTTCTACCTGGTCATGGGTAACATAAATGATCGTTGTCCCCAATTCCCGATGCAGACGCTTCAATTCCGCGCGCATATCCGTACGCAGCTTCGCGTCCAGATTCGACAAAGGTTCATCCAGAAGCAACAGTTCAGGAGAAGATGCAATCGCACGCGCAATCGCTACACGCTGTTGCTGTCCACCGGAAAGTTCATTGGGATAGCGTTTTTCAAACTCACCGATGCGCATCCGCTCAAGTGCATTTCGAACAGTCTTTTTTATTTCCTCTGACGGCATTTTCTTGATTTTCAACCCGAAAGCCACGTTATCAAAAACTGTCATATGCGGCCATAATGCGTAACTCTGGAACACCAGGTTCAACCCGCGTTTGGAGGGTTCAAGGAAAAAAGCCTCATCACAATCAATAGCTTTTTTTCCATTGATGAGCATAATACCGTTTTGAGGACGTTCCAGTCCTGAAACTACACGCAATGTAGTGGTTTTTCCGCATCCGGATGGGCCCAGAAGAGTCATAAAATCACCATCTTCAATGGTCAGGTTCAGATCATGCAGAACATGGTTTGTTCCGTAATATTTATCAATATGTATCAGTTCAATCTTACTCATTTTCAGCACACCATTTCTTATTTTATATTTCCGATTTCTTATTTCACATTATCCCCAGCTCTTACCGATGTCTGCACCGGTCAACAGGTTGGATAAAATATACGAGAACAACACAAATACCAGTACGACGACGGAAATTGCATCGGCCATCTGCGGTAATACTTCTTTACTGTAAATAAATGAAAGATAAGACAGTGTTCGATTGGAAGGCGTCATGAAGAGGATGATCAAATCCAGCTCCTTGGCTATACTGATAAAAACCAGCAAGAAACCGGAGAGGAAACCGCCTTTTGCCAAAGGGATCACAATTGATCCCAATCGTTTCCAGAAGCTTGCTCCGGCAATATCCGCGGCCTCTTCCAATTCGGTTGAAATCTGCATCATCGTTGCTGTACCGGACCGGCTGGCAAACGGGAAATGTTTCACCACGGTCGCCAGAAGGATGATCGTGAAGGTACCATACAAGGAAGGAATCGGTCCGATTCTGCGGCTGAACATGGAAAGGTAAATCGCAGCAAACGCGACAGCAGGCATCAGGTAAGGAATGAACACCAATTGTTCAACCAGCTTCCCGTACCATTTCCCGCGTCCACGGGAGGTAATATATCCCAGCAGACATCCGCACAACGCGGTGATCACAGAACCGATGATCGTCAGTTTCACGGTGTTCCACAACGCGGAGAAGAATTCATTATTCTTGAAGATTCCCGGATAATTGATCATATCCCGCGGAGCGTCTTCCAGATTCCCGATCCAGTTATAAAGCGTCAGGTTATCCGGACCATATCCGCCGCCGGTTCGGATTTGGAAGGTTTCCATCACCAGGATGAACATCGGCACAAACATAGCGAAGATAAGAAAAATTCCAAGGAATACCATGATCGGATAGCGTGCTCCGCCCAGCTTCATCATCGTGCTGTGGCCGCCTTTCCCGCCGATGGTCTCATATGATTTTCGGGTACCGATAAATGCCTGATTCGCCCAGATCGTACCGGAAGCCATCAGGATCAGCAGGATCGCCATACAATAACCGACGGTTGCCTGTCCGGTATTGATAAAGTCATGCATCTTGGTCGCAAGCGTATAATAGCTGATGCGCAGTCCAAGGTTTGCCGCCACGCCATAGGTACCGATTGACTTACTCAGCGTCATGATCGCGGAAGAAAGAACAGCCGGCATCACCAGCGGCAGCGTAATCGATTTCAGAATATTGATTTTACTCGCGCCTTGAATCTCACCCATTTCTTCCAGTTCACTGTTGATGGAACGAAGAGAACCGGAAACCATGATATAAGTAAAGGCATAATAATGCAGCACCATGCAAAGGATAATAGCGATTGGTCCATAAGCCAGCCAGTCCGGAATGTTCAGGCCAAGCCCCTGCAGAAACCCCGGGGAACCGCCGCGGTTGTTGCGGAATACAGCCAGCCATGCCATAGACTTACACCAGGAAGGAATCATATAAGGGATCATGATTCCCAATATCAGCCAGCGCTTACCGGGCAGATCGCTGCGAACCATCAGCCAGGCCAATCCGGCACCAAGCGGAACAGCGATTATTGTCACGAAAAAAGCAATCGTCAGTGAATGCAGCAGCGGCGTAAAGAAATTCGCCATGTTCAGTTTGTCGACCAGAAGATATTTCCAGTAATACAACGTAAAATCACCAACCTGAGCACTCGGGTTGGTCCGCTGAACACGCCGCAATTCACCGGCAGACAACACAAATGTGTTGCGTAGCATCCGAACCAAAGGAATCGCAATGAGGAAAATCAACAGGACCAGTGAAATAAACACGATCATGTTGAAGGGGTTCGTCACCACATCCAATATTTCGTTCTTCAGCTTTTTCCAGGAAAAAGGCTTTTTCTTAGCCATCGCTCACCTCTCATTTAGGGTGTCTGATGATTTCCGAAAACGTTTTCGGAATATTTACAAATTAATTTTATGATGTTCCGCATTCTTTGTCAAACCGGAACTTCCTCGTAAATACAATATTTTTGGTTTAATGTAATATGAAATATATGATATTTGGTCGGATCTTTGTTGACTACCAGAAGACTACGCGCCAATCATATTATCATAAGCAAGTTTTACCTTTGCATAATTCCCGTCACGATCCAAAGCAATGCCGCGGCCAACACCATCCACCACCTGCACATTCAGCCCACGTTCTTCGATCATTTCATCAAGCTCCTCCAGCAAAGCAGGAGCAGATCCAGGTTCCGTGCTGCGGCCATCGAAGATCACATGCAGATACACTTCCGGCAAATCTTTCGCCATTTCAGCAACGGCTAAAGGATAATAGATCGATCCGTGAGATGATTTTTTCGTCAGCAGACCGATCAAATGCAGCGCAGACCCTTTCGCCTTCGCTTTCGCAATTGTGTCCAGCAAAACCGGATTTTCCATAAAAGACCCATCTGCTATGGCAGAATCCAGACGGATATCATCCTGAGGAACGACACGACCGGCACCGATGTTGCTGTGACCGGCTTCGGAGTTACCGGGCTTACCGTCTCCCAAACCGACATAACCGCCGGATGCATGTAATGAAGACCAGGATTCCGACTCCAACAAATGATCCCAGTAGGTGGTATCGCCAAGAAAGATTGCGTCATTATCCGATTTGTCTCCAAATCCCCAGCCATCACAGATGATCAGCAGCATTTTTCGGTCTTTTCCGAATTCATGCCCGCTGCATAGAACCGTACCATCCATCTCATCAGGCTGAACGATCCCCATAACATTCAAAACGGTCGGTGCAATATCTTTCAGAGAACCATCTTTTAACTCGATTCGCCCATTATTTACAGGATCGATCATGATGAAAGCTACAAGATTGGACGTATGAGCCACATGCGGTTTCCCTTTTTCGGTATGCAGGACTTCAATATTTCCATGATCCGCGGTAACAGCGACCACATATCCGGCTTCTTTTGCTGCGGTTATGACCTTTTCCAACGCACGGCTCACATACCCCGCAGCTTCGATTTTCGCGGAATCATTGGCTGTATGGCCGATCACATCCCCATTGGCAAAGTTGGTCACAATGAAATCATATTTACCCAACGCATCAACAACCTTGTCGGCAACTTCAGGCAGTGAAAGTTCCGGTTTCGTATCAAACGGAACGCCTTTCAGGGAAGGCACACAGGTATCCACCTCTCCCGGGAAGGGCTGATTTTCTCCACCATTGAGAAAAAAGGTCACATGTGCAAATTTTTCTGATTCTGAACAGTGGAACTGTGTTTTTCCGGCTTTGCTCAGAACTTCCGCCAGCGGCATTTTCACATGGGACGGGCCGAACACAACCGGCAGATTCTTGAATTTTTCATGATAAAGAGTCAGGATGGAAAAATCGAGATCCTTCAGCAGTTTCCGTTCAACTTTACTGAAATCGGGATCGGTAAACATTTCCGTCAGTTCAATTTCCCGTTCTCCCCGGCGGCAGCAGAAAACGACATTATCGCCATCGTGAATGTAACCGTTTCCAAGCGTGATCGGATTCAGAGAATAATCGATTTCACCTCTCTCATAGGATTTTCGGACAAGCTCAGCCAACTCATGCCCGCCATGCGTCTTCTTTACATCACTCATTCGTCCTTACCTCCCGGCCATGCATCCTCAGGTGGGATCATAGCCTGTGTATTCACCTTTCCCGGTTCCGGGAAGAGGTCAAGTAACTGAGGAAACGCATAGATCACACAATCCGGACGATTTTCAGCGTTCAGTGTGTATTTCTTCGCGCCCCATTTTGCAGCAATCGTCATTCCCATATTGACGGCTTTCGCGCCAATGATATCCCGATCTAAATTATCCCCAAGAAACGCGCTGTTTTCAGCCGGGATACCGACTTCATCAATGGCATAATAATAAATCGCAGGCCCCGGTTTCCGAACGTAGCAGACGGAAGACTGTTGAACGGTCTTGAAATAAGGGCGAAGACCATCCTCATCCAGCCACTCGTCAATTTCTCTTGTTCCCACCAGGTCAGAGATAATACCGACCGCGAAACCGCGCCGGTTCAGTTCTTTTACAGTTTCCACGCCGCCATCAACCACAACGCGGCGCCCCTTCGTTCTGCGATACTGATACGTCAATTCTCCGGCATATTTGGAAATTCTTTCCGGGTCGCGGTCATAGGCCAGCCAACGTCTCCATAATACCTGTTCCGGAGCCTCACAATAATACTTCAACGCCCATTCGCGGTATAGGTCATAACGCGGCGTGATCACTTCATCATAAAAAATTTCCGGATCCTCATCAGTGTCGCACATTTGCGCGATCTTGCGTTTCGCGTCAAGAATATAGTCCTTTTCTTTCCGGATGACCCGATACGTATCACCCAGATCAAGATAGATTGCACGAATATCAGTGTTCAATCAAGCCTCCTTTGGGGGAACAGATCCAATAATTCAAGAAAATCATTGATAATCGCATCCGGAGGGTTCTCCCCTTTTGGATCGACAGGATGCTTTTTTTCAGGGGAGTTATAGATAACATTATACGCGATCCCCGCTTCCCGGGCACCTTCAATATCACGTCCCTGATTATCTGCCACGGAAGCGATCTGTTCGCAGGGAATACCCAGATCCCTGCTGCTGACCCGATATATTTCCGCACCGGGCTTCCGCAAACCACATTCGGGGGAAAGAATCACGGAAGAAAACAGATCTCGTAATCCATCTTCCTCCAGCCAATCATATACTTCCGTCTCACCGATCAGGTTAGAGATGATCCCCAGTTTGTACCCCCGTCTGAATAGTTCCCGAAGAACCTCAACCCCATGTTCAACGACCACACGGCGTCCTTTAGATTGACGGTATTCATATGATAACTTATGCCGGTTCTCTATGATCCGGTCACGCGGATAATCAAACAGGAGCCACTTGCACCATAGCTCCTCATCATTGGATTCTTTATTCTCACGCAGTGCCCATTCGCGATATTTTTCGTAACGTTCCTCAACGATGGCATAGAAGTCTTCAAATGGCAGTTCTGTTCCGGCAAGCTCAGCCATATGGATCCGGCCCTGCTTCATCCATTCTTCATCCTTCAAAGCTATACGCAAAGTTCCGCCGAGATCAAAAACGATCGCATTAATTTTTTCGTTCATATGGGTTATCCTTTCCTGTCGGGGAAAATATCCAGCAGCTCTCGCAGGGAGGTGATCACGTAATCCGGAGTAAATTCCTTTCCTGTCGCTTTTTCACGGTTCAGCGTATCCGGTTCATCAAGCCGGATCATCATGCCAAACCCGGCAGCTTGTGTACCTTCCACATCACGGATCGGATTATCGCCGACATATGCGCAATTTTCAGGTTTTGTACCGATACATCGGCAGGCAAGGTAATAAATTTCCGGGTCAGGTTTTCGAAGACGAACTTTTGAGGAAAGGATCGTGGTTTTGAAATAATGCGCAACGTGATCGGTCACCATCCAGTCCGGGATCTCGGTCTCCGTGACCGTATTGGCAATGATCCCCATGGTATAGCCTTTGCGGTCCAAACCTTCCAGCGTTTCGCGCACATCCGGACGGGCTACGCGGCGTCCGTCATGGTCACGCCATAAACGCGTAAGACGGCTGGCATGGGAAGCAATCAGCTCCGGATCATAGTCCGGCAGCATATACTGCATCCACAGCTCCATTTCAGAACAATCGATAAGGGATGTTTTAGCAAGTTTGCGGTATGCCTTCCAACGTGATTCAAGTTTTTCGAAAAATTCATCATGCGTTTCTTTCGTCTCCGTCAGCTTCATCAGTTCAGCCTCAGCAGCCTCTATAAACGACTGGTCAGGCAAAACGATTCGCAGTGTATTACCGACATCAAAAAAAATTGTCTGTATATCTTTATCCATACCCCACCTCGAAAATCTCAGCCGTATACTTTCCGAAAACGTTTTCGGAAGTTTAATTTCTATTTTAATCAGTTTCCCGCCCTTGTCAATAGTATTTTTTGAGCTTTTGCGGTATGTCTTTGGTTCAAGGAAATTCCACAGAAAAAATTCAGACCAATTTCTCAAAATGTGTTATTATAGTTATGTTATTCTAAAAACAAATCCACGGTTTAGCTGACAAGGAGGCTTACCTATGAAAATTTTATTTGTAACCAGTGAATGTGCTCCATTCAGTAAATCCGGAGGGTTGGCTGATGTTGCTTTTTCACTTCCTCCTGCATTGAAGAGAGCTGGAAATGAAGTCGCCATCATCACACCGCTGTATCAATGCGTCCGGGAAAATTTCGGGAAAGAAATCACACGCGTTTGCGAACAGACGATCCGCCATGGCCAATGGTCATACGAAATCGAACTGTACCGAGGTGAACGTGATGGCGTAACCGTCTGGTTTATTGACTATCCGCCATTTTTCGACCGACCGAAATTGTATGGTTACAAAGACGACAAAATGCGCTTTGCCATGTTCAGCCGTGCCGTCTTAGAGGTATTGACATCACTCGACTTCCGTCCTGAAATTCTGCATTGCAACGACTGGGAAACGGCCCTGACCGTCGTTTACCTGAAAAACGACCAGGCATGGCGTAAAGACCTGCAGGGCATCAAAACCGTCTACACGATCCACAATATCGCTTACCAGGGTCAATTTGGAGAAAAAGACCTCACGACAACCTTTGCCCTGCCGGAAGGCTGGTACCAGGGGGGACTGGGTTATGAATTCGAGGGTCGTCATGACGTTAACCTGATGAAAGGCGCTATGCTGATGGCAGATGCCGTATCGACAGTATCGCCCAATTACGCGAGAGAACTTCACAGCGCCAAATACGCGATGGGTCTGGAAGCTGTATCAGACATGGTCGACTTTAAGCTCTACGGTATTCTCAATGGCATCGACATGGAACATTATGACCCGGCAATAGACCCGCGCCTCCCAAAAAATTTTGACGTAAAGCACATGAAAGGGAAGCAGGTCTGCAAAGCCAGTATTCAAAAGAAATTCGGTCTGGACGTTATGCCGGAATACCCCCTGCTGGCTTCTGTCGCACGGCTCAACGAACAAAAAGGTATCGAACTGATCAAGGAAGCTTTACCCGGGATCATGAATATGGGCGTGCAGCTCATCATCTTCGGGCAGGGCGAACAGCAATACATCGATTTCTTTGAAAAAGCAAAGAAAAAATGGCCCGGTCAGCTTGGATTTTCCTCCGATTATACGGAACAAATGGCAAGTGAGATTTTTGCCGGTGCCGACATGTACCTCATGCCTTCGCGCTTTGAACCCTGCGGGCTTTCACAGATGATGGCAATGCGCTACGGCACTGTCCCGATCGTCCATGAAACCGGTGGTCTGAAGGACTCTGTCCGGCCTTACAGCAGCTTTGACGGGCAGGGTGATGGTTTCTCCTTCATCAGCTACAATTCCAAAGCGCTCTACCTTGCCATCCAGGCAGCGGTCAAGATCTACTTTGGGGATCACAAGACCTTCAAAACCCTGCAGCGCCGCTGCATGAAGAAAGACTTCTCCTGGACAAAAAGCGCAGAACAGTATAACCAGATGTACAGCGAGATCTACGTCGGAGGCAGCGGAGAACCCATTCCATTTGAAGAGGCTTTCGGCCAGCTCAAAACAAGGTTCGCCGAGCTGGACCGCCAAAATCGGGAAAAACATCACCTGAAACTCGAAAAGAACTACTCCCGTGTTGTTCAGTTTGAAATAACAGGACGCGGAGAAGGGGTTTTCTACATAAAGTTTACGCCGAAAAAAACTGATATTGTACCGGAAAAACATCCGAAACCGGACGCAACGATTGCCTCAAGTTTTGATCATCTGCTGGGTATGGCAAAGGGCGAACTTTCCGCGGACAGACTTTTTATCACCGGGCAGATGCAGGTAACCGGAAATATCGCGAAAGGCGCAGAACTCCGGCATTTCCTCTCACCGGTCAAACCCCGCAAGGTTTCACGGAAGAAAAAAGATTGATTCTGCTTTCCGGAAAATAGTGCCCGATCCGAAAAGATACCATCGACACAACAAAAATAAGGCTACCGGGTATTCCTGATAGCCTTTTTTTTATAGGAAAGGTCACTGTTCAGCAACGAACTTGCAGCGCATCACACAGTGCTGTTTTTAATGCGGGCTGCGCTGCATCAAAAACTGTTCAGCTGTGCTCTGTTTTGAATCATTACAAATTATTTATCAAGATCTACCAAATTATAGGTCCTGCTGCCGAGACCGATTTCCTCTCCATATTCCAGGGTATGGATACCATGGAGAGATTCGATCCTTCTCACAAGAGACGCGTTGCCTTCTGCCTGCCATACCAGATCAACACAAGCCTGATCAAGCGCAATCGGATCAGTTGAGGCAAGAATGCCGATATCGTGAATATCCGGTTCAGCAGGATTTCCATCGCAGTCACAATCAACGGAAAGCCGATTCATCACATTGATATAAATAATATGCTCAGGGCCAACGTGATCGCGGACAGCACTCACCATTTTCCCCATCGCTTCCGGCCATGCATCCTGATCGCTGTACCAGATGCCGCCGCTGGTCCGTGTTCCTGCTGTATGGACATAAACCTTACCGCTGGCTGAGGACATTCCGATAGCGACATTCTTGATCGCGCCGCCAAAACCTGCCATGGCATGTCCCTTGAAATGAGAAAGGATCACCCAATCTGTATAATTTTCCGCATGGGAGCCGACAATTGCCCGGGTGAGTCTTTTTCCGCCGGTTACAGGCCATTCCACTTCACCTTCTTCATCCATCAAGTCAAATTCGGCGAATGAGGTGAAACCATGGTCAGCCGCGACCTGCTTATGCATTGCCGCATTGGAACGGGATCCGCCGTAGGCTGTGTTGCACTCAACGATCGTCCCGTTCAGAGACTGAACGAACTGACCGATCAACTCTGCCCGAAGATAGTTGCTGTTCGGCGGTTCCCCGGTTGAGACTTTCACGGCCACCTGATCCCCATGAGACCAGTTCAATGCTTCATAAACCTTTTGCAGCCCTTCCGGTGAAATATCGGAAGTGAAATAAACAGCAGGATTTCCTGCATCCTCAGCAAAAGCTGCCATGGAATGCACCAGGACAGTAATCAGTAAAAACAACATGATCAGAGATAAATTTCTTTTCATCTTTTCTCAATATTATTTTGTTCAGATCGAAGCACATGGGGACTGGCACCTCGTGCGGCGCAGCCCGCACAAGCGTGCCTGTCCTCATGTGCGCGGCTAAAAAATCTGAACATTTATTTTTAAAAAATTCACTTTCAAAAAAACTTCACCGGAAGAGGCGTTTGACAATATACCTGCTCAAGAAACGAGCGCTCCAACAAATCATAGGAATAAGAACTGGCACATCCGCAAGCCACCGCATACCGAATACATTCTTCCCTTGAGCCTCCGGCAAGATCTTCCGCGATAAATCCGGCAACCATGGAATCACCGGCACCTGTCGAATCGATCAGTTGACCGGCTGGTATTGCGCATGTATAAACACAACCGTCATCAGAGGCAAGCAATGCTCCCTCAGCACCAAGAGAAACCAACACATTCTCAGCGCCTTTTTCTCGAAGCTTCAAAGCTGCTTCAGCAATTTGTTCCATGGAATCAAATTTTGTTTCAAAAGCCTCTTCCAGTTCCGCACGATTCGGTTTGATCAGCCAGGGATGTTTTTCCAAAGCCGAAAGCAAGTGTTTCCCGGATGTATCCAGAACGATACGAACCTGTTTTTCTGAAACAGCATTGATCAACTCGGAATAAACATCTTCCGGAACATTCTTCGGCGGATTTCCGGAAAGGACCAGAACATCACCTGATTCAAGTTTTTCAGCCTGCTTTTTCAGCTGATCCAATTCTTTACCGGAAATCCGTGGTCCATATGCATTGATTTCGGATTCAGTGTTGGATTTGATTTTTACATTGATCCTGGAACAGCCATCTTTCACAGTAATGAAATCATGCCTTATCCCATCAGCATTCAGCATCCGAATCAATTCAGTTCCGACAAATCCCGCGGTAAAACCAAGGCAAATACTCTTAAACCCGAGTCTGCTGAGAACAACGGACACATTGATCCCTTTTCCGCCGGCCCTGAACGCGGTTTTTTCCGTTCTGTTCAGACCGCCCTCTTCAAATTGATCCAGCCATACCAGATAGTCAAGTGCCGGTGACAATGTAACTGTATAAATCATTGGCTGTGCCTCAGTGTTCAGAACGAAGCACGTGGGGACTGGCATCTTGTGCGGCACAGCCCGCACGAGCGTGCCTGTCCCCATGTGCGTCTCTGCGGGTTCTGAATAGTTACATTCAGCCTTTTATTAATTCCGGGTAATTCCCAATCGCTACATCTACACCGAGTGATTCAAGATTTTTGAAATCCTCAAGCGTATTCACAGTCCAGGTGTTGATTTCCAACCCGTATTGTTTAATTTCTTTGGTAATTTCAGGTGTCAGATTGCGGAATGCAGGATGATAGCAGGGAACGTCCAGATCATGAACATACTTACCGGCATTGATCAGCCAGCAGTCTGTAAGCAGGCCGCATTTCAGTTCCGGTGCCAGCTTGCGCATCCTCAGAATAGAATAATGATTGAAACTGGAAATGATCACCTTATCGGAAAGGTTATGCTTTCGGACACAGTTAAGAACTGCTTCTTCAATTCCTTCATATTCAAACACACCGGTTTTCAGTTCAATGTTTGTAACGGCATCCTTATCCTTCATGTAATCAAGCACTTCACAAAGCGTCGGGATTTGATTGATGCCATATTGACCGGTAAATTTGAAGGAAGCATCCAGGGATTTCAGTTCTTCCAACGTATGATCACGAACCCAACCTTTTCCTGTCGTGGTTCGGTCCAGAGTCTCATCATGGATGATCACAAGCCGTCCGTCTTTGCTGAATTGCACATCCAGTTCGATCCCATCCGCACCGGCTTCCATTGCCTTTTGAAAAGCCAGCATTGTATTTTCCGGATAATTTCCGCTGTATCCCCGATGGCCTAAGTATTTTGTCATATGTAATTCCTTTCGTCTGTGTCAATTGAATATATGCCCCTACACCTGTAAATATCCTGAGAAATCATACAGGAAATCGGTACAGAGGAATTATAAACCATTTTGACACAGCAGCATACCTTTTATCCGGTATCAATATCCGATTTTTTCCAGGATTCGTTCCAAAGTACGCAGATTATTGACAGTGAAAGATGGCGAAACATGTGGGGCTTCACCATCTTTGATGCACTTCCCAAACTGTTCGACCTCGAGCCTGTAATTTTGTGGAGCATATACACTTTTTTCAGTCGTTGTATCATTATGAATCAGTGTATATTTCAGATCACCGCAGCCATTAAACTCCGCGGTTGACCGGATCGAACCCTTTGTCCCCTCGATCCGCAGCTGGTCAAGGCGCCGGTCCGCGTTAGTCTGCAAAACCATACCGCAATTGATCAAAGCTTTCATCCCGATTTCGTAAGTGAAAACCGCGCTCGTCAGGACATCTACACCTTCCGGAGAAAATACACTGATTGCTTGAATATCATCCGGTTCTTTCCCTGTCATCCACTGGATCATGCTGGTTGTGTAACAGCCAAGATCATAAGTACAGCCGCCTTTGGTTTCCTTCCGCATACGAATGTTGCTCAGCTCATAATCCGAAGTAACAAATTGGGATTCCATATAGCGAATATCACCGATAGCGCCGCTTTCGATCTCTTGTTTTATCGCGGAAATCAGCGGAGAATGAAGATAGGCAAAAGCTTCCATCAGGTAAACATGGTTTTCGTTGGCTATGCGGAACAATTCCTCGGCTTCTGCTGCTGTCGGTGTGAGCGGCTTTTCACAAAGAACATGCTTCCCGTGCTGCAAAGCTTTTTTCACCCATTCAAAATGCAGCGAATTCGGCAGCGGTATGTAAACAGCTTCAACGGCTTTATCAGCAAGCAGCTCTTCATAGCTTCCATAAGCCTTTTTGAAACCAAATTGCTCCAGATAATCCTGTGCTTTCCGGATATCACGCCCGGCAATTGCGTATAATTCGCAGTTTTCAGCTTCCAGCATTCCGGGAATCGTCTGCCCCTTCGCGATCCCGGCAGTACCCAAAACACCCCATTTCACTTTTTCCATGTTTACACTCCATGTTTAATTGTTGAATCCAATATACGATAATTATATATTAAAAGGGGAGAACCACCGGAATTACCGATGGTTCTGTTCATATAATTTATATCAGGCAAAAAATTACTTTATTCCTATACACGGCAGATATTTTGATGGAACACCGATTTTTCTGGTATAATCCGATAACGCTGAAGATATTATGTTGGAAAAGCAGTTTCGGATAAAAATGGAAAGACTTCCAGAAAATTTCAACCGTCACAGTAATGAAAAATCTATTTAAATACCAAAAACAGTTGCTTAATGATGATATGTTGATTGTTTTGGTTATGAAATTGAAAAACTCCCGGGCTGTTCGGAGCTTATATGCTATGCGGTAATTATGAAAAAGGGCTGATGGAGAAAATTCTTGTACTGAACCCGGATTGGTGTAAAGGCTGCGGAATCTGCGCAGCCTTTTGTCCCAAAGATGCTTTGGAAATGATTCAGGGAAAAGTTTCGTTGAAAGAAAACAATCAATGCATTTTATGCGGACTTTGTGAGCAGCGATGCCCTGATTATGCAATTTTTGTCAGTGATTCAGGAAAATAATGAAAAAAAATGTATTAATGCAGGGAAATGAAGCCTGTGTCGAAGGGGCTCTCAAAGCGGGAATGCGTTTTTTTGCGGGCTATCCGATCACCCCATCTACAGAAATTGCAGAAACTTGCGCAGTTCGTCTGCCGCGTGAACGAGGTGTTTTCATTCAGATGGAGGATGAAATTGCCAGCATCGCAGCAGTAATCGGTGCATCCGTCGCAGGGAAGAAAGCCATGACAGCTACGTCAGGCCCGGGTTTTTCTTTGATGCAGGAAAACATAGGTTACGCAGCTCTTGCTGAAATTCCCTGTGTGATTGTTAACGTACAGCGCTGCGGACCTTCAACCGGGATGCCGACATCACCCTCACAGGGTGATTATATGCAGTCTCGTTGGGGAACACACGGGGATCATCCGGTCATCGCTGTTTCACCTTCCACTGTTTCTGAAGTTTATACTGAGGCGGTTCGCTGTTTCAACCTGTCAGAAAAATACCGTACGCCGATTATTTTTCTGATGGATGAAATTGTCGGACACATGAGAGAAGGTGTCGAAATTCCGGATGCAGAGACTCTTGAAATAATCAACCGGCCGTATTCCGATGTGAAGGGTATCAGCAAAACCTGTTATCATGTAGACGAAGGTGAGTGGGTTCCGCGTATGCTTCCGTTCGGAGAAGGTCAAAGATATAACATTACCGGATTGCTGCATGATGAATCCGGTTTTCCCACTAATGATCACGCCGCTGCGAAGAAACTGATGGAACGGCTGATGAGCAAGATCAGCTCTAACTATGAAGATATCGTCCGGGTAGAAGAATTATTGATGAATGATGCGGAAATTTCCGTTATCTGTTACGGAGGAACAGCCCGTGCGGTAAAGGAAGCGATTTTTGAAGCCCGAAAGTATGGGGTAAAGGCTGGCATGTTCCGGCCAATCACTGTCTGGCCATTCCCGGAAAAGGAACTGTATCCACATCTGTCTCGGTTGAAGCATATCATTGTGGCTGAGCACAATAACGGGCAAATGCTGCTGGAAGTTCAGCGTGCCGCGGAAAGATCTGTCACGGTCAGCTTTATCGGTAAAATTGACGGAACATTGATACGACCGGAAGAAATCCTGCAAAAAATCAATGAGGTACAGCATGATAAAAACCAGTGATCTCGTTTTTCGCACCATGCGGATTGATCATCTTCCGCATATATGGTGTCCCGGGTGCGGGAACGGAATTTTGATGCGTGATGTCGCGGCTGCCATTGACAACCTGAAACTCCGGCAGGAAAAAGTGGTTATTGTTTCCGGAATCGGCTGTTCTTCCCGTGCGGCGGGCTATCTGGATTTTAATACGATCCATACAACACACGGGAGAGCTATTCCATTTGCGACAGGGATCAAACTTGCCAGTCCTGAGCTGGAAGTAATTGTTATTACCGGTGATGGTGATTGCACTGCCATTGGCGGAAATCACCTGATCCATGCTGCACGCCGGAATATTGAAATCACCGTTATCGTATTCAACAATAATATCTATGGGATGACCGGCGGACAATATTCTCCGACAACGCCTGCCGGTGAATGGGGAACAACTGCACCCTACGGGAATATAGACCGGCAGTTTGATATCCCCCAGTTGGCAGCTGACGCAGGTGCATCTTACACAGCCCGAGGTACGGCTTATCATACGCAGCAGACGATCAAAGCGATTCAGGATGGCATCGCGCATCCGGGTTTTTCCCTGATAGACTGTTACAGCCCCTGTCCAACCTACTACGGACGAAAGAACAAAAAAGGCTCTGCAGTTGACATGATGAAATATCAGCGCGACCATGGTGTACCCGCTGAGCAATACGCAAAGCTCTCTGACGAGGAGAAGACAGATAAATTTATTGTCGGCAAGCTGTCTCAAAACGAATATCCGGGTTATACGCAGCTTTATCAGCAGCTGATCGAGCGGAGTCAGGAAAGAAGCCAAAAGAAGGTGTACTTATGAACAACCGCTGCGTGATTCGTTTTACCGGGTCCGGAGGGCAGGGTGTGATCCTGACCAGTGTGATTATGGCTGAGGCAGCTGTATTAAATGGAAATAAAACGGTACAATCCCAGTCCTATGGACCTGAAGTGCGCGGTGGTTTGTGTCAGGCATATACGATTATCAGCAACGAGGAAATCTGGTTTTCTAAACCGGAAAAAGCTGATGTGCTGCTTGCGCTGACGCAGGCTTCCCTGAACAAATATTACCGGGATACTGTCCAAACCTCTGTTATTATTGCCGACTCCGGTCTTTCTGTTCCGGGTGACTGTCCTGCATCAAAATTGTTCCGCTTACCGATTCTCGAAACAGCGGAAAAAGTTGTGGGACGTTTAATGACAGCAAATGTCATCGCTGCAGCCGCAATCAATACACTGTTAGATCTCTTTCCGGATGAAATCATGCGAAAAGCTGTCAAAATGCATATCCCTGCTGGAACGGAAGATTTGGATATGAAGGCATATGAAGAAGGCAGGAGGCTTGCTGAAAAGGCTAAATCTTAGCCGCGGGTACGTTCGTGTCTGGTCCGGTAGAAATATATGTATCAGTAAGCGAATAATTTTATTTTTTGAGGATGCCGTTTCATAAAAGATTCGGCATCCTCTTTTGATAATTTTTACGTAGAAAAGTTAATTTCTGGGGTTGTCGATTGCAGCCTGAGCGGCAGCCAGGCGGGCAACCGGGACACGGAACGGTGAGCAGCTCACGTAGTTGTTGCCAATGATGTGGCACCATTCGATGGAGCTCGGATCACCACCATGTTCACCGCAGATACCGACCTTCAGTTCCGGACGGGTCTTGCGGCCTTCCTGGATTGCGTGGCGCATCAGTTCGCCAACACCCTTGCGGTCCAGATGCTGGAACGGGTTCTCAGTGAGAATGCCCTTGTCAACGTATTCAGCCAGGAAGCTGCGTTCGGCATCGTCACGGGAATAACCGAAGGTCATCTGGGTCAGGTCATTGGTACCGAAGGAGAAGAACTGAGCAACTTCGGCGATCTCACCAGCAGTCACTGCGGCACGCGGGATTTCGATCATAGTACCGAACATGTAGTCAACTTCGACACCCTTCTCGCTCATTACCTGCTTCGCGATTTCTTCAAGCTGCGGCTGGATGTATTTCAGTTCGCGGACAGTACCGGTCAGCGGGATCATGATTTCCGGATGCGGGTCAAAACCACGGAGTTTGACATCGCAGGCTGCTTCGATGATAGCACGGACCTGCATCTTGACGATTTCAGGGAAGTGGATGGAAAGGCGGACACCGCGCAGACCCATCATCGGGTTGGATTCGTGGAGAGCTTCCACAGCGGCGAGCATCTTTTCAAGTTCCGGAAGTTCGCTATCATCAATGGTCTTATCGAATTCTTTGGAGACCTTGATGGTGAGGATCTTTTCCTTCAGTTCGTCAGCAGACGGCAGGAATTCATGGAGCGGCGGGTCGATGAGGCGGATGATCACCGGGTAGCCGGTCATCGCTTCGAACAGACCGTCGAAGTCAGCGCGCTGGAAGTGCAGCAGTTCGTCGCAGGCTTCAGTCCGGCCGGCGGAATCCTTGGCCAGGATCATGCGCTGGACGATCGGCAGACGTTCGGTTTCGAAGAACATATGCTCAGTGCGGCACAGGCCGATACCCTTGGCGCCGAAGGAGCGGGCGCGGCGGGCATCACGCGGATAGTCGGAGTTCGCCCAGACCTGCAGGTCAGCGATTTCATCTGCCCAGGTGAGCAGGGTGTTCAGTTCCGGCATATCTTCGATGTTCGGGGTAACGACATCGATCTTGCCTTCGTAGGCTTTACCGGTGGAACCATCAACAGAGATCCAGTCGCCTTCCTTCAGGACGACATCACCGCAGGTGAGGGTCTTCTTTTCCATGTCGATGACAGCGCTGGAAGCACCGACAACACACGGGACACCGAACTGACGGGCAACAACAGCTGCGTGGCTGGTGGCGCCGCCTTCGGATGTCAGAATACCATTCGCAGAAAGCATACCATGAACATCATCCGGTTTGGTGAACGGGCGGACCATAATGCAGTCCTGCTTGTAATCATTGTGCATTTCGACGACTTTGTCAGCATCGAAATAGATCTGGCCGATTGCGGCACCCGGGGAAGCATTGACGCCGGAAGTCAGGACTTTCGCCTTCTTCAGGGCTGCCGGGTCAAATTGCGGGTGAAGCAGTGCATCGATCTGCTTGGTGGTAACACGCTTGACAGCTTCCTTCTTGTCGATGAGGCCTTCATTGACGAGTTGGACAGCAATCTTCACGGCGGAGTCAGCTGTGCGTTTGCCGTTGCGGGTCTGGAGCATCCACAGTTTACCATGTTCGATAGTGAATTCCACATCCTGCATATCGCGATAGTGGTTTTCAAGCTTCTTGGTGATTTCCATGAACTGGTTCAGAACTTCCGGCATAACGTCTTTCATGGTTTCAAGTTTTTCGGTGTTGCGGATACCGGCGACGACGTCTTCGCCCTGGGCATTCAGCAGATATTCACCGTAGACTTTGTTTTCACCATTGATCGGGTTGCGGGTGAAAGCAACACCGGTACCGGAATCGTTCCCCATATTACCGAAGACCATAGTCACGATGTTGACAGCGGTACCAAGATCATCCGGGATGCCTTCTTCTTTACGATAGGCAACTGCGCGGGCGCCGTTCCAGGAGCGGAACACGGCGATGGTAGCCAGTTTCATCTGTTCGTACGGATCAGTCGGGAAATCGAATCCTTTTTCCTTCTTGACAACGGCTTTGAAGATATCCTTCAGTTCTTTCAGGTCAGCAGCGGACATTTCAGTGTCGAGCTTGTAACCTTTGGAGGCTTTGAATTCGTCCATCGGACCTTCAAAAGCTTCATCCGGAATTTCGAGAACGACGGAACCGAACATCTGGACCAGACGGCGATAGGAGTCGTAAACGAAACGTTCATTACCGGTCAGTTCAACCATACCGGCGGCAGTTTCATCGTTCAAACCGATGTTCAGGACGGTGTCCATCATACCCGGCATGGAGAATTTCGCACCGGAGCGGCAGGAAACCAGGAGCGGGTTCTTCGGATCACCGAATTTCTTTCCACCCTGTTTTTCAACTTCGGCAAGAGCTTCCATCATCTGGTCCCAAAGACCTTCAGGGAATTCGCCGTTAGCTGAATAATAGTTGCAGGCTTCGGTGGTTACAGTGAATCCCGGAGGAACCGGGACGCCGATACGAGCCATATCGGCAAGGTTGGCGCCTTTACCGCCCAACAGTCCGCGGACATCTTCCCAATCTCCGCCGACATAGGCTTCAGCGTCTTTAACTTCATTGAACAAATATACCCATTTATGCGCCATTGAATTGATTAACCTCCTGGCATAATATTGTTTGTTTGATAAGCTGTTCAGACATAAGGTCTGCAGCAAGACATCTATATCAACAAAATTGTACCATAAAATCAAATATCGTGCCAAATATTTGATTCTGAATGGTAGTTATTTAGAAATATTATCCATCACACACTTTACAGCGCCATAAATTCCCGCATCATTACCGAGAACAGCCTGTTCGATCCTTGTGTTTTCTGAGATAAACAAGGCAAACCTGCGATATTCTTTGCGTATTGCATCGATCAGGAAATCTCCGGCTTTTGACATCCCACCGCCAATCAGGAATAATTCCGGATCGATCACGGAAGTGACCATCGCCATCGTCTGAGCAATTTTCCTTACAGCGTCATCAAAAACCTCTTTCGCAAGGCTGTCTCCTCCTCTGGCTGCGTCAATGATATCTTTCGCTGAAAGGTTTTTGTGATTTGAGAGTATTGAGGACCTGCTATCTATGCGCATTTTTTTGTAAAATTGATGGACAAGCCCCTCCGCAGAAGCATATTGCTGTAAATGCCCGCATTTTCCGCAGGCGCAGGGTTCTGTTTCATCCGGTACGAGCGGAAAATGGCTCAATTCGCCGGCACCGCCAAACGCGCCGCTGACAATTTGTCCATTGACGATCACGCCCCCTCCAATACCTGTGCCGAGCGTGATCATTACTGCGCTTTTGCAGTTTTCATGCCCACCCTTCCACCATTCTCCAAGTGCAGCGGCTTTGGCGTCATTGACAACAGTTATATTGGATACGCCTGTTAATTTCTGCATCTCAGCAGCCACATCAACATGCTCCCAGCCTAAATTTACGCAGCGTGTAACAATCTGATTTTCAATAACCGGTCCGGGAACAGCAATTCCGATTCCAGCAATATTTCCCCATCCGAAACCTTTTGCGAAAAGTTCTTTCTCTATGCTTTTCACAATATCAGGGAGGATAAATTCACCTTTTTTTTCTGTTCGTGTCGGGATCTCCCATTTATTTACTAATGAACTATCAAGAGAAAACAAGCCTATCTTAACCGTCGTTCCGCCAATATCAATACCACAACAATACATATTCATGTCACTTCACCAATTGATAATTATATTACAAGATTTGATTTTGCATTGAGTGGTTCGAGCTGCTTTCGATTCAGATTCAGAACAGGAGCATCGCCCCGTGCCGGATTCGCGGTAGCGTATATTCTCCGGATGGCGCAGCTCGATTGCCGTGCAGCCTGATCCAAAGCGCAACTCGGTTGCCGGGCAATCGTGCAGGCAGCGCTTCAGCGATTTCCCGGCCTGGTGCGCAGGCCGGTGCGCTATTACCACAAAATTGAGTGTTTGTCAACCGCCAATATTGGTGGTTTTTTTATTTTAAATTTTGTGTATACTGTTATCAGGATCAAGGATTCAGTGGCCAGTGGTCAGGGATCAGGGGCCAGTTAGTCAGTGGTCAGGAAAAAGGAGCAGGGAACAAGGAACAATGGGCAAACACTCATCCCCCAACCCCATTCCCTAACTCCTAACACCTAATACCTAACACCTAAGAAAGGAAGCAGTTATGAGGGACAGCGGAACATACAAATTGATGTACATGAACGCGTTGATCGGGTTGGAAAACGGTCATCTGATGCCATGGGACAAGGATATTCTGGCATCCGCTCCGCTGCCTGCTTCTGTCATTGATCCCTACACGACCAAGGAAATGCCGGATGTTTTGGAATCGATGAAGCTGACTTTCAACGCGATGTCGATCTGGGTCGACGAGGCGAAGAAGGTCAATTATTTTTCCAAACGCTTTGTACAACTGAGCCGAATGGTCATGAACGGCGTCACCACGATGGGACGAGGTCTGGTCACCCTGCATCAGCGGGGTGAGGATCTCAGTCAGTCCCCGATGTCCATTCAGGATCTGCTGGGCGTGGCTTCTTACCATTTCCGCAAGTCTTATCTCGGTGTGCTGCAGACGTCCCGCTCCCATCCGGAGATCGGGGAACGGCTGCTGATGAACCAGATCGGTTGGAATAATATGCTGATGAGGCTGTTTAAGACGCGTGATAAATTAGCGGAACCAGTGGTCAGTGGACAGTGTTCAGGGGGCAGGAAGGATCAAGGAGCAAGGATTCAGGATTCAGGGGTCAGTGGTCAGGAAGCTCGGGCTTTGCCGGATACTTCTGATCTTTTAGTGCAGGCATTGCATTCCGGCTCTCACACCTCAGATCTCAAATCTCAGATCTCTACTCTGACGCCTCCTTCCGCTTTGACGGAACCGGGTGCGTTCACTGCTCCGCGTGCTTTCAGCTCTTACGATCCTGCCCGTCATAATACATCAGCAAAGACAAACACGAAGCACGTGGGGACTGGCACCTTGAGTCGCGAAGCCGACACAAGCGTGCCTGTCCCCATGTGCGCCGCCAAGGTACAGAGTGATAAAGAAAATGAAACAGCAGAAATCGAAAATAAAGCTTCCAAATTCTATGAAACCGATGGGAAAAAACAAGATAAACAAAATCATGATACTCCACCATCTCAATCTCCGCTTCGTCAAACAGATGAGGAGCCAACCAATCCGCTTCTGGAAAGCAAGGTCCGGCATATATTAAGCACCCATCCGGAAGCCTGGGAAGAGATGAAAGCGGAAATGAATGACCCGCAATACTGTCTGATAAATCCGGAATATGTCAAGATATTTCGAAAAATTCTGAAAGAGCGAAACGACAGCAGTTAATTCCATTAATCGGATTGGTTCTCTCTATCTCAGACTTGATTTGAGTTTCAAATTACAAAAAATCGTGTCTATTCAGAACGAAGCACGTGGGGACTGGCATCTCGTGCGGCGAAGCCCGCACAAGTGTGCCTGTCCCCATGTGCGTCGCTGCGGGTTCTGAACAGTTACAAAAAATCTAATAAAACTGTTTTTTCTATTTGATCCTTGTATATAATTAATTCAAAGATAACACCTTTACAGACCATCAGCAATGCACACGGATCTGTCTGTTTGTTTATGTCTTACAGAACATGCAGCCAATCCCAGAATAACTTCATTATTGGAGAGATACATGGTTCCGGTTAAAAATATCAATGAAGCACTAAAAAATATACGGGGAAACGAAGTCCGAATCGTAAGCCGCCAGCCTGTTTTCGGCGGTGATATCAACCGTACCTACGCACTTCAACTTTCCGATGGTTCCGTGCTCTTCATGAAAGCCAATGACCGTCAAAAAATCGGTATTTTTGAAGGAGAAGCGGAATCCCTCGATTTTATACGACAGACCGGGACAGTACGCTCACCGGAAGTTTTGGCACTCGGGACAGATGGAGATATATCCTTCCTCCTGCTGGAATATATCCGGTCCGGCCGCAAAAGCAAATCATCCTCTGAGGAACTGGGGATTGGTTTCGCGAAGATGCACATGGCGGAAACATCTGCTTTTGTCAAAGGCGGAAAGTATGGCGCTTTGCATGATCATCTGCTCGGCTCCGGGATTCAGGATAATACACCGATGGACAGCTGGGTAAGGTTCTTCGCCGAATGCCGGCTCCGTCCGCATTTTGAGAAGGCTTCCCATTATTTTGACAATCAAACCCGAAAACAAATCGAAACTTTTTTGAGTAAACTTGACCGTTATCTCACAGAGCCGGAACACCCATCCCTTCTTCACGGCGATTTATGGGCGGGGAATTACATGGTAGACAATGAAGGCCATCCGTGGCTCATCGATCCGGCAGCCTATGTCGGTCATGCCGAAGCGGATCTGGCAATGACGGAGCTTTTCGGCGGATTCGACAGTACTTTTTACGAAGCTTATCAGAATACGATCAGGCTTGATCCGGGATATCGTGACCGGAGAGATATTTATAATCTCTATCATCTGGTCAAGCATCTGAACCTTTTCGGAACAAGCTACCTGCCGCCGGTCAAAGCGATTTTGAGAAAATACAGTTAATCAGTTGTCAGTTGCCAGCAGCCAGTGGTTAGTGACAGTCATTCGTTGATTTTTTCGCAAATAATTATGAGGTTTATTTATGCTGAGTCTTTCGTTAAATGGAGAATGGTATTTACAATCGGAGTGGCTCAAGGAGAGCGTTAAAGCATCGGTTCCCGGATCTGTTTTTGGTGATTTGCTGAAAGCGGGAAAAATACCGGATCCCTTTTGGCGGGACAATGAGATGAAAGTTCTGCCGCTGATGGAGCACGATTATAGCTGCTCCAGAAAATTTGATGTTCCAACGGAAATTCTTGAGAAAGACCATGTCATCCTGCGCTGTCACGGACTGGATACTATTGCGGAAATAGAGATCAACGGAGAACAGGCAGGAAAAGCGGACAATATGCACCGGACCTGGCTGTTTGATGTAAAAAAGTTTCTGAAATCCGAAAGGAACGATATCCGGATAAGTTTCGCTTCGTCAACAAAATATATACGAAACAAATTCACTGCACATCGGGTGGAGGGAACAGAAGATGCCATGGAAGGATTCCCTTTTCTCCGCAAGGCACACTGCATGTTCGGCTGGGATTGGGGTCCGCGGCTTCCGGATTGCGGCATTTGGAGGGATATCGAACTGATAGCTTATGACAACGCCCGTATCCGTGATGTTCTGATCCGTCAATGTCATGAAGACGGGATCGTCACACTCCTGGTCGACACACATATTGAAGGTTCTGAGGATAGCTCAATAAAAACCGAGGTGATCGTCACCGGGCCAAATGGTAAGATCTATACAAGCAACGGAAAATACTGCGAGATCATCATCGAAGACCCGCAATTGTGGTGGCCGGCAGGATTCGGCAATCAGCCTCTTTACCGGGTGGATGTCACAATTTCCCTTGATGAAACGGAACTGGATCATTGGTCCGGCCGCATCGGCTTGCGGACGTTAACAATTTGCCGGGAGAAAGACACGGATGGGTATGGAGAAAGTTTCTGTCACATGGTCAACGGCATGAAGATTTTTGCCATGGGAGCGGACTATATTCCCGAGGACAACCTGCTTTCCCGCCGCAGTCCGGAACGTACCCGCCGGCTTTTGGAAGACGCGAGACTCGCGAATATGAATACGATCCGTGTATGGGGCGGCGGTCACTATCCCGACGACTGGTTCTATGATATCTGCGATGAACTGGGTATGCTGGTCTGGCAGGATTTTATGTTCGCCTGCGCGGTTTATGATCTGACTGAGGAATTTGAAGAGAACATCCGCGCTGAGCTGACGGACAATATCCGAAGGCTCCGTCATCATCCTTCTCTCGCACTTTGGTGCGGGAATAATGAAATGGAAGATTTTGTCCGTCAGGGCAATTGGGTCACAGAAAAGAAACAGACTGCCGACTACATCAAGATGTATGAATACATTTTCCCGCAAATTCTGAAGACGGAAGACCCGGATGCCTTTTACTGGCCGTCCAGCCCTTCCAGCGGCGGCAGCTTCGACGGGCCGAATAATCCTGACCGGGGCGATGTGCATTACTGGGATGTCTGGCACGGACTGAAGCCTTTCACGGAATACCGCAAATTCCTTTTCCGTTATGTTTCAGAATTCGGTTTCCAGTCCTTCCCATGCATGGAAACAATCAAGAGCTTTACAGAACCGGAGGACAGGAATCCATTCTCCCGTATCATGGAAAAGCATCAGCGAAATGCTTCGGCAAACGGACGGATCGCGGAGTATCTCTCTCAGACGTATCTATATCCAACATCATTTGATTCTTTCGTTTACGCTTCCCAGCTGCTGCAGGCACAGGCCATGCAATACGGCGTGGAACATTGGCGGCGCCACAGAGGGTACTGTATGGGCGCCGTCATCTGGCAGCTCAACGACTGCTGGCCGGTGGTCAGCTGGTCCAGTATCGATTATTATGGCCGCTGGAAAGCCCTGCATTATTTCGAAAAACGCTTTTTCGCGCCGGTCCTGATTTCCTGTCAAGAGGAGGGAATCCTCTCACAGAACACGAATATCAATGCCGAACATCTGCCTGATAAGATGAGTGCGCGTCTGAATGTTTCCAACGAAACCCTTGAAACCTTCCGCGGAACAGCACACTGGAGTCTGCGCCGGCCGGATGCTTCCGTTATCGAAGAGGGAACCTTTGATGTGATCGTTCCGCCTTTATCTGCCGTTTGGCTCAGCGAAGCACAGGACTTCTCCCAATACGGTTTCTACGATTGCTATTATGCCTATGAACTTCGTGACAAAGATGGAAAAATGGTCGGGAGTGGCTCCGTGCTCTTCTGCGCACCCAAACACTTCGCTTTCCCTGATCCGCAGCTTGAGGCTTATATCGAAAACGGCGAGGTCGTCGTTTCCGCCAAAGCCTACGCTCGCTCCGTTGAGATCCAATGCGGGGCTGATGTGGTCCTTGAGGATAATTTCTTTGATATGAATGCCGGTGAACGACGGGTGAAAATTCTGCGGGGAGAACCGAAGCATGTGAGCGTCCGCAGTGTTTATGATATCAGGTGAAAAGCCGCTCTGAATTTTTGATAATGACCGTGCGCAGTTGGCAGCCTTTGATCTGTTCAACAGCCTCAAGCGCACGGTTGATTGATGCCATGATCTCATCTCCTGAAAAGAGAATATCTTCACCGGGTGGAAGGTCGGTTTCCAGAAGGATCCGCTCCGGGGGAAGCTGGCGGACATATTCCCGTCCGCGCCGGGTACACAGCATCATTTCATTCACAGAGAACATGCACCCGGATCGAACCGCCCGATTCAATTCATCACTCGAACCGGTGAACCAATGAAAGATGCAGCAGCATTTCTCAAGGCATCCGGTTCGCTCCAGTATATCAAGCGTCAGGCTGCCTGCTTTTACTGAATGGAGCGAAAGTACCTTCGGTTTTTCCGGATCGCTTGACTGCGCACAAGCCATACAGATTGTTTCAAAGGTTTCAACTTGTTGAGGGAGAGAACCTTCCGGGACGTGCTTCGGTGAGGCATCCAGCCCGATTTCGCCGACAAAGCGTGTCTTCCGGGCAAGGTCCGCAGCCAATTGGGCGTCATCTTTTCCGCAGCGCCCATCTGCTGCCCACCAGGGATGCAGTCCTACACCAAGCCGGACGTTTTCGGCACCGAAAAAATCCTCTTGCGCCTTAAGATACCCCTGAGGCGTTACCGTCACGCCGAACAGTCCAAGGTTCAATGAAGCGGCATCATCTGCGATCTCTTTCGCATTCCGCATGAAGTCGAGATGGACATGCATGTCCCAGAGTATTGCCATCAGATCAAACCTGCCATTTTTTGGATCACATACCCTGCCAGCATCTGTCCCATGATCGGCGGATAATAGCTCATTGTGCCGAGGATGGAGGCTCCCTTCTGAACAAAACCCTTTTCGTCGAGGACATTGTGTTTGCCTTCGGTCTCACGGGGCAGCTCGTCGGAATACAGGACCATCAGCCCATGGATCCCGCGTTTCCGGCATTCCTTGCGCATCACCCGGGCGATGGGATCCATCAATGTGTCTTCAACGCGGGAAAAGCGCAGACGGGTTGGGTCCAGTTTATTGGCCCCGCCCATTGCGGAAACCTCCGGGATCCCTTCCGCCTGGCACCAGGCAGCAACAGCCAGCTTTTGCGAGATGGTGTCGATTGCGTCCACGAGAAAATCCGGCCGGGGAAGAGTCCCCAATTGTTCGGAGATATGGTCCTTATCGATAAAAAACCGCTCCGCGCGAACCTGACAAGCCGGGTTGATATCCGCCACCATCTCCTGCATAACAACAGACTTCGGCCTTCCCAGCGTACTGTGGAAAGCCAAAGCCTGTCGATTGATATTGCTTGGTGTGACAACGTCACGATCGATCAAGATCAGAGACCCGATACCGCCGCGAGCCAACGCCTCTGCGCAGGATGATCCAACTCCGCCAAGGCCCAAAACCATCACGCAGGAATTTTGTAGCCGTTCCAATGCCGCATCCCCGAGGATGAGCCGGAGGCGGTCAACAGCAGTTTCAGCAGTCTCTTGCATTGTCCGAACCGATCAGAAATCGATCAGATTTCAAGAAGGTCGCTGAAGGCGCGGAGGGCACCGTCAGTATCATGGGCAAGCACACGCTTTGCCAATACCTTCCCCAGCTGCACGCCTTCCTGGTCGAAGCTGTTCAGATTCCAGACAAAGCCCTGGAACATGACTTTATTCTCAAAATGGGCAAGCAGCGCACCGAGTGCTTCCGGTGTCAGCTGGTCTCCAATCACAATGCTGGAAGGACGTCCGCCGGCAAAGCTCTTGTTGGGATTCTCGTCATTTTTCCCGCAGGCAAAGGCCATGATCTGCGCAGCAACATTGGCACAAAGCTTCTGCTGGCTGGAAGTACCCTGGATCTGGACATCCATTCCGGTCTGATTTTTCTTGAATCCGACGAATTGCAGCGGAACGATATCGGTTCCCTGATGCAGCAGCTGATAGAAGGAATGCTGTCCATTGGTACCGGGTTCGCCGAAAATTACCGGACCGGTGACATAATTGACCGGTTCACCGAAGCGGTTGACGGATTTACCGTTGGATTCCATATCCAGCTGCTGGAGATGCGCCGGGAAGCGGCTGAGTGCCTGTGAATACGGCAGCACCGCTGTGGCAGGATAGCCCTGAACATTCCGTTCGTAGACACCGATCAGAGCATCCAGCATGGCGGGGTTCTGACGGACATCGGGGTTCTTCGCCAGTTCATCTTCCGCAGCGGCACCTTCCAGGAAGCGTTCAAAAACTTCCGGACCGAACGCCAGGGAAAGAATCGCGCCGCCCACACAGGAAGTGGAGGAATAGCGACCGCCAATATAATCATCCATGAAAAAGGCAGCCAGATATTCAGAGCTGCTGGCAAGCGGAGAAGTCTCGCTGGTCACTGCGACCATGTGTTTGGAAGGATCCAATCCTGCGTTTCTCAGAGCATCCTTGACAAAAGATTCGTTGGTCAGGGTCTCGAGGGTCGTACCGGACTTGGAGACCAGGACAAACAGAGAGCGGGAAACATCAATGCTCTTGAGAACGGAAGCTGCATCATCAGGATCCACATTGGAGATAAAGCGGGCTTCCATCTTGAAGTTTCCGGTGGCTTTCGCCCAGTTTTCCAATGCAAGATACATCGCGCGGGGACCGAGGTCACTGCCGCCGATACCGATTTGCACGGCGGTGGTGAATTTTTCACCCTTTTCGTTGGTGATTTCACCGTTGTGCACTTTGTTGGCAAACTCAGCAGCCTTTTTCTGTTCGCCCACATAGAAAGCACGTTTGTCCACACCGTCCGCGATGACTGCTTTACCCAGCTGGCCGCGGGTCAGCTGATGCAGAACCAGACGCTTTTCCCCGGTGTTGATCACGGCTCCGTTGTAAAGTTCTTCATACTTCTGTGTCAGTTCTGTTTCATCGGCCAGGGTCTGAAGAGCATCAAGAACCTCATCGTCAACCTGTTTTGCTGCATAGTAATAGGTCAGCCCGGCAGCCATGGGAACGTTGTACTTCTTTACCCGTTCCGCCCCGTTTTCACCGGACATGACCTCCTGAAGGTTCACATGCCCTTTGAGTTCACCCAGTTTTTTGTAGGTTGAAATCGAATCAAGATTTTTCCAATTCATCTCTAATAACCATCCTTTTTGAAAATATTCGTTTACGGCATGTTTCCTTCGCACATGTCATTACCATTATACTTGAAAAATAGCTATGGCTGGTATATCTGTATTCAAACCTGCAATGACGGCGATTCAGGAATTTTATCTGTATATTCCACAATGGTAGATATAATAATATCTGATGGAAATGGAACAGATCATTATTCATGCCGATATGGACGCTTTTTACGCTTCTGTTGAGATGCGTGACGATCCCTCACTGCGCGGGAAACCGCTCATAATCGGATCTATGCCGAATGAACGGGGCGTCGTCGCCACCTGCAATTATGAGGCACGGAAATACGGCGTCCATTCCGCTATGAATATCAAAGATGCTTACCGTCTGTGTCCGCACGGAATTTACATGCATCCTCATTTTGATAAATACAAGGCAATTTCAGCCCGGATCAATGAGATCTGGAATGAATATGCCACCGCATCAGAACGGATCGCGCTGGATGAAGCTTATCTGGATGTGACGGAAAAAGCCGGAAATCTGGAAGGTGCCCGCGAGATCGCACATACGATCAAACGAAGGATCCGGGAAGAACTTGGGCTCACCTGTTCCGTTGGTGTTGCCTACTCCAAAACCGCGGCCAAAACCGCAAGTGAGGAAAAGAAACCCGACGGCTATTTTGAAATTCCCACCGCTGAGGATTTTGTTTCCCTCATCATTGACCGCGATGTAAATGTGCTTTATACCGTCGGGGAGAAAACAGCTGAAAAGCTGCACAACGCAGGGATCCGAACCGTCCGTGATATCCGGGAACGTCAGGCTGATGTCGTCCGCCTGTTAGGGAAACAGGGTATGTGGATCACACAAATCGCTTTCGGTATCGACAACCGCAAGGTGACACCATATCGTCCGGAAGACGCCAAATCGATTGGCAGGGAACTGACTTTTCAGGCAAATGTTTCAAATTTTGAATTTCTGAAAGATGTTCTGTTTCTGTTATCCCTGAGCGTGGAAAACCGCGCAAAACGTGTAGGATTGTCCGGAAGAGGCATATCACTGAAAATTACCTATGCGAACATGAAAAGTATAACCAGGTCAAAAGCGGTTCCCTTTTGCGATGACGCCATGCTGATTTATCGTGAATCAGTAAATATGCTGGAACAAATCGAAAAAAGACCTGTCCGTCTGATTGGGACAAGCATTTATAACCTGTCAGCTGACCGGACGAAACAGCTTTCCTTTGATGATTACCTCGGCACACTCAGCAATCAGACGTCTGAAAGAGACTCAAAATTAGAGGAGCTGAAAAATCGCTACAAGCTGGATTTTCCGGGACATCTGGATGAACTTTATCATGGAGAGATCCTGCACCGGACTGTTGAGTACATGCGGAAGCACTTCCCCGGATAAAAACAACGATAAGCAGAAAGGATAATTTATGGATTACACAATCGTGAAAGTAAATAGCTTAATTGACTGGACCGGGATTCAAGTTTTACCAATCGATAAAGTATTATGGTGTGAAAATCCCGGAATACGTGCGTATGGGCAGCTTTGCTATGATGAAGAGAATCTGTATATTCATATGAACGCCACGGAGAAAAACATTCGCGCAGAATATACCGCGCCGCTTTCACCGGTTCATGAGGACAGCTGTCTCGAGTTCTTCTTTAGAATTCCCGGATCAGAAAATTATTTCAACTTTGAGATCAATCCCAATGGCTGCATGTGCCTTAAATATGGTCCGTCAAGGGCTGAACGGATCGATATTGTAAAATCTGATGCGATAGAATACTTTAATATTCACATCAACAGGTCATCAGAGGGATGGGAGCTCTTTTACAAGATTCCGCTCAGATTTCTCAGGTTTTTCCAACCGGATTATCGCTTTGCGGGAAGCTTATACGCGAATCTGTACAAATGCGGTGACAAAACCGTGAAAGAACACTTTCTCGCCTGGGCACCAATTAATACAGAAAAACCGGATTTTCATCGTCCGGAATTTTTCAAAGAGCTCCGCTTCGAATAAAAGAGAACACGTTTTATATGCTGATTAATACCGTTCTTATTTCGTCAATTTAATTTGCAATCCCAAGCATTGATTTGACACCGAGTTGTAATGCAGCAGAAAAATTAATATTAGCCTTTTCCGCTCTCACCTCAAGCCAATAAGGAATTGTGCAATTCTTTTTTACAGCTCTTGTGTCATTTTCTGCCCGGTATCTATCAAAATCGACATCAACCAATGTCAGAATATCTGTATCATTTTCTTCTTTCACATCTTTCAACTCAGATGGGATCGGTAATTCATCTCCGTCATCTTCTATCGTAATTCCTGCTAAGCCTATTGCGTCACGCGCGTTTTCGATTGCTTCCGTAATCGTTTTTCCCCATGTACTTATATCAAAATCCGGTACATCAACAATAAAGCAGTTTTCTTCCTTGTCTTCCTGAATTAAAATAGGATATACGTTTTTCATCATTTCTCCTTTCTTCAATCTTTCTTTATAAGGTTTCGTCGTTTAATGATCTTTTTAGCGAGCATTTCCGGTATTTCATTATGTCTCTCAATGACTTCCTTTTCATTTCCTCTTTTGTATATATCATGATTCCCACCATTGCGTACAAATTCAAATCCATTTTCCTCAAGTAATTTTATAAGGTCACGCCGTTTCATCAGTTAAAAGATCCTTTTATCTGTAATTAATTATACGTACTTATACGTATTTGTAAAGAATGATTTGACTTTTATGATTTCTTATACTGCGTCGGCAAAAGAAGATACATCACTGAGTGCGGATTTTTTCACCTCATAGGGAATATTGTTTTTCTTAAGTTCTTCCAGAAACGCATTCGCAACAGAGTCACCCTCAAAATCCTGATGGATCGACAGACAGATATTCCCGTTGATTGAGGCGATTTCTGTCACCCAATCATTGGCGATAGGAACATGTGTCCAAAATTCAAGAATATACGGTTCAAGCTGTTTGAATTTCCATTTTCCGACATAGCTGACCATATATGTGAAATAGAGTTTTCCGCCAGAAAGCATCTGGGCAAAGGTCTGTTTTTTCATTTCGATTGTCGGCATCCTGTCGAGAAGCATTTTCATACTGTTCGCTTTTGCCTGCATTTTCATTTTGATAAGGTCCGCATCGCTTTGGATAAAAGTCGTGCCGCGATGGACCGTACACTGCCGGTCAAAAGGCATAGCCTTGATGCGGTCTGTGTAATTAAAGAAGACAGTTTGAACACAATTGTGATGAGTATGAGGAGCGTTCAGCATCGGTCTTGCGTTGATTACGTAGGAGCTTATCAAGTCCTTTGTCCGCTCCGGGTAAAGAGCGTCGATCGTACGGGACATCAGGATACAAACCATAGTGCCCGGGCTTGCGTCGTGAGCTGAACTGAATTTCACAAAAGCGGCTTCCGGGATCTTTATGTCCGTAATCCTTTGAGAGGAAGGTTTTGATCCACCATCTTTTATAAGCGAAAAGGCTTCATCATACACAGAATTTTGAAGCAAAGCAGGATCTATGGGAGGCATGGCATCTGATGGATCCAGAGATTCTTCCGGCAGGATCGGGTCTTCCAGTGTGTTGATGCCGGTATGGTCTGTTACGCCATAACGATCCGCGCAATAATAAAATAAAAGGGTTGAAAGAACCTTGTACATTCCGGTTCCGTCCAGTGCTCCATGATAGATATCCAGATAAAGCCGATCTTCATTGTAACAAACTGCCCAGATATGGTAATTGGTTTCCTCGGCATTCAGACGGATCTTCTCATCAGTATGGTGCAGTGTCACCGGAGCGGGATTTTCTTCGTAATAATATTCCTTCTCATCTTTCCGCAGACGCAGAGAAAGATAAGGATAACGCTGCTGTGTTTTGACCAGCGCTTCGGAAAGGATCTTACTGTCGATAGTATCCTTCAACTGCAGAAAAAGCCGGACAGTGTAGTCCAAATTCAGACCAAAGCTTCCATATACATACATTACATCGCCAAGTGTTACAGGAATTTTCATTTTTTCCCTCCTTTATGCTTTTATCCTCATTTCAAGTTTATTGCGGAGCTCTTTATCTTCCACTTCGTTCCAGCTCATTTCAGAAACAGCTGAGTTCAGAACAGCAAGGGACAGTTTGTCTCCTTGTCTGGTTACATCATAAGGATCACCGTTATAATGCAGCGTCATAACGGTACTTTCATCTGCAGCGGAGTATTCCACAACAGTATGGATCTTCGGAGCGTTAAGTACAGGCAGCAGCAGGTTCTGGATGGTTTCTTCAAACGCGAGCTGGATGTGCTGAGCAGTTCTGTAATTGACCTGATTCTTATGGCAATACTGTTCAATTTCACTGACCATGCCAAGAAAATCGTAATCGCGGTTTTCGATGTTCAGCTCCAGCACCTTCAGCTTTCTGACAAAACGGCGCGTGTTTTCCCGCTGCGGATCATCAAATATCTGTCCCGGCGTACCGTCCTCATAAATACCACCCTCATCCATATAAAAAACGCGGTTGGAGATAGCTCTGGCAAATCCCATCTCGTGGGTGACGATCATCAGTGTTTTCCCGGTCTTCGCAAGGTCTCGAATTACCGCCTGTACCTCGCCAACCATTGTCGGGTCGAGTGCGCTGGTTGGTTCATCAAAGAAGATGATTTCCGGATCCATGGCCAATGTCCGGGCAATGGCGATACGCTGCTTCTGTCCGCCGGAAAGTTCATCCGGGTAGTTCAGTGCTTTTTCCGCGAGACCTACCGTACGCAGCAGCTCCATTCCCTTGTCATATGCCTCTTGTTTGGATTTGTGCAGCAGGTCCATCGGTGCCAGCATAATATTTTCAATCACGGTCAAATGACCAAACAGGTTGAAGGACTGGAACACCATGCCCATCTTTTGCCGGATTTTGTTGAGGTCGCATTTCGGATCTGTAATTTCTTCATCATCGATCCAAACGTGTCCGGCAGTCGGTTTTTCCAGCTGGTTGATGCAGCGCATCAGCGTGCTTTTCCCCGTTCCGGAGGGACCAATAATGGCAATCACATCCCCGTCGTTGATAACAGCATTCACATCCTTCAGTGGAGTGACGTTTGGATATACTTTCTTCAAATGTTCGATTTTAATCATTGGTCTTCACTCCTTTCAGAATACTTTCACGTTTCCGGCGTTTTGGATCGATTTGGATATTGATCCGGCTGACGATTAATCCGAGGATACTTTCCAAAATAAAGTAGATGATCGTGACCGCGATCAGCGGGAAGAAGGCTTCGTAGGTGCGGCTGCGAACGATATCGCCCATCTTTGTCAGGTCCTGCACAGCAATATATCCGACAATAGCCGTCGCCTTGAGGAGCCCGACAATCTCTCCCTTATAGGCACCCATCACATGCGGAATAGCCTGCGGCAGGATGATGCGGAAGAAGGTCCTCGTGTTGGAATAGCCCAGCGCATAAGCCGCTTCATACTGTCCTTTATCGATTGCACCGACACCGATTTTCAAGAGGCCAAAAACAGATGATCCAAAGGTGAGGGTAAACCCGATCACCGCGACGATAATACCGTCAATGGCTACCGAACCAAAGACCACATAAAAAAGGATCATCAGCAATACGACACCCGGCATACCCTGAACCAACCATGTACAGACCGCCGTGATACTGTTTGCCAGCGAATTGCCATTACGGCAAATAATGAACAGCAGAAAGCCGAGGATCGTTCCAAAGATGATCGAGAGCACTGTAATTAACAGTGTGTTGCCGATACCCTCCAGGAAAAGCTTCCAGCGATTTTCCCGGATAAAAGTCTTTTCAAAGCTTGCTTTGATGGATTCCCATGTGCCCAAAATTTCGGATTTGACCGTATCCATTTTTGATACAGTCGGCGTATTGATTTCTTCCGCAAAGTCAGCAGCTCTCACCAGCATTACGAAAGATGCCGGATAATAAGGCAGAAAATCAACTGATTCAGCCCGTTCTTTTGTTATCATAATAGACCCTGCTCCAAACAGAGCCTTTCCTGACTGAACAGTGCTCAGAATTACAGAAAATTCCATGCCGATGAAGTTCACATGGACATCCAGTTCCCTGGCCATCAGCAGAATAATTTCCTCATCAAAGCCGATCAGTTCCCCGCCCTTTCCTTTATAGCTCATCGGTTCCAATGTGTCACAAGCCGCGACCGTTACCGTTCCGTTTGTACCCGGCCAGTCCTGAACTGGCAGTACTTTTTTACTCTCATCAGAGTCTGTCCATTTTTTCCAGAGATCCCGTTTTGTTTTTTCCGGTATTGTTTCATAGGCAGTTTGCCAGGTTTCTCTTTCCGGACTACCCTTTGCGAAAGCAAAACCATAGAAAGTCTCTTCCAGGTTTTCCGGGAACTGAGCTAATTTCTCATTTCGGTTTGAAAGGAGCCTTGCGACAGCATTATTTGTAATAAACGCATCGGTTTTCCCAGACGTCAGCGCCAATATAGCGTCCGGCATGTTATTGTAGTATGTAAACTGTCCGGCTTCCGTTCCTTTACTCCTGAATAGTTCTTCGAACGGGGCGCCATTGAGCATGGAAACCGTCTTCCCGTCCAGCTCAGAAAATGTCTTGAATTCCGGAATATCGTCTTCTTCTATTTCATCTTCCCGCAGAACCATTACCACAGTTCCACCGGAATAGTTTGGCTCCGAGAATAGAACAGACTCGGCTCGTTCCGGCGTGATGTTGATTCCGGAACCGCCGAAATCAGCTTTTCCGGTCTGGACTGCCGGCAGCACCGCGTCAAAGCTCATATCATGGATTTCCAGTCCATAGCCATTGGCTTCACAGAATCGGACTGCAATATCGATGTCGTAACCGACAATTTGATTGTTTGCGATGTAACAGAATGGCTCGTAGAGCGCTTCAACAGCCAAACGAAGCGTGCCGTTCGGTGCGGGGAAAGATTTATAATCCGGGATGCTTTTTCCACTTTCATCATCACTGAACCAGCGTCTTTCAATTTCCTCAAGTGTTCCGTCTGATTTGATATCTTCCAGGAATTCACTGAACTCGTCACAAAGGTCTTCCCCATCATCATTCCTGGGAAACACGTAACCGAAATCAAAGGCATCCAAATAATCGGGAATATAAGTCAGGCTGCTATTTTCGCCGACAAGTATTTCGGCAACCGGTTCATCGACAACAAATCCGTCGATCTTGAAAGCAAGCATACTGTTTACCAGGTCCGCTTTGTTGTTCAAATAGACGATTTTTGCATCAGGAATCACATCCAGCACGGTTTTGTCAAAATCGGACCCGGTCTGGACACCAATTTTTTTGCCAGAAAGCTCACTGAAGGATTTATAAACGCCATTCCAGATCTTCGGATTTTCCGGCTTTGAGGTATAAGTCTTTTCCTCATTCTCTTTCAAAATTGCCATCACAGTACCACCAGAGTAATTCGGCTCAGAGAAAAGAACGGATTCCGCACGTTCCGCGGTGATGGTGATACCGGCTCCACCGAAATCACTTTTTTCGCTTTGAACTGAAGGAATGATTCCGGAAAAGTCCATATCCGTGATCTCGAGACCATAGCCATAAGCTTCACAGAATCGGGCGGCGATATCAATGTCGTAGCCGACGATTTCGTTGTTGAATATAAAGGTGAAGGGTTCATAGAGCGCTTCAGTGGCCATGATCAGTTTTCCGTTCGGTGCTGGGAAAGAGGCGTAATCCGGAAGCGTCCATTGGCTTTGATCCGGGTTCATCCATTTATCCTCAATTTCATCCATTGTCCCATCTGTCCTGATCTTCCGGATAAATTCGCTGAATTGAGTGCGCAATTTCTCCCCTTCGTCTGTTTTCGGAAATACGTAGCCAAATTCAAAAGTTGAAAGATACTCTGGGATATAACTGATCTTATCATTTTCCCGCATCTGTGTCTTGATAACAGGTTCATCAACCGCGTAACTGTCTATCTTCTTTGTCAGCAGGGAGTTGATGAGATCTGCTTTGCTGTTCACATAAACGATTTCCGCATCCGGGAGCACTTCCAGAACCATCTTGTCAAAGGTCTGCCCGGTCTGTACACCGATACGTTTGCCTTTCAATGATGAAAGTGAAAGGGTACCCGCCGGATCGGAAGCATTTTCAGCCAACACTGCAAAAACCTCTCCACCGCGGTAAATCGGTTCGGAGAACAGCACGCTCTCGGCTCGTTCCGGCGTGATGGTGATGCAGCTCGAGGCAAAGTCTGCTTTTCCGCTCACGACTGCGGGGATCATGGAGGCGAAAGACATCGTCTGAACTTCCAGCCTGTAACCATATTCCTCGCAGAACCTGGCCGCAATTTCAATTTCATAGCCAACGACCTGACCATCCTTCACATAAGAAAAAGGCGCCAAAGAGGGATCTGCTGCCATAATAAGCGTACCATTGGGGCCGGGCAGATTTTCGTAATCGATAACTGTTTTTATGGAGTTGTCCGGGTCATACCATTTCGCGTCTAATTCTCTTATCGTTCCATTATCCCAAAGCTTTTTCACATATTCACTGAATTGAGCCTCGAGCGCTTTGCCTTTTTCATTTTTTGCAAAAACAGCAGCGTTATCGATCCTTTCTAAATATCCATCCAGCATTCTGATGGGTTCTCCTTCAGTCATCACATATCTGATGATAGAGTCATCCCAGACCATTGAATCAACTTTGTTTGCCTTCAGGGCGGTCAACATGTCTGTGACGTTGTCATAATAAAAGAGTTTCGCCGATGGAAGCACATCTTGAACCGCCTGGTTACTGATCGATCCGGTTAAAATCGCAATTCGCTTTCCGTCCATAGCTAAAATTTGATCGGAAATGCCGGAATCTGCATCATTCTTTGCTGCTTCATTTGGGTCGCCCTTGATCGCCAAAGCGATTCCTCCATGGTAAAGCGGCTCGCTGAAAAGAACACTTTCAGCCCGTTCCGGTGTGATGGTGAAATCGGATGAAGCAAAATCAGATTTTCCGCTGATGATCGAGGGGATGATGGCTGAGAAAGCCATGTCATAGATCTCCAATCTATAACCATATTCTTTACAGAAAAGGGCTGCAATTTCAACCTCATAACCGACGATTCGATTATCTTTCATGTAAACAAAAGGTGGATTCGCGGTGTCCACTGCCATCTTAAGTGTTCCGTTGGTATCCGGAAGGTTTTCGTAATCAATAACGGTCTTTTGGCTGTCATCTGTGCTCCACCATTTTGCGTCGATCTCTGACATAGTACCGTTATCCCACAGTTTTTTTATGAACTCGCTATATTGTGCCTCAAGTTTCCGGCCTTTCTCGTTTTTTGGAAACATCGCCGCATTTTCATATGGCTCAAGAAACTCATCGAACATGTAGATTTCCTGACCCTGCATTTGAGCATATAAAAAGTGTGTATTATCTGCCACCACAGCGTCAACTTTTCCGGAAAGGAGCGCTGTCAGCGTGTCTGTACTGCTATCAAAATAAACAATCTTTGCATTGGGAAAAGCAGCTTCAGCGGCCGGTCCTGCGGTTGAACCGACCAGAGTAGCAATTGTTTTTCCGTCCAAAGAAGGTAAGGAACTCATGATGCCGGAATTTTCACCGGTTTCCGGTACCGCTAATACCAGACCATCATAATAAGTGGGTTCAGAGAACAGTACACTCTCCGCCCTTTCCGGGGTGATTGCAATATCACAGGCTGAAAAATCAGATTTTCCACTCACTACGGATGGGATAATGGCAGGAAAAGACATATTTTGTATTGTCAGCCGGTAACCGTATGCTTCGCAAAACCGGGCGGCAATATCTACGTCATACCCGACGATTTTTCCGTTTTTCAAATAGACAAATGGTGCGATTCCGGTATCCACAGCCATGGTCAGGGTCCCGTTGGTATCAGGAAGATTCTCATAGTCAAGCACTGTCTTTTTGCTCTCATCTTCCCCAAACCATATTGAATTGATCTCATCGATCGTTCCGTCGTCCCACAATTTCTTCACAAACTCGCTGTATTGCGCCTCTAATTTTTGTCCCTTTTCAGTCTTTGGGAAAAGTGCCGCAATTTCAGTTGAAATGAGATGATCATCTGTCACGGTGATATTTTCTCCTTCAATGCGCGCGAATTTGAGTATTGATTCAGTAGCGGCGATGGCATCCACTTTTTGAGACCGGAGAGCAGTCAACAGATCCGATACGCTGTCAAAATACGAAATTTTCGCGTTTGGCAGTTTTTCTTCAACAACCGGTCCACCGGTTGATCCGGTCACAACACCGATGCGTTTGCTATCGTATTGCGCATAATCTGGGTCATTTATCTGTTTCTCTTCAGTATTTTCCGTAAGAACTGTAAAGATCAGGCTTCCGCGGTATACCGGTTCACTGAACTGCACGCTCTCTGCCCGTTCCGGGGTGATCGTCATGGAGCTGGAGGAAAAATCTGCCTTTCCGCTTATGACAGAGGTGATAATGGAACCAAAAGGCACAGTCTTAATTTCCAGCCGGTATCCGTTTTCCTCACAAAAACGGGCTGCGATATCCACTTCGTAACCGACAATCTTGTTATCTTTCATATAAACAAACGGGACGACGGTCGGATCAGCTGCCATAACAAGCGTTCCATTGGTATCCGGCAGGTTTTCGTAATTGATCACAGTCTTCTGACTTTCATCTGAACCAAACCATACCGCATTGATAGTATCAATGCTGCCATCATCCCAAAGCTTTTTTACAAACTCACTGTACTGCGCTTCCAGAGCCAGACCTTTTTCACTCTTCGGGAAAAGGGCTGCATTATTGATCGGAATCAGCGGATCGCTGAAAGCGGCAAGCGGTTCTCCCTCCATCCGCAGATAGCGGAAAATCGCGTCATCCCAAAGGAGCGCGTCGATCTTACCGGCTTTCAGCGCTGATAGCATATCTGCTTTATTTACAAAATAGAAGATTTTCGCATTTGGAAGTGCCTTCTTAACCTCCTGATCACCGAAAAACCCGGTGATCACCCCAATCGTTTTCCCGTCTAAAACGGAAAAATCAGCTGTGGAACCCATATTCAGTTCCGGAACCTTCGGAGCATCTCCGCGGACCATAATACCTACGCATTCTTCCATGACAGGTGTTGAGAAGGTAAAGTTCTCCTGCCGCTCTTCACTGACCTGCAGGTCTGATATAATGCAGTCGATCTTTCCTGACTTGGCAGCAGGGACAAGTCCGGTGAAATCGATGACTTTGAATTCCACATCCGCGTCGAGCCAGTCAGCAAGGCGGTAAGCCAGTTCGATGTCATGCCCGTTCAGTTTGGTGTCTTTGTAATAACTGTAAGGAGGAATAATTCCTGCGGTACCGACGACAAGATGGTATTCCGGATCTTCATCAAGTTCTATTTCCGGCATTTGCTCATTTCCATCAATCACCCAGCGCTGAAACATTTCATTCAGCGTACCATTATCACGAAGTTCTGAAAGAAACTCATTAATTTTTTTCTCCAAATCAGGAATCTTCGAGACCTGAGAGATCCCAATCGCGGTTTTCAGCGTTTCGTTCATTGTTTCATCCAGCAGATGGGCTCCGCTGAATCCGCCTTCGAGACTCATTTCCATTTGCCGCAGATCAGCGACATAGGCATCGATCTTTCCGGCTGCAACTGCCTGATACCCCAGGACGCCGCCATCTGTATAATAGGCAATCGAGGCATTCGGAAATTCACCTTTGATGAAATTTTCGATCACGCTTCCCTGACTGACCCCGATGGTTATCCCGCGTTGGTTCAGTTGTTCTTTGGATGTGATATCCGCAGCACAGACAATACCGGGAAACAAAAACAATAATAAGAATAATAAAAGCTTTTTCATCAAAACATCTCCCATTTGAATCTGTTTTCTGAAAAGAATTCTCTCCTGGTTTCAGATCAGAGATTGATATAGACAGTCAAACCAATGAAAACCAATAATGTCACGAGTGTTGAGAATGAAATTGTTGTGGAAACATAATCTCTGTGACCTTCAAATTTACCGAACATCGGTATGGCGTATGATCCCGGCAGACTGAAGGCAAGGATCAACGCGACCATAGTTTCCTTGCTGTAGGGGATAAAGCGGAAAATGATCAGACAGCTGACCGCGCAGAGTATCGCCATTGAGACAAAACGGGTGAACACCGTGAAAAGCACAGGTTTGCGCAGATCAGACCGCAGGGACAAATCGAATCCCAGTGTGATCAGGATCAGAAGACCTGCCGGGTCTGAGAGGAAGCTCACTACAGACTGATAGATCCCGTTGATGGGTGAATTGCTGATCCAGGAGTCTACTCCCATCAGACCGAGGATTATACCAATCACCATCGCAAGGAAAGTCGGAGAAAGAGCCGCGTTTTTGAGTATTTTTTTGAAATCGCTGTCATTACCATCCGTTGCCTGCATGATGGGGATGGCAATGAGGAAAAGGAAAATAGTATGGGCGACATCAATGATAGCCATGTCACTGGTGCCGCGGACCCCGTAAAGCATCCCCAGCAGCGGGTAACCAATGGTACCGCCTTCGATGGTTGCGAAAACGAATGGAAAATATTTCGCCCGTTCAGGAATGAAGCGCCTCATCAAAAACCCGATACCAAGCTGCGCAAGCATCGCCAGAAAGAAGACAATGATAATGGCCATGGAATCCTTAGAGTAGTTCGCGAACATGAAAGCATTGAGCAGGATCACCGGCAGCAAAAACTTGCTGACGATGGTCTTGATCGCGGCGCTGCCATTGTTGTCCATCAAATTCTTTTTGCGCATCACGATCCCGATGGAAAAGGCAATAGCAATCGGCAAAATCATTTCGATCACTGATATTATCATTTTTGTCACATCTTTTCTCTGAAAACAGAATAAATTTATTTTTATTTTCCCACACATATACAAAAAGGAAAAATTATCTGCGTTTTTTTATTATTCCAAAAAAGTTTTATATACAGAAAAAAGCAAGCCCGGATAGCTTTTTTTACTGCGATGAAGACCACACGAATTTCTCATTTTGAGTCAGTGATACCAAAATTTTCCACAGCTTTAACTTTATTCTCGCTAAAACTTTTTGATCACTGATTTTGCACATCCTTTTGTTGTATTTCCGAATCAGATACTGTTTTATCTTTTCCTGCTCTCGGCAGCTCAAGCGGGTCGGGCCGGATGGTTATTTCCTTACCGGTAATCTTTTTACGTGCAAACCACACCAATCGCCGTCCGGAAACGATGATTGCTATGATCATCAATCCTAAAAACTGCATGAGGAGCATCTGTAGTAAAATGATAACAAATACAGATCTTTTCAGAAATGCACCAGCGTTCTCCATACGCATGACTTTTGTTGGAGAATAATCAGTATCTGAATCCCATGGATCGGAGGTCGAAAGCACGTTCTCTGCAATCAACTGTTCGGTTGTAACCAATCGTTCCTTTGCCGGTTCGATCACTTCCGGGTAACCTTCCCCTTTTGCATAATGGTCCTCATAAATATAAAGAACATCTGCCTTAAGTCTTTGCGCAGAATATTCCATCATGGAAACCTGAATATTCTGGTCGGCATTGGATTTGATATAAACCGTATACTTCTCCTGATCACAGGGAAGCTCGATCATTGTCTGATTCCCATTGCGTTCCATATAAAGAATCGTATTACTCACATCTCCATGAAAATCGGGATTATACATTTCATCCGTTTCGGTGATGAACCAGCCATCATGATCAAATTGCTGAATAAAATCGCCATTCTCATCCAATACTTCCACATCCACATTACCGACGATCGATAAATGCAGATATCCTGGATCTGTTGTGAATAATTCTTTCGGATCATCCGATGCAAACAACCAGAAGCGGTAGCTTTTGTCATAATGTCCAAATGCGAGGTTCTCCTGCAGGGAAAGACCATTATCCCAATAATCCTCTTCCGAACCGAACTTCTCCGTCATAAATGATCTGAATATCACCTGAGCATTAAAATCAATGAAATTATAAATTTCATAAAGCCTGTTGCTGAACACCGGGCTCTGCTCCCGTATAGATTCAAGAATATCTCCAAAATCAATTTTTTGAATGCTTTCATTGAGCAGCGCCTTTAAATCTTTATCCTGCCAGAATTTAAGCAATAAACTCTGTATACTGCGCGTATAAGTGTTTACAGAATTGACAAAATAGGCAAAATAATCAAGTACAGTATGGAGCTGCCTCCGCATCCGGGGATTGAAAAGCGGTTGTTTTTCCGTATCGTTTTCTGCAATTTTCTCAGCTTTTAAATATAGTTCGTTGAAATGACTGTCTGTTGTGATGGATGGGAGAAACAAATCTGTTCCATAGCGTTTGTAACCCCATTCAGGGAAGGGAATCATGGGAACTACGTCCTCCGGATTTATCATATTAAAAATGTTATGATAACGTTCCGGATTGGCTTCCCTTGTAGTACGTGGGGTTGCAAAGGTATAGGCATAAACGCCTCCGAACTGACGACTCTCTATTGCATCTGCGGCAAACAGATTGGAAACAGCTGCCGCACGGCTGTAACCCGCCACCCATAGCCGCAAATTGCCGCTCAGTTGGTGATCTTTGATATATTTCTCCACACGCCGCATTACCATATGCGCTGCATTGTTGAACCCTTTTGGCCGGATATCATTTTCAATCGTGAGATTGGAGAGCCATTCATTTTGATAATTATTACCGGATATCGAAACTCCGATAATTACAGCATCTTCCACCTTTTTATGAGCGATTAGTGTCCCAATCGTGTTGATTCCGGTCGGCTTGTTGAAATCATCAGATTGCGGATCTGTGAAACCAGCTTTCGCAAAAAAGTCAAGAATGTCATGATCTAATTCTCCAAGCTCATAAACCTTGCTGCGAAATCCGGCAGCAGCCATTGCAAAGGAAGCCTGCATCAGCTTGTGATTATAAACGCTATCCGGCTGAAGGAACCAGTCGTCACTGTAATCTACGGTGATAGTCTGTAATTCATCAGTTACGTTGCTGTAATTTGCAGTAATGGAAATGATTTCACCTTCCGCTGAGACAAATACGGAAGAACAGAGAAGAACAAAAAACAAAAGAAACAAAATGCTGGATTTCTTTTTTATGTACTCACTCATTTCAATTAATCCCATTAACATATTCATTCAAACAGTAAGCCAATAAAGGTATATAAAAATTCCAATCTATTATAATTTTTCTCAAGTTATAAATAATTCCTGATTTATTACTATTATTTTACACGATAAATTCAGTACTCACTGTTGTTGACCAATACAGATTTTAAGTTCGTCAGTCATTACTTACTGAGAATATTTCCACTTCTCCTTTAAAATAGACAATAAACATCTTCAGTCCAGGAGCAAAAACCAATGAAAAAAACAGGTAAAGAAATTCTTCTCAGAGTTGTAATTCTCATCATAGGACTGACAATCGCGCACCTCGGTGTTACACTTTTTCTGCTGGCTAATCTTGGAACAGATCCCTTCAATGTCCTGATTCAGGGACTGCATCGTCTGATCGGCAGTACAAAGATCACCCACGGGACTGTTCATATCAGCATTTGTTTTTTGATCATCCTGATCCTGCTTTTCGTTGATCGCTCCTACATCGGGATCGGGACTGTCATCTGCATGTTCTGAGGAGGCCCGATCATCGACTTCTTCACGCTTTTGCTGGGACCACTTTTTGCCGGAGAGGTCTCTCTGATCGTTCGCATCGCGGTCAACTTCATCGGCTGTGTGATTCTTGCATTTGGAATGACGATTGTCATCAAATCCGAAGCCGGGACCGGCCCGAATGATTTGGTTGCTGTTGTTCTCAGTGACAAATTGAAGAAACCCTTCGGAATCGTGCGTGTGATCGTCGATCTGATCTTCACCGGCATTGGTTTTGCTCTCGGAGGAACCGTCGGGATCGGTACGATCATCTGCGCATTTTTAGTCGGTCCTGTCGCGAACTTTTTCTTCCCCACAGTCGAAAAAACCGTCAAAAACCTGGTCACACAATTCAATTAGCTTCGTTCCTGTTGAATGATCCGTGGCTGATTGAAGCAGCATAAAGAATTTACCATTTCTCCGAATTACATCCGGGCGTAAACAATCAGATGATCCTGAATTCTGTTTTGCCCGGATCATTTCCCGGTTGTTTTTCGAGGATTTTGCTAAGAATTGCCATGGCAACCGTATCGGCTGAATCAGCAAAGAAACTATCAAATTCCGGCAGTGCCTCGTGATCTATTGTCAGCATCATTTCTTTGCCTTCTTCACCCGCGTTCAGTATCAAATTGACAGAAGCTGCAGGATGTTCTCTGAGAAAAGGAAGCAGAACATTTGAAGTTATTTCCTCAACAGCCAGCTGGCATTTTGTCGCGGGACGGATGCCCATAAACTGGCGTTTGCAGAAATCTTCCAGAGATGCGATCATCTCATACATATCCACATCGCTTCTGACGGTGTATTCCCAGCTGCGGATGCGGTAAATGAAGGCTCTTGTGCGTTCACCTACTGGATGGTTAAAAATCTGATCCGGTGTTCCGTCTTCATAAATTCCACCCTGATCCATGAAAAAAATCCGGGATGAAACATCTCTTGCCAGTCGCATTTCATGGGTGACGATCAGCATTGTCAATCCGGTTTTCGCCAAATCAGCGATGACTGAAAGTACCTCTGAGACCATGGTCGGGTCGAGAGCACTGGTCGGCTCATCAAACAGAATGATCTTCGGGTGCATGGCAAGCGCTCGCGCAATAGCGACCCGCTGCTTTTGTCCGCCGGAAAGCTGATCCGGGTAGTTTCTGGCTTTATTTTCCAATCCAACCTTTCTCAGCTGCACGATTGCTTCGTTGTAAGCATCCTTTGCGGATACGCCCAAAAGCTGCTGCTGCGGCATCATGATATTTTCAGCTACTAACTTATGTGGAAATAGGTTGAACGACTGGAACACCATTCCCATTTTCATCCGGACAGCGGCAAGATCTGTTTTCGGGTCACATACATTCACACCGTCAACCCATATCTCACCGGAGGTTGGGGTTTCCAGTCGATTGATGCAGCGCATAAACGTAGATTTTCCTGTTCCGGAAGGTCCGATGATGCTGACCACTTCTCCGGCTTCTATATTAACGCTCACATTTTCCAAAGGAACAGTGTTCCCGTATTCTTTCCGCAGATTTTTGATTTCAATCAGGCTCATCAGTCCACCCCTTCAATTTTATGATGCTCGTGTCGGTTTTCAAGAAATTTATCAATGGATGCGAACAGCTTTGTGATCAGCATTGTCAATAAGAAATAGATGGCAGCAACGGAAATGAGAGGGAAAAAGGCTTCCATCGTCCGGCTTCGGATCAGGTCACCGGCGCGGGTAAGCTCCAGAACCGTGATGTAACCGGCAATACTTGTCTCTTTGAGCAGCAGAATGAATTGAGAGTAAAGCAGCGGCCGATAATAATGTTTTGACTGCGGAAGGATCACCTCTTTGAATGCAAGCGCTTCATTATATCCCAGTGCCAATGCTGCTTCCCGCTGTCCATTATCGATAGAACTGACCGCGTTCCAGATGATGCCATAAGCCCTGGCGCAAAAAATCAGAGCAAAGCCGATTATGGCAACAATAACTGCTGAAATATTGGCAAATCCAAAAATGATGTAATACAACACCATCAGGATCACCGCTGCCGGAATGCCGGCAATCAGGGAACAATATATTGAAATCAGGCGGTTCAAAACCGGATTGTTGATTCGGCGGACAAATATCAGCCCATAAGCTAATGCAAGACCGATACCTGCCGCGCAAAAGGCAATCAGAACGGTCATTCCCAGACCGGAGAGAACCATCTTATAACGGCCTTCTTTGATGAAGGTACGGTCAAAGCTTGACACCAGACCTTTGAAAAAGCCCTCATTTTCAACTGCTTCGCTTTTTGACCGAATCAGGATCGTAAAATATGCCGGCGCGTAGGGAATAAAATCCATGATCTCAGCACGTTCGGCTGTGATGACGATATCCCCAATGGCCATATCCGCTTTTCCTGATTGTACAGTCGGCATCAATGCGCCGAATTCCATCGAGGTGAATTCCACTTTGAGATCAAGTTCTTTCGCCACATTCAAGAGGATCTCAACATCAAAGCCCATCATTTCCCCATTCTCACCGACATATGACATCGGCTCAAAGGAGTCAGCACAGGCAACCCGGATCGTACCGGCATTTCCGGGCCAATCCTGTTTTGGCATTTCTTTGACAGGATCATTGCTGATCATCCATTTTTCCCACAAAGCATCGATAGTGCCATCGGCTTTCATACGTTCGATGATTTCCCTCCAGACATACTGCTGCGGATCGCCTTTCGGGAACGCAAAACCGAAGTTGCTGTCAAGATAATGCTCAGTCATTTTCACAAGATCCGGATTATGAGCAACGGCAAAATCAATCAGTGCGTTATTGATAAAAATTCCATCAATTTTTCGCGCCTTCAAAGCCAAAACTTCATCCGGCATGGAGGCAAAATAGGCAAAGCCACCGATATCAGGGACTTTTTCACGAACCATATCCTCAAATGGCATTCCCGTAAGAAGTCCGATTGTCGCACCGCCCATCTCTTCTGCTTTACTGTATTCAGGTTCTTTCTCCTGTGCTGCACAAGGACTGATAAGCATAAAGCTCATCAGTATAAGTAAAATAATTCTTGTCTTTATTCTCGCAATCACCTTGATCATTTATATTCCTTATTGGTTTAAAATTTTGTTCATGTGTGATTTATGCCTTTGGCCCAATATATTTCAGGCACAGCATGGTGATGTCGTCGAACTGTTCCGCTCCGGCAACAAATTCGTTGATGCCATCCATGACATTGGAAAGGATCACTTCCGGTTTGGCGTCAGGCTGACGATTCAGTGCTTCCAGCATGCGATCCGGACCGAAGAGCTCATCGTCTTTATTCGTAGCTTCCGCGACACCGTCTGTATATACAAACAGACTGTCTCCAGGATGGAGCTCAAATTCATGCTGCCGGAAAGGAATGCCTTCCATCGTGGCCACAGCAGGGGAATGTCGATACATGACCAGCCCATATTCTCCATTTGCTCTGCGCAGGGCTGGGTGTTCATGTCCGGCGTTGGCGGCAATACCCTTCCCTGTTGAAATCTCCAGAACACCGAGCCAGACAGTGACGAAGAATTGCGCTTCATTGCCTTCACAGAGCTGATCATTTACGTGAGCCAGTGCTTCTGAGGGGCTATCACCGTTTTGCAGGTGAGATTTGATCAGCACCCGGGAAACCATCATGAAGAGCGCTGCCGGAACACCTTTGCCGGAAACATCTGCCATAACCAGTGCAATGTGATCATCATCGATGAGGAAGAAGTCATAAAAATCTCCGCCCACTTCCTTTGCAGGGGTCATACTGGCGAAAATATCAAACTCCGGACGGTTGGGAAATGCAGGGAACAACCGCGGCAGCTGAGAAGCCTGGATCGCGGTCGCCATATTGAGCTCCGCCCCGATCCGTTCCTTTTCAGCAGTAACATTTTTGACCTGATCGATATACTGAAGCGTTTTTGCGGAAAGATTTGCAAAAGACTCAGCAAGAATTTCGATCTCGTCATCTGTACGGAATTCATCTTCCATTTTGAATTGCAGGTCATTACCGCCAAGGTTTTGGACCCTTCTCGTAATCGCTTCCAGTGGCTTTACGATCCTTTTTGCAACAGTCAGTGCACCTGTCAGGGCTAAAATGGTAACCACGATTAGCAGGATAACAATCGTTCGAGACGCTGAAGAAAGATTTTTGTTGTAAGTGGCAAGGGCGTCATTCAATATAACATTATATTGATCTTCCATCATGACCGCGGGTTGGTCTGTGGCTTTCTTATCTACAGCGGTAAGGATCGTCCAGCCAATGGATTTGACCGGAGCGCCGGTCATATAATAACGGCTGCCGTCTGTCTCAACGGTCACGATGTCAGTCGGTTCAAGGAAAGCTTGGTTCACCAATGCAGATAGTTCCTTGTTTTCGGATTTACGAAGATCGGCCGCTTCTTCACCGGGTTTCACCGCAAATGGCCCCTCTGCCTGTGGAGAAAAGATGATATGCCCTTTTTCATTCACGATGATGGTCATGGAATTGTCGTTGCTCAATGCGGAAACACCTTCCGAGATTTGGTCAAGGAAGAAATCCGCACCGGCGACTGCTGCCAGCTCGCCATTGTGATATACCGGTATGGCACACATGATACCGATTTGACCGGTGAAAACGTCCGTAACAACGTCCGTGAAAAACAATCCGCCGCTTTCCGCAGCACCTTTGTACCAATCGCGTTCTGTCATCGGGAAGGTGATCAGGCTTCCATCCTCAGTATATTTAGACGATGGATGGTCGTCTGCCAGGAGCATCACGCCATCAGGCAGAGCAATATAACAGGAACTGACACCCGAATTTTCGTATAGCGCGGAGAGTAAGGGTGAAATATTCCCAAGTAATCCTACTTTTTCGGCAATCTCGGGAGCTTCTGTATCCACACCCTCAGCTGTCAGCAGCTGTACTGAAATTTTTCCGTCATCTGCCGCGTTTGGAAATGAAACAGGAAAGGGTACATAATTTTCGGGAGCCTCGAAAAGCTTTTCCGCGTAATCAGCTGTCATCCGCACAACGTTTGCGACACCTTCAAACATATCATCAGCGATTTTTGCTTCCATCTGTGTGCTTCTGCCCAGTGTGGACGCAATAACGCCATCCATGACTTGTGATGTGATGGCCGTGATGGATTGTATCTGTTTCTCGTTGGTCTCCGTTACCAGCTGTTTCAAATGATTTCCCTGGTAGATTATGACAACGGTATACGCTGCCACTACCAGCAGGATCATGATCAGGACCAGATTAAAAATCTTTTGCTGAATTCCACCAATTGATATATTATTAATTTTTTTCATTATATGATCCTTTTTCTATCTTTGCGTAAACGCTTCTGAAAGTCTGGATGTATCAAAACCGTGCAGCGTCAATTGTTTCCAAATTTCTTGATTACGGTTACATCGACGAGATTGCCCCGGATACCGACTCTCACATCATCTGCGACTTTCAGTAAAATCGATCGTTCATAACCATCCCAAATGACCGGTTCTTTATATACACCATAAGGCGATTCACTCAGTAAAAAGGTTGATTCATAGGTAGGAATCAAGGGTGGTGTCATCATATATTCCACTACATCACGAAGGACTCCCAGAACGGTTTTGGCGGCATCATTTTTACGGTTACTGCTGGACTCGATCAGCATGGCTCTTTTTTCGAGATCCATAACGGTTTGGGTAGACATATGCAGCTCGTAATTTGTCCCTTCATTTTCGATCCAGAAGGATGCCTTCATTTCACCTGTAATGCTCCGTGCCAGGGAAAGCATTTCTTCTGTCAGCAGCCGCAGATGTATGCCTTCTGAATGTGTAAGGCCATTGTTCACAGCCATTTTTTCGGTTAGCTTTAAAGCATCATTAAATCCATTCCCCATATTGTCAATAAATACAACATCTGTTTTCATAAGTTTTTCTCCTGAAGAGGTTGTTCAGAACAAGGCAATGCACCATAGATTACAATTTTTTTCGGGCTGCGCGGCAAAAAACTGTCCACGTTGGCTTCGTCCTGAATAGTTTCCTTCTGAAAAAATATACCGGTACTATTTTATCACATAGTAAAACCTCATGTACTACCAAATATCGGCTTTTGATACACCCTCTACGGAATTAAATCGTCCGGTAAAACGAATCATTTCTAAATCTTTCAAAATATTGATTTGTGAATCGGATATTCCTTCATCGTCTTCAACTTCGATCAAATAATAATACCGGCCAAGACTGCTTCCTTCCGGACGATCATGGAGAGTAACCATCTCCAATCCAGCCTCGTGGATCATAATGATCAAATCATCGATCTGACTTCCTTCGCAGTCTGCGACAAACACAGCTCTTGTCAAGTCTTCATCTTCCTGAATATCATCCGAAAGAATGTAGAAACGAGTCTTGTTGGTATCTGTGATCTGCACATTTTCCGCAAGGACTTCAAGCCCGTAAAGCTCTGCTGCTCCAGGTGCGGCAACAGCAGCGATCGACTTATCCTGTTTTTCTGCGACATAGCTTGCCGCTGCTGCAGTGCTGGACATTTCTTCAGCCGCTGCGTCAGGAATATTTTCTTTCCGCCATTGGGCGCTTTGCGTCAGGCCTTGTGCATGAGAACAAACGATTTTGATGTCTTCCAGTGTTGCTCCCGGCACTCCCATCAGTGTCTGGTTGATAGGCAGTACAACTTCACCAACCACATACATATCTTCTGATTGAATAAAGGCGTCTACATAATTCACAACAGCGCCGCCCAGTGTGTTCTCCTGAGGAATAACGGCAAAATCTGCACTGCCGGTCATCACATCCTTGATCGCGTCGCTTACGGTACTCTTTGGAATAAAGGTCTCACCGTCCTGAAACCAGAACTTCGCGGCTTCCTCGGTATACGTACCTTCCGGACCGAGATAACTGACACGTACAGTATTATCGCTCTCCGCGAAAACCGATGCCGGCAGCAGCACAATTAAAATAAGTAAAAATAATTTCTTCATCATTTTCTCGATACCCTTTCTGATAGTTCAGAAGTAATTATTAAAAAACGAAGCGCACCTGGACAGCTTTCTTGCTGTTGAGAAGACAAGACAAGAAAACTGTACTGCATGCTGAGTCTCCAGGTAATAAATATGATTATAACCTCCCGGTTACAGCCGTCAGCAGTGCCAGTTTTATCAGGTCATCGATCGTTTTTGCAGGGTCGTTTTCAGGTGCATCAGTAAAATGTTCAAAACCCTCTTCGTCTGCGGTAATATTCAGTATGATCCCGATTGCCATCAGCGCTTTTGCCCCGAACTCTGCCGCGGCGGTATAGAAAGCCGTTCCTTCCATCTCCGATGCCAGCATTCCGTATTGCTGCCACATTTTTGATTTGTAGCTTCCATCACGGTAGATCCGGTCGTTGCAGATCACATTCCCCGTGTAGGTTTTGACTCCCAATTGTTTCGCGATTTCGTTTGCCGTGCACAAGAGACCGAAATCAGCGATAGGGGCAAAATAACCGTTGAAGCGGTTGTCGTTTATCCCTGATGTTGTGGAAGTCGCCTGGGCAAGGACGATATCAAACATTTTCATCCCGGGAACGTATCCGCCGGAAGTCCCGGCTCGGACAGCAATTTTCACACCGTAATCCCGGAACAGCTCGGTTGAATATATCAGCATGGAGGGGTTCCCCATTCCGACAGCCATCACCGAGATCCTGACGTTGTTATACGTTCCCGTATAGCAGAAAGCTGCACGCTTTTCATTGACAAGGACGGCATCTTCCAGATACGTTTCAGCGATGTGTTTTGCTCTGAACGGATCTCCGACCAAAACGATCCGCTCAGCAATCTCTCCCATTTTTGCATCAATATGCATGCTCATCTTTCTCTCCTACATCCTACCTTCTACCTTCTACTTTCTACCTTCTACCTTCTACTTTCTCCTTCTACCTTCTACATCCTACCTTCTACTTTCTCCTTCTACCTTCTACATCCTACCTTCTACTTTCTACTTTCTACCTTCTACATCCTACATCCTATAAGATACCCCGCCGTATTCAAAATCGTTGTCTGCACATAATCCAGACCGGCAAGAACCATGATGACGGCCTCTTCCAATTCGTCGCTGATTCCGGCGCAGGCGTCCGTAATATAGATGACCGGACAGCCCATGTCGATCAATTGGAATGCTGTGGAGAGCACACAGCATTCACTGACAACGCCCGTCAGCACCACAGAGCCGCCTCTTCGGATGCATTCCGAAGCCGCAGCCTGTATTTCCGGAACAGACAGCGCGGAATAAGTAGATTTTGAATATACGGGATAAATCTCCGCGTAAGGAGCCAGCTGCGGAACCAGTTCATTCATAAAGATATTCTCATTGACTACACAGTTGATCGTATTGTAGTCTTCCCAGGTCCCGACCGGGTGCTGCGGAGCGTCGAAGCGAGTAAAAATGACCTGCGCGAACTGCCCCGTTTCGATCAGCGTCATGATGTTGTCTGCCGCCCGTTCCATATGAGGACATGTCCACGGACCGAACTCCGTGTAGGCATTCTGCATATCTATCACCAGGAGCAAATCCGCTCCTTTTGGCTTATTGTGGATACTGTATATTCCTTCATCGCTTGAAACTGAAAACCGGATATCCGGATTATCTTTGTTCATTTTTTCTCCCCGATTCCGTAATTATTTATAATTATACATTACTATTAAATAACTATTCAGAATGGAGCACGAGGGGACTGGCATCTTGTGCGGCTCAGCCCGTACAAGTGTGCCTGTCCCCATGTGCGTCGCTGCAGGTTCTATATAGTAGATGAAGTCAGTATGAGAGATGAGGAAATTATGAAATTACCGAAGCCTCAGACCTGGAAGCTGTTCTGGAGACCTCAAAATCATGGGAATTTGTTGATCCCGGACATATTTTTCTTCTTGGCGGCAGCCAGGGTGGTTTGGCGACAATCGTTGCAGCAGCCGCTCATCAGGATGAGCTTGAGGGCATGATGCTGATGTATCCGGCTTTGTCCGCAAAGGAGGATCACCGTGTGAACAGTTATCAGAGTCCGGATGATGTTCCTGCGGATGTCAGCCTTTTCGGAGGATGGATGCACGTCGGGAAAAAATACATCACGGATATCTGGAATGTGGATTTTTATGAACTGCTCTCTGCATATAAAGGGAAGGTTCTTCTCCTTCATGGCGACCGGGATGCGACGGTGCCGCTTTCTTATTCCGAAAAAGCGCTGGATCTTCTTGATGATTGTGAGTTCCCCATGATAAAAGACGGCGGTCACGAATTCTTCGGCCAGCCGTTCGAGGATGCTGTGAGCTATATCCTTGCTTATTTAAAAGCTCAGCTGAATAATGGCTAACTATGCCAGCAGGTTGTGCTCTCGATTTTGGAATAACAGATGATGGACAGACACTTCTTATTGAATTTAATGACGGTTTTTCTCTGGGAAACTATGGGGTTGAACCCACCCTCTACGCTATACTTCTCACTGCTCGTTGGGCTGAGATAAACGGTACAGAGGATATATTCAGAATTAAATAACATGAATGATGCATACGGAAACGAGTATTGCCGTTCGGATACTTGTCTCGTATACTTCTTATATTCAAAATAGTATTTCATTTCGTGATTTAATCGTTATGTAATGTGGATTGGAAAGAGTATATTATGATATCAACAATTATTTTTCCATCTTCGTTTTATGATCTACATGCAATTGATGAAGATATGGATCAGGAGTATCAAGCGGTTCTTGAAACAGGGCTGTTTGAAACAATTCTTTTCAGTTATGATGATTGGTTTAATCAAGGACACTTGAAATTGTCTTATACTCCGGAAACTGGAATTCATGCTGTTTATCGCGGTTGGATGATGAAACCGGAGCAATATAGAAGATTTTATTTGGAGTTGCTGAAAAATAATATTCATCTTGTTACTGATCCGGATATGTATACACATTTTCATGTTTTTCCGAACGTATACCCTGAATTATCCGATGATACTGCAAGAATAATGACTTTTCCACTTCATTCAGATATAAATATTGAACAAGTTAAATTAGTGTTTCAACGCTTTATGGTGAAAGATTTTGTGAAATCGGTAAAGGGTACTGAATTTCCCGCTATTTTTGATCAAAGTATTACGCAGTTAGAGTTTAATCGATGGATGGAGGTGTTTTATAATTATCGAGGCTCATTATTAACAGGTGGAATCTGTATTAAGGAGTTTTTTAATTTAAAAAAATACGGTAATCGTACAAATGAATACCGCGTATATTACATCAATCGGGAAATTGCGTCCGTATGCAGGAATTCGCTGCAGCCTGTTTATACTCCGGACCCCCCACTACATTTGATTGAAAAATATCAGTATCTTGACAGTGTTTTCTATACAATCGATTTTGCGGAACTTGAAGGTGGTCAGTGGAAAATCATCGAAGCGGGCGATGGTTCTGTATCAGGCTTGTCAGTGGGGCAGGATCATCAAGCTTTTTTCCGGGCACTCTATCAGTGCTTTCTCTAAACTTCAATCTTGGCAAATATTCTTCTCATTTGTCATTTAGATGACAGTCAAGGTAAAGAACCAGTTTTGGTAACCAGATTGCAAATCAGCAGATCTGCTTTATTTGATTCATGAATTCATGCTCGCTTTTAACCATTTAGAGCGAGAAATCCTTATAATTTTCAGCGTTTGAAGGAATTTTCAGCCCTTGTTTGATTATACGGATATTTTTTCTCTTGGTTCCACGTTCTTTTCGTAAGTGGATCCTTTATTCAACCAGAAGTGAACACTATCAGTCTCGTTAGTTTTTGGATACAAATAATATCCGGTTTTTGCGTCAAATCTGAACATATAAGCTAAAACCTGTAAATAATCTTTATTTCCGATATTTTCAATTGGCTTGTATTTTGCATCAGCAATGATTCTATTTTTGTGATCTCTACTAATGAAGTCCGGATATATCAGCCCTGTATAATTACTGAAAAGGTACTGTCCACCTTTTCCATTTTTATTGTTAGGATGATAAAAAATATCCTCAATAAGTGAATTGATATATTCTTCCCAAATCCATGCTCCATCAAACAAAATACCATATATTTGGCTTGAACATGTTCCTAACTGATATTTTTTATGCTGTAAGATCAAAACACATAAATTCTGAAGTGCAAGATATTCACGAAAATATGCATGTCTAATTGTATTCTTTTTATTTCGAAAGTTTTTTTTTGTCTGTCATAAAACTTATATATTTGTCTAATGATTTTTGGTAACGTTATGTGTGATTTTTGTGAGGAAAAGGAAACGTCTAAAGACTGTTGCCGTCAGGCGACTGTCCCGTCTACTGCTTCGCTAATTTAGAAATCACCGTCTTGCGGGTCTTGTATATTTTCTGCCGTGTTTTTCGGGACAGTCGCCTTGCGGCAACAGTCCCCGGGTGGATTTCTTTGTTTCAAAGTACCAGTGATTCCTCGTCGAGGGTGCAGATTACGCATTTTGGGAGTTTGTAAAGAACCGTACCGGCAGCGGTGTCTCCGATCTTGTCGTAGATACGGCCGGCAGACCAGCTTTCCCCTGTGACAGACCAGGCACTGTTGGCAACGTAGCCGACTTTGCCGAGCCCGGGCAGTTCAACACGGATGGCTTCTTTGTCAGCTTCGTTTTCCGGTTCCTTGACGAGGCGGACTTTCATATCCTTTTCAAAGAATTCATGTCCTTAGTAATGATTCGTGCCGATGAATGTGAAATAGATAGTTTGCATGATGTTTCTCCTATTCTTATTTCCGGACCGCTGCTCGGTGGACAGGTATCTTTGACCACTTTGAGGCAGAAGTTAAATGAATCATTGCCATATACCACAAAATTGATCATTTGTCAACCGCCAATATTGGTGGTTTTTTTAATTTAAAAATTGTGTATACTGTTTATCAGGATTCAGAATTCAGGATCCAGGGGCCAGGAAAAAGGATCAAGGAGCAAGGATTTAGGGACCATTACCCAACACCCAACACCTAATACCTATTACCTAACACCTAATTAAGGAGAAGCTATGAGGGACAGCGGAACATACCACTTGATGTACATGAACGCGTTGATCGGGTTGGAAAACGGTCATCTGATGCCATGGGACAAGGATATTCTGGCATCCGCTCCGCTGTCTGATTCTGTCATTGATCCATTCACGACCAAAGAAATGCCGGATGTGCTGGAATCGATGAAGCTGACGTTCAACGCGATGTCGATATGGGTCGATGAGGCGAAAAAGGTCAATTATTTCTCCAAACGTTTTGTACAATTGAGCCGAATGGTCATGAACGGCGTCACCACCATGGGGCGCGGTCTGGTTACCCTGCATCAGCGGGGTGAGGATCTCAGTCAATCCCCGATGTCCATTCAGGACCTGCTGGGCGTGGCGTCCTACCACTTTCGCAAGTCATACCTCGGCGTGCTGCAGACATCCCGCTCCCATCCGGAGATCGGTGAACGTCTGTTGATGAACCAGATTGGCTGGAATAATATGCTGATGAGGCTGTTTAAGACAAGAGATAAGCTTAATTCAGTGGTCAGGATTCAGGATTCAGGGACCAGGGAGGATCCGGGAGCAAGGGTCAAGGGACCGGAGAATGAAGATGGAAGGAGAAAGAATGAAGAGATTGTCGGGGAACAGGAGCCTCAGGCTTTGCCGGATACTTCTGATCTGCTGGTTCAGGCATTGAGTGAAAGAACTCATACCTCATATCTCAACTCTCCCATCTCTAATCTGACTCCTCCTTCCGCCATTCGGGAACCCGGTGCGCTCACCGCGCCGCGAGCATTCAATTCATTTGATGCGGCGCCGAAAAGAGGACTGTTTCCGAAGGCGACTGTCCCGAATAATTCGCTCAACCCTTCGGGACAGGCACCTGACGGTACCAGTCCCATAGCGGAGAAGCTGCCAAAGGTGACTGTCCCGTCATCGGGAATGAAGAAGGAAGAAAACAGGGGGCAGGATTCAGAGAGGAGAGACAGGAACAAGGAGCAAGGGACAAGATGGTACAAAGAGGAACATCAAGTCAAGGAAAATGATCAGGATCCACAAGACGAAAAGAATCAAAAAGAAAATCAAACCGGAACAGATAACGAAAAAGAAAGCAATCTTCTAAAAGAGCCTGCGGAGGATCTGCCGATTGCAGAAAACATAATAACAGATCATCCTTCAGAGCCTTCGGTTGGGAATTCCTCCGCAAATGATAATGGGGATGGTCCAATGATGGGACAGTCCACAGCAGGGAAAGCATCGCAAGCAGAGAAGATTGCCAGAACAATTCCTGCGGAACAACTCCCGGCAGAGGATCCATCTCCTTCTGAAGAGGATGTCAGGACAATTTCTGCGGACCAATTCCCGGGAGCTGATCATCCTGCTTATCTTCAAATTCTTCAGAATGCCTTCGCCCGCAGCGGAGGTTCCGATGATGGAAAACTCACTTTCACCTTCGATGAACTCCGTTATCTTGCTGCAGACCCCGATTTTAATCGGATCTATCCGCAGCAGGCGGCCCAGATGCGCTCTATCCTGAAAAACATAGACAGCAGCTGAAGATCAGGTCCTGAAGTGTCATACAAACAATAGGAAATCAATTTTCTTCTATGCGAAACATTGGGGATAGTTATTGTTATTCTGAGTCAAGTGACATAATCTGTTGACTCAGAGCGAGTCAACGAAAACAGATCACTCGATTCATACTGAACTAATCAATGTTTCGTTACTATTCAGATTAAAGCTCACCTGCACAGCCTTTTGCTGCGGTGCAGTCCGCATAAAAAAACGTACTGTGTGTTGCGCCACCAAGCATTGAATTGTCGCAATATTTCATTAAATAAAAAGGGGAGGCTGGTGGGGCTCGAACCCACAACATCTTGTTCCACAGACAAGCGCTCTGCCATTGAGCTACAGCCTCCATATTACGGACAAAAGATATTTTAGCACAGATTCTACGAAATGCAAGCAATTCGTGATTTTTTATGATTAAGAAAACAGCAAGAAAACAGATACGCCTCTTTTCCGGCGCTGACCAGATTATTTGTAATGAAAAGGGTTTAGAAAATATGATTTTTTACTTCACAAACAGGAAATCGGGCATATAATAGAAAACATAGAAGAAAATACTTTTTGTTAACCATAATTGGAGGAAAAAATGGCTTACGTTATTGATAAGGATACTTGTATTGCATGCGGCGCATGTGTAGGCGAATGCCCGGTTTCAGCCATCACTGAAGGCGATTACATGGTCATTGACAAGGATACCTGCATCGACTGCGGTACCTGCGCAAGTGTTTGCCCCGTCGGCGCCCCGGCAGAAGGCTAATTCATTCAAATTTGATTAAAAAGAGAACCTCCGGCATAAACAAACCGGAGGTTCTTTTTTAATAGCAGCTGTCACAAATGAGTCAATGTGACCTGTTTTCGTTGACTCATGATTGATTCAACAGAACAGGTTTCATTGACTCATAATGAACAGATACACTACGTTTATATCAGCCAAATCAATTATGACATTTTTCTCCAGCCCCAACCCCTAATCCCTAACACCTAACACCTTATTCAAAAATTGCATATAATTAACCTCATGGACTTATTCGATTATAACGATCAGCAAAGTTATGACGATTCTCAGCCGCTTGCCTCACGGATGAGGCCAAGAACGCTCGACGAACTGGTCGGGCAGGACCATATCATCGGGAAGGGAAAGCTTCTCAGGCGCGCGATCGAAGCCGACCGGCTCTTTTCCTCCATCCTGCTGTTCGGACCTCCCGGGACAGGGAAAACCACCCTCGCCAGCCTGATCGCACGCGCATCATCAGCTGATTTCGTAACGATTTCCGCGGTCCTTGCCGGTGTGCAGGAGCTGCGTGCTGTTGTGGCCGATGCCAAAGAACGCAAGAAACTCTATAACAAACGCACGCTGCTTTTTGTTGATGAAGTCCACCGCTGGAACAAATCCCAGCAAGATGCACTCCTCCCTCATGTGGAGAATGGTTTATTGACGCTGATTTGTGCCACCACCGAAAATCCCTTTTTCGAGGTAAACAAAGCACTGCTCTCACGCTCACGTGTCTTTGAAACACATCCGCTGGATGACCAGGCACTGCAAACCATCATCAACCGTGCGTTGACAGACGAAGAACGCGGCTACGGAAAGCGGAATATCCGTCTCGACGAGGATGCGCGTGATCTCCTCATCAGCCGCAGCAATTCCGACGCGCGCAACCTGCTGAACGCACTCGAACTTGCTGTTGAATCCACCGCACCTGATGAGGAAGGCTGCATCCACATCACCCTTTCCGTTGCGGAAGATTCCATCCAGGAGCGGGCGCTTAATTACGACAAAAAAGGCGACTCCCACTACGACACTATTTCCGCCTTCATCAAATCCGTAAGAGGGTCTGACCCGGATGCGGCGCTGTATTGGGTCTCAAAGATGCTGCTTTCCGGAGAAGATCCGCATTTTATCCTCAGACGGTTGATCATTCTCGCCTGTGAAGATATCGGTATGGCCGACCCCCGGGCGCTGCAGATCGCCATGGCAGCGGCCAACGCCTTTGATTATGTCGGTATGCCGGAAGGTTATTACCCAATCGCGGAGGCTGTTCTCTATTGTGCCACCGCTCCGAAATCCAACTCCGCACTGGGGATTTTCAACGCGATGGATCAAATTAAGAAAGAAGGCGCCGGACCAGTTCCCACACACCTAATGGACGCCAACCGGGATGCACAGGCACTTGGGCATGGGAAAGGTTATCTCTATCCCCACAACTTCCCGGAGCACCATGTCAAACAGCAGTATCTGCCCAAATCCGTTGATGGCGGGTTTTATGTTCCAAGCGATCAGGGATATGAGAAAATCATCCGCGAACGAATGGAACGATGGAAGAAGAGTCAGTGATCAGTGATCAGTGGTTAGAAGCTGATAGTTGGCAGTTGTAGTGATTTTAGATTTCGCTGCTTGGTTTCCTGTTCAATGCGATTGTTTTACTTTTGGAGATAAGAAATGATGAATGATAAATTGATTGAATGTGTTCCGAATTTTTCCGAAGGGAGAGACCGATCCGTCATCGAGGCAATCCGGGAAGCCATTGTTCAAGAGGGCGACTGTGAACTGTGGGACTACAGTGCCGACGCGGATCATAACCGTTCGGTTTTCACTTTCGCCGGTTCACCTCAAGCCGTTGAGAACGCGGTACTGCGCTTCACCAGGACTGCCGCTCAATTCATAAATATGGAAACACACGAAGGCGTTCATCCCTGCATTGGAGCGACGGATGTCATTCCTTTCGTTCCGCTGAAGAACACAAGTATGGAAGAATGTGTGCAGCTATCCGAAACGGTTGGAAAACGAATCGCGGATGAACTTGAATTACCGGTTTATCTCTACGCGAAATCCGCAAAGACACCGGCCCATCAACGGCTGGCTGACATCCGCAGAGGCGGATACCACAGGCTCAAAGAAGTCATAGCCATCGACCCGGACCGCGCACCGGATTTCGGTCCCAGGCGTCTGAACACTGCCGGCGGCGTTTCCATCGGGGCAAGAGACTTTCTCATCGCTTTCAATGTTTATCTTAACTGCACTGATCCCGCTCCCGCGCGCATGATCGCAAGAAAGATACGGGAATCTTCAGGCGGATTGCCGGGACTTCAGGCTATCGGCCTGATGGTAAATGGCTATGCGCAAGTTTCTATGAATCTATTGGATTATCATAAAACATCTATGAAGACCGTGATCGAAGCAATTGCAAAAGAATCGGCAAGATTGGACGTAAATCCGCTGTACACGGAATTGATCGGGATGCTCCCACAAGCCGCACTGTCGGGAACTGATCCGGAAGAGCTGCTGCTGCGGGATTTTTCACCGGAAAAGATTATTGAATCTAAGATGTCAGGTATTAGGTATTAGGAATTGGGTGTTGGGTGTTGGGTGTCAGGTGTTAGTTTTTTTGTAGTTTTGATAAGTTCATAAAAAAAAATCGCTCTTTCAAGCGATTTTTTTGTCGGGGCGGGCGGATTTGAACCGCCGACCTCACGGACCCGAACCGTGCACTCTATCCGGACTGAGCCACGCCCCGAACAACGAACAATAGTATAATACCACCCTTGTTTTTAAGCAAGAGATTTCATTAAAATTCATGACGTTTATTTTGAAATAACGCAACTTATGATAAGATAGAGACATGAGCAGTACAAAAGAATCTCTGAAAGAATTCAAAAAGCTTCGCATCGTGACTATTGGCGGCGGACATGGGCTCTCCAGTCTGCTGCGGGGATTGAAGAAAGTCACCCGAAACATCACAGCGGTCGTCACGGTTGCTGACAACGGCGGATCCTCCGGAGCGCTCCGCCGGGATATGGGGATTCTCCCACCCGGTGACATCCGATCCTGCCTGACAGCACTGGCAGACGATGAAGAGTTCATGACACAGGTGCTCCAATACCGCTTTTCCTCAGCATCCGGCGTTGGACAGCACAATATGGGGAACCTTCTCCTCACCGCGCTCGCTGACATCACCGGCAGCTTCGAACAGGGTATCCACGAACTGGCCTCCATCCTCGCTATTCGCGGGAAAGTTACACCTTCGACACTTGCCAACATCAACCTTGCCGCTGATATTGAAGTTGAAAACGACGGCGTCAAAACCATCGAACAGGTCACCGGAGAATCACAGATTACCGAAACCTACGGGCGGATCCTCCGATGCTGGATCGAGCCAGAAAATGTCAGCGCCAATCCGGAAGCCATCCGGGCCATTCTCAACGCCGACCTGCTGCTGATGGGACCGGGCAGTCTGTTCACCAGCATTCTGCCGAACCTGCTGGTTCCCGGAATTGCTAACGCGGTAGCCGCCTCCTCAGCTAAAAAGCTGTATATTTGCAACCTTACATCCCAACCCGGTGAAACTGACAACATGGATTCGGCAGATCATTTCGGCATTATTCAAAGCTATATTCCGGAAACCGAGCTCGACGGCATGGTCTGTAACGATTTTTATCCGGAATCATTGCCAAGCCATATTAATTGGTGTAAAATTTGCACTGAAAAAGACTTGGAAATCAGAATTATTAAGGGCAACCTTGTAGACGAGAATTATCCCTGGCGCCATGATCCGGATAAACTCACCAATGTTCTGATCCAGGGATGGGAGGCAATGAAAGAGCCCCCTGAAGAAATCAATACAAACGGGTAAACCAATTGTCAAGTTACCCGTTTTCGGAGGAAATAAAATGACAAAAGTTGGTATTAATGGTTTTGGTCGCATCGGCCGCCAGGTTCTCAAATCTTTGGTTGAAAACTACGCAGAAGATTTGGAAGTTGTCGCAATCAATGACTTATTTGATACAAAAGCAAACGCTCATCTGTTCAAATATGACTCCACCTATGGTAGATTCAATGGTACCGTTGATGTAGAGGGCTCCGACCTGGTCGTCAATGGCAAGAACATCAAAGTCTTCAACGAAAAAGATCCTGCCAACATTCCGTGGGGCGATCTTGGTGTTGAAATCGTCATCGAATCCACCGGTATTTTCACTGACGCCATCGGCGATCCCGCCAAAGGCAAAGCCGGTGCCAATGCTCACCTCAAAGCCGGCGCCAAAAAAGTCATCATCTCCGCTCCTGCAAAGAACGAAGATATCACCATCGTCATGGGCGTGAACGATGATCAGTATGATCCCGCGAAACATAACATTGTTTCCAACGCCTCCTGCACCACCAACTGCCTGGCCCCTGCCGCAAAGATCGTCAACGACGCTTTCGGTATCGAATACGGTCTCATGACCACCATCCATTCCTACACCAATGACCAGGTCATCCTTGACCAGGGCCATAAGAAGGAAATGCGCCGCTCCCGCGCTGCCGGCCTGAACATCATCCCCACCACCACCGGTGCCGCGAAGGCCGTTGCTCTCGTTATCCCTGAACTGAAGGGGAAATTCGATGGTTATTCACTCCGTGTCCCGAGCCCGACCGTTTCCGTCGTCGACTTCGTCTGCACACTGAAGAAAGAAACCACCAAGGAAGAAGTTAACGCCATTTTCCACGAAGCTGCCGAAGGCAAACTGAAGGGTATCCTGGGCGTTACTGATGGCACATTCAAGGATCCGTTGGTCTCCACCGACTTCCGCGGCGATGCCCACTCTTCCATCGTCGACTGCCAGTACACCTCCGTCATGGGCGGCAATCTGCTGAAGATCGTCTCCTGGTATGACAACGAATGGGGTTACTCCAACCGCGCTTGCGATCTTGCCCTCATGATGGCAAAATCACTCTAAGCCTTTTAGCTTTTTGAAATGAAAAGGTGATTGTTTCGGTTTTGCCGCAGCAATCACCTTTTTTATCATTTGTAAGGAGAAAGTAAAGCATGTTCAATAAAAAAACTGTCCGTGATATCGATGTCAACGGTAAAAAGGTTCTTGTCCGCGTTGATTTCAACGTTCCACTCAAAGACGGCGTCGTCGGTGATGACACCCGTATTCGCGGTGCCCTGCCCACCATTCAGTATCTGCTGGACAATGGCGCAGCCGTGATCCTCTGCTCCCATCTCGGCCGCCCGAAAGGCGAACGCAATCCGCAGTATTCCCTCGCGCCGGTTGCCGAATATCTGAAGGGTCTCGTTTCCAACCCTGTTTACTTCGCTGATGACTGCATCGGTGAATCTGCCCAGAAGGCTGCTGCAGCATTGAAACCGGGCGAAATTCTCGTTCTCGAAAACACCCGCTACTACAAAGGCGAAGAAAAGAACGATCTCGAACTCGCAAAAGGCCTTGCTGACCTGGCTGACCTCTATGTCAACGATGCTTTCGGTACCGCTCACCGCGCACATTCTTCCACGGAAGGCGTAACTCACTTCAAACCCGGTGTCGCCGGCTTCCTGCTCGAAAAAGAGATCCAGTATCTTTCCTCCGCAGTTGAAGATCCGAAACGCCCGTTCGTCGCTATACTTGGCGGTGCCAAGATCTCCGATAAAATCGGCGTCATCAAGAACCTGCTGAACAAAGCTGACAAAGTCCTCATCGGCGGTGGTATGGCCAACACCTTCTTCGCAGCCCAGGGCTATGACATGGCCGATTCCCTCGTTCAGGACGAAGCAATCGATACCGCGAAAGAAATCCTCGCTGCCGGTTCCGATAAGCTCGTTCTGCCCGTTGACATGGTCATTGCCAACGCTTTTGACAACGATGCTGAAAAGAAATGCATCGACACCGGCAATGTCCCGGCTGGCTGGCGTGTCCTTGACATCGGTCCGAAGACCGTTGAATGCTACAGCAAACTGGTTGCCGATGCCGCTACAGTTGTCTGGAACGGCCCGATGGGTGTCTTCGAAATGCCCGAATTTGCCAAGGGTACCTTCGCTGTCGCTCAGGCAGTCGCTGACAGCAATGCCATTTCCATTATCGGCGGCGGCGATTCCGTCGCAGCCATCCAGGAATCCGGCCTGGCCGACAAGGTAACACACATCTCCACCGGCGGTGGTGCTTCCCTCGAAATGCTGGAAGGCATCGTTCTTCCGGGTGTTGCCGCATTAGAGGATAAATAATTCCTTAGACTATAAAATCACAAAAATCCCGGCCAAGTACCGGGATTTTTCATTTCATTTTTGAACCACCATACTATCTGCGATGGTTAGGCATAGAACTTATTCCGTTTTTTCCGGTCTGTTGCTGCGATTCTGTCTACCGGGACGTTCCTTGCGCTGAATACTTTTTTCCGGCTTGTCCCCGGCAGCATCCTTATCCCGTCTGCTTTTGCGTTCCGGACGTTCTCTCCGATCAGGTTTTCCATTATACGCCGGTTTGACCGGTTTTTCAGGCTTTTCCGGTTCGACATAATCTTCGTTTCCACTCACAAGGGCAAGAATGTCTTTATCTTCAACATCATTGTCATCACTTTGAACAAGCGGCTGAACATCATTTGAAACCGGAGCCGTACCGTCTGTTATCAACTGTTCCCGTTTAAATTCACGCCGGCCTACCTCGGGAATATCCACCAAAACGGAATCCCGCATTGGAAATACCTCAAGAACTTTCCCCTCACCCTGAGGTGTAACAACACGCTTATTCTTTTTCGGCAGCTTCTTGCGGCACTCCACATAATAATCATTCTCATAAACCAGACAGCAGCGAAGTCGTCCGCACATTCCGGTAATTTCAGCAGGAGTAAGAGAAATCCCCTGCTCCTTCGCCATTTTAATGGATATAGAGCTGAATTCCGTCAGATATCGGCAACAGCAGCGGCAGGATAGACCGCAGGCCCCCATACCCGGGATGCTTTTCGCCACATCCCGCGGACCTAATTGTCTCAGGTCCACTTGATTAACTGAAGGGAAATACCGCAACAGATCAAACTTCAAAGTTTTTAAATCGACCTTTTCATCATTATCACTGGCGTAATTGATCTGTAATCGGTTCCCGTCGAAACTGAATTCCGCATCCAAAATCTTCACGTTCTCCAGATTTAGCTCTGTCAGACGTTTTCTTGCGTATTCAATTGCCTCGTCCTTCTTCTGATTGAAAAGTTCTCTTGCTACCAGATCCTTTGAGGAAGCCGGACGCAGCACAACCTTTAGAGGCTCTCCTTCATTCACATAATCCGTTTTGACCTGAACCACTTTACCGATTTGCCTTCCGCGGATCGATTCCACGATAACATAATCTTCCAGGTCGAGGTCATACCCATTTGCATCAAAAAAATAAGCTTTACTTACAGGTGAAAAACGTACACCAACTGCTTTTTCATAAATTTCTGTCATTATACAACACCTTTTTAACGCCGCTGAGACAGCGTAACCAGCCCAATAATAACTCCCAAAATACCACAGATCAAAATGATCATGCCCATTGGAACGCCTCCACTGACATTTACTCCGGTAACTGTTTGAAATGTCGGAATAACAAGCGGAGCAGGCTCAGTAAATGTCGGAAGTCTTGTAGGCTCTACTGTGATAATAAATTGAGCCGCAAGCGTAGGATCGATCGTATTCGTAATACGTGGAGTCGGGGTATTCGGAACGACCACAATTGGGAGATCGCCTCTGTAATCCACATACGAACTATATACCCATGCATAATTGTCCGGACCACCCATATACTCAATAAGGATCCAGCTGCCGCCTTCCGTTCGGCCTTTTCCGATAACCTCCTGATTGGCAAGCAAGGTACCGACACGATCATATTCCGTACCCGGACCGGAGCGGACATTTATCTGAGGATTGGCTTCATCATTTTTCACTCGGACGATCACACCCGGATCAGTTCCGGTTACAGTGGGAATATCCACTGTAGGAATCTGAAAAAAACCGCTCCCGGTAAATGGGATCAGTAAAACTCCGCACACAAGAATAATTACTAATGAAATGACACTGTTTTTTGCTTTCACGGTTCACTCACATTCTTCCTACTCTATTTTACACTATTCTAACAGGAGTAACACAGAATTCAGTCTAAATAAGAATACTTTTTTATTCCCACTTTAGATTTGCTTCATTGAAAAAGGAGGAATTATACAAATTTCTTACCTGTGCAATCAGTTCATGATGTATAATTCAACAGTCAGTGTTATTTTTGGAGGATCAGCCATGAATTTAAATGACTTACATTTTCCCCTCGAAGCAAATGTTCAAACCCTTGCACATTTTATTGACACAGAGGGAACTTATGCCTTTACATTTGCCAGTCCATACTGCTACAACACACCGGCAGACATGAAAGAGAATGAAGCATTCCTTCTTGCCTCATTTAATCAACAGAAGAAAAAGAACCTGAACGCCGATACTGTTTTCGCTTATTACATCAACAGCAAAGAAAAGACACCTCATCCATCAAAAAAGATCAAAGCAGCCATACGTGAATCGAAACTATATAATGGGGATGGCACACTGCTTGGCACCATCAAAATACTGCTTCAGCATGGGATGTTCCGCAGCTACCAGGGGCTGAACGCAAATCCGGTTTATGATGCATCCGGAGAACTGGTCGGTTTCTGCCACTTCAACATCAAAAACAAGTGCAAAGACGTCTACACATGCGGTCCTGATTTTCAAATTCCGGATACTGCATTAAAGGAATCCGACATTTTATCCCTCGAATCAGCAGGGACCATCCATCGCGTTTTTTCCTATGACATCGTTGAGTCGGAAGAAGTCGATAACAAAGACCGCTTTCTGTCAATTTTCTCCCCCTCAAAGAAATCTGAACTGACAAACAACCGACTCCGTTATTACGGATGCAAAGACGATGAAACGCTCAAAAAACTGCTATTGACAGCACTATTTGCCTTTTTCTGGGGAACCTATATCGATATTCCCCTCGGATAATTGAAAAAAGGGCAGGGAATCCTGTCCTTTTTGATTACAAGGGAAACATGTGGGTTTATGACTCGTGTTTTATTTGATATTGCGAAAAATCCCGGGCAATTTCTGTATTCGGGAAAACATTGACAGCTTCTTCCAGAATATCACGTTCACGGTATCTTCTGGAGACATGCGTCAGGATCAGTTTTCCAATTTCCGCCTCTTTTGCCAATTCAGCAGCCATTTTTGCTGTCAAATGCGAGTATTGCACCGCCATATCCTTTTCCTCTTCCAGGTAAGTCGACTCAATACTCAAGGCATCAGCGCCTTTAACGTATGGCAGAAGCTCCATCGCATTTCCCGTATCTCCCACAGTAACCAACGTAGTACCCGGAACATATGGGCCCAACACGTCCTCTGCATTGATCCTTCTTCCATCCGGAAGTGTAACTGACTCTCCATTAACAAGATCTTTCCGCCACGGGCCGACGGGAATATTCAGCGCAGCTGCTTTTTCGGGCAGAAAAGGACGTTTTCCGGCTTCTTCAAAACGGAATCCATAGGAATCTGTGCCGCGATGGGTCACGGGAAAACAGCTAACCGTCAGATTTTTCTCTTTGAAAATCTCACCCGGGGTCAATTTATGAAATACAAGCGGTGTCGGTGTACGATTGCCGCGCAATACAACAGAAAACAGAAGGTCCTTGATCCGCTCAATTGCATCTGAGCCGCCATAAATATGCATCTCTTCCATTGTTTCCCAACGAACCATCGTGGAAACGAGACCTGCCAGTCCAAGAATATGATCCAAATGACTGTGCGTAATCAGGATCTTGTTCAAACGTTTCAGACCGATTCCTGACGTCAAAAGCTGCCGCTGCGTACCTTCACCACAATCCACCATGAAGCGGTGCTCGTTGAACATCACCATCAAAGAGGGCAGACTGCGGCGTATGGATGGAGCAGATGCAGAAGTTCCCAAATAAACTAAATCAAACACAATAAAACTCTCAGCTAAATAATTCTTACCTATTTTACCATAAACTCATCCGCGGATATATCCAAACTCAGCCCGCAGCTGCTTAACACCGGATTCACCGAAAGGGATCGCATAGGTAAGCAATGTGTTTTCGTTGCTGAAATATAAGGTCAACTGACCATCCGGATAAGCAGCCCCGGAGATATTTGCCGGTTCAAAATCATCCAGCCAAAATGTCTCTACAATTTTCTGTATGTCCTCGGTATTGTTTACCTTCGTACTGAACGTAACATGGTCAAATTCCGCATAATTATATTCGGAAGTGAAATTCAGTTCCACAAATATCTCGGCACAGGTTCGATTATTCACTGAATGGCAGAAAATGATACCGGCTTCACGTGTGCAGGAAAAATCAGGATAATCCTTCATCATTTCCAACACTTCGATCGGATTTGCCATCCACATTTTCGGCAATTTCTGAACAATTTCAGAAAAGCTGTACAAAGAAGGATTCTCTCTCAAATTTTCAGCAGAAACCGGCAGCGAGAACAGAACAATAAATATCAGGAGCAGGAACAATGCTTTCAACTTCATTTTTCACCACCTATTCGGTCCGGATACGATCAATATTGATTTAAAAAAGCTCAGTCCGAAGGCTGAGCTTTTTATTCACACGAGGGAATTTACGCAAGAAATTCCTGAATTTTATTGTCCAGATCAGCCGCGGGCATTGAACCGACGGTACGGTTGACGATCTCGCCGTTTTTGACAAAAAGAAGTGTCGGGATAGACTGAATGCCGAGGCTTTCAGCTACTTCACTGTCATCATCAATATTGACTTTCGCAACAACCAATTTTCCTGCATATTTTTTTGCGGCTTGTTCGAGCAGCGGTCCGACCATCTTACAGGGACCGCACCAGGGTGCCCAAAAATCAACCAGAACGGGAAGGTCTGACTTCAAAACAGCCTGTTCGTAGGTTGCATCAGTAACATGAATAGGTTCTTCAAACATAATATAACTCCTGTTTTTTATCTTGCATAATCATACCATGGATTATTGAATCATCCTGTAATTCTGTAAAAACCATGTGCATAGTCAAAAGCGTTCGATTTCCGTCACCCAATTACCCAGCGTAATTCGAGCCGGCAAAACCGCCCCAATCTTCTTCTCCCATATTGTAATATACAGTAGAAGAAACGTCATCTGTTACGGAATGAGCGATCAGGGTGATCTCATGAACACCTACGTTCTGGATCGTTGCCTGGATCGAACAGGAACCGTTCGGACTTTGATTCCTTTCAATATAGTTTCCATCAACAGTGATATCAACAGAGGCCGCATTCGAGACGGACCAATAGGCTGTAGTGGTATCACCCATCACACCCCAGGACGGGTCAACGTTGAAATACTCAATTACCGGAACGACACGATGCTGGCCTTCTTCATTTGTTGTATAGGTGAATGAAGCTTTGGTGTCATCAGTCACGCTGTGAGCTGTAAGCGTCACAGTATGATTACCCGGATATGCTATCGCCCCGCAGATCGTTCTGGTAGCTGTCAGCTCATAACTGCTCTTTTCGACAGATCCGTCAACATCAACATCGATCCGTGCCGCATCAGAAACAGACCAATAGACGGTAACACAATTTCCTTCCGGACCTGAATTTGTTTCAGGATAGAAATAATTGATAACAGGCACAACACGTCTCTGCCCTTCTTCCTGATTCTTCGTAGTGAAAACGAAGGAAGAATATGTAGTATTTGAAGATGAAGACGCAGCGATCTGCACTGTATGATTTCCCGGACTCAGAATTGGACCGCATATCTGCTGTGAACCGTTCGATGAATAACTTCTCAGCACAGAAGTGTTATCAACATAAATATCAATCACAGACGTATTTGAAGTCTGCCAATAAACCGTTGGGCAGGTACCTCTTCCGCCTGAATAGAAATCCGGATAGAACGAATTGATCACAGGACCGTTGCCGCCGCCACCGGAGCTGCCGCCGCCATTCACACGGATTTTTACCCAGATGGATTCACCGAAGTTCTGACCCTGCGGGGAACGCATCTGCCAGTACCCCCGATAAGTGCCATTTCCACTCGGCGCGACCAGGTTTACAGAAAGGTCGACCGTTTGATTCGGCTGGACTGTAGTCGGAACACTGATATTCTGCCCACTCATCTGATCTCCGGAGACAAAGACAAAGGTATAATCCGGAGTCCATGTACAGGTACCGGTATTGCGGACACGCCACACCTTTGTGAATCTTTCCCCGCTGTAGACCTGATGTCCATCCGTGATAGTTACATCACTGACAAATGTCATGCCGTTTCTGCATGTAGCAGCGGTCTGAGCAGGAATGATGTAAACAGGCATGTTCGGGGTCGGGGTAGGAACAGCACTTGAACGGGAATTGTCTATTTTCACCTCACCGAAATTCATCTGGAAAAAGCGGTTAGCGATGGATTGTGCGGTTCCGTCTTTGATCATATCTGTCAGGTGTCCGTTCACAACAGAGGTCAAATCAGAATTTTTTCGTAATCCAAATGCATATTGTTCTTTCATGAATCCGTCATAAAAAATCTGATACTTGCCGGATGATTTATACAAATCTTCATAGACATCCTGGTCAAGAACTGCCAGATTAATGTCTCCTCGGTCAAGCGCTCTCATCTCATCCGCGGCATTGGAATAAGTGAAAACATCCCGGGGACTGACATACCCACCGGAAACGAGATTCGTTTTGACCCACTGATCAAAACTTGTCCCCTTCTGTACACCGATTTTATAATTTCGAAAACTTTCGAGATCAACGGTTGAGGGTTTTCCAAGTGAAGAAAGGGCAATAAATTGAGCGTCCCCACTGTAGTAAACTCTGGTGAAATCAATTGCCTGCTGACGTTCCGCCGTTTTTGAGATAGCACCGCCGATGACATCCACCTGGCCCAGATTCAGCGAATCGATTATCCCGTCAAAGGCAAGATTGTAAACCTGCAGTTCAACGCCCATTCTTCGTGCAATTTCCTGCATTAACGCGACGTCAATGCCGGTTGTATTGCCCGTGTTATCATAAAAAATAAAAGGAATATATTCCGGTGGTACACCCAGCCTCATTTTCCCGGATTTTTGAACGTCCGAAAGATCACTCGCCCCGGCTGTAATAAAGGTAAAGGCTATCAATAAAACAAAGAATAGCATCAGGATTTTTTTCATCTGGAATTTTCCTTTCTCTCTCCATACGATATTTCATTAAAAATTATAATAGCAAATAATTTTTGAATACAAACAAATTAATATTTTTTAAATTCCATTGATTTTCTGTCTTCGTTAAAACCAAGCCATTTTTCATAACATAACCTGAAAGCCAATCAACAGCACAGCAGATTTATTGAAAAAACGTAACTGTTCAGTATCCAGTGACGCACATGGGTACAGACACGCTTGTGTCGGCTTCGCGACAGCAAGGTATCAGTCCCCAAGTGCTTCGTTCTGAATAGATACGAAAAAACAATATCCGATATTATTCATAATTGAAGCTATAATATAGATATGACACGAAACTCAATCAAAAGGAGAATTGCCATGAAAAAATTCTATCTGCCATTGTTATTATTATTCCTTCTGTCTAATTTATCTTCCGTATTCGCGGAAAATATCAATGTCGGTTTAGCCGCGGAATACCGGCCTTTTGTCTATTATGATTATAATAATGAACTGACCGGTCTCGATGTTGAACTGATCAAATTAATCGGTGAAAAAGAAGGCTTTACCCCGAAATTCTTTGATATGGCATTTGACGGCCTGATCGATTCCGTAAGCGTAGGGCAAATCGATCTTATCGCCGGTGCTTTCTCTATAACGCCGGAACGTCAGAAAGAATTGTTATTTGCAGATGTGTATTACACAAACGAGGCACTGATCATTGCGTCCACACAAAGCAATATCGTCAACAGCCTTCAGCTCAATCAAATGACCAATTACCGTCTGGGTGTTCAGCGCGGGACGAGCTTTGACCAATGGGTCAAAACCAACCTGGTCTCCGAAGGACTGATCAGCACCCAAAATGTTTACACGTTCGCCTCACTTGACTCAGCGGTCAAAGGACTGCGGAACGGCATGATCGATCTTTTGATGCTCGACGAGGATTCATACAAACAAAGCTATCAATCCAGCGGGAATTTCAAAATTGTCAACGAAAATGTCGGAGATGAAGAATACGCATTCGCGGCGGCAAAAGGCTCTGAAGCTCTGATTGCAAGGATCAATGATGCCTTTGGAAAAATGAGAAAGGACGGAACACTCAAGGCCTTGATCGATAATTACATTCTGTCTGCCGGTGAAGAAGCAGAAATCACTATCACCCGTCCATCTCAGATCGTTCGCGACCCTGTCGTGGTGGCTACACCGACCCCGATTCCACCGATCGATCAGCCCGCCAATTGTAAGAACGTGATGGTCTATATGGCTGATATATCCTACCCGGACGGAACCAGAGTGAACCCCGGTGAAAATTTCACGAAAGGCTGGCGTATTTACAATAACGGCTCCTGCAAATGGTATGCAGGGTACACGATTGAATTCGTGGACGGGGATTTCATGGGTGGAAGGTCCGTTGCGATCCCGCAGCTCACCATTCCGGGAACGACCGTGGATGTCGGTATTCAACTGCAGGCTCCTCAGGCACCCGGTGAATATGTAGGCTATTTCCAGCTCCGTGCTCCGGATGGCGCATTCTTCGGGCCGAAACTTACCGCCAAAATCATCGTAACCACCGACGCGGTCAGCGCACCCCCTGCCGGAGCACCGCCGGTCATCACCCGATTCCAGCCGAACTATTACAAGGGCGGAAAACGCTTCTGCCCGACCGTTTACTGGACGGTAACCGATGCGACACAGATCCGTTTGTCCATCAACAACAAACCTGTTTACACAACAACGCAGGGAAGCGGATCGATTGAACTGTGCCCAGGCGGAGGGAAGGGAGACTATATTTACGGCATCGTCGCAGAAGGGACCAAACGCGCCAGCTACGTCTTCACCTATACAAACACCGGCGAAAACTGATACCGATTCGCCGCTATTACTAACGAAGCACACCAGTACAGTTTTTTGCTGCGGCACAGGCTGGACAAAAAACTGTACTGCGTGTTGTGCCGCCGGGTAAAAAACAGCAAGTTTCTTGATATAATATCCCGGCAGGAGGGAAGGATGAGAATAGAAATACTCCGATACCCAAGCGATGAAGACTGGGCGCGCTGCCTTCTCCTTGCCCGTATGACGCAGGGAAAGGATTCAGCGAAGGTCCCGTCGGATGAATGGAAGAAGAAAATACTGGCTGCAGAGCACTCCCCGGTCCGCACATTGATGTACACGATCATTATGCACGACATTCCCTATTACTGCTCTGTGCACCTTGTACGCCATAAATATGGCATTGAACACTACGTTCAGTCTCAGCGCGTCAATCCTGAGCGCGGAGCGGAACGTCAGGACGCTTTGGTTACCCACGCCATGGATATGAATTTTCAGGCACTTGTCAATATGAGCCGGAAACGCCTTTGCTATAAAGCTGACGCGACTACGCGCAGCATCATGGTCGAAATAGTCAATGAACTGCGGAAGGTCGATCCAATTTCGGCATCATTCTGCGTTCCTGAATGTATTTATCGCGGGAAAGTTTGTCATGAACTTCGTCCCTGCGGAAATTATGAGTGGGGGAAGCTATGAGTGTTTTGTGTGATAAGGAAATCTCAAAATATATTCAGGCGGGCATGATCGACTTCAGCCGCTCGGAAACGAATTGTGATGCGGTGGAAAAACAGATCAATCCCAACACGCTCGATTTGACCCTGGGCAGGTTTATCCAATGGCCGAAAGAAATACAGGAACCCCTGATTTTTGGCCGGCATTATGACACAGAGAAATTCTGGGAGCTGCAGGAAGTCAACCCGGATGAAGGCGTTTTGCTGGCTCCCGGTGATTTGTTCCTTGGCTGTTCCCGGGAATATTTCCGCATGCCGAAAGACGTTTGCGGTCAGGTCTACACTAAATCCAGTCTGGGACGCGTCTTCATCAACCACATGATGGCGGGCGTAATCGATGCCGGATTTGAAGGTACGATCACGCTGGAACTGCGTAATGAGGGGAAGCATAATGTCGTGATCCCCTATGGCGCCAGGGTGGTACAGATCCAGTTTAGCTACCTTTCCGATTATCCTGACCTTGATTATTCCCAGCGCTCCAGCCGCTATATGGGGCAGATCCGTCCCGAACCGTCACGTCCGGAGAGGGGCAGATAGGAGATAGGAGATAGGAGTTAGGAGTTAGGAGTTGGTAGTTGGTAGTTAGTAGCTGGTTGAATAGAAAAGGCCTTTGCAGTTTTTGTAAAGGCCTTTTTTTTATCTTTCAGAATGCGGCACATGGTGCCTGTTATCTCTTAATTTGCACTAACACAGTGAAGCGCTTGTTCCGGATCGTATCGAGCGATGCTTGTGTCGCTCTGAGCGGACTGTCTGGCCCGTTACGCTCCGTACAACGCCAGAATAACTACACGCAATTTTTTATTCTGCCGGGTTCAGGTTCTCCAGGAGAATTTCGTCAAGGGTCCCGTTCTTGCGCAGTTCGCTCATTCCGTGATTGATCGCTTCGAGGAGATCGGTATTATTCGGGCAGACAGCGATAGCATAAGGCTCGCTGGTCAGCGGCTGACCAATCGTCATCATATCCCCATAGGAATCCACGAATTGCTTCGCGAGCAGTTCATCTGAGACTGCTGCATCGATCTCATCATTCTCAAGCGCTTCAAACAGCTGAGCATAATCCGGATAAAGCTTCAGTTCAAGATTTAACCGCTCCGCAGCGATCCTGGAGTTTTCTTCAGCTGTGGTTGCAGATTTTGCGCCGATGATTTTAATGGCGGGGTCTGAAATATCCTTAGCACTATCATTCTTCAGGCGAACGAAAGCAGATTGAAAGCTCATAATATAAGGTTCTGAAAAAGAAACCATCCTGGAACGGTTTTCGGTCTTTGTCAGCGCAGAGATTGCCGCGTCGACTTCACAGGATGCAACCGCGTCCATGATTTCATCGAATTCCATTTCAACAAATTCGATTTCCAGGCCTTCCGCCTCAGCGATACTATTGATCACATCCGCGTCGATACCAGCGAATTCACCGTTTTCGTCAAGATACTTAAAAGGTTTTGTATCCGGATTGATCGCAACCTTGATCGGGTCCGCGGCGGCAGTCAACGCGCTGCACAAAACGATGATCATGATACAAATCAATAAAACTTTTTTCATATTGATATTTTCTCTTCCTTTACAAATTACTTCATATATATTTTATCCCAAGTAAACGATAAAGAGAAACAGAACATTGGAATTTCTGATATAGTTATTGATCACGTTCGCCGTGTCGCTGCTTACAGTCTCAAATTTTATCTTCCTTTATTATAGATCGCAAAGAGTCGCAAAGAGATCGCAAGAGATCGCAAAGAGACGCACATGGGGACAGGCACACTTGTGTCGGCTGCGCGACACAAGATGCCAGTCCCCGTGTGCTTCATTCATTCGCAAACTACCGTTCTTCGCGGAAGTAGGGCAGGCCCAAGTGCTTCGGCGGCTGGTTTTCAACCTTGTGCTGAAGCGCCACGAAAATAAGAACCGCGAGGGTTGCGATATAGGGCAGCATTTTGAAAATTTCCTGAGACGAGCGAGTCAGACCGGAAATATAGAAATACAGCCAGGAAAGGATCCCAAACAGGTAAGAGCCCCAAATCGCGCGCAGCGGACGCCAGGAGGCGAAAATAACCAGCGCTACTGCCAGCCAGCCATTACTCTCAATCCCACCGGCACTATTCCATGTTCCGGATTGATAATCCATCACAAAGTACAAACCACCAAGCCCGGATATACAAGCTCCGATACAGGTTGACAGATATTTGTATTTTGTCACATTGATACCTACAGCATCTGCTGATGCTGGATCTTCGCCAACTGCACGCAAGTTCAAACCGACCATCGTTGTATTCAGAAACCAGCGTAAAATGAACGCGAGTATAATTGATAAATAAACAAGAAATCCGTAAGAAAAGATTATCCTTCCAAATTCTCCAAGGTTTGTTGACAAGAAAGGTATTTTCGTTTGAAATGCATTGCTTGTTACACCAACACGAAGCTGTCCAACACCTCCGGATAACTGGTTCAAAGATCCTCCATAAAAGTTAGCAAAACCTCCGGCAAAAATATTGAATGCTAAACCCATGATGTTCTGATTACAGCGTAAAGTTACGGTCATAAACGCGAAAATCAAACCACTAAGGAAGGATGCAACCATAGCACAAATTAGTGCAATCAACACACAGACAATAGGAACTGCCGCGCTGCCCAAAGCTTTTTCATAATAGAACGCACCTATCAAACCTCCGATACCGCCCATATACATAACACCGGGAAGTCCTAAATTTAAATTACCTCCTTTTTCGGTCAAAATTTCACCCACAGAACCATACAGAATAACGGTACCAAATACAATAGCAGAATTAATTAGCGCAATAATTTGTGTCATTTCGTCACCTCCTTTTTATGAGATCCACGCAGCTTGACTTTAAAATTGACAAAGAATTCACTGCCAAGCAGGAAAATCAGGATGATCCCTTTCACAACATTGGAGATATAGTCTGAAAGATTATATTGAGAAGCAATTTCACCTGCGCCTTTTTCAAGAAAGACTAAGAATGCCGAAACGACAGCCATAATGAAAGAATTGAATTTTGACATCCAGGTAACAATAATCGTCGTAAAACCGCGTCCACCTGCTGTCTCAGTTGAAATTGTATGAGAAGCACCGGATACCACCAGGAACCCGGCAATACCGCAAATCGCACCGGAAAGCATCATCGTCCGGATGATCACCTTCTTGACGTCCATTGCGCAGTAGCGGGCAGTGTTCTCACTGTCACCGACCACAGCGATTTCAAACCCGTGCTTGGTATATTTCAGATAGATGAAAATGAAAATCGTAAGAACAACGACCAGGATAACGTTCAATGCGTATTGCTGACCGAATATCTTCGGGAACCAGCCAAAGCGGGATTGGGAATTGATGATCCCGACCGTGTTGGAACCGTAGGGATTTTCCCATTTTGCCACAAAGAAAGCCGTCAGACGAATCGCAATGTAGTTCATCATCAGGGTGAACAGCGTTTCATTGGTATTGATCATGGCCTTACAAAAGCCCGGGAAAAATCCCCAGACGGCACCGGCCAAAGCACTGGCACAGAACATGATCACCAAAGCGAGCCAGTTCGGCATGGTTTTGGGAAGGTAAAGCATACAGGCTGCCGCCGCGATACCGCCAACCAGCACCTGCCCTTCCGCACCGATGTTCCAAAACTTCATCTTGAATGCCGGCGCAAGGCCGAGACCAATACAAAGCATCATCATTGTATCTCGGATCGTGACCCAGGAACGGCGGTTGGTTCCCAATGCGCCATTCCACATTGCCGCATAGACCTTCAAAGGGTTCAGCTTTGTGATTCCAAAGATGATCAAAGCACAGAGCACGAGCGCAATCAGCAAACCGATGAGACGGATACCAAAAGAAGCCCACCAGGGGATCGCGCCGCGTTTTGAAATACGGAATAAGGGTTCTTTCTTTTCAGCGTTCATCATGCCTCCTCTTTTTGTCCCAGATGCGTCATCAGCAAACCGACTTCTTCCTTCGTTGTCTTCCGGGCATCCACGATACCGCTCACCTGTCCGGCGCAAAGAACCAGAATCCGGTCACAAAGCTCAAGCAATACATCCAAATCCTCACCGACAAAAATGACCGCAACACCTTTCTGCTTTTGTTCATCCATCAGGTTATAAATCGTATAGGATGTGTTGATGTCCAGACCACGAACGGCATAGGCGGTCATGATCAGAGAGGGTTTCTGCTCGATCTCCCGTCCGACCAGAACCTTTTGAATGTTCCCGCCGGAAAGACGGCGCACCGGCGTATGAATGGAAGGCGTCAGTACGTCAAGATCCTTCACGACCTTTTCCGCGAGCTTCTTTGGTTTTTTCAGGTCCAGCAAAGGACCCTTGCCATCCTGATAGCTCTTCAGCATCATGTTTTCGGCAACATCCATATTACCGACCAGCCCCATGCCCAGACGATCTTCCGGAACAAAGGCAAGGCTCACGCCTAAATTCTTGATCTCAACCGGGGAAAGATTCGCCAGATTATGTTCTTTTGCGTCCTGTTTATTAGGAGTATATAAAATTTCCGCACCGGGTTCCAGCTTTTCCAATCCTGCGATAGCTTCCAGCAGCTCCCGCTGACCGCTGCCGGAAATACCGGCAACACCAAGCACCTCACCGCCATAACAGGTGAAGGAAACATTCTGAAGCTTCATCACCCCGTAAATATCTTTCACGCTCAAATTTCTAACTTCCAGGCACTTGTGAAGGTTTTTCGGTTCAGAGCGGTCAATGTTCAGTGTTGTCGGATGACCAACCATCATGTTCGTCAATTCCTGCGGATTCGTATCTTTCGTCATCTTCTCCCCGACATAATTGCCTTTCAAGAGAACAACGACTCTGTCTGAAATATCCATGACTTCATGAAGTTTATGCGTAATGATGACAACCGCTTTCCCGTCAGCCCGCATGTTGCGTAAAACCGCGAATAATTTTTGCGTTTCCTGCGGCGTCAGAACAGCTGTCGGCTCATCAAGGATCAGGATATCCGCACCGCGGTAAAGCTGCTTGACAATTTCCAGTGTCTGTTTTTCGGAAACAGACATGTCATACACTTTTTTGTCGGGATCCACCACAAAACCGTAACGGTCGCAAAAATCTTTCACCCTGGTCCGGACGTTTTTCAGATCCACCATGCGGCCTTCATTCAGTCCCAGGATAATGTTTTCCGCTGCCGTCATGACTTCCACCAGCTTGAAATGCTGATGGATCATCCCGATATGCAGCGCGAAAGCATCCGCGGGGTTATTGATCGTGACGTGCTGACCGTTTACATAAATATCACCGCTGTCCGGTGCGTAAATTCCGGAAAGCATGTTCATCAGCGTGGTTTTTCCGCTTCCATTTTCACCCAAAAGGGCCAACACCTCTCCGTAATTTATTTCCAGGCAAACCTTATTGTTGGCAACCACAACGTCAAAGGTTTTTGTGATGTCTACCATTTTTACAGCATTTTTATTACTCAAGGGAGACTTCCTTTCTCCGAAGGATTCAATGAACCAATCGGCATCTGATGCTTTAGAATACAACACCGTCTTTTTGTATCCCGATGAAACAGAACCATCTTCCGATAAGGTTCTGTTTCATCAAGCTATAAAAATGCACGGGGAGTGTGATCCTCCCCGTGCGGTATAACATTTTGAATTATTCGTTAGTAAGTTCGGTGATGCCATCAATGCGGATGCCAAATGATGGAGCTGATTTCCATTCTGATTCGTGGAAATATCCATCAGCAATCGCTTCACCCTGATCCGGTACAAAGTCACCTTCAGTATCCAACGCGAACCAGTGCGTCACTGTTTCACCTTTGACAGTAAAAGTGGAAGTATCAAATACATGCAGCGTTCCATCCTTGATAGCGGCTTCAACAGCTTCAACAGCTTCGGCGGTGCCTGGAGCGCAAGAATCACCTAATTCAGAAATCTGATTGGCATTGTCAGCGTAACCGATTGAATAGTCCACCGGCAACTTTTCGCCCTTCATGGCTAATCCAATCATGTGGGTATAAAGTTCAACCCAGTTGTTTTGAGCAGAAGTTAATGCACCGGTTGGAGCAGCTTCACGCATATCAATGTTGTAGCCGATGCTGTAAACATCAGTTCCGTTCTTTCGTGCAGATTCAACCGCTGAAGGGGCACCCTGGGAGTCAGCATGCTGACCTATGATGACGCAGCCACGTGCAATCAAAGATTCAGCAGCCATTTTTTCTTTTTCGAAATTATCCCAGTCATTTGTATATATTACTTCCATATAGGCTTCTGGGACAATAGAACGGATGCCAAGGAAGAAACCGGTGTAACCGGATACTACTTCATCATACGGATAGGCACCGACATAACCAATATGAGGATCAGTGACTTTACCATCATCCATCAATTGTTTAAGTTTCATACCAGCAACAACACCTGAAACATAACGAGATTCATATGTATGAGGGAACATGTTGGAGAAATTATCCAAGCCGTCCTTCCAAGCGGTATCACCAGTAGCAGAAACAAATGTTATTTCCGGATATTCTTCAGCAGCTAATTTCAAAAAAGCCTGATGACCATAGGAATCAGACATGATTAAAGTACAACCCTGTTCCGCGAGGTCAACAGCCGCATCATAACACTGTTCATTTTCGCCGATATTATATTTGATAATGACCTGATCATCATCCAAACCAAGACGTTCCATCGCTCCGCGTACGCCATCAATATGAGCCGCATCATAACCGGTTTGTTCATCGTGGAGGAGGATAACACCAACCTTGATATCATCAGCGGAAACTGCACAGACAGCCATCAGCAGAACTGCCAAGACAAGAAACAACGATAAAAACTTTTTCATCCTTCTTTTCTCCTTTTTGATTTCTTACAGGTCTCCTGTAAGTTTAAGATATACGAACGTATATCATTGCCGCAAAACGATAACCGACAGTCCATAAAACAGAATTATGTTGTCTGACAAATTTATTGTATCTTAAAAAATCAAATTGCAAAACTACATTTCTGTCATATCTCAATCTGACAAATATCACATTTTCATAATTATTCAATTGATTACAACGATAAATTCATTATAATCCGTTTTTTTCAACTTGTCCATACAATTAATTTTAATTTAAAAATGCGAGTACAGGCCCGCAAGCGGTCCAGTCCCCGGCAACCGAGCTACGGTTAAAATTGAAAACACGTGAAAATGCCCGGTATGTTTCTGATACCGGTTATTTTCGCTTCTTTTTCTTTGGATTTTTGCTTTTTTGATTATGCGGTCCCGAATTTTCAACAGACTTTTTCCGCTGTTTGTCCTCTTCCTGATACCGCCGCCAGCGTTCATGCAGCTTTTCCGGCGGATCACCGAGGATCTGCATGAGGTCGGAACCTTCCCCCCGCCCCCGCGCCATTTCAACCAGTTTTTTGCGGAATTCCAGCGGGCTCATTTCATCCGGTGAGATCTCTTTTTTGTTTCCGTTTGCATTCTCTTTCTTATCCATCTCTCCGGAAGCCGTACCGACCGGCCCATTCTCAGTTTTCTTATCTACGGGAACCGTCGGATCGGCCTGTTTTTCTTCAGATGAGGTGCGATTCCTTTCCGCTTTCCGTTTTCTTGCTTCTTCTTTTGCGTCCCACCGATTCTGCTCTTCCGCCATGCGATGGATTTTATTATTGAAATATTTCACCCAGGCTTCGTATTTCCGCTCCCGTTTTACCTGACGGGCATAGGTGCCGATCAGCGGCAATGCGTTCTGCCAGATCTCCAGCTCTTTTGGTTCCTGGATCGGTTTGCTTTCACCGGCAGGTGTGGGCCCTTTGATGGATTCCGTGCGCTTCAGCAGTTTTTCCACATCGATCTTTTTGTCTCTGATTTCCTGACATTTTGCCTCAGTAGCTTTGAGCCGTTCTCCCAGCTCCAGCCAGCGCATTTCCCATTTGTGCATCTGAATACTGATCAGCCCGGCCTTATCATAAATATCATCAAAAGCCTTGCCGCATTTCCGGAAGTAATAGCTTGTCAGCCCATAAAGCGAACGGATGTTCATGTCTTCCAGGTTTGAGAATTGAGCACCCTGAGCCTCCAGAACGGTTTTCGTCAGACAAAAGCTGCCAACGGTACGGATCGCTTTTTCCAGCTGTGCACAGGCAATCGGGAAATAATCGGAATGACGGTTATACATCCCGGCATGGCAATGCATGATCGTCAAATGTCTCCATGTTTGGAGAGCGGCTTCCTCAAATTCAAGCCCATCATAGGAGAATTCTTCCAGTGTTTCGTCAGGAAGCTTGTTGGGGTCCAGGTCATCAGCGGAAGCAGGCAATGAGGACAGGCTGAAAAGTTCTTTCAGTTCTTCCTGTGTCATTGAGCTCATCGGCACTACGCTTTGGACTTGTTTCATTTTCCGTTCTCTTTTTTGTCTTTTTTTAATTATTTTTTTCTATTATATTATACGATTTTTGCTTATTTTGTCAAGTACTTTTTAGAATTTTTTTTAATAATATTCGTTATGACTCGAACCTTAATTATCGGGGACAGTCCCGTGAAGTGACAGTTCCCACTAATTTTTCCCACCGGCTCATCATTGAAAAATATTTAATCGGTGCGTCTTCCGGATATCGATCAATTACTAAAAAACCGTTATAATTAATTAAACTGGGGATCATTTTATGAGTGAAGAGGAAAGAATTCGAAGCATTATTACACCGATTGCGCAGGATTATGGCGTAAAAAAAATTATGCTCTTTGGATCACGGGCAAAAGGAAGTCAGACAGAACACAGTGATTATGACTTTTTGATTACAAAGGGGAATATCTCTTCATTGCTGACATATGTTTCCTTTGTGAACTCCCTTGAAGATGCGCTGGGAACGCATGTTGATGTTGTGACAGACACATCAAGCGATCAGGATTTTATTGACAGGATCAACAAAGAGGCAGTTGTTATTTATGAACAATAAGGATCAGCAAATCATCAGGAAAATTCTCAATTATTGTGATGAAATCGCCAAGACTCATGTCTTTTTCAATCATGACAGTGTCCTTTTTTAAAGAACAGGAAAAAGGATTTGTTTATCGAAACGCGGTAACAATGCCTATTCTTCAGATCGGTGAACTGGCAAAAGGGCTGAGCAAGGATTTCTGTGAACAATACAATAAGATTCCCTGGCGGGATGTAATGGGTATGCGGGATATTTTTGCTCATCATTACGGGAATATCGACTATGACATCGTATGGGAAACGGCAATAAAAGAAATACCCGAACTGCGTAATTATTTGCAAAATATTGTAACTGCTCAGAGTACCGGACGCCGCACATAGGGACAGGCACACGCGTGCCGACTGCGCGGCACTCGTTGCCAGTCCCCATGTGCTTCTTGATTATGATAGTTTCTGCTTATGCTGAGACAGCGCGGAGACGAATGTCAGGACGATCATGGAGCCCAGGACAATGCTGATCGTGTCCTCAGCCAACATACTCCCGTATTTCATGAATACCGCATGATCATCCGTCACAAAGCCCCGCAGGCAGTAATACAAATGACTCCCGGGGATCAGGGGGATGATGGACGGCGTATAGATCACCGAAACCGGCATCTTCACCACCCGGGCGCCGATTTCCGAATAAACGGTAACGCCCAATGCGGCGATCATCATAGCCAGTGCATGGGAATCCCAGATTTTTTCAGCACCGAGATAAAAGACCCAGCTCAAAGCCCCGCCAAGGAACGCGACAGGCAGATGTTTGGGACGGATATGAAAGATCATGGCAAACCCGATCCCGGCAAACCCCGCGGAAATGATTTGAAGCAGTTCCCGATTCATAAAAACCTCCCCATCAGTGCCCAGACAGCCACATAGCCGATGGCAATTGAAAGCGCCCGCAGCACCGCGTCAAACATGGAAAGCACTCCGCTGATCGTATCCCCCATCACCATGTCATGAATCGAGTTGCAGAAAGCCAATCCGGGGATCAGCAGCATGATATCGCCGATGATGACCATATCACTGTTCAGTCCCGGGAATATCCGCTGCCCGATCAAAGCAGAAAAGGTCAAAATTGCGGATAGGATAATATTATCCACCATCTTGTTATCGTTAAAACTATTCAGGCGCACCTTCACCCAACGCAGCAGCAGCGCAATCGGGATCGAAAACAGTGTATCCTCCCAGCTTCCGCCGAAAAAGAGCGTAAAAAAGGCAGCCGATATCGCATAGGCGAAATAGATCATCACCGGAGGGTATGGCGTATTTTCCCGGATAAACTTCATTTCTTTCTCAATTTTGCCGAGGTCCGTCATCCCGGAGCAGATCTTCCGTGAGAGGTCATTCAATTCAGCCACACGGTTGAGGTCTGTGTCAATCCGGGTGATCCTGCGTGCCTGGGTGATCACCTCATTTTCCGGCGAGGTCATGGTGAGAATGATGCTCGAATTGATGGCATGAACATTACAATCATGGAAATCAAAGGCACGGCTCAACCGCGTGATGGTATCCTCCACCCGGTTCACATCCGCACCATTCGAAAGCAGCAGCTCTCCAATATCAAGAATACACGAAATTTTTACATTATTTTCATTCATATGCTTATACAATAAATTAAATCTGAGTCAACAAAATGCCACAACCCACGGATCTACCGGTAGCATACTTTTAACCATTAATCTTTCCGTTTCCATGTAATCATTTCTCCTTCTGCTATTATTTGATTATAATATAGGCTGATTTCTTCTGTGAAAGAAGGCTATTAAAATGAACGTAGTTATTTCCTGGATCCTCGCTATTTTTGCGCTTATCGGTGGTATCGATTACCTTATTGGGAACAAACTGGGGCTCGGCAGCAAGTTTGAACGCGCCCTTGCCCTGATGGGACCGATGGCGACCTCTATCACCGGCGTCATCGTGATGGTGCCCATTCTTTCGTGGGCACTGCAGCACACCATCGTTCCCCTGTTCGCGGTAATCGGATTCGACCCCGGCGTCTTCGGCGGACTGATCCCGATCGACTGGGGCGGCTTTTTCCTGGCCCGGGATCTGGCGGTTGATCCGCGTCATGGTCTTTTCGGCGGTGTCAATGTCGCGGGTACCTTCGGGACGGCCCTTTCCTTTGCTGTTCCGCTGGGGATGCGCGTTCTGAAAGACAAGGAAAAACAGGACGCCTTCGCCCGGGGTATTCTGGAAGGGCTCGTGATCCTTCCCATCAGTTTGGTTCTGGGCGGCCTGGTTGCCGGTCTGGGCATTGGTGAGATCCTGTGGCACAGTCTGCCGATCCTGATCCTTTCCGCGTTGGTTTTGTTCGGTATCTGGAAGAACCTGCCGCTGATGGTCCGCATTTTCACAGTCTTTTCTCAAATTCTGCGGGCAATCGGCATCATCGGGATCACGGTTGGTGCGTTCCAGCAGATGGCCGGCGTGACCCTCATTCCGGGGATCACCCCCATTATCGATGCCTTCCGCGTCATCGCCATGATCACGGTCACGATGCTCGGTTGTCTGCCGCTTTCGGAATTTCTGACCAGACTGCTGCGGAAACCGATGGAAACGCTCGCGGCGAAGGTCCGCACCTCACCGGAAGCCCTTTCGAACCCAATCATGACCCTGGCAAGCGGGACTGCCGGCATCATCGCCATGCAGGATTTCGACCCGCGCGGGATCGAAATCAACGCCGCCTTTGTGGTCTATGCCGTATCCGCCCTTTCCGCGCAGCTTTCCTTCATCCTGAATAACGCCCCGGATTATATGCCGTCCTACATGGTCACAAAATTCGCCGGCGCCTTCCTCGCATTATTCTTCTCTATCTGGATGATGAATCGGAGGGAATCAGGGGTTAGGGATTAGGAGTTGGTAGTTAGTAGTTAGTAGTTGGTAGTTAGAAGTTAGAAGTTGGCAGTTGGTAGTTAGTAGTTGGTAGTCGGTAGTTATTCATGTAATATTTTAGATTTTAGACTTTAGACTTTAGATAATAATCAGGCACTGACGTCTAACATCCTAACACCTAATACCTAATACCTAACACCTAATACCTAATGTGATATGATAAAGGGAAAACGGGGAAACGAATGATTTACGAACTCAAACATTTTGATACTACACTGCTCCGCTTCTCGCTGGAAACACAGGGACTGCGTGGAAACATCTGTAGAATTCTCTGGTATGATGAAGAAAAAAAATCACTTCTTCCAATCAGCCTCGAGCTTTCGGACGATGGTCTCCTTTCCTGGCTGAGAACCCGTACCATACCGAAAAACAGGGGATATATCGAAGCAATTCTCGCATCATTAGGCCTTTCTGAACATGATCTTTCAGGCATTTTGAACGTCTGCATGGGACTTTCACTTAACGACTGCTATTGGGTGGTTAACGATGGATTTCCGGGAACCTTCGCTGATTATAATTTGTTTGACAATGATTTTTCCAAACCGCTTTCTCTTATTGCCTACACAGGGTACGGCAGCATGAAGAAAAAAGGGTTCACATCTTCACCTGAATTCACTACAAATGGAATGCTTCGTAAAGCCTGGCGCAAAATAGGCGGGAAGACCCTGCTGTATAAAGGGGGAACTGAAGGCGCCTCAAATGCAGGAAATGAACCGTATTCAGAGTTTTATGCATCCCAAATTGCTGACTTAATGGGAATTTCTCACGTTCCTTACACACTTTCAAAATGGAAAAAAAGTCTCTGTTCCGTTTGCGAGCTGTTCACCGATAAAGATCATTCCTATGTGCCGATGGGATATTACGGTAATTTCCGGAATATTCTTGAACTCTCAGAATATCTGAAGAATCTGGGGGAACAGTATCACAATGCTTTTGCGGATATGATGATCTTTGACGCGGTAATTTATAATACAGACCGTCATTATGGGAATTTCGGCCTGCTGGTTGACTCAAAAAGCAATCGCCCTATTGCATTGGCACCTGTTTTTGACAACGGACTGGGCCTTTTCCCTTATGCCGTAAAGGATGACCTGAAAACCATCAGTGCTTACGCAAAAACAAGGTCTTCCGCTTTTGATGTGTCGTTTGACGACATAGCCAAGGAGTTTATTTCCAACCGGCAGCGGGAAGGGCTTCGAAAACTCTTAAATTTTGAGTTCATTCGGGATCCGAATTACAACTTACCGGCAGAACGGCTGAAGATATTGGGGAAGTTTATCAGAAACCGTGCCGGAGAACTATTGGAATTTGAATAACAATTGAAATTCGGCGACGAGATTTGTCAATAAGTTCATATTTCATATGTAATAATTCGCCATTCCATGAATATTGGATTAAAATGATATGATTGTAATAAGATAACTATCAGGAGAATAACAATGATTGAAATTCGTCTTGTTGATACTGAAAATAAAAAACAGGTGAAAGAGTTCGTTCAATTTCACTATGATCTTTACAAAAACTGCCCGCAATGGGTTCCGCCGTTCCGCAACGATATCGAAGTCATGCTGAACAAAAAGAAGCACCCGTTCTATGAACATTCTGACGCAAGCTTCTATACGGCATGGAAAGATGGGAAAATGGTCGGACGCACCGCTATCCTGAATAATACTGCCTATAATGAATATCACAAACAAAACAGCGGTGACATATTCCTCTTCGATGCCATTGATGACCAGGAAGTCGCTAACGCCCTCTTCGACGCAGCCGCAAAATGGGCACGCAGCAAAGGGCTGAACAAACTCAAAGGGCCCAAAGGCTTTTCCCTCTTTGATGGATACGGTGTTTTAGTCGAAGGCTTTGACAAGCGTCAATCCATGAATTTTTCCTGCTATAACTTTCCATACTACCAGCAACTATACGAAAATTACGGCTTTTACAAGATCAACGAATATGTCACCATGCAGGCGGAAGTAAGCAAATTCCAATTACCGGAAAAAGTCTATAAAGTAGCAGATATCGTAAAGAAACGCGGTAAACTGAAGATCAAAACCTATTCCAACAAAGCCGAGATCCGCAGAGATGCCACGAAAATCGCTCAAATGTATTTCGACTCTTTCAAAAACAACTGGGAATATTTCCCGATGACACAGCGCGAATTTGACTTTTTCGTAGAAAACGTTTTGACTTTTGTCGTTCCGGGCCTGCTGCGCTTTATCACCGACGAAACAGACGAAATTGTCGGTTTCCTCGTCAACTTTCCGGACATTTCCGCAGCCATGCAGCGCCACAACGGGTATTTATACAATCCGTTATTGCTCATCGACATGCTGTTCGAATTGAAAAAGACCCATTACTGTGCTTTGAACGGTCTTGGACTGCTGGAAAAATACCACAAGAGCGGCGGTAATGCCCTGCTTTACTGCTCCATGATGGATATCATGAAAGAATATCCGCAATTTGAATATGTGGAAGCCGTTCAGATGGCAGAAACAGCTCACGAAGTTCAGCAGGAAATGGCAACGCTGGGGCTCAAACCGATCAAGCGTCACCGTGTCTACGAGGTCACGATCTAAGGAGCAATGAACGCTTCTCCGCTTCGGAAATTGTTCACCTTCAGAGCATCCATGCTGCTGATCATCCTGGCGGCGGCAGTGGTACTTATCGTGCCCAATATCCTGTTCACACTCAACACCGACTACGGCAGCAGCTTTTACAGTTACTGGCTCACCGGACGTGTTTTGTTCGCACAGGGGCAAAATCCATACGCGGATGAACTGTTTCAACAGGTTCAGCAGCGGTACCCCAATGATCCAAACCTCAGCGGGTTTTCACTCCCGCTTTACGCGATCATACCGGTACTGCCCTTTGCTTTCATCAACAATTTTCAAGTGGCGCTGATCCTCTGGCGAATCCTGCTGGAGGCAACGCTGGTCTTTGCGGCATTTCGCCTGATACGAGGTTTCCGCATTCAGAATAAACTCACACCGGGAACGGTCTGTGCGGTCATTCTGCTGATAAACTACTATGCGATCGCAGCTCTGGCAGACGGGGATATTTCCATCCTCGCCATCACATTTTTCATGATCGGCCTGGCGGCCATGCAGGAAGGCGAAGCAGAACTCAGCGGGATCATGTTCGCGTTTTCAACGATAAAATGCTCTCTGACCCTTTTGCCGGTTCTCTGGGTTTGCATATGGGCATTATCACATCGCGGTGGGGGAATAATTGCTGCGTGGACTGGGATGGTTCTTGCACTATTATTCCTTATAGGCATGCTGCTCAGAACGGACTGGTTCATGCTCTTCCTGCGGTCAATGGTTTATTACATCAAGTATATGAACCCGACCAATATCTCGAAATTGCTCGAAAACTGGCAGCCGGAGCTTGGCGGCAGGATCGGTTGGGCAATTTCCGGCGTGTTTATCGTCGTGCTGATCATTGAATGGATCATCAATGCGCAGAAAGATGTGAACGCACTGGAATGGGTGCTGGCACTCACCCTGACCTTTGGCTTTCTGGTCGGTATCCCGAACATCGGGAAGCACCTTTTCATCCTGTGGATACCGGCAATTTACGCCATGGATAAGATGCAGCTGCGATGGGAGAAACGGGGAATAATCTACGGAATCGTTTTGACCGCGATCCTTTTCATTGTTCCCTGGGTCTTTCAGCTGTTTGTTTTCTCTGACTGGAAGAATCCAGTCAACAACCTGAACCTCGTCGGTCCGCTGATCCTGGTTTTCCTGCTGTTCTGGAACCGCTGGTGGATCATAGACACCTTTATCGAACAATATTGATCAAATACTCATCGGTATAATAAGGAGACCGTGACAGTTTATGAAAAAGAATCTTCTTCGCCTGGCCTTTTTGATCGTTCTCGCAATGACCTCAGCTGTAAAAGCACAAGATTCCGGTGCTTATCGGAGAATATACGCAATTTCGGCTCCTTATCTGACCATCACAGATGACATCTCCTTCGAAGCACTGCACTGTTTCTGGAACGGTGCCTGCGACACGCTGGACGGCACAGACGGAATTGCAGATATTTTGATTTCCGAAGAGGAATTTCCAGCAGTCAAAGAAATTTTCGGCGAAGAACCGGCGAAAAACCACATCCAATCTCTGTCAAAAACAAATCTTTATACCGATTTCAATCTGGCAAATGCCTGGATGATTATTCCCTTTGAAGACATAGAACCCCGCCGCAAGATCATAACCATTGACGGAGCTGATGTACTTTATAACAAATTTGATCCCGACACCTGGCCGCTCACGGCCGTTATCGGCGAAATTTCGGAAGATACGGATATCACCGCCCTGCCTGTCAGCAACCGCGACGCTTCAAAGCTCACCAACCTGGTGCTGACCGGCGTGACCGCTATGGTTCGCGGAACGGCTTCTTATATGGACCTTGATCCGCTCTACCCGGCATCACTCATCCGGGAGCCTTTGATCGACGCGGATATTCTGCATATCAACAACGAGGTCCCTTTCTACGAAAGGTGCAACATCCAGGAGCACTATAACGGTCTGGTCTTCTGCTCCAAACCGTCTTACATGGCGCTTCTGGAAGATATCGGTACAGACGTATTGGAACTGGACGGGGATCACTTTGGTGATCACGGTGATGAACCGGTTTACCAGACATTGGATATCTATGATGAAGCGGGTATCCCCTATTATGGCGGCGGTCACAACAAGCAGGAAGCCCAGCAACCGCTGCTGATGAGCCACAACGGCAACCGTTTCGCTTTTCTCGGCTGCAACGGGAAGGAATTAGGCTACGCGACAGCCTCAGACGAACGGCCTGGTGCTGTGCACTGCGACATGAATCTGTTGAAACAGCAAATCCGCGAGCTGCGGAAACAGGGGATCATCCCCATCGTCACCTTTCAGCACCTCGAGGTATTCCAGGTGAGGGCGATTGATGAGGTTCGTGAAGACTTTGAGGGCGTCCGGGACGCGGGTGCTGTGATCATCAGCGGATCCCAATCTCATATTCCGATGGAGTTTGACGTCTCCAGTACCAACTTCATTCACTACGGGCTCGGCAACCTTTTCTTTGACCAGGCATTCTTTTTGCCGGAAACTGCCGAAGCATTCATCGACCGCCATGTCTTTTATGACGGCCGCTACCTCAACACAGAACTCCTGACCATCCGCTTCACCAATAACGCGCTGAGCCATTATATGGACCCGGCTGACAGAGCGCAGCTCCTGAACCGCATTTTCAAGATTTCCGAAGTTGAAGGTTTATCAGAATGACAAACCCAACTGATCCCTCCTACTTTAAAACACGCACCGTTGAGGAGTGGAAAGCATCCCGCAGGGACACCCCGGAGGATGTGGAAGAAGCGAAAAAACTGCTGCTGCTGATCAAAGACGGCGCGGATGTATTTAAGACTATACGCAAGAACCCACTTCCCAACCGGGGGAACATCTCCAAATACACACTGGTGCTCGCCTACCATCAGATGGTGGCAGCAGGGGAATTACAGGAAGACCCGGAGCTTTTGGCAAAGATCCGAATGAAACCCAGCCGCACCCTTTCCGGCGTGACCACTGTCACCGTTCTCACCGCTCCCTGGCCTTGTCCGGGCAACTGTATATTCTGCCCGACAGACGAACGAATGCCCAAGAGCTACCTGCCGGATGAACCGGGGGCGGCGCGTGCCTTCCAAAACCATTTTGATCCGTATCTTCAGGTTTCCTCACGGATCCAGTCCTATGAAGCGGTCGGACATCCCACCGATAAAATTGAACTGCTGATCCTGGGAGGCTCCTGGACCAGTTATCCATGGGACTATCAGCAGCATTTCATTCAGCGCTGTTTTGACGCCATGAACGAATGTGAGTCCGAAAATCTGCAGCAGGCACAGCACATCAACGAGACGGCTTCTCATCGAAATGTCGGCCTGGTCGTGGAAACCCGCCCGGACCTGCTGGACGCAGAAACACTGCGGAAATTGCGTGTTCTCGGCGTCACGAAGCTTCAGCTTGGCATCCAAAGCATGAATGATGAGATCCTGCAGCTGAACCGGCGCAGCCTCACCGTAAAGGAAGCTCTGGAACGGGTCGCATTGGCCCGAGCGGCGGGGTTTAAGATCGTGCTGCACTGGATGCCGAATTTACTCGGCGCCACACCGGAAAGCGACCGGGAGGATTTCAAACACTTCTGGCAAGCTCCGGAAGAAGGGTACGGATACTGCCCGGATGAACTAAAAATTTACCCGACACAGCTGCTGCAGGGAACTGACCTTTATCAGGAATGGGAAAGGGGGAATTATGAGCCATATGACATGGATACCCTCGTCCACCTGCTGGCTGACATCAAACCGACCATTCAGCCATACTGCCGGGTCAACCGCGTCATTCGTGACATTCCCTCCCATCATGTCGTAGCCGGAAACACACGTTCCAGTCTGCGTATGGATATCCAGGAGCTGATGAAAGCTAACGGTACAGCCTGCCGCTGTATTCGCTGTCGGGAGATCCGCGGCCAAAAGGTACAGCCGGAAGATCTTGTTCTCAATGATTTCCGCTACCATGCGGCGTATGCGGATGAGCATTTCCTACAGTATGTGACGGAGAATGACAAACTTGCCGGTTATCTGAGGCTCTCAATCCCGGACCATCCGGAAAATGCGCCCATTGATGAGCTGAAGGACTGTGCGCTGATCCGCGAAGTGCATATCTATGGGCAAAGCCTGCCGGTAGGAGCAGAACAAAGCGGCGCTGCCCAGCACATCGGACTCGGCAGCACCCTGATCGAAGAGGCCTGCCGTATTGCCGGAGAAATGGGCTTTCCGCGCATCGCGGTCATCGCGGCTATCGGTACACGCCGATACTATGAGTCCAGAGGCTTTGAACGGGGAGAGTATTATTTAATTCGCAAACTGAAATAACTCAGTATATTCGCAAGATAAGGAGAGAGATCATGAAGAAATTATTGACGATCATTGTTTTGATTTTACTAACTGCGGCAGTTTCATCCGCGTCCGCGCAGAATGACGTACGTGTCAAATGCGGAAATTTTACAATGAATGTATTATCCGATAATACCCGCTGTTACCAGACAAAAGAAAACATCCCTGTTCCCGAAGATGCAGAGCCGCAGGCACTTGCATCGGCGCAGATCGCAAACACAACGATTTTTTTGTCCGATCTTGAATCCTTCGGCAGCGGTATCGAACCGCAGGTGACATTTTACCTGCTGGATGACCTGATGAAAACTTCCTTTACGCTCCTGAACCCGGTAATGAACCTGCGGGACCTTCTCGAAAACATCAGGGGAGGATATACAACACTTGACTCAGTCACGACACCTGTACCGCTGCTGCCGATGCAGGTGAAGGAACAAACAGCAGCCGCCTTGCCGCAGATCATCGATTTTGAATCAGGCAGCGGTCTGCGGACTGTGGTCGCTTACTCAGACCCGATTTCCTCCGGCATTGGTTCGACAGAGCTTTATTATTCCTGGCAGGGTGTCAGTACGGATAACAATTACTACATCAGCGCAATTTTCCCGCTTGTAAATAACAATCTGAACGGAAAACCGGTAAGTGCGGCAGATTGGCAGAACATTCCCGCATCCGATTTTCAACCGTCTCTGGATCAGCTGGATTATTTTGTCCGCTCCATCGTTATTGAATGAAAAACAGAGGAAAACATTTCTCGAGTAATCTGTTGATCAGCCTGCTGTGTGTATTTTTGCTCATGGCAGGTTTTTCCCGTTATATCGAAACAGACTCCGGGAACATCCTGATCCACGATATCGATGTGGAAAGCTTCGACTGCTACCTGTACGGCGCACGGCTGTTCCGTCCCATTCAGGCGAGTTCCATGAACCGCAGGCCTTCGATCCTGATCGTCCCGGGAGATTCCGGGAACCGCTACAGCGGGGACCATATCGCTATGGAATTCGCAAGACGTGGCTTTGTCGTCCTGACGATTGAAAACAAGCCGCATGATGTCTCAGGACCGGTGGATGGAGAGCCGGAGAACCCGGTTGACTCCGCTTATACATTTCTCACGACACGCTTTTTTACGGACCCGGATCGAACCGGACTGGTCTCGCTTTATGCGGGAGCAGAAACCGTCAAAATTGCTATTCATTACGAGGACTTCACATCCCGGGCTTTTGTCAGCCCTAAAGCAACGGACCTTTCTGAAAGCAGTGTTCCGGCAAGCATCCTGACCGCGAAATACGAAACCTCACCCGAGTATCGCAAGGCAGCGGAGTCCGTGAAGACGCTGAAGGTATTTCCCGCTTCTCATTACGGAATGATCGCCAACAGTTCTGTGATCGCCGCACTGCTTGAACAGTTTCACGAGGATCTCGCGATTCCAAATGACAGTCCCTTCTGGTTTTCCGCGGATTCCCAGCGCGCACTGCTTTTGCTGATAATGCGCATCGCGCTGCTGTTTCTGCTTATTGTTATCTGTGTCGATATGGGCGTGCTCATTACGAAGCTTCATCGGAAAAGAGTGATTTGGCAGGTACTCTGCGTTGCAGCCGGGATCCTTGTTCCTTTTGGGTTCTTCGTTCTGACAGATGAATTCATGAACAATTTTCTCATCTCCGTGCGTATGGGATCACCGTTCCACTACCTTTCGCCTATACGAAATATAAGCAAATATTTCTCTATTCTTCCATTTCTGTTGTTTCTCGGAATCTCAGCATGTATGGCGCTGCCGGTCAAACGAGGAAGGACTTATATTACAGATTTCTGTGCCCTTACCGCGCTTCTTTTGAGCCTGTTCGGTTTTCTGCCGATCCTTTTCGGCAGCACCTCGGGATGGGAAATGCTTTCCATCACCCATCTGCGCTTCATTATTCCGCTCATCGCTGTTTACGCCGGGCTGAACAGTCTGCTTGTAAGGATTTCAGCGGAAAACAGGCTCACCCGCGCCGTATCTGTTATATTAACAGGCGGGATATTTTATATCATCTACTGCAATCTTCTCGATGTGGTTTTGATTTAGGAGAGAATTTATGAAAAAGATCAACGCTTTCGGTATTTTCAATATCATCGCACTCGTATTTGGCTACGCCGCCATATTCCGTCTGCTGCGCACCACAGACCCGGAGCTGATTTCTCAGCTGAATTTGCCCGCTGCCTTCCCAACCCGTACCGGGCTCCTGGTGATTTGGGCGATTCTGTTTGTGCTTTGGGCAGTAGGCTGCACCTTCGTTTATTCCGTAAATCTTTCTCCCAGACGGCTGCGCAATATATTTTTGAACAGCCTGATCCTGATCATCGGAACGTTCATCTGGCATTTTATGCTGTTCAGCAGTGTGAATTTGCCCGCAGTTCTTGCGATCTCGATTGCGGTTCTGCTCCTGACGGTTGTGGTATGGTTCATGTATCTGGTGACACACCGCTATGGCGGCTACCTCTTCAGCCCCATGGTAGTTTGGGAACTCTTCCAACTGTATCTCAGCATTTCTTTCGTTGTCAGGAATTAGCAGGAATCAGAAAGTAACATACAGGGGACGAACCTTATTGATCCGCCCCCTGTTTCTTCACATGAAAAGCTAAATTCTTTTATTTCCTCTCCCTGTCAGATTTTTATATCAGGGATAAGGTCATCTTCCTGGCTTTACAGTCCCTGTCCACCCCATCACAGAGGCAGATCAATATCAAATAAAGTTATAATTATGCCCGCAATTTCAATAACGAACAGAACGACCACACCCGGGTTCAAATAGACAGTCTTGAAGACTTCATTCTGAGGAATAAAGTCCGGCATGGATTCATCAAATACGAAGCGTTTCTGCTTGATCCAGCGGAAGAGCAGGATAAAGCCCATGATCATCATAAATCCGAGCACCAGCAGCGTCAGCACCAAACTGATACCGGCAATGGCTGCCTTATCCGGATTCTCCCCTTCAAACAGCGGAAGCATCAGCAAAATAACAGTACTGCAGCCATTCAGCAGCATGTGCATGAGCATGGTAATAAGAACCTTCCCCGTCTTGCAGTAAACATATCCGAGGAACAAGCCCACAACACTTGCATATAGGAACTGCGTCAGATTCCCGTGAAAAAGACCGAAACAGACAGCGGAAAAAATGATGGCTGTCTTTTCCCCGTAATGCCTGGTACGATCGATCATAAGCTTTCGGAAAACCAATTCTTCCAGGATCGGTCCGATAACCACAGGAATCGCGATCGCGACAGGAAGCTTTGTCGACTGCATTTTCGCCAGAATATCCAGCTGAACATCTCCGCCGGCAGGAGCCGTTTTTGTGATCGCTGAACCGATTTGATTGATCACACTGGAAACCGCATACATCATCAAAAAGATTTTCGCAATCGTTTTGAAACCCATCGGTTCCTTTTGCCAATCCGGCTTCGGCATGGTTCTGACGAACAGCCAATATGCCAGCAGAAATGCGATCTGCGGTACATAAATCGACAGCAAAACCATTGAAGGCCCAAGCGAGGCAAAGGCCTTCTGAAGATTCTCACCGGTGAGTAACGGCGTCAATACAAACCTGCTGACAAGAAACGATGCAACAATCCCCGCAACCTGGGCGAATCCAATGCGGGAAAATGTCTTTTTCCCATTATTTTCGTTCATGAGTGCTTATCCTATCCAGTAACTATCGGTTCAAATCATGCTCCGTGAGATAATTCTGCAGGCGAAGTTCAGCATTATCCTTCAGATTCTGATAAAAGAGCTGGGAATCATAAACATGCAGCACACCGGGGGTAAAAATCGGGATCACCGGTTTGTAGTCTGCGGCATCTATATCGGTCACCTTCAACACACCTCTGTCGGGGTCAATGTATGCTCCGCAGAGCTCGGTCGCTTCCCGTTTGATTTCACCCCGGCCATTCAGCAGGCGGGAGCCTTTATTCAGAGATTTATCAGCGGGAGTGGAATCGGTCTTCCAGTTCAGCGGATTGATGGAAAGAACCTTTTGCCCGATTGGATAGAAAACAGATTCTGTGACTTCCGGCGTTTCACAATCAAAAGAGATGATCACGCCGGTATCTCCTTCTCCCTGTGCCATTTTTAGCTGCGGATACTCCGCCACCATCTCCGGTGTGATTGGCCAGCCGATAAAGTAAGCTGCAACCAGCTGGGAAGAAAGCTGTTCATCATCAAAAAATTCTTCCATCAGCAGAATGCCCATCTCGGCTCCCTGAGAGAACCCCATGAGGACGATCGGCCGTCCGTTATTTTCGTTCTCCAGATAGTATTCAAATGCTGCGGAAACATCCTGATAAGCAAAATCTCGGTAGGGTTCCCACTCCTCTATGGGCAGGTTGAAAACAGCCGTTGTCTCCTGACGATAGACCGGTGAATAGGTTCTGCAGTTTGTTCCGTAAATATCCCGAAAGACATTTGTCTGTGCCAGAAAAGAAGCCAGTACAGACGGGTCATCCAAAGTCATATTGTAGGTTTCGCCGGTAGATACAGTCGGAGCAAGAAAGAAGAAATCGGCATCCGTATCTTCTCCCTCACCGAAAATGATCCAATTTTCAGCATCCGAATAATCAAGCGGTTCATCCTGAAGAGATGAGACCGGTATCGGGGTTTCATCGGTAAAACCGCAGAGCATTATGATGAGACTCAACATAAGTGTGATGATTTTGATATTCTTCATTTTACAAACCTCTTTCATATCTGAATCATAACAAAACCCACGCAGACAGCTCTTCTGCCTATTTTTCACTGAAAATCTTCAGCCACTCGTCTACTTCTTTGGGACTTAGTTTCTGTTCCAGGTGTGGTTCGGATTTTTTTCCTTTGACGGGATAGGCCGAGCCGGAGGTGAAGATATGCATCATATCCGCGGCAAATTTTTCAGAATTCATGGTAGCAGCCCCGGCGCGATGGCACTGCCACTGCACATGCTGATCTGATGACACAACGATCACTTCCCGGATCCTGGCTTTGGATAGGTCATTGACCCGTGCGATGATCTCTTCATCAGCCTTGGTGCTGTGCGTCACATAAACCACATGCACAGTTCCATAGCTCTCATCTCTTGTTTTAAAATCGGGGGCTTTGTCAAAGAAGACAGTACATCTTCGTCTGGTCAAACGGGCATATTCCTGGAGCCGCTCCAGCAGCTCCAGTTCATCATTCTCATCAGAAAGCCTGATCCCGCTGATCTTGGGAATCAGGTTATGCCCATCGATAAAGTATTCCATGATCAGCTAACTCATCTTCTGCCGGCCTGAAAGGGCACGGAGAAGGGTATTCTGGTCCGCATATTCCAGCTCACCGCCGATCGGGAGACCTCTCGCCAGGCGGGTAATGCGGACGTCATAAGCAGCCAGTTTCTGCTGAATATAAAGTGCCGTCGCGTCCCCTTCCAAAGAAGGATTCGTCGCGATGATCACTTCCGAGATCCCGCCCTGTGCGACCTTGCTGATCAGCGGTGCCAGACGGATATCTTCCGGATTGATCCCCTCGATAGGAGAAAGAAGGCCATGCAGCACGTGGTATTTCCCATGATAGCCGTCTGTCTGTTCCAGAACGATCACATCCATCGGGGACTCCACCACGCAGATCACATCCTGATCGCGTTTTTCATCCGCGCAGACGTCGCATAGCTCTCGATCAGCAGTCGTGATATTGAAGCATTCCTTACATAAATGCGTTTGCGTGTGCAGGTTTTCCAATGCTTCCGCGAGCTGAAGCGCGGTTGCCTCGTTGTTCTTCAGCAGGTAAAACGTCAGACGGGACGCAGTACGCGGTCCGATACCCGGCAGACGTGAAAAGGCGTCCACCAGGTTTTGAACCGGTTCCGGTATTCGAGCCATACCTTAGAACCCGAATCCAAGCCCGGAAAGGCTGCTGGTCAGACCACCGGTGATGGAGCTCATCTGGTCTTCCTGGAGCTTTTTGCTCTGTTCAAGAGCGGAGTTGATCCCGGTTATTAGCATATCCTGCAGCATTTCAGCATCAGCGTCCTTCAGAAATTCGGGATCGATCTCAACGTTCTTGCAGACCTGATCGCCGCTCATTGTGATCTTCAGGACACCGCCGCCGACGGATGAAGTAACTTCCATCTCAGCGATTTTTTCCTGCTGTTCCATCATCTGCTTCTGAAGGCTCTGAAACTGGCTGCGCATGCTTCCCATACCGCCGCCTACTGAACCGCCCATTCTTCCAAATCCTTTTGCCATATTATTTACCTCTTTTTATTTTTTTAGCTATTCATTACGCATCACCGCAACACACAGTACAGTCTTTTTGTTCGGGCTGCGCCGAAATTAAAAGCTGTCCAGGTGTGCTCTGCACTGAATAGATACCTTATTTCTTATTGACCACGACCTGACCGCCCATGCTCAAAGCGGCAGCGAGAGCCTCGCTCTGCGGGGGGTTATTGTTCAACCGCCGCCGTGCCCCCGGTTCCTGAATCGTGCAGCAGATCCCAATAGATTTTCCAACCACATTGGAAATCGCCGCACTTGTCCAGACAAGAAAGCGGTGATTTTCTTCCACTTTTTTCTTGATCGTTTCCCGAGGAAAGCCAAGATACAAAACGCCGTTCTTCACTTCCAACAGGTCCGCCCTTGCCATCGTAGCTTCCAACACCGCGTCATTTTCACGGATCAATTTCCGGGCAGCGCCCCATTTGGCAGCGATCTCCTGCATGGTAACGCTCGGATCAGGTGTCGCACCCTTTCGGATAAAGATCCTGCTCTGTACATAAGCGATGTTCTCTTCAAGTTCTTTGTCGACCGGTTCTGCTGCCGGACTTGCATTATTACCCGGAGCGGGAACCGTCCGCACGACCTCTTTTTCGATAACTTTCACGACCTGCTCAGCCGCTTTTTTCTCCTCACAGCTTTCAGCAAACGCCAGTTCAAGGTTCAGCCCCGGATGCCAGTCGATCCGACTGTCTGTTGCAGCCTGGTTGAAGATCCGAACCACATCCACAAGCCGGTCAATATCTATATTTTGGCTTTGCTTTGCCATGGTTTCGCGAATTTCCGCAGTCACATCCACCACATCCGTGGTACCCATTTTCAGCACCAAGAGCTGACGGAGATATTCGACGGTCTGCCGCGCAAATTGACGCGAATCTGTTCCCGCATCCAGCGCGGTATGGATCGCAGCCATGCCATCCGCATGTGAGCGGTTGATGATCGCTTCCGTGAGGTCAACAACGGATTGATTGGTGGCGATACCGAGAATCTCCTGCGCTTCCGCCAGTGTAATATTATTTCCGGCGGCTGTCATCTGATCCAGCATGGAAATCGCGTCACGCATGGCGCCGGTAGCCTGCCGCGCAATAAGCGTCAGTGCCGCTTCATCCGCGGTCACGCCCTCGTCCGCGCAGATTTTGGAAAGGCGCTTGACGATTTCCGTCACCGGAATGCGGCGAAACTCATGATGCTGACAGCGGGAAAGCACCGTCGCCGGGATCTTGTGGATCTCCGTTGTCGCCAGGATGAACATGGCATGAGCGGGCGGTTCTTCCAATGTTTTCAGCAGCGCGTTGAAAGCGGCTGTGGAGAGCATATGGACTTCGTCGATGATATAGACCTTCATACGGCCGACGCCGGGAGCAAAATTGATCTTGTCCCGAAGTTCGCGAATATCATCGACGGAGGTGTTGGATGCCGCATCGATCTCGATCAGGTCAAGGAACTGTCCGTTATTCACCGCCATACAATTAGCACACTGGTCACAGGGGCGTTTATCAAGATCCTCATTCAGGCAATTGACCGCCCTTGCGAGGATACGAGCTACCGTAGTTTTACCGGTGCCGCGCGGTCCGGAAAACAGATAAGCATGCGCAACGCGATCTGTTTTAATAGCGTTCTTCAGGACCCGGGTCACCTGTTCCTGATAAACGACGTCATCCCAAACCTGCGGACGATATTTTCGATATAAAGCCTGATTTGCCAATAGAACGACCTTTCTTTACGGGACCCGATAGGTTGCCTGAATCTGACCGAATACATCTTTGAGTACTGCTGTTTCCCCGGACTCCCAAACTGCCTCATCACAATTCCAATAAATCTCATAAGGAGTGGTATGCCCGGTTCTGGAATACACTTCCACAAAAACACCCTTGCGGAGCAGCTGGATATTTGGGAAAGTCAGGTTGTGACCGTTCGCGTCTTCCAGCTTCCATCCTTCCAGTGAAATGACTTCATCTGTGTTGTTGACGATACGAAGTGCTTCACTGCCGAGGTTCCCCGGATTGCGGATCAGCGAAATTTCAACCTTCGCACCACGGATCACCGGTGTCGGTTCCGCGGTCGGTTCCGCTTCCTGATTTACCTCTGCGCCGGATGGCTCTGTGAGTTCAGCCGGTCCTTCGGTACTGGCCGGAACATCAACTGATACGGCTGTTTCTGTCGGCACAGCAGTGGGGTCCGCTTCCATATTGACGGTCACAAGCTGGTACTGTGTTTTGGGTTGACGAACATTTTCCCAGTAATACAACACGCCGTAGGTGACGGATGCGGAAACAATGATGTTCAAAAGGATCAGCAGGAAAACTTTCCAAAAAGTACTCATGATGTAATTATAGCGTAATTTTGCCGGAAGTGCCAATGGGCATCAAAAAACCGGCATTTTTTATGCCGGTTTTGTTTTTATTTCGGGGCATTGACCGGTACGAGAGAGCTTCCGATCGTCCATCCTCTTTCACCGCTTTGCAGCTGGATCTGGTACCATTCGGAATAATTGATGCTCACAGGGCCAGCCAATATTTCAACCACAGCGCCATTCGGTACAACCGCGATCAGTGCCGTATCATAACCTGTGCCCGGTTCTTCCAGAAGGAAAATACCATTCTCGTTTCCTGCCTTGACATAAAGGAAATCCTTCTCCGGTTCCGGCGTGACTTTCTCACTGTAGTCATAACCGATGCTTTCCAGGATACTCTGCGCACAGCGGAAGCCGACGGTATAGCTCCAGGATTCCGGCGTCATACCGGTCCTTTCTGCCAGATGCAGTTCCGTGCTTTTTGATTCAAAGGAACTGCCGCGAATGACCCGCTCAAAACCTATCTCCGGTCCCTGCGGATTATCTTTTTCCTTCGTTTCATACCAGTATTCCTGATACCAGTCAGCGACCCATTCAGAGACATTACCGGCCATATCCGCCACACCGTAAGGGCTGTAGCCTTTGCTGTATATGCCGCCTCTTTCCGTATCACCGGGAATCAAAGAGATATTCATATTATCGGACCGAGGTGAACTGTTTCCCCACGGATAGCGGCGGTTATCACCGATTCCGCGGGCCGCTCGCTCCCATTCCGCTTCTGTCGGCAGCCGCTTGTCAACAAATTCACAGTAATCAACCGCATCCTGCCAGGTGACATTGACCACAGGGAACGCTGCGAAGGTCGGATCGGTATAGTAATTTTCACGAGTTTTCGAGGCAATGCTTTCAGGTTCATTGCACTTCCCCGCAGCTACGCAGACAGCATAATCGGCATTGGTAACTTCCAGTACATCGATATAAAAGGGATCGACATAGATCAGGTGATAGGGTTTTGTGTTATTGGATGCAAGCAAATCGCCGTATTCCGATCCCATCATGGAATATCCGGAGGAAACATAAACCATTCCCAGAGGAATTCCAGCTGCGGATATGTTGGAAAAATGCAGGAGACACACAAGAAAAACCGACAGGAGATATTTGATTGTTTTTTTCATATGAAAACCTCTGCCTCCATTATAACTCATCTCACGTACCTGACACAACGGAAACCGATATCTTCCGCATGATCTTTCAGCCGTACGCGTCCGAATCCGTTATGCTGAATATCCTGAACAGCGGATTTCCATGAGCCGCCCGCTATGATGCCATAGCCATCGATCTCATCAGCGGTCCATTCCCAGACATTTCCGGAAATATCGGACCTTTCCGGGCTGCCGGCAGTCGGTCCATCATTCACCAGTCCAAGGTTCGGCTCTTCATTCAGCATGAGTTCGTGCGCAAGGCGCCAATCAGAAGATGCCATCAACTGCATACCCGCCCAAGCGCAATAATCAGCTGCCTGGTTCCGATTTATATGGACTACGGGATAATCCGACCGGGGATCGGATGCTGACGCCGGTTCTGTGCAGGCACTGGATTCCACGCATGCGGCATATTCAGCATTGGTGACTTCATTCCAATCGATCCAGAATCCCCAATTGTATTTATTGAACTCATCTTCGATGTAAAAGAGATCTTTCCCGTCAACCGGGTTTACCATTCGAAGTCCGGTATAAAGTTTGTCATCAGGAATCACAGGCGTGGCTGTAGGCGTCTGCGCAAGATCATAAGCCAAAGCCGTCTTGGTGATCTCGGCATAAATCTTTTCAGCCAGGGCTGTTTCATCAAAGGTCGGCAGCGGCGTTGCCGTGTCTGTGGGCAGAGGAGTGCTTGTCGCTGTAGCGGTCAGAGTCGGTGTAAAAGTTGCCGTGGCAGTCGCTGTTTCGGTCGCGGTTTCCGTTGCCGTCATGGTTGGCGTCAGCGTATTTGTCGCTGTCGGTGTTTCTGTAGCTGTTGCCGTATTGGTCGCGCTTGGGGTAAAGGAGGGAATAAACAAAAAACCGTTTCCCCTGTTTACGCTGACCGCCGCACCATAGAGCAGAGCGCACAAAAGGAGCAGCAGCACCCCACAGATAAATAAGAACAGACCTCGTTTGATTCCCGACATACGTTACACCCTGAGGTTTTCCAGTTCCTTCCGGAATATTCTGCGGAGGATCGCGACGGTCGTCGCATAGCTCGAATCCATCCCGAAATAAGACATTGTTCCCGCACCGAGATTTTTTCCTTTGCTCATAGGGGTGTCGGAAACATAATGCAGGAACCCGATATCCATTTTCACAGAATTCAAATCGACGATTTCATCTTCCGGATGCCGCTGCGGACGGAACATCTCATAAATAGCGGACAGATAAGGACCTGCCTCCATTTCAATATCGGTAAATCCGCCCCGGTAAACCGCTTCCATGAAAGCCTTATTCTGGAGAAAAGTGCCATAGACCGTGACAGCTCGCTGTCCGCCGAGGATCGACCCATATTTCAAATAAGGCTCCACACTGGAAGGGGTAAAGGCGTTGCGGAAAAGGTAAAGATTTGCGGAATGCATATCCTGAACGACAGAAGGGATGAGAACATCCCCGCGAACCCCGTTCAATGACGCGGCTTTTCCCATCACATAAACGCCTTTGATTTTTTCCAGCTTTTCAGACAGCTTGGAAAACAGGTGATAAGCAGCCATGCCAAGAGGATAGTCGATATTTAATATATACGCATCAGAGTCTTTCAGTTTGTCACTATATGGGACACGCACCCGGGGATCCATTTTCGCATAATCCAGATTCTTCAGTTCAAAGACCTGCGCTCCGACCTCAAAATTACTCGAGATCGAAAGCCGATGAATACCGTTCGTTTTTTCGTGTTCCTGCTGTTCGCGGATCGTATATTTGCCGAAATCCGACTGCTGGTACTTTTTCAAAACGTAATACATCAGGTTCTCTTTGCTGGAGTCTTTCGTCTTCCGCTCGATCTTCTCCCATTCCTCCTGAAGCATTGTTTCGTTATTATTATCCAGATAAAGCTGAAGCTCTCTTTCCTTCAAAAGGCCATACCCGCTCAGCAGGTTCGCCGCACTGTGCAGATTCGAGGAAACAAAATAAACCGGGCGTTCGATTAGCTCCGGAATACGTTCAAGGATCTCATCCAGCCATGAATTCGCCGCCCGTGAATACTGGACCATGGCGCTGTCAAGCAGTTTTATACGGATCTCAGATGGTCTGTTCCGCATTTCGAGTAGCCATTCAACGGTTTTCTCCTTCCAGATCGAAATCAGGCGATTCAGGTCTTCCGGATAGGAAAGCAGCTTTTCAGCAAGTGTTTCTCTGGCTGCCGTATTATTTTGAATGACAGCTGCAAAAATTTCCGATTCGTCCACATTTCTCAGCAGTTCATGGAACTTATTCCATTCGATCTGCATGGCTGTCACAAGCGGGACAATATCTTCAATATCGGATTTACTGTTGATAAAAACCGCAAGCGTTTTGCTGCCGTCATATCGGCAGATCCTGCGGCGCGCCGGAGCTGTTACGATCGGCCAGTTCTCGATTTCTCCGAATCCCTGTGTGTGAAACATATGCGCGTTCTGACCCAAAATCAAACGTTCTGTTTTTAGCATACAGGAAGGCAGGCGCAGAATGCTGTAGATCAATGCGTTATAATCAGGCATGGAAGATCGAGAATCAGGGTGCATTGTGGAATCCATGGCAGAATAAACTTCTTCCAGTCCGCTGATCTTCGTCTCACTTTTCGAGCGAAGAACGGAATAGATCGTCCTCTTGTAAAAGTCGATGCTTTCAGATGCGTTTTGCGGTATATATCGTTCCATTTTGCCTCATTATAACTTGATATTTATGTTGTCATTCTATCCTGAGCACTTGGGGACAGGCATCTTGTGTCGCGAAGCCAACACGAGTGTGCCTGTCACCATGTGCGGTCTATGTGTTCTGAATAGTTACCTATTTATTATAAAGGCTATTGTCAGTTATTTTCAGGCGGAAAGTATATCTCCCCAAATTCCGTCTCGATGATCTTCCCCATATTGATTTCAGGCGTCGCTGCAGGAAAATCGAACATCTCATCATTACCGGGATACCAATGGACTTCATCGTTCTTTTCAACCCGAACGGTAATTATTTTTTCAAAATACCGTCCATTTTCCCGCATCATGCGGAGCCGGATCAGATATTCTCCATTCTCCAGCCCATTCAGATTCCAGGTTGTGATATAAGAAGGCGTATAATGCGGTTCCCACAGGTTATTTTGAATGATCATCCAATTTTCAGGATCAGCAGCTGAAGCAAACTCTACACTGTATGCATACATACCATCCACGGCATAAATAACCGCGGCAATTTCAGCCTGGTTCTCACTAATCACAGCCCCATCTGCCGGAGCGGCAATTTCGATCACCGGATACCCGCAGGGAGGTATCAGGATACCGCCTTCCGGAATAAAATCCAGATCTTCCGCATGCAGCCTTTCCGCCCATGCCCGTCCCGCGGAGGTAGTTTTGATCCATCGCTGTGCTTCCTTTTCCGGGACATCCAGGAAGGTTTTCAATTCAGCCTGATTGATACATTCCGCAGAGACCAGCTTTCCGCTCCAGGTATCCGCATAATAGGTGCGGATCAGGCCTTCGTTTTGCGCAGGCGGGAGCTGATATGACGCGAAAACATCCCAGGCCAATGATTCACACTCCGGTCCCGGTACAGTGCCGGTATCACGGCAGATCATCATATCTCTGACACCCGCAGGACGATCAAGCTGCGGACTGCGGATTTCAGGATGGATCGCGGTTATTTTTTCCATAATTTCATGCCAGACAGGTGCTGCACCGGTGACGCCCGTGGAACCTGTCATCGGGGAATTATCAGCATTGCCCACCCAAACGCCAACGGCAATTTTATTGTTATATCCGACGGTCCAGTTATCCCGGTAATCGTTGGTCGTACCTGTTTTTACAGCCGCGGGGAAGGAGAGGTTCAGGATCGATCCAGCGCCAAAGCCTAACCGGCGTGCGCTATCATCGGAAAGGATGGAGGAGATTTGATAAGCATATTCCTCATTCAGGACCTTCTCGCCCGAAGGGTCCACGGCTTCAAAGATCGTTTTTCCCTGATGGTCCGTGATCCGTGTGATAGCACGTGACGGAATGTAGCTGCCATTCTCCGCGAATACAGCGAAGGCATTTGTCAGTTCCAGCAGCGTCACTTCTCCACCGCCCAAGGCGATCGACAGCCCATAACCGGCTTTGTCGAGGGAATGAATATGGAGCCTGCGGGCAAAGGGGATAAATCCATCCTCATAGCTCGTAGCGGGATCGTCATAGATGCTGACATACTGGAGCGCTTTGACCGCAGGTATATTCAGAGATGAGGCCAAAGCATCCCGCACCGGCACCGGTCCATGGACCTGTCCGTCATAATTCGTCGGATGGTAAGGAGGGGAATACAACAAATCTTCACTTTTTCCGGTAGGAGAAAAGTCGGTTTCCACGTCCCAGACAATCGTCGCCGGTGTCCAGCCTTTTTCAAATGCCGCTGCATAAACAAAAGGTTTTATGGCAGACCCCGGCTGGCGGGGAGACACCGCCATATTGACCTGCCCGGCATGCTCGGCATCATTGAAATCAGGAGAACCGACCATCGCCAAAATATCGCCGTTCTGCGGGTCAAGCACGATCACAGCGCCATTATGGACGTTCACATTCGCGATAGCGTTGATTTGTTCCCGCAAAACGCGTTCAGAGAGATCCTGAATTTCCGGATCGAGCGTTGTATAGATCGTGTACCCGGAGCGATAGAGCGCATCTGCCCCATATTGAGCTTCCAGCAGCTGATAAACGTAATTCACCCAATGCGGATATCTGATGTTGAAATCACTGACCGTGAAGGGGTAGTTCTCAATTTCACGGACAGCTTCCGATACCATCAGCGGATCAATACGCACACACGAACTTCCATTGCGGATCGGAATACAGCCTTTCTCTGCAGCAGCCGCGTAAGACAACAAAAGGACTGATTTCAGCCTTCCGAGAACGGCTTCCCTGTTGTTGAAGATATCGTAATACCCCGGAGCCTGGGGAAGTCCCGCCAAAAATGCAGCCTGGGCAAAATCGAGATTCTTTGCTGATTTTTTGAAGTAGGTCTGAGCGGCTGCTTCGATTCCGTAGGCATGGTTCCCATAATAATTCTCATTCAGGTAGATTTCAAGGATCTCGTCCTTGGAATATCGTCTGGTAATTTCGACAGAAAGGATGATTTCCCTGATTTTCCGTTCGATCGTTTTTTCGTTCCGTTCCCTTTGGCTCATCAGCAAATTTCGGGTCAGCTGCTGGGTGATCGTCGATGCCCCGGAGACGGTTGTGCCGGATTCCGCATTTTGAAAAACAGCCCGAATGATGGCGCGAAGGTCAAAACCGGGATGATTGTAATAATCCTGATCCTCCACCGCGATCACGGAAGCCAGAACGTAGGGAGAAATCTCATTCAAGGTCACATAATCACGCCTGCCTGCCTCCGGCGGGACGATCTCATAGAGCAGATTCTCCTGCCTGTCCAGGATTCTGAGCGTTTCAAATTGCGATGCCTTTGAACGCAAATCAGAAACATCCGGCAACTGCCGCAAAAAATAGCCGTAAAACATCGCAAGCAAAATTAACAAAATAAGGACCACGATCAAACAGATGATAAAAATTTTTAAACATCCGCTTTTCCCGGATTTTTTATTCTTTTTCTTTTCGCCATCAAAAATCAAATCAAGTTTTTCACTATTCGACGGCAATTCTGTTTGTACGTTATCCTGTTTCATATAATGCACCTTTTATGTAATTATAGGTACAGTAACGAGTCATTGAAAAGAGGTTCCGTTGACTCATGCTGAACAGATACAATTATAGATGAAAAACAGCATTTGATTGAAATAATTTACCGTTTCAAAACGGAGCACATCATGACAGGTTACTATTCTTTTCGGGTATCTATCCAGAACTTGAGCGGCGCACATTGGTACAGGCGCGCTTGTTCGGGCCGCGCCGCACAAGGTGCCAGTCCCCAAGTGCTTCCTTCTGAATAGTACCCTTTTCGAAATAAAGGTCAGACTTTTTGATAGAGTATAATAAAAAAACAAATCCTTTGATATAATAAAAGAAAGCAAATTATACGCAGGAGGGCTCGATGGAGTCTACGGATAACAGCAACTTAATGATGGCAATTGTTCAGGCACAGGATGCCGATATTGCGCAGCATGCACTGAAATCGATCCTCATCGACTCGTATCAATTGCCCAGTGTCGGCGGATTTCTCGGACGGAAGAATGTCACACTAATTATTGACGCTCCGAAAAACCGGAATGAGGATATTATTGATATATTGAAGAGCTCCTGCTGTCAGCGGGTCGAATTTGTATCAGTACCAATTGAAAGTGCCCAGCAGGCAATTCCCACTCCGACACAAATCGTTGTAGGCGGTGCCGCTGTTTTCGGTCTGACAGCAGAAAAAGTAATCAAATTGTAACAGGAGCCGGATTATGAAATTAATCATTACGATCATTCCCGGAAATGTACGCGACAGTGTATCATCGGCTCTAACCGAACACAAATTTCGCGTCACACAAATTGCTTCGACAGGCGGTTTTCTTCGCAAGGGTAATGCTACGCTGTTAGTAGGTGTTGATGATGAACAGCTTGATGAGGCGATAGACCTGATCAAACAAATGGTCGAAAAGTCCGGAAGCAAACAAAAAGGCGTGCTATTTGTGGTTAAAGTGGATAAATTTATCCATTTCTAATCGTTTTAATCTTTTTCTAATGAACTTTTTTGAAAATTTTCAGTATTATTATTAGTAACAATACTGATGAAGAAAGGAATGCAACCATGAATTATTCTCGCGCTTTTACTTATGTATTTGAAGACAAAAACTGGCTTTCAAAATTATTGATTGCCGGCTTGATCTCACTGATTCCGATTATCGGACAGTTTTACCTTTTGGGCTGGATGGTTGAAATCATCCGCCGCGTCAGAGCCGGACGGACTGATATCCTGCCGACAACACATTTCGCCTATTTCCTGACACTTGGTCTCAAAGCGTTTGTTGTCTGCCTGATCTACTCACTTCCGCTCATTTTCGTTACCGGTATCGTAAGCGTTATCAGAGGGAACTCCTCTTATGAAGGGAGTTCAGTCACAATTGTAGTCACAAACTATGGTTTCTTTGGCTCCTTGATTTCACTGCTGGTTCAAATCGCGGTCGCATTTTTCAGCACATACGGTTTCATCAAGCTCGCAGAAACCGACCAGATCGGAGCTTGTCTGAATATTAAAGATGGATTTAACACCATCAAAGAAAACCTGACTGCTTTTATCATCGTTGAACTTCTGTCACTGGCTGCGGGCATTATCAGCTCCGCCGGTTTGATCCTGTGTTTCATCGGCATTATTTTTACGATGCCCTACGGAACCGCAATTTCCGGACATCTTCTCGGCCAGTTGTGGTGTGCCATTGATGCTGCGAAATCAGGAAAACGCCCTGTACGTGGCTCTGCAAATGAGAAGGTCGAGGATGTCATTGAGGAGGCTCCCTTCACCAGAGTTCAGGACATTGAGCAAAAGGTCGTGAACGAGGAACCTGTTATCACAGTTGAACCGACACCTGCTGCAGAAGAAAACGCCCATTCCGTGGAAGTGAATGTTCCTGTCGCTGCTGAGAATATCCCCTCTGCTGAGGTAAATGCCACTGTCAAGGAAGAATCAACTTCTGCAGAAACAGAAGAAGTTGTTCAAACGTCTGCAGAACAAACTGAAGCATCAGATGAAAAATCTGACTCAGATATTCCATCTTTTGAATAAGAATCAATTTTATTGAAAATCAGATACGCTAAATAAACAACAAAAAATGCCGCCCGGAAAGCGGCATTTTTTATTTTTATCCTTATTACTGACTACTTATTGGTTTCTTTGACGAAAGCGCCGAAGATTCCCTGCAGCAGGTTCGTCAGAGGACCGGACGCGGAACTCTGGGCGTCAGATTCAGAACTTACATCTGAAGGAGAAAAGACCATTTCCAGCCATTGCGACCAGTTATCCTCATTCAGTTCACCGGAAAGCACGTCAAAGATCGATTTCCAGCTGTTCACGGCTTCCTCATCCTGAACGGTCTCACCGGCAACAGGTTCAAGATCCTTAACCGCCTCAGCGATTTCGGCATCGGACCATTCATCATTCATAAAGGCGCCAACCAGCTCAAAGACCTTCTGTTCATTCACTTTGCCGTTTTCATCTGTGAAGTAGTCGATCACATAATCGGTCAGGGAACGCAGATCTTCCTGATCCATATTGGCGAGCATCGCTTCAATCTCTTCCGGAGTGAGCTCAGCAATCGTGTTGATCAGCTCCTCATCAGAGCCAGCAGGAACAGTCTGAGTTTCAGTCTCAGAACCGGCAGCAGCTTCTTCTGCCGTCTCACCGGATTCCATCAGGTTATAGTTGATGTAGTCGTACAGCTCCGCATTGGCTTCAATCATGGATTTCGCGCCGCCAGTGGCACGGGCAGCGTCTTTTGAACCGATAAAGTCATACAAATCGGCATATTTTACGATGTCTTCCGGGGTGAAAGCTTTGATGTCTCGAATCTTGCGCATGGTGCTTTCGTAGGAATCAAAGCCGGTCACCTGATCACTGATGCCCGAAATAGCTGCGCTGATCGAACCGATCGGGGCAGTCAGATCACCGTAAACAGAGGTGATGTATCCTGCAAGCTCGGTTTCACTGATTTCCAGATTCCGCAGGAAATCACCGGTTGTCTCATAAACACCAAAGGTTTCAGCGACCTTCGGGTCACGGTAAGAATACATCCCCGTCACATAATCGGATGTCACGAATGTGTAACCGCCATAGGCACTGTTTTTCACACGCAGTTCAGGATAGAGCAGCTTGTCATCGACCAGTTTTTCAACGACACGCAGGCCACCGTCATCCAGATCAAACCCGAATTTCGTGAAGTCAGCACCGGCCACATTGAAAGCGACGTTACCACCGGTCACGATTGCCGTATGAAGCGGCAGGGCATTGAGTTTCGCCGAGTAATCCACCGGTTCATAAACAGTATCGGAGAACTTGCTGATGAGGTTATACCCCAAAGCAATGGAACGCATGATGTTCTCGGAATTGCCCATTGCCGTCAGGATCGCTTTGTTTTTGTTCAGGATCATGTCACGGAAAATGTAGAATTTCGCGACCATGGCATCCATTTCCTCATCCGTATATTTGGAGAGCTTATCCCAGTAATTCATCAGTGCTTCGGTATTGGTGTAATACCTATATTTTGCCAGATCCGAGTATTGAGACGCAGCCGCATTAATGGCAAATGCAAGGCCGTTTCCATCCATATACATCTGGTTGGCGGCATAATTCTGCGCCGCATCCGAACGAATAAAGTCATAATCACTGAAATCAGTGTTATAGAGAATTTCCTCGAGCAGCGCAAAGCTCTCTTCCAGTGTTTCCGGAAGGGCAAACCAGTTGGCAAGGAAGAAATTATCCATCTCACGGGTTTCTCTGTTCTGGGATTTTTCATTGTACATGCTCATTCCCATGCTAACGTTTGCCATCTTTGCCGGCAGTTCTTCACGGGTATAAAGCTCCGTACCGAGTCTGCCCAAAAGGGATGTGTATTCAATGAAATCGAAGATATCCTCAAAAGGCACAGCGGAAGTATCGGTTCTGATGCTCACGCGGATCAGCGGGGTTTCGATTTCCGAGGTAACTACACGGACACCGCCGATATTCGTTTCGGAAGCCTTTTTGTAAGAAATTTCTTCCGGCAGGTTTTCAACGCTCAGTGCGTTTAACGATTCCGGCATGGTGATGGCATTGCTTTCCTCGACAAACTGATGGTAAGCCTTTGTCTGCTCTACCAGTGCGTTTACTTCCTCTTCGCTCATGGCGGCCTTCATCTCATCCAGTTTCGTGCGCAGTGCAGCGTCATTCTCTTCCTTCAGTCCCGGAGCAGGAACTGTAATGGCCATCACAGCTGTATCGAGATCAGTCCAATATTTACGGGCAGTCTCATTCAGGTTTTCAACGGTCACGAAATTCTTCAGGTTTGCTTCAAAATCCGCAGATTTCTTCCAGGCATCCCGATCACCGAAAATCGCCCAATATGTAGCCATGTTCTGTGAGAGATCCAGATAAACAGAAGAAGAATCAAGGCTCATCAGTTCATCGAATTGATTTCTCACCAGCATAGCATTGAGAACTTCTTCATTGACGCCCTCTTTCAGCAGCGCTGCTAAAGCATCATCGCAGATCGTTTTGAAGGTTTCTTTTTCAGCCTCATCAATGCTGGAAGCACTGAAAACCAAAGCCACTTTTCCTTCCGGATCCCAGCTGGTGCTCATGGAAATACTTGCCTCCGGCAGCTTTTCACGAGCCATACGCTGCAGCGGGGAAGATTCATCATTCATATAATTGCAAACGTAGTCCAGCACTTCCATATCATTGTAATCGCTGATCACAAAAGGCTGTCCGTAACGGATAATCGCAGCTTTTTCAGTCGGCGTACCGGTCTCAACAGGATGCTGGAAAGTCTGTTCGTAATATCCCGGTTCAAGCGGTTTATAGTTAGGATCATCAATCACCACTTCCTGATAATCAAACTGACCCAGGAAATCCTTGTCCAACAGTTCCAGGAAGCGGGGCAGATCCAGGTCACCGGTCAGGTACATGGTTGCGTTGGATGGGTGATAATAAGTTTCATGGAACTCGCGCAGTGCTTCAATGGTCAGGTCCGGAATATAAAGCGGATCACCGCCGGAAACGGTGGTGACATAGCTTCCCGGCCAGATCATACGGTTGTAATTGTAGTTAGCCCAGCGGGATTGACTCAGGGCGCCCAACATTTCGGAATAAACCACACCCTGCAGATTGATCTGACCTTCCGGAGCGTCCAGTTCATAACGGTAAGCTTCCCGCATCATGGCGTAAGGGTTTTCGATTGCCAGCGGATGGGTGAGCCCGTTCATATAGTAATCTACATATTGATAAAGCTGATCTTCTGAAGTCGAGGCCATCGGGTACATGGTATAAAACTGTCCTGTCTGCGCGTTCAGGAATGTGTTCGATGTCTTGGCAGTCATTTCAAAGAAGGTGTTGGCACCCGGATACTTCTCATTGCCGCCCAATGTAGCGTGCTCAAAGACGTGCGGCATACCCGTGTTATCATTGATCGGGGTACGAAATGCCATCATGTACGAACGGTCAATATTGTCGTTCGCAAGCCAGTAGAGCACGGACTTTGTTTTCTCATGCTCCAGCTTCACGACGGCTGTATCATATTTATCCCAGCGGGAAACCTCAACGACTTTGAACCCGTTGAGTTCGGTTCCGACTTCCGGAATTTCAAATTCCGTCGGTTCACCGGCAAATACCGGCATCGCCATAACTGACATTAGTACAGCTATGAACAAAAGTAAGTATTTCTTCATTAATTCTCTCCTTTTCCAATCTGGAATGTATACCATCTTTATATTAAACCACAAAAAAATTTTCAGGAATGATATTTGATTATAGTGACACACATGTGGACAAGAGAAGTTCAAAACCAGCGAAGCACGTGGGGACTGGCACCTTGTGCGGCGAAGCCCGAACAAGCGTGCCTGTACCCATGTGCGTCTTTCATGTACCAATTATTATAGATTACGGGTAACTGTTCAGAACCCAGCGCCGCACTTGGGGACAGGCACACTCGTGTCGGCTTCGCGACACAATGTGCCAGTTCCCACGTGCTTCGTCTTGAATAGTATCGAAAACAGTCACCCTACAATCGATAACCGTTTTTTGTAAACAGATCCCACAATTCCCGGTTCAGGCGTGTTTGCGTTTTATACTGATCCTTTTGTCTGCATTCAGCACTTACCTTGATTGACAACCTGTGATAACCGATTTCGGAAATACCGCCGTAAAAGGGGCCATTGACGATCGTCGGAATGCGTTCAGCGATTTTCGGAAGCTCACGGTCCAGCATTGACTCAATTTCCTCTATCGGCTCTGTGCTTGAAACAGTCAGGGTAATAGATGCAACACTGTTTTCCTTCGACAGATTCAGAACATTTTTCACGTTCTGGTTCTCGATAGTCTTGATATTTCTTCCCGCATCCATCAATTTCGTGGACCGCACGCCGATTTCCAGCACGCGGCCTTTAAACCCGCTGACGTCAATCGTATCTCCGACATGAAAATCCCCTTCAAAAATAATGAAGATACCGGAAAGAATATCCGCTACCAGATCCTTTGACCCCAGGGAAACAGCCAGTGTCAATATGGAGGCGGAAGTGATCAGCACACTGGAGTCAAACCCGAGATAGGACAAGCAGACGAAAATTGATGTAATAATCGAAATATACTGCAGCAGGCTGGAAATCAATCCGACGATCGTCTTCCCCTTGGCATTCAGCACCGAACTCAGCAGCCTCACGAGAAGGTCCTTGAACAAAATAAAAGCCAAAAGATAAACCAGAATGATCAGGATAGCAGTGACAGAAAGTTCATTCAGTTCGCGCTTCCAGCTGCCATGCAGAATAAAATTGATCACAGATCTGGACCCGAATTCATTCAGATTTGTATGGACGAACAAAAGAATGACAAGCAGCAGCGTGATCGTGAGCTTCGTCAGCAGTCCGATCTTCTGGTCCGGCGTCATGTCATGCCACCATTCTTTCAGACTGCGGTCTCCGCGTTCATCATAGCGGAAGGCATCCAAAGCATCTGAATCAAAAGTGAAACCGGATTTTTTCTTCAGCTTATCCTTGAGCTGTCCAGCGTCTTTCGCAAGTTCAGTAATATCATCCCGGGAAGTCCCGAGCATATACAGGCTGATCAGCTGACATACGAGCATAAAAAAGACAGAGGAAAACAACGCGAATTTCAGCGTATCGCCCCAGATCGCTTTTGAATCCGTCATGAAAAAGCAATGAAACTGTTCATCACTGTTATACGCCCCATACCATTTTCTCGACATGATCATAAAAGTTTCCAGAGAGACAGGCTGGAGCGTTTCCAAATCCAGACCGATCTCCGCCGGAGTTTTATCGAGCAGCGCCGGATCACTTGTGTATGCAACTTTCCCGCTTTTTTCCCTGATAATAAAACTCAGGTTTTCCTGATGCGTCAGCATGCGGACGTAATTCGCGATTTCCTGCCTTTCCGTGGATTCCCAGGTGATTTCCGGATCGATTGCGACAATCACCGCGCCATAAGAAGCAGGATCACCCAGATCCATCCGCACACCGATCGACTGAAGGGTTTTTCCGGTAAACTGATCCGTTTTCGGCTCATGGACGATATTCTGTATGCCATTGAGCAGATAGGTGAAATCCTTTTCCGTGTTGACCCCATCCCCAAGGGTAAAACCGACGTAGCCGTTGGAGCTCAGCAGCTCTTTTCCCCGGGTGTCAAAAATCGTGATCGTTTCACTGCCGATCAGTTCGTTCGCTTTTTTCAGGAATTCAGGAGTATAAATTTCCGGTACACGGCTGTAAAGATCCGCGATCCTTCCCGCATAATAAACACCCCATTCTTCCGCATCCTGTTTAGCAGAAGCGACCCTCTTGCTGCTGTCTTCCAGCCGTGCCATCATGATGTCAAGGCTTTCCTGATTAGATAGTGAAATGCGGGAAAGATTTCCCATCAGCTGGTAAGCAAGCAGCAGGAGGAAGAGCAGCAGCGCGCCGTTCATTCCGACCGCGAAGGCTCTTCTCCGCAGCTGGGAAGGCCGCCAGGACCTTATTTGGCTTTCCGTCAGTTCATGATCACGGGAATAGGCCCTGATCCAGTGCAGCCAGAGGATCATACCGGCCATACAGATCAGCATGAACCCGGCGGCAATGATGATGCAGTTCAAAATATAGGTGTTAGAGCTGATCGGGTTCAGCAGGATGACCGCTTTTGCCGGCCTGTCGAAGATCAGCAGCTCTTCATAGGTAGCGGTATAAATACTTTTCCCGATAGTCAGTTTTGTTTTTTCTGACAGGATGTCTTCTTTCGTTATTCCGATATCTTTGAGCGATTCAGCTGTACCAAGTTCTTCGGAGACATAAAGGACTTCAATATCACTTTTCTGCGTTTCTTCCTGTGGCTGCCAGACCAGCAGCATTTTTGCTTCATATAATTTTTCAAGCGCAGCGATGGCTTCACCGATGGTTTTCTCATAATTGACAAAGGAGCGGTAATTGTCCGTTTCCCACCAGTCAAGATAATAAAAGCTGTCTCCAATCAGTTTGGCGGAGATCAACACAGAGTGTGTCGTGCCATCTTCACTGATCAGCGAGGCACTCGTCATAAGCGGCAGCTGATCAGGCGCTGTTGTTTCTCTCTGAAGTTCAAACCGTCCTGAAAACCCTTCCGGATAGATGACCTGATCGTTTTCGACCCTGACAACGATCCCGTCGTTGCTCCTGTTCGTGGAGTCGTCAACGAAGATTTCCGGCCCATCGTATGTGTTTCCTTTCACATATGGGCGGAGCGCGATGCACATCAGTTCCATTATATTTTCCGTTTTTGTACGGTATTCGGTTTCCAGTGTGTTGATTTGTTCCTGCACACGGTTGAGGGTATTGACCATCCCGCTGACCTTCAGATCATCTTGTGAGGAAACCTCCATATAGGAAAGGATGTTGGAATAAAGCGTGATCCCCATGAAAATAGCAAGCAGCAGCAAAAGAAGCCCAAAGGCAAACAGTGGTTTCCGGATTTTTATATTCATTTTTCTCCGCTTTTCCTCATTAATTAACTCATCAAAAGCACACCTTGTGCAGCGCACCGGGCACTTTCAATGTTACTGTTCACGGAGCACACGAGGTCTGCCCTGATGCTGCCGCGAAGCCGGCACAGCAGGACTGCACTCCGTGATACGGCCCAGCAATTTTGGCGAACGGGTGAATAGTAACATCCCCGTCGTTACATTTCACGGGATTGACAGGAGCACCGGTTAGGAAATGGGGACGTATCTCAAGTGACCCGTCGCGAAGCAGAGGCGAAGCTCCTGCTCTGAATCCAATCGAGCGAAGCTCGCACCTTACAGAGCAGGTTGAGGTACGTTCCCTACAATACCTCGCTCAATCTCGCGGAAGATGGTTTGTCTGACATGCACTCAGACCCTTGCTTCGCTGCGGGACATGCAGGAAACGTCCCCGTGACCCTATCGGGTCACACGAGATAATTCCTCAGTATTCTGGCTGCTCCGTGAATAGTACCCCCGTCATCTTGTTTAAACAAATATATTATATCGTAATTATTCATACGTTTAATTTTAAGATATAATAATCCATATTTGCATTATTTACATTCCGGTTTTGGGAGTCAGGAATTAATGTATCCAAAAGTCAGCAACCCGCAAGAGAAAAAACCCGCGGCAAAGGATGAAAACGTCCGTAAAGAAGCAAGACTGGATGACAGTCTGAGCTCTATTCTTCCGGCGGGCAATGAAGCCGTGAATGTTGAGCTCATGGATCAGATGCTGAAGGACGCCAATAATGACAACATTATCGACCTCGATACTTCTCATAATATTGTCAATGAAAACAGTTTCATCCGTAATAAAAACAAAAAAGGCAGATACATCGACTCTTCCCTCAACATTCTCAATGATAACAATATCATCCGCAATGACACCGGGAGTGATATCAGCGATGCGAGTGACCTGAACATCATCAGCACATCAAGCAAACCAAAGAAAAAGAAGAAACCATCAAAAGACGATGAGAAAAAGGCGCTGAACATTGCAGAAAAGATCGTGCAGGGTCAGGCGCCGGGAGACAATAATGACTTTGCCCCCCTTTCCACCTACGCTCTTGACGAGGATATGGTCGTCGAAACCGGAAGCAAAAAAAGCGCAAAAAAGAAGAAAAAAGGCAAAAAATCACCCCAACAGCAAAATATCGTCAACCCTAAGCCCAAATCAAAGATAACGGGATTGGAGGCATTAGATGAAGACGCGCGCTGGAAGCATGAAGCCGGGAAACGCCTGAAAAAGGTTGAACTGCGCGATGCAAGCGAAGAGGAGGAAGCCCAGTTCCAGGCAGAAGAGATGGAAAAGCTCAAAAACTGGAATTTTGACCCGGTGAAGATGAAGGATGCCAAAAAGCCTTCCTTTCTGCGCAAACTGGGAGCCTATACAGCCTGGGGTATGGGGAAACTGGTCGGCACTGCATTACAGATCCTCACACTGGGCCATTACTGGCGTGCAAAATCTGCCGCCCGCTTTGCATTGGCAGATAAAACCAAATGGCAGATGGCAAAGGACTACAAAAGCATTCCGGGCTGGGACGGGGCGAAATTCAAAAACTCAGCAAGCCAAAAGGACGAGGTTAACGCCGATTTCCGGCGGGTTCCGGCAGTCTGGTCCCAGCTAACCGCTGCCAAAGCCGCAGATACGGTCAAAAATGGAGACGAAGAGGAAGAAAAACCACTGGACCCCATCGTCAGCATCAACATCGAACAGCCCAAAAGCGGATCAGCTCAGGCTATGAATAGCCGTGAGATGGGCCATACCTTCATCGGCATCGAATACAGCCGCAAGAGTGCTGTTTCCAACCGCTATGAACGATATAAATTAGAGTATGGTTTTTATCCGGCGGGAAGCTTTTCCAATACTTCCAGTTCCATGATGATGCTGCTTCATAACGCGACCGTGCCCGGCCAGCTCGCCGATGACAGCGAACACAAATATGATGTAAGCCGGCGCTATCCCGCAAAACCGGATCAGGTCAACGCCATCCTGAGTGCCTCGGAAAAATATGCTGAAGGCGGCTATGGTTTTTACGACCGGAACTGCACCACTTTTGTCAAGCAGATGGTCGTAGATACGGCTCACCTGGCAACCGGCGGCGATATTTTCAAACAAGCTGAAGTCGAGTACAGTCATTTGGCTAATTTCGGCATGTTCGCTGCTTCCGCTTTTGACAGCAACTCAAAAGCCGGGGCAAAAAACACGCTGATGGATCTTGCCAAACAAGATGATCAGACCTACCAGAATTACGGAAACAAGCGTGTGAACATGAAGGACATGGGCAATTACTTCGCTTCCCAGAAAAAGAGCGGTCACATCATAAATAAAACCTTCATCCCCGGGGAAACCGGAGAGCGTATGCGCCGTATGCATGGTGACGGAACCGGTCAGATCAGCTCATTCCAATTCAACGATCCGCTGAAGGATGATAATGGAGATGTTTTCGTCGGACTCACGAAACTTGACGAAGCAATCACAAGCTATGGGGAATCGATCCAAGAGAAACTCAGAAATATCTTTCCGGAAGAGGGCCGGGAGCAGCTCCCGTTTGAAGTGAGTACGCTTATGAATACCCTGTCCGGATTAGGCACCCCGTTATATCAGCTCAACAGTAAAATTGAGAACAGACTGGATAAGGAAAATACAGGAAAAAGCGAAGAAAACCAGATACAGCGGCCGGATGCTGTTGAGCAGTTTTATACCAACGCTGATGAATTGCGCACCGCCCGGCAGGAACTCAGCGCAAATATTGAAAAGGTGAATATTCTGCTCAACGATTACCTCAAAAATGACGCGCGTATTCATCAGGATATGCTGAACATGATTTCCCTTCTAAATTATGGTATCAATTACGTTGACAAGCTTTACCGCGTATCCAGCCGCAGCGGTAATGACACGAGAAATATCACCGACACCCGGGAAAAATTGAACTTTTCCAACATCACTGTCCGAGCAGATGGAAAACAGACGGATTTTACACCGACACATTATGAATCCTATATCCAGATCTATAAGGATCCGAAAACAGCGATCGAAAAATATGCGCGCCTGAAGGAACTGCGGGCGAAAAAGAAAGCCAGCACCTGGACGCACGGCTTTTTCAACATTCAAGGCCGTAAGCTGAAAAGCAAATTCGGTATGGAAGACGATGACCAGATCACCTATGATGAAGCAATGGAGCTGAGAAAACTGGAACGGATGGAAGAACTGGCGCTGGAGTTTGACAATTCTCACAACTATATGGCCGAAAAGGATGCCTACAGTCAGCAGGATATTGACTATGCTTTCCGTCTGCATGATAAAGAGACAAAGGGACTGCAAGCCCATAATGAATTTAACGGTAAGGAAGACGTCAATGAGGGCGTCCGGGATAGTTATAAATCCGCATCCGGGCTTTACATCACCATTTTTATGGAGAAATTCTTCAAAGATATAAAAGACCAGTGGATGAAGGAACCCAAAGATGGCGGTATCTCCGTAGATGACTCAAAAAATCCGGCAGCCGTACAGACCTGGCTGGATGATTATCTGACCACCCGCATCAAAAAGAAAGAGAAGGGATTCCAGATGATCGTCAAAGGAATTTACCGATCCATCCAGGCGGGGGACCCAACCAAGAAAGTCACCGAGAAAATGGTAATGGAAAAGCTTATTGATGTTCTGCAGCAGACTGTGGTTAATAACAATTTTTCGACTGCTCCCGGCGGTAACCCGAAATTGGCGTATGCCACGATTAATCTTTATGTCTCCCTTTCGAGTATGGTTCAGGACCGCAGCAAGTTCAATGGAATCGTTAAAACCATGTTCCAGGTCTGCCGGATGGAGGAACAGGACAAAGGATTGACCGTTAATAAAAAACGTCCTCAGTGATGTTTTCATCACGAAGCACATGGGGACTGGCATCTTGTGCGGCACAGCCCGCACAAACGTGCCTGTACCCATGTGCGGCATGAACAAAAACGTTGCAAAGGATAAAAAGGAGAGAGATATGTTTTTCAAAGCACAAATTCATCAAAAACGAATTTTTGCATTATGTCTGCTCTTGGTTCTGCTGCTGAGCGTACCCGTGGCCGGCAGCTCCAATATGTCCGGGATCGACCTGGGCGTCGAAAGCCTGACGCTGGAGATTGGTGAAAACTACAGCTTCCAGGTAATTTTTGAACCGGAAACGGCTATCCATGCGTTGAAGTGGAGCGTCACCGATGATTCGATAATCAGTATCGATCCGGTCCATTACACTGTGACAGGCCTGCAAGCAGGCACAGCACGGATCCTTGCGGAAAGCTTTGACGGCTATGCCTGGGATGTCTGCACGGTGACGGTCAACGGTACGCAGCCGAAAGACGGTAGTACCGCAAAATCAGGCAGCAGCTTCATCAGCCTTTCTCCCGCAGACCGGGGAAAAATCACTTCCTTCAGCATTAATCGTTATCTCGATTTTCTGGCAGGCTCAGAATTGACCGACGACTCCTATGCGAAATCAAAAGAGCGGACATTCAGGGTGATGGCAGCGGTCACTCCCGGCACAGAAGACGCACAAAGTCAGCGCGCTCTTTCCTTTGGGGTGAAAGAATCTGAACCGCTGCGGAACCTTCATGTCATTACCCTGACAGGAACGCTTGAACAGATCCTGCAATTCACAGCCGACAATGCCGATTTGAAAGAAATTTATGAAGAACATTTTGTTTTTGCGGAGAAACCGTCTGAATCGGAAGATAATGTTCAGAAGGCAGTGACACTTGAAGGGAATACTGAAAAACTGACTTCTGTCAGCAAAGCTCATGAGCTTGGTTTTACCGGGAAAGGCACGACTGTTGCCGTGATCGACACCGGTATTTATCCGGATCATCCGGAATTTGAAGGCAGAGTGATCGGGCAGCGCTGCTATGGCACCGATGATGTTGATGAGGACGGGACGATATTCCATTCGCCCTGTGTTAGCGAAGACAATGCTTATCCCGAAAATGCGCTTAATTATTTGAGCAGGTTCAGTCATGGTACGCATGCCTCAGGAATCGCCGCAGGCAAAGGCGGGATCGCGCCGGAAGCCAACATCGTGGCGATCCAGGTTTTTACCGATATCGAGTGGACTTGTTCAGAGGGTGACTTTTTTGATTGGTGTCCCTGGGAAAAATTCGCTCCCGATGGTGAAGAACCTGAAACCAGAAAGTGCTGTACAACCGCTTCAAATCCACAGGACACGGCAAAGGCATTCGATTACCTGATCGGACACGCTCAGGACTACCCGAACCTGACCGCTGTCAACCTGAGCATGGCAAACAGCAAATTCCACGAAACAGCCTGTGATGATATCGAAAACTATAACTACTTCCAATCGCTGCTGAAAAATGGGATCATCCCGGTGCTTGCCAGCGGAAACGAATACAAAAAAGACAGTCTGCCGGAATCAGCATGCACTTCAAATTCTTTCGCGGTTGGGGCACTTGCGGATCAGGAAAGTCCGATCCTTGCAGCCTTTTCCAATCACAACGACCTGATCGATATTACAGCCCCCGGTGATAATATCAATTCATCCATCAATCCACGGTCCCACGAATATGATGGTGAAGTTAAATGGACATATTACGAAGAGGAATCCGGAACCTCTATGGCAGCACCGATGGTCACCGGAGCTTTTGCAATCATGAAGCAAATTTTCCCGAACCGTTCACCGGAACAGCTCAAACAAACACTCATTGATCTTTCAACAAAGGATGTCACGCAGCGGTCTGCATGCAGCAAGAATAATTACGATTGCCCTGAGGAAGGATATAATGAGGTCACGTCTCTCTCTGCTGTCAAACCGATCCTTGATTTCTCCAATCTGGAAAATTATCTTGAACAGGAGAAAGGTTCCGCTGTTGAACCGGTCAGTATTACGGTCAAAAGCGGAAACAATGCCGCACCTGCTGATCCCAATGTTCTGTTCTCCCAATACTTTGCTTTAACTGCGAACGATTTACCGATGGACCTGGGAAAACTTACGCTGGTCTCACGGGAAATTGTGCAAAAGGCTATTGTGGTGGAAAGTCACTATAGCTCCGAAAATTATCCTGAATTGGATATCATCGTGACGGAAGAATCAGGAAATCAAGTCAGAATCGAGATCAAAAATCTGTCGGAATTCACGGATAACGGTGATCCGAATGCCTATGCCATTGTCCCGATAAATGCCCAGACAGAGATTTCCGGCGCGATTTACTCCGGCTATGAGATTCGGATTCCATCCAACAGAACACCTGAAAGGGCGTTCTTCCATTTTTCTGAGACGATGAAAGAACTGCCGGGCACAGGTTTTTCAGCGCTTCATCCACAGTATTTGGGTGAAAAACCGCTGAGCCTGAACTACGAACCTGTCGGGTTGGAGCTTAGAATCCCCTCCCTTGATATGAACGCAAGTATTGTTCAGGTACCTTATGCGGATAATGAATATCCTGTACAATGGCTGGAGGATGCCGTTGGTTTGCTGGAGGGCAGCGCGCTGCCGGGGAAAGGTGTGAGTGTCCTTACCGGGCATAACCATCTCAACAACACGCAAGCCGGTCCGTTTGCTTTCCTTTCCCGATTGGAACCGGGTTCAAAGCTGTTTGTCCAGAACTCGCATGATGAATTGGCATCCTTCACTGTCATGGAAAACAAACTGATCGGTGCCGGTGATATCACAGCTCTTGAGAGATTAGCCAACCAGTTAGAAAACACGCTGACACTCGTCACCTGTGAAAACGAACTGGCTGAGGGTGGGTACGCCAACCGCCGTGTCATCATAGCCCTTCCGGACTGAATCTTTCAACGATATTAGGGGTCGAACCTTTAGGTTCGTCCCCTCCGAAAGGAGAAAAATGAGATATTCATTTGACAAACGAAAAATAAACAAAAAGAACAAATTCCCGGATAGCAAGCCGGCTCAGGTAAAACGGGAGATGCTCCCCAACAGCATGGTCAGGCGCATCATGGAAGATCCCGAGGCGGAAAAAGAAGCAGACCGCCTCTCGCAGGGTATTACATCCTCCACTCCGGATGATATCATGCAGGAGATGGGCGGCCGTCTGAACGCGGATTTTTCGGGCGTCAGGTTCCACAGCGATGTGAACAGCATGAACAAAAGTCAGGCGATGGGCGCTCGTGCCTGGGCACAGGGCAGAGATGTTTATTTTGGAAAAGGAGGCTTTTCTCCTTCGGTTGCCGCACACGAACTGGTGCATACGGTCCAGCAGGGCGCGGTGAGGGGGAACGTTTCCCAATCCATGCCCAATGGCGCAATTCAGATGATCCCGAATAACGAGGGAGATGAAGAGGAAATCCACCCCGATTATACTCTCAAGGAACCGCAAATCGAGGCGAAGCTGTTGGAGATTTTTAATTCTACGGATATGGGCCGCAAAGTCTACCAGCGCATGGAGAAAAAACTGAAGAAGATGATCGAAAAGGGAACGAAGGGAGGAAGAAATCTCCCGCAGTATTCCAAGGAATATGGAATCAAATTCCTCGCCTGGGCTTCCGGGAAGGATTACAGTTCCAAAGGGATCCTCACCACGATCATGCAGAAAAACATCGGAGACAAAGATGCGGCAAAGGATGCTGCATATGAATATGAGCAATACATCGATATGCTATCCACCAGACTGGGCAATCATGGGTTGGAAGATATCGCCTCGCAGGTCTTCGGTGGACTGCCGCTGGGAGAAGATAACAAACGTGCCTATGATACCCAAATGCCGGAAGAAGGTGAGAATTCCTTCAATCCAAATCAGATCAGGGAACTTACCAGAATTCAGCAGCAGATTGACAGCGCACATGACGCACAATCAGCCTACCGCATCTTCGCTGACTACACCGGAAATCCTGGCGGCGAATATAAGGATCAATACGGCACAAAACTGGAGCTTCCTCTGTTCAAGGCGAAACTGAAACATATGACCCGGGTCATTTATGACTACCCTGAACTGAGGGGCAACATCGGTAATATGACCACCATTGATCCCAAAAAAACCCAGGTTATGGCAGAACAAGGTTCCGGCGGCGGGTATCAAAAAATCACGCTCGAGTATAACGCCCATATGGACCGAGAGGGAGGAGAAGCAGAGCGGACAAAACATAGGCAGGCAGATCAGACAAACAGGCGTTATAATGCCCCGAACACAAATTACGCCGGTACACATGAATTGGGACATGGGCTGGCATCCCTCCTGCCGAACACCGGAAACAAATTACAGAATTTTATCGACCAGAACACCGGTGTCAATGAAAACGATATCATTCAAACAGTGAGCGAAAAAGTTCTGGATGACCGTGAGAAAAAAGAGCTCAAAAAGTATCATAAAAACAAGAACATAAATGGCATTCAGGTTCTGAAAAATCAGATCGATACGAAAAACAGTCATTTTTTTGAAAACGGTCATACGTCAAAATATGGTTCCACCGCACCGGTGGAGATGTTTGCCGAGGCCTTTCAGGATGTCTATGCGAACGGAAAGGATGCCAAGAAGATGAGCATGGAAATTGTGAAAGAATACGAAAGACGGCAGACAAAACTCACGCGAGAGAAGTTTAACAAAAAGAAGAAGCGAGGCTTCTTCCGCAAATTCCTGGATTTTTTCAAGTTTTGATGATTCTTATCGTGACCACCGTATTTGCCGGTGGTCACGATTTTTATACTCGCCCATTTCGGAAAGATCCGATTTTATTTTTTCTCCCGATCCTGCACGATCAAAAGACGCAGACCTTCCACTCCGACCTGAATAGCGGATTCCAGGTCATGGCTTTCCTTTTGATCCAGCCCGGCAGCTTCCCGCTCCTGGTTCCAGATCACGTGGAAGCAGGAACCGCAGCGCACGTCCAGTGCCGCGGCACATACGAAAAGCGCGGCCGATTCCATCTCACTGGCCAAAACATGCAGACGCTTCCAGGCTTCCCATTTCGACATCAGCTCATAACTGACCGGCATCCGTTCCGGTGAATGCTGCCCATAGAAGGAATCCTTGCATTGAACCACCCCGGCGTGCCAGTGTTTTCCAAGCTTTTTTGCCGCGCTTACCAAGGCGTTCTGCACCTCGAAATCCGCAACCGCGGGAAATTCGATCGGGGCATACTGAACGCTGGTTCCCTCCTGTCGTACTGCGGCAGTGGCAATCACAACATCATCAGACTGTACGCGCAGATCGATCCCACCGCAGGTACCGACACGGACAAAGGTATCAGCACCGATTGCCACCAGTTCCTCCATCGCGATCACCGCACTGGGTCCGCCGATGCCGGTAGAGCAGACGCTCACCTTTTCACCGTCCAGGTGTCCGGTATAAATAGTATATTCGCGATTGGATTGAACCTTTACGGCGTCGTCAAAATGCGCCGCGATCTTCTCACAGCGGCCGGGATCCCCCGGAAGGATCACATACCGTCCGACATCGCCCTCCTTGCATTTAATATGAAATTGAAGCTCATGTTTTTGCATATCGAAACCTCCATGGGGATAAGAGACCTTATTATTGTCTAACAATTTTTCTTCATTTAACGTAACTATTCAGACCCTGCAGCGACGCACATTGGGACCGGCACACTTGTGCGGGCTGCGCAGCACAAGATGCCAGACCCCACATGCTCCGTTCAGAATAAATACCATTTAAATATTATAGCCCGAATTATCCATTTCTCAAATATGATTTTTTTCCGTGAATTGAACCATTTCAGTCATACATATACCGAAAATGGACAAACTATACAAACGTTTGCACACTCAGGCATTTTTGTAAACGTTTTATGATAAAATCAATTGGATTTTCGGAAGGTTTTCCGGTATTTTCGCTTATAAACATGAAATACCGCAGCAAACCGAATTATAAGCAGTTTTTTAGGAGAAAAATTATGGAAACAAAAAGCTCTCTGCAGACAGTTTTTACAGACTTTGACAGTTTCCTTTTTCATGAAGGGACCAACTACGGTCTCTACAAGAAGCTCGGGGCACACCCGGATACAGAAAACGGAGAATCGGGGACGCGATTTCTCGTCTGGGCGCCGAATGCCCAATATGTTTCTGTGATTTGTGCCCGCACCGGCTGGGAAAATGAAATCGGCATGCACCGCGCGGAATTTGACGGCGGTGTATGGGAATGTTTCCTTCCCGGAGTCGGAGAAGGCGACGCTTACCGCTATATCGTGACCGGAGCTGACGGTGTCCGCCGCTGGAAATCCGACCCAATGGCCTTCCGTACCGAAAAACGTCCCGCCAATGCTTCAATCGTCCATTCGCTGAACAATTACACCTGGCATGATGATGAATATCAGGCACAGCGGGACAACACCAAAGTGCTCGAACGCCCGATGGCCATTTACGAATGTCACCTCGGTTCCTGGAAAAAGGGCTATCGGGATGAATATGACGAGGACGGTTTTTTAAACTATACGCAGCTTGCAGACGATCTGGTGGCATACATTAAATACATGGGCTACACGCATATCGAGCTGATGGGCATCTGCGAATATCCCTTCGACCTCTCCTGGGGATATCAGGTCACCGGTTACTACGCCCCCACCAGCCGCTACGGCACCCCGGATGACTTCCGCTATTTCGTCGACAAACTCCATCAGGCAGGCATCGGCGTGATCCTTGACTGGGTCCCGTCCCATTTCTGCAAGGATGAATGGGCTTTGGTCCACTTCGACGGCACCAGGCTGTATGAAAACAGCGACCCGCTTCGTTCGGAATTCCCGGTATGGGGTACCATGTCCTTCGATCACGGCAAGCCGGAAGTCCGTTCCTTCCTCATCTCCAACGCTTTTTATTGGATCAACGAATTCCATGTAGACGCCCTGCGCGTTGACGCGGTCGCTTCCATGCTTTACAACGACTATGACCGTACCGAATGGCGTCCGAACATGTTCGGCGGCCGCATGAACCTGGAGTCTATGGATTTCATGCGCCAGCTCAACTACGAAGTCTGCGGCAAGACCACCGGTTACCTCATCGCGGAAGATTCCTCCGCGGAATGGGGTATCACGGCTGACGTCCGCAGCAATGGTCTCGGCTTCACGCTCAAGTGGAACATGGGCTGGATGAACGACACACTGCGCTATATCAAGGAAGACCCGGTCTACCGCCGCTGGCATCACGGCGAACTTACGCACACCGTCGACTACGCCTTCAGCGAGAACTATGTGCTGGTTCTTTCCCATGATGAAGTTGTATATGGCAAACATTCTATGGTCGAAAAAGCACCCGGCAGCATTATGGACCGTTTCGGCGGTCTGAAGGTCCTCTACACCTATCAGATGACCCATCCGGGCAAGAAGCTGCTCTTCATGGGACAGGATTTTGCACAGGAACGGGAATGGAACGTCGCGGAAAGCATTGACTGGCATCTCGCGGATGACTTCGGCCACCGCGACATCATGCAGTGCTACCGCAATCTGCTGGAAGTCTACAAGAAATATCCGTCCCTCCACAGCGATTCAAAAGATACACGCACATTTGAATGGGTTAACCGTAATGACGCGGACCGTGATATCGTCTGCTTCATCCGCCGCAATCCGTGGACCTATGACGGAGCTGTTCTTGTTGTCCTGAACTTCTCCCCCTCACGCCATGACGGCTATACCTGCGGCATCCCCTTTGGCGGACGGTACCGCAGAGTCTTTGACACCTACGACAGCCTCCCCGGCGGCGGCAGCCCCGGCGAACTGGGCGGCGTGCCGGAATTGCCGGTCTATGAAGGTGAATGTGATGGCTATCAATGGCATCTGTGCTATGATCTGCGCCCCTTTGAGGCAATGATCGTCGAATTTCCCGGACCTGACAGCCCGGAACAAAAATCTAACGAAAACAAGCAGTAATCTTTTACGAATTGGAGTAATACCGAAATGCAAGCGTCCGACAATGAAAGCCGAATTGAATTGACACAGCAAGAGCAGGATTTTCTCTCAGCACTTTTCAGCGATGAAACAGAATCCTACCGTTCCCCCGCAGAACCAGATGCCGGTGATACCGTCAGGATCCGTCTGAGAACCGAGAAAGTTCCTGACATCCACACCTGGCTTCTCATCAAGGACCGTCCCGACCCCATCCCGATGGACGCGGTTCGTGAAGATGAATACTTCACCTGGTACGAAGCGGAGATCGTCTGTGAGGATCAGCCGGTTTACTATTGTTTCCTGATTGAGAATGGACGGGACAGCTACCTCTGCAAACGCTTCAGCGTCGGACGTATGAACCGGGATCGATCTATCGATTTCAATCATGCATTTCGCATCACCCCGGGCTTTCACACACCGGAATGGTCAAAGGGTGCTCTTCAGTACCAAATCTTTACCGACCGCTTCCGCAACAGCAATCCGCTGAATGACCCGGTCTCCAATGAATACACTTATGAAGGCGACCCGATCCATAAATACAACAACTGGTACGCCATTCCCCACACAGATGATTTCCGCTGCTTTTACGGCGGGGATCTGCAGGGTGTGATGGAAAAGCTCGACTATCTCCAGTCTCTCGGCGTGGAAGCCATCTACTTCAACCCGCTGTTCCTTTCACCCTCTTCCCATAAATATGACACCCAGGACTATGAGCACATCGATCCGCACTTTGCAGTCATCGAAGAGGACGGAACAGATGAAGAAACCGACGCCTGGGAGATGACACGCTACATCCGCCGCGTCACTTCTCAGACCAATCTCGAAAAGAGTAATGAGCTTTTCGCGAAACTATGCGAAGAAATGCACAGCCGCGGGATGAAGATCATCATCGACGGTGTCTTTAACCACTGTGGTTCCTTTGGACCGTGGATGGACGCCAAGAGCATTTACAAAAAAGCCGGATATGAAACACCCGGTGCCTGGCAGTCCGCGGCAAGTCCCTACCGTCAGTTCTTCCGCTTCCAGGAAGACAATGACAACACCTATGACTCATGGTGGGGCCATCCGACACTCCCGAAGTTGAACTATGAAGGCTCCCGCGAGCTTTGCGAGCGCATTTTTGAAATCGCCTGCCGCTGGGCACAGCCCCCCTATTCCATCGATGGATGGCGTCTGGATGTGGCAGCCGACCTGGGACACAGCGAGGAATTCAACCACAAATTCTGGCATGAGTTCCGCGAACGCGTGAAGGCCGTCAACCCGAACCTGCTGATCATCGCCGAACATTACGGTAACGCAGCCAAATGGCTGGAAGGCGACCAGTGGGACAGCGTGATGAACTACGACGCATTCATGGACCCGCTCAGCTATTTCCTGACGGGCATGGAAAAGCACAGTGACTACTTCCATGACGGGCTTTATCAGGATGGAGAACGTTTCTTCAAAACCATGCAGGATACCATGGCCCGTATGGACTGGAGCTCCCTGCAGTGCGCGATGAACGAGCTTTCCAATCATGACCATTCCCGCTTCCTGACCCGCACCAATCATACCGTTGGGCGTCTGAACAACATGGGAGCGGAAGCTGCCGGTCAGAAGATCGACAAGCGCGTCTTCCGGGAAGCGGTCGTGATTCAGATGACCTGGCCGGGTGCACCCACGATCTATTACGGCGACGAAGCCGGACAAGTCGGCTGGACCGATCCCGACAACCGCCGCACCTACCCCTGGGGACGCGAAGACCATAGCCTGATCGACATGCACCGCAACCTGGCACGGCTCCGCCTGGAACACCCGGTGCTGCGCTATGGTTCCTTCAAAACGCTCGATGCCGGCAGCGGCTGGATCTCTTATGCCCGTTTTAATGAAAACGACTGCGCCGTGACGGTCTGCAACAACCGCAATGATCTCATCCATATTCCGCTGCGTCTCCGCGACGTAGGCGCGAAAGAAGGAGACAGCTTCTCCATCGTTTTTATCACGGATGACAGCGGCTGGTCCGACGTCCCGAAATTCGCGGGCAAGGTAAAAATGGGGGATCTGCCTCTCCTGCTCCCGGCTCATTCCGCAGCAATTCTTGTTCGAGACAGAAAATAAAATAACATAATTTTACAATATGGGTTAGGAAGGAAACCCACCTTATTCACTCAACCCAGGTTCTGAATAGAAAAAACACTCCAAAATAATCAAATCGGAGTGTTTTTTCTATCCTTATCAGTATTTTATCAGGTTGAGTCACACACAGTACAGAATTCTTGCTGGTACGAAGCTGATACAAAGAAACTGTACTGCGTGCTGCGCACCTGATACTGAACAGTTACATCAAAACTATTCAGATAGAGCTGCCGTTTTGCAGTAATTCAATTATCTGTTTTGAATCGAAATTTTCCGGAAGGATCATCCAATATAAAATATCTTCTTGACGAATCAGGTAAACAATAGAATTATCATCCTTCCACACATTATTATCGACCTGCTTTCCAAATCGTTTATCTGAATAAAGAGTAAACGCCGTTTCCGCATCTTCAGCATCTTTTTCAGTATCCCAAACTATTTTTGTAAAGAACAACGGAGAATCATCTTCTTTTGCAAAAAGAAATGCTCCACCGCCCCAACCATCAGCAGCCACAGATGCCTGTCGATCATCAAGCTGCCAATCTTTCTTATAACCACTGGACAAAATCATCTTTATATCAGATTCGTTTAACACATCTTCCTGAACAATTTCAAAATTATTTGAAATAATCGATCGAAACGGTTCTAATGTAATATTTACCGGCATATCCTTCATATATTTTTCAGGATGGATTATCTGCTCAACACTTTGAGGTAAGTTGATGAAGAGATCATTAACATTATCGAAACCGCCTTTCAGATAATGATATGCGACAAAATCATAACCATACATATATGGAAACAACAGCATATCCTGAAAATATTTTGGCGCATTATCAAAAACATCGCTGTTTGCGGCAGATGATTCATCAGATATTTTTTTATATTTTCCAATTATTTTATCAACATCAATCAAGCTCTCTGTCAATGTAGCGTCCCCCTCTATGAGAGCATCCAGAATGACACAGGTTTCTCCATTCTCCTCACAAAAATCATCCTCATATTTCAACACTGGTTCAAATTCCGGATGATTGTATTGCAGGTAATGAGTATACTCATGAGCCAGGGTTTTTGCATTGTCATAAGGTGAATCATCTTCAATCAAATACATTTTGTTTTCTTCAGGATCATAAAAACCGGCTATTTGTTCTGTATACATATCGACATAAAACTGACGAAGGTCAAAATCATTTGGTGCAAACCCCAGAATGTTATAGAGTCCCAATTCTTCTTCAAGTTCTTCATCTGTCACATCGTCCATTTGAGTCATCATATAACTGCGAAGTTCGTCTTCTGTTTGATAAACAGGAGCCATTTTCTGATCCACATGTAAATTTCTGGTTTTCTCGGTAGCATCTATGATTATTTTTTCAGCTTCTGACAGACCATTTTCATCTTTTATATCCATACCTGCCTGATCATAACCAGCCTCAGTCCCGGACTGAACCTCATTCGAATTCGTGAATCCATTGTATGAAGTATCATTCAATAATTCGATTATCGCGTTTTTATCTGCCCTTGTAAGAAAAAACATACTTCCCGCACAGCATGAAATGAACATACATCCAAATAAAATAATGAAGGCTAAAACCACAATCAATATCGTTTTATCTTTTTCACTCATTTTCGAAAACCTTTCTCTAATAGTTCAGCATGGTATCTTTATATTTTATCGCATAAATTACCGTATCGCTGTTAGGATTGATTTTATCAGCTTTATTAAAAAACTCCTCACCCTTTTGATAATCTTTACGAAGAATTTCACCCCATCCGCGATAAACGGTCAGCACCTCGTCATCCGGGTTTTTATCCAATAAGTCTGAGGTCAATCTTTCCAGGTCATCCCCATATCCAAGTTCCAATGCTGTTTGAAGCATTTCAGTTTCATAGGTCAAAAATCGCTGAGGTAATAAAAGTCCCTTTGCCTTTTCGAATAACTCCCATGCACCGTTATTATCACCATCCCTATGAAGTACAACACCGAAATTGTATTGCGCATAAGGATTGTTAGGAAGCAATTCACTGTCAGTACGATATTTTGTCAATGCACGCTGCAAATTCAGTTCTTCAAAATAATTTTCGGAAAGGACTTCTCTCACTTCTGTATCCTTCTCTTCAGGATAAATGACCATGTATTCTCTTTGATATGGATACCAGTCAGACAACAGTTCCGATTCAGCGATCTCCAATGTATTTCCCTTTGCTGTATCCTGATAATTAAAAACCTTGTTTTCGCTGTCATACCCTAATACTAAAACATACCTGCATTGCATGTGATCATCATTGATCCAATATGGATAAATACTTTTCTGCTGAATCTTCAAAATAACCGGTATGCCGGCTTTCAGAAGACCAACAACGGTATCCTTATCACCATTGATCCGGATTAGAACCTGTAAATCAGGTACATTCTCCGTGACATATTTCTGCAAATCATCAAAAGAAACAAAAGGATCGGTTGATTTAGGGTGAATTATATGCGAAATTTCATATTGATTTGCTACAATTCCCCAATAACGAAGGCAGGCACTGAGTATTGCAGGACCATCATTAAAAAGATCCCTGTGCTCAAATACAGGCGGAATAAGTTTCACATTGACTGCACCACTCAATGGCTGCCCATTCGAATTAACAGCATAATTCAGGTTCGGATCAAGATACTCCCATGCAGCAACCCTGGAATACTCAGACGGAGTTGGAGTTTGCCGAAGGTCCGCCAATGGATCTTCCTGTGATATTGCGGATAAATTTTCAAGACTTTCAGCAAAAAGAACTTCTTTATCAGGCAGTTCTATTGGATCGTATGTTTGCCTTTTTTTTTCCGGCTCATGATACATACGAGTTTTATTGATTATTTCTTTCGTTCCGTTTAGTATCAACGACCCCGCAGCAAACAAAGGTTCAGAGATTCTTTGCCTGATTCCGGGAATCTGATACCCTGCAAGGGTTACGATAAACACTATACCAAGAATAGTTAACAGTATTTTTCCAAATGAGGTTTTCTTTTTCTCATAAAAAAAAGGTCTGTTTTTATTTTTCATTGTTCCAAATTGAAATTAATACACCCAGCAAAATGATAAGGACAAGTACCACACTGCCGGCAAGCAGTCCATTGGTCATGTTTTGATTATCAAAGTAATCACTGATAACATTCGGAAAGTTTGTTGGTAATTCAGTCGGAGTTGGGGTGATTGTAGGTGTATATAAAGGAGTTCTGTCTGACAATGGATGCGGAAGGGAAGGCCATAAAATGATTCCCATAAAGAGCAAAACCACGATCAAAATCAACAATATAAGAATCATAAAATAACGTTTATCTGTGATATATTTTGACATGTCTGCCCCTTGTGATTAATTCAAACTTGTAATAGCTTCTTTCGCAGCATTCTCAGGACTTGCCTGACCTTTTATGACCTGAGTTACAGCATTATTCAGAACAGGAATTGTTTTGTTGTATACAGCATTATGAGGGACTAAAACTCCATTTTCACATATCATACGAACTAAATCATATTCAGGATCATCTGATAAATCATCCGAGGCGCCATTCCGTACAGGCAGATATCCGGCAGAAAATGATAAATCGTTATTGATCGTTACATTTGACAGATATTCCGCAAATTTTATTGCTTCCCCTTGAATGAACGGGTTATCCTCCAACATTACCAAATTCCAGGTATTGATCATAGGATATTCAATAGAATTAACCTGCAAAGGCAATGAGCGCACACTGATTTCTGATGATTTATAATGACGAAAACTTGAAAATGGGGTAATGATAATCGAATAAGTCCCATCATTAAATTTTTGCCATGCCTGATTCTGATCTGCTAATTGAGCTATAGAAGGCGGGAAAGAACCATTTTGACTGCCGACAAGAAAAAAATTCAGTGTATCCAACAGCTTTTGCTGGTCAAGAAACGGCTGCCCCTGATCATTGATCAATTGCCCACCCATAGATAGGTACATAAAGGGTCCAAAAGTTGAATTCGCAGAGGCAGGGGTAAAGTCAATCGGCAGCCCCCGTCCGAGAATATCATGCCAATCTCCCAATTCAGCACCAATTTTTGAATTCCGGTATGCTATAACAAGAGCATCTCCAAAAAGCGGAATTGCATATGTATTATTATCAGACACTGCCGATTGTTTCGCATAATTGAACCAGGATCCGGTATCTGAGAATATTCCTGTTTCGATTGGCTGCAATAAATTGCGCTGCACACACGTTTCAACATCGCTATGAGACATGATTGCCAGGGAGGGCAAAGCGTCTTTCGCTATTTGATTGGCTGCTGTAACTGTATTGAGCATGCTACCATCTCCGCTCACAGCCTTCACTCGTACTGTTATTTCTATATTAGGATTCTCTTCCATATAAGAAGAGACCACATCTGCAAAAGCTTCTCCTGTCTGTGTGTCCTGCTCTATATCAAATTGCGGCGGTACCCATAATTGAATTGAATATATTGAAGGCGTTGGCTCCGGAGTTGCTGTATTACCACCTGCGATTTCAGAAACGCTTGTGGCAGCCATAGATGGCTGAACGGTAGTCAACACATTTGCCGGATCTTTTAGTGATTGTTCTGTTGATTTTGCTGTAAAATTTTTCGTTAGATCATTCAGAGAAGGGAAGGTTTCACTAATTGTTGAACATCCGGACAAAAAAACAAATATGGCGGTAATAATAAGATGTATAAAAAGCTTTTTCGCTGAAGCCGATTTCTTCGTTATTTTTATATTCATTAGTAATTCTCCATTATAGATTATTATAAGCCAAATTGAGATTTCTTTCACATCAGATACCAATAAATTCTTATTATGTTTCAAAACAGGATAAATTTGTCAAACAAAGCTAATTTTTAGCGTATACTATTATATTATGGGTAAAATAAAAAAAATATTATCTTCACCTTATATTCATCAAATGCGGCCCAGACAGTACGCAAAAAACGCATTTATCTTTGCGCCGCTATTTTTTGACCGCCGTCTGTTTGACCTGAAAGCGATCATACTCTCATTTCTCGGATTCATTACACTATGCATCCTTTCCAGCGGCGTTTATGTGCTCAACGACATTATTGATGTAGATGCAGACCGGAACCATCCGCAGAAGAAATACCGTCCTATTGCTGCGGGAAAAATATCAATACGCAACGCAAAGATTTTCTGCGTATTTCTTTTCACAGCTGCTTTCATTATGTCCTTTTTCCTAAATAAACATTTTTTTTTGTTATGCATTTTCATGGTTATCATCAACATAGGTTATTCCTTTAAACTAAAACACATTCCTTTGATCGATATAATAACCATTGGAATTCTCTTCATCATCCGGGTATTAAGCGGAGCTGTACTGATAAAAGTAAAGATTTTCTCACCATGGCTTTATATCGTCACTTTTATGCTCGCGTTATACCTTGGCTTCGGGAAACGCAGAGCAGAATTGGCAGCTATTAATGGAGCAAAAAACAACACGAGGCCTGTTCTTGACGGATATACAGTTCCCTTTCTGGATCAGCTGCTTTCCATAATCTCCGCTGTAATCATTATTTCATACACGCTGTACACATTTTCAAGTCCGGCAGTTCCTTCCGATAACCGCCTGCTGATAACAATTCCCTTTGTTGTTTATGGAATTTTCCGCTATCTTTACCTGATCCAGGTCAAACATCAGGGAGGCGCTCCCGAGGAAGTTCTCTTTTCGGATCGATGGCTGCAGGGAACGATTCTCCTTTATCTGATTTCGGTCGTCTACGCACTTTATATATAATTATGAATATGACATCATCTGCTCCGGCAAAAACAATTCTTTTCGGTGAACACGCAGTCGTATACGGAGAACCGGCAATTGCAATACCGCTCCTCAACATACGGACGTATGCTAAAATTCATCCAAGCGACAAAGAATTTCGTTTAATTTCTGAAAACACCGGCATGAATACCACATACAATGAACTTGATCCCGCAAGCGGTATAAAGAAACTGCTGGATCTGCTCATGGATGAATTATCAATTTCCAATCTTCCTCCAGTAAATTTACAGATCAGTTCAGATATACCGATAGCCTCAGGTCTTGGGTCCGGTGCCGCACTGTCAGTGGCAGTTATTAGAGAATTCTCACAATATTTTCAAAAACATCTCAGTAATGAGAGAATAAATGAAATAGCTTTTGAAATTGAAAAAATCTATCACGGTTTTCCCTCAGGTATTGATAATACAACGATCACTTACGAAACCCCGATCATCTTTTCAAAATCTGACGGATTTACAAGACTCACCGCCGATATTTCTAAACTGCCGCTCCTTATCATTGATTCAGGAATCCACAGCGAGACAGTAAATGTCGTCAGTGATGTGAAGAAAAACTATGATAATAATAAAACATACATAAAGGAAATCGGTTCACTTGTAAAAACCGCTAAAGAAGCATTGGGTAACGGAAACCTGAAAGAGATCGGAAAACTGATGAACGAAAACCAGCGCCTGCTCTCCCAGATCAATGTTTCCTGCAAAGAACTTGACCATTATATCGGTATAGCAAGACAAAACGGCGCTTTGGGAAGCAAACTCACCGGAGCAGGACGCGGAGGAAATTTTATAGTCCTGGCTGGAGACCCTGAACATAGAACACAATTAAAGTCAATATACGAAAGCATGGGGCTGAGAGTATTCTTATGATCACATTATTGAAATTAGGTGGTTCACTGATAACCGATAAATCTAAGGCACATACTGTTCGTTCAGATGTATTACACAGATTGGGCAAAGAAATCCTTGCCATATGGGAACAAAATCCAGCACCAATTATTATCGGGCACGGTTCCGGTTCATTTGGACATTTTCCAGCAAAAAAATACGGTACCCGCACCGGAGTTCACAGTGAATCCGAATGGTACGGCTTTGCAGAAGTTCATTCAGAGGCAACATCTCTTAATAGGTACGTAACAGACATCCTTCGAGAAGAAGGATTGCCGATACTCAGTTTTGTTCCCATGGATAACATCCGGGCAGAGAACCGCCAAATCATTTACTGGGATACATCTGTCATAGAAAAATGTCTCTCAAACCATCTGATTCCTCTCATTTTCGGAGATACAGTTTTCGACTGCGTCTCCGGTGGAACGATTTTGTCAACGGAAGATCTGTTTATTCATTTATGCGGTGTCATAAAAGAACCTGTGCGGATTTTACTCGCCGGACTGGAAGAGGGAGTTTGGGCTGATTTTCCGAAAAGAGAAAAATTACTGTCTGTAATTCATACGGATGAGACTTATGTAAATAGCATAAAAGGCTCTGAATTTACTGATGTCACCGGCGGCATGAGTGAAAAAGTTCATTTGATGAAGTCCATAATACAATCAGGCAAGGCAGATTCTGCTGTCATTTTTTCCGGTGAAATAGAAGGAAATTTACAAAAAGCCCTGAGCGGTGAAAACACAGGCACACTCATCCGAAAACCATAAGAATCACACTGATTTCAAGCCGGATTTTATCACTTTGTGAATAAAATATCCTCCTGCAGATGGAATGACTGCACAAACAAAAAAATAAATCCCGGCATCGGCAGGATGTCTGAAAAGGGATAGAAGCGACATATGCAGCAGATAAACTTCAAGCGTGATATTGCCGTACCATTTCAGAACGTTCCGAAGCTCTTTTCTATCTACCAAATTTACAAACAAAAGAAAAGCTTCAATTACCAGCAAAGCCAACAATGTATCCAAATAATGGACATTTATTTTTTCCAGCCATTGTTCAAACGCCGGTATTTTGATTAAATAATGAAGGATGACCTTTACAATAGGTAAAAGCAACAATTCTCCGATTGAACAATGACAATTCCGGTAACTCTTGTCACCGAAATATATTCCAAGAACAAAGGCAGGAAATCGCCCCGTCATAATTGCAATATTACGATAAACAGGAAAACTCCGAGATAGCAGATAATCACAGACTATTGCTATGATGATAAGAAAAAAGGTTTTCCATCCAATAGATATTCCAATCATTATCCTGCTATTTGTCAAATAATAATAGAGAAAAGGAAAAAGAAAATAGAAAATTATCGATGCAGGAATATACCAGAAAGTACTTGTTCCCTTTCGAAAAAAAGAAAGAAGGAACAGATCCTCAAGAAAAAGGCTGAATTTCACATGATCAATCAGAATATCACTTATCAGCCAGTAAGTACCACCGATAATAAAATAAACAGGGATCAGACGAAAAAAACGTTTCTTGTAGAAATTTAAAATGTTTTTATCATTTACAAAGGAATAATATAATCCTATCCCGGATAAGACCATGAAAATATCTACGCCGCAAATTCCCCGGGATAATAAATCAGCATAAATGGGAACAGTCTTTTGATGGATCACGAGACATTCTTTAAAATGACAGAACAATATTCCAATAATTGCCATCCCCATCAATTCAGATCGATGTTTGCTTAATTGAGAATAATTCATAATTCAAATTCCTGCCTCATTTCGATAATAATTATAATTCACTGCTCCTTTTTTTGAAAAGACGAAATATATATCCTTTATATCTATTCAGGCCAGTTTTCTTGTGCGTCGCTGTGATTTTTGCATGTGCGTCGCTGCGGGTTCTGAATAAATACAATTCAAACTGTAAATCACATATTTTCTGCCGTTTACGTGTTATGATTATAAATAAGGTTTTGTTTCGTTGTGGAGGTTTAAATGAATTATGCATCATCCGCAAATTTACTGCGAAAAGAGGAAATAATCATCGCGCCGTACGGTACACATTCAAAAGATACCCGTGGGAGATTATACCCGGAAGAAGAACATTCCTACAGAGGCTGCTTCCAGCGAGACAAAGACAGGATCCTTCATACCACTTCCTTCCGTCGGCTGGAATATAAAACCCAAGTCTTTGTTAACGATGAAGGTGACTACTACCGCACCCGCTTGACGCACACCCTTGAAGTCGCGCAAATCGGCCGCACCCTTGCCCGTGCATTGGGTGGAAATGAAGACCTGGCGGAAGCGATCTGTCTCGCGCATGACATGGGGCACCCGCCTTTTGGACACTCCGGAGAAGAAGTTCTCGCCAGAAAGATGGTCAACAACGGCGGATTCAATCACAACCGGCAAACCCTTCGGATCGTCACACAGCTTGAAAGGCGCTACAGTGGTTTTAATGGTCTGAATCTGAGCTATGAAACACTGGAAGGCATTGCCAAACATGAAACCGAATATGATACCATGGGTGACATGAATTTCAACCCGGATCTCCGCGGTTCCCTTGAGGCTCAAATTGCCAATATGGCAGATGAAACAGCCTACTCCGCTCATGATCTGGACGACGGTCTTCGCTCCGGTCTGCTGACATTGGAGATGGTCCAGGAGCTTGGCATCTGGCGCATGATTCGTGATAACATCCATTTCGCGGACAATAAACTTTCGGATCTTGACAGGCACCGCTTTATCAACGAGCTGACTTCCATAGAGGTAAACGATATTGTTGAAAACTCCGAACAACTAATTCAGAAAAATCGCATCGAATCTGTCAGTGATTTGGTACATATGCCGTATAATATAGTATCGAACAGCGAGATGATGGTAGCCATGAATCGGGAATTGAAGGATTTCCTTTTCAACAATATGTACCGTCATTACCGGCTCGTACGCATGAGTGCCAAAGCGGATATGATCCTTTCCCGCCTTTTCGACACCTTCCTGGGGAATCCGAAACTTATGCCGACCCATATTCAGGAGATGATCGATGAAAAGGGACTCGAAATTGCGATTTGTGATTATATCGCCGGCATGACAGACCGATACGCTGTCAGGCAGTATCAAAAGCTCTTCGACCCAGAGATCCTGCCGTAAAAATTATTTCGGTCTAAGCACCGGGCCAGATCTCCTGCTCTGCATGGTACGAGCTTCGCTCGATTAGATTCAGAGCAGGAGCTTCGCCCGCGAAGCCCGCACAAAAAACTGTACTGTGTGATACGTAAAACAAAAAATATTACAAAAAGCAAAATGCTTTTGAAAAATAAAGAGGTGAAAAATGGCTGAACAAGCAACATATTTAACTGCAGAAGGGAAAAAGAAACTCGAGGATGAACTGGAAGAACTGAAAAACGTCAAACGTCCTGAAATCGCGGCACGTCTTCGCCATGCGATCGAACAGGGAGATATTTCCGAAAACGCTGATTATTCTTCCGCAAAAGAAGATCAGGGCTTTATGGAAGGCCGCATCCAGGAACTGGAAAAGCTCCTCTCCAACGTAAAACTCATAGATGAGATGGACCGTGAAAAGGGTGTTGTGAACATCGGTTCCGTGGTTACCCTTCTTGAGGAAGGAGAGGACGAAGAAGAAGAGTATACCATCGTGGGAACGCATGAAGCCGACCCGATGAATAACAAGATCTCATTCCTTTCCCCCATCGGAGAGGCGATCCACAAACATAAACAGGGTGAAACCGTCACTGTAGAAACGCCCGGCGGAACCATCCGCATGAAGATCGTAAAAGTTCAATGAAATTCAAAAAGCTGCCATCTGGCAGCTTTTTTGATAATAATTCAAGTCCTTCAGTTAGAGCAAGCACTGATATATCGTAATTTTTTAGTACCAAGTCAATGGAACCAGTTTTGCTGACTCAAACTGAACAAATACGATATATCATTTTTCCACAGAAATCTGGTTTCTTTATTCACCTCTCCCCGACAAACAACCACTATACATAGATTGCAGAAATTGTTATTCGAGTACTTCCATTGCATCTACTCTCAGATCGAGTACCCAGAACTCCGGTACCCTTAAAATTTATAACTTAAATAATCATTTTACACGCTTTACCTGTTTGACGGTTTGAGGGAAATATGCTATGATTTAGTATAGTGAAGAATGTGCATGCATTCTGAAATGACAATGGGCTAAAACAGTTATACTGGAGGAAATTTTATGAGTTATATTCGAGACATCAATCTTGCCCCGTCTGGGAATGACAAGATTGAATGGGTTCGCCGCAACATGCCGCTGCTCCGCAGCATCCATAAACAATTTGAAAAAGACCAGCCTTTCAAAGGATTGAAAATTGGTCTCTCCATCCATCTGGAAGCAAAAACGGCCTACCTGTGCCGCGTCCTGGCAGCCGGCGGAGCGGAAATGCACATCACAGGCTCCAACCCGCTTTCCACGCAGGATGATGTCGCTGCAGCCCTGGCAGCTGACGGGCTGAATGTTTACGCTTTTCATGGCGCAGACGCCAAATTATATGATGAATGCATTGAAATGGTCGTCAAAGCAGCCCCTGACATCATTATCGATGACGGCGGCGACATTCTGAATATGCTGCACAACAAATATCCAGAACTGGAAAAGAAAGTTATCGGCGGCGGTGAAGAAACCACCACCGGGATCATCCGTCTGAAAGCGATGGAACGCGACGGCGAGCTGAAGTTCCCCATGTTCGATGTCAACGATGCAAACTGCAAACACCTCTTCGACAACCGCTACGGCACCGGTCAGTCCGTTTTTGACGGAATCAACGGCACCACCAACCTGATCGTTGCAGGCAAACACGTCGTTGTTGCCGGTTACGGCTGGTGCGGACGCGGTACCGCCATGCGCGCCAAAGGCCTCGGCGCAAAGGTCATCATCACCGAAGTTGATCCGGTCAAAGCCATTGAAGCCGTTATGGATGGCTTCGAAGTGATGCCGATGGCTGAAGCAGCAAAAATCGGTGACCTTTTTGTCACCACCACCGGTTGCAATCAGGTCATCACCGAAGACCATTTTTATACAATGAAAGACGGTGTTCTCCTTTCCAACGCCGGTCACTTCAATGTCGAAGTGGATGTCGCTAAACTTGAGGAAATCGCTGTCGAAACGAAACTGATGAAACCCAACATCATGGGCTATAAACTGAGCAATGGCAACTGGCTGTATGTGCTCGGTGAAGGCCGTCTGGTCAACCTTGCCGCAGGCAACGGTCACCCGGCTGAAATCATGGACATGAGCTTCGCCATTCAGGCGCTCTGCGCCCGCTACCATGCCGACCACCGCGGGGAACTGCCGGTCAAATTGATGCCGGTACCGGAGGAGATCGATGACCAAGTCGCCCGTATGAAGCTCGAATCCATGGGGATTTCCATCGATGTGCTCACCCCGGAACAGGAAAAATATCTGAGCTCCTGGCAGATATAATTCCAGAAAACGGCTTTCAGGTGTCAGGAGTAAGATGATGTCTCAAACGATTTTCGGCAAAATCTCAGACACCGCTGACTTTTAAACCTTTGGAAATGACCCCGTTTGGGGTCATTTTTCTATTATAATGGAATGATTGAAGGAGCTGATATGAAATACTTATTTGAACATGCGGATATACTTCTGACAGAAGAAAATGGATTTTCTGAATTAAATAACGCTTATTTAGCTGTAGATGACAAAAAAATCTCTTATATAGGGAAAGAACGCCCCTCAGGCGAATTTGACGTCGTTAAGGACTTCACCGGCAAACTGCTGATGCCGGGACTCATCAATACGCACTGCCATGCCCCCATGGTCATGCTGCGCGGTATTGGCAGCGATCTGCCGCTGCAGGAATGGCTGTTTGAGAAAATGATGCCGGTCGAAGACCGATTCAATGCCAAGACCATTCGTTTTGCTTCAGAATTAGCCTTACTTGAAATGATTTCCACCGGAACGACCAGTTTTTCCGATATGTATTTCTTCTGCTCGTCCACGGCTGAAGCATGTATTGAAGCAGGTATTAAGGCAAATATCTGCCGCCCCATGCAGTCTTTTGACCTGGCTGATGATTACAAAACAATGTATCGGAAATTAGAAGCTGATGAACTTTACAATTCTTACAATGGCGCCGGAGACGGACGAATTCTGATCGATGACTCTATTCACGCTGAATACACCTGTCGGGAAGATATCGTCCGGGCACACAGTCTTGTTGCCAAAGAACGCGGTACGCGGATGCACATCCATCTCTCGGAAACAAAAAAAGAGCACGAGGAATGTATTCAGAAATACGGCAAAACACCCGCCCGCTGGTTTGCGGACCTGGGAGCCTTTGACCTTCCCGCATTTGCCGCACACTGCGTGTGGATAAGTGATGAAGATATTGCACTTTTAGCCGAAAAAGGAGTTAGCGCAGTCCATAATCCATCTTCCAACATGAAACTCGGGAGCGGCTTTGCGCCGATAGTGAAGATGCAGAAAGCCGGGATCAATATCACACTCGGTACGGATGGCGCAGCCTCCAATAACAACCTCAACATGTTTGAAGAACTGCATATCGCATCCATTATTCACAATGGGTACATGCTGGACCCAACAGTGGTCAAATGCACCGATACCCTGCGCATGGCTACGGTCAATGGAGCAAAACTACAGGGCCGTCAGGATACCGGTGCGCTGAAGGTCGGAAACTGCGCGGATATCATCGCAATTGATATGGATAAACCGCACCTCTTCCCCAACAATGACACAGTGGCTCTCCTGTGTTACAGCGCCCAGGGTTCCGACGTCTGCATGAACATGGTTGATGGAAAGATCCTCTATGAGAACGGTGAATACCTGACAATTGACCGGGAAAAGGTGTTGTTCAATGCCCGGGCTGCGAAAAAAGAACTTCTCGGTTATTAAAATGAGAGGAGAAAAAATGGAAAGACAGGATAAAGACCTTGCGTTTATGCTTCAATATGAAAACATAGCCTGGTATGAAGATGGCGAAGTACGGATCCTGGACCGCCGTATTTATCCGGCTCAGGTTTCCTTTGTGGTTTGCAAAACTTATACGGAAGTCACACAGGCGATTCGAGACATGGTCACACAGTCTGCCGGTCCTTTCACTGCCGCAGCTATGGGAATGGCTCTTGCTGCCTGGGAGTGCCGTGACCTTGGAAAACAGGAGCAGATAGCCTTCCTGGAAAAGGCCTCCGACAATATCTCTCATGCCCGGCCAACAACTGTGAAGCGCATGCAGCTCATCACGGAAGGCTGCCTTGACGCTGCCAAACTGGCTCTCGATGCCGGAATTCCCGTACCGGAAGCGATCCGCAATCATGCCGTCGAAACCAACAACATCCGCTATGCGAAAGTCGGAAAAATTGCCGAATACCTGGTCGACATGATCCCGGATAAAGGAACTGTCATGACGCAGTGTTTCGGAGAAACCATCGTGGGACAAATGCTCCGCGTGGCAAAAGAACGCGGAAACAAAATAAAAGTGGTCTGTCCGGAGACAAGGCCTTATTTTCAAGGCGCAAGACTTACCGCAACGGTAGCACACGACATGGGTTTTGACACCACTGTTATCACGGATAACATGCCGGCCTGGTATATGGAACGGGAAGGCGTGGATGTTTTTACCTGTGCGGCTGACGCCATTTGTCTGGATGGTTATGTCGTCAACAAGATCGGCACCTATCAGCTGGCAATCGTGGCAAAATACATGAAGATCCCGATGTTCGTTACCGGCGCGCCGGACAAAGGGCATCCGGTCCATGATACGATCAAGATCGAAATGCGCGACCCGGAATTTCCGCTGCAGGCAATGGGTGTCCGCACCGCGGATCAGGGTGTCAAGGGTTGGTATCCCTCTTTCGATATGACCCCGCCGCATCTGATCTCCGGTATCGTGACTGACCGCGGTATTTTCTCCCCATATGATCTTTCACGCTATTATGAGCAGGGTGATTTAGGTCTATACGAAATGGTTGTCTGAGAAAATTAAGAATAAAGAATGATGAATTTAAGAAAGTGTATTATATGGCGAATATTGATGAATTAAAGCAGGAAATCGTAGACAAATCTTTACAGGCATTCCTCGCGGGGTTGTTTGCCGGAACCAGCGGCAACATGAGCACATACATCCCGGAAAAGGAAATCATGCTCATCACCCCGACCAGTGTCCGGTATGAAACGATGCAGGCTCACCAGATCGTAGAAATGCGGCTGGATGGTACAATTCTTTCCGATGGAAAACCCAGTTCCGAATGGCATCTGCACGCGGAAATGTATAAGGCACATCCGAACGTAAAGGCAGTATTTCATACCCACAGCCCATATGGCACCGCCTTTGCAGTCAATCACATGAGCATTCCCGCCACACTCATCGAGGCTTATTTCTTCCTTGGCGGAGAAATTCCCTGTGCGAAATATGCAACTCCCGGAACTCCGGAGGTCGGCATTTACGCAGCTGAAACGATCGGAGACAAAGGCGGAGTCCTGCTTGCCAACCATGGCGTCGTTGCAGTCGGTAAAGATCTTTCCGAGGCTTACCTCCGTGCCGAATACATCGAGGATGCTGCGAAAATCTACACCTTCGCGAAGCAGATCGGTACTCCGGTAGAATTGAAACAATTGTAGTGTTCACAATCCGGGACTGTACCAATTTTTTCAGAGCAAAGAGGGTTGTCCCGGTTATGATCAACTGACAGGAACATTCTGCAAATAGAGTGTCCCATACCACTAAAAACTTTAGAGGAGAATCAAATAAATGAAAAAGTTATTTAAACTGGCAGTTTTATTCATTTGTTGTCTTGTGCTTTTTGCGCCCATTCAGGCAGACGATCTAACTGATGTCATTAATTCCGGAACCCTTCGATTGGGTGTTCCGCCGGAATACATTCCCTTTATTATTGAATTTCCGGATGCTGATGAAGACCTGGCCGGTATCGATATTGAATTAATGGAAGAAATCGCCAACCGAATGAATGTCAGCCTTCAAACGACGAATCTCTCTTTCGACGGTATGATCGATGCCCTGAACCTTGGGCAGGTGGATGTGATAGGCGGCGCTTTTTCCAAAACAGATGAACGTGCCGCTCTTATTGATTTCACCAAAGTTTACTATAGCGGGGATGCTCAGTTCATCGGGCTGAACAAACTTCAATTACCTGAAAAATTCACCCCCGAAAGCTTCCGCGATCTGAAAATCGGCGTACAAAAAGGAACCAGTTTTGACCAATGGGTCAAAACGAACCTTGTGAGTGCCGGATACCTCAGCCCAAAAAATGTTTTTTCCTATAATTCTGTTGCTGATGAAGTCAAAGCGCTTGACCGCGGTGATGTTGACCTGATATTGCTGGATCAGGACGCCTACGAAGCCGGTTACAGAGACTCAGGCGATTATAAGATCTTTTATCGTGACCTGGCAGAAGAAAAATATGCCTTTGGTTTGAGAAAGAACTCAGCATTAACAGAGGTGATCAACGGTCATCTCGTTGACATGCTTATGGATGGCACAGCACAGGAAATAGCAGACAAATATTTCCACATGTACCTTGACAGTGCCGATGCAGACCCATCAAGAAACAGTATCATACTGCCACCTGTAGACCAACCTGCTAAAACCTGTGTAAACGGGATGCAATTTGTCTCGGATATCTCCATTAAAGATGGGCACCAGGTAAATCCCGGAGAAAAATTCCAAAAAATCTGGCGCGTTCGCAATAACGGCAGCTGCACGTGGACACCGGGATACAGCTTCACTTTCGTTTCCGGAGATCAGATGAGCGGACGGAACATCAGCATTTCATCCATAGTAAAACCCGGCGAAACAATTGACCTTGCTGTGGATCTGATTGCGCCGAATGCAAATGGAACCTACAAAGGCAACTGGCAAATGCGCACACCGCAGGGAATCGGATTCGGTCAGGTTGTCTGGGTCAAAGTGCGTGTCAACAGCAGTGTTCCAGCTTCACCGGACCAAAATGACGGACAGCCTTACCGTCCAATTGACATTATAGAATTTGCCCCTGAATATTATTCCGGTTTGGAAAACGAATGTGTGAATATCATCTGGACAGTCAACGGCGCCAATATGATTGAAATCACCGCCGATGGCAAGTCATTATATCGCGGGGATGATTCAGATGCCTACAACGAATTCTGTGCTCCGCTCACTGAGGCCGGAACACATGTGGTTCAGCTTTATGCTTATAACACAACCGCAGATGCTTATTCGTCTTTTGAATATAAAACAGTATCCGATGACACAGAAATAGATAATCGAAATGTTGGCCAGATAACCGATGCCCCGACCATTGAATTTTTTACCGCAGACAGTGAAAACGGAAATATCGGAGATTGCCTTACGGTTTACTGGTCGGTATCAAATGCTTCCGAAATCTGGCTCAGTGTTGACGATGAACTGATAGCCGAAGATCTGGATGATTCCGGAGAACAGATGATCTGCGAAGCTGTTTTGCAGCCGGGCATTTATTCGATCGTCCTGAATACACAAAATGCAGCCGGAGCTTCGGCAGAATCTATCCGTTATGAAACTCTGGATGATGAACTGGATGACGACAACGATGATGTGCCTGTTTTGCCTATCAATAATAATGGCTGGACGGACACAGAGTCTGACGGACAAAATGATGATTGGAAAGATTCGGACTTCAGCAGCATTTCAAACAATGACTGGAATTCGACAGAAGAAGATGATGATGATGATGACGATGATTCTGATTATGGGATCGAGAACACCGAATGGCTCTCTGACTCGAACGATGACTTCGATGATGACGATGACGGGAGTTATGAAGATTCCGCCAGGGATGATGAGGATGTAATTTGTGATGAAGATGACTATGAATGTCTGCTCAGATATGGACTCATAGAATAGACATTTCAAGTATCAGCTAAAGCGGCGGTCTCGAAAACACCGCCGCTTTTTTTATTTACAGATTTATCGAAATTTCTTATTAAAGTTTCGGTAGGATTTCTTTGAGAATCGCGATAATCTTCGGTCCGATAATATTTGCCGCTTCCATCACTTCTTGATGTGTTGTCTCGATCTCTCCATTGTCAGTGTTTTTATTGGTGATGCCGGAGAACCCCAAAACCCGCATTCCGCAGTGACGGGCGACGATAACCTCCGGAACTGTAGACATCCCGACCGCATCAGCGCCGACAGCCCGCAGCATTCTCACTTCCGCAGGAGTTTCAAAGGAAGGACCGCTGAGCCATACATAGACACCGCTCTGTAAAGCCACATCGGTTTTCACTGCTGCCGCTTTTGCCAGTTTGATATATTCACGGTCATAAGCCTGTGACATATCCGGGAAACGGGTGCCAAATTCTTCCATGTTCGGTCCGCACAGCGGGTTATTGCCTGCCATTCCCGCAAATCCGATATGATCCGTGATCAGCATCACATCGCCCGGATGGAAGAAGACATTCAATCCGCCGGCAGCATTGGTCACAACCAGTGTTTTCACGCCTAAAAGCTTCATCACACGCACTGCAAAAGTAACTTCCTGCATTGAATAGCCTTCATAAAAGTGCGCGCGTCCCTGCTGCACGATGACATTTCTTCCGCCAAGTTTTCCAATCACCAGACGTCCTTTGTGACCAAAAACCGTTGAAGCCGGCCAACCGGGAATATCTTTATAAGCAATTACCACCGGATCAGACCCCGGTTCAACGCCTTCGACCTCGTCAGCCAGCTGTCCAAGCCCGGACCCGAGAACCAAACCAATTTCCGGAGTAATGTTGATCCGGTTTTTGATTACATCAGCTGCATCCTGATACTCAGCAAAAGAATATGTACGCATGACTTTCTCCTTTATTTTACGGTATACTTTAATTATAACTGATTTTGGATTTCAGGCAATAGACTGCAAAGGCAGGTTCGCCCCCTCATCGGAAAAGTAACGGGCAAGGAGAAACATGGAAATTACTCACGAAAATTACGAAAAACTGAAGCAGGAAATCAACTTTCACAACTACCAATATCACGTCAATGACGCGCCGCTCATCAGCGACGCGGAATTTGACCACCTGCTGATTGAGCTGCGTGAAATGGAAGGCGTTCATCCTGAATGGGTAAGCCCTGATTCTCCGACAATGCGTGCCGGATCCGTAATTTCAGAAAAATTTGCCAAAGTTCCTCACCCCGCTCCGGTGCTCAGTCTTGCGAATGCTTTCAACAAAGACGACGTCAGAGCCTGGTTTGAGCGTCAGGTAAAAACCGATCCCAGCCTGGAGGCCTGCGCTTTCATGCTGGAACCGAAAATCGACGGACTCACCGTCGTGCTGCGCTATGAAAACGGAATCCTTGTCCAGGGAGTGACCCGCGGCGACGGGATCATCGGCGAGGACGTAACGCTAAATGTCCGTACCATCAAATCCATTCCTCTCCGTATCCCCGTGAAATCAGCTGACATTGAAGTTCCCTCCGTGCTTGTCGTTCGTGGGGAAGTGTTCATGTTCAATTCGGATTTTGAAAAGCTGAATGAAGAGTTGATAGCCAATGGGGAACAGCCCAAGCTCAACCCGCGCAACGCAGCAGCCGGAAGCCTGCGGCAGCAAAACTCAGGCATTACCGCCAAACGCCCGCTTTCCATTTATACCTACCAGATCCTTTACTATGAAGGCGGTTCGATTCCGCAGACACAGCATGAAAGACTCGAATATCTGCGGGAGCTGGGGTTCCCTGTTAGTGATGAAAGCCACTATTATGAGGATTTTGGATCCATGCTCAAAGGGCTTGACCGCTGGACAGAGGTTCGTGAAACCATTGATTTCGATATTGACGGTGTCGTGATCAAGATCGATGATCTTACCCGCGCGGAAGCACTCGGCTTTGTCGGTAAAGACCCGCGCGGACAAATCGCACTCAAATTCCCGGCTCGCGAAGTAACTACAGTCCTTGAAAATATCGGTGTCAACGTTGGTAGAACCGGCGTCCTGACGCCTTTTGCGATGTTTGAACCGGTCGTTTGCGGTGGTGTAACTGTCAGCAAGGCGACACTGCATAATTTCGATTTTATCCGTGACCGGGATATCCGCATCGGTGACCGCGTTCTGATCAAACGTGCAGGAGACGTGATCCCCTACGTTATTGGACCGATCACTGAAGCCCGTAAGGGCGATGAAAAGGTTTTCACGGCACCTCAAACCTGTCCCGTCTGCGGTCACAAAACCGAGCATCTGGAGGGTGAAGTGGCTGTTTACTGTGTCAACGCTTCCTGTCCGGCACAGTTGATCCGGAATGTAGAACATTACGCGTCCCGCGGCGCTATGGAAATCACCGGACTTGGCATCAAAGTTGTGGAACAGATCGTCAATGCAGACCTCGTACACGATGTTTCCGATCTGTATATTCTCAGTAAAGAAGAGTTGTTGTCCCTGGAGGGGTTTGCCGATAAAAAGGCGGAAAATCTGCTGGAAGCGATAGAAGCCTCCAAGCAGCAGCCGCTGAACCGTCTTGTCAACGCACTCGGTATCCGCGGGGTGGGTGAAGCCATGGCGGAAATGCTGGCAAACAATTTTGGCTCGATCGATGGAATCGCAGACGCCGGGAAGGAGACGCTTGAGTCCATTGAAGGGATCGGTCCCAATATCGCACAGGCGATCGTGGACTGGTTTGAGCAGGATTCCAATAAGATCATCGTGGAGCGGCTCAAACGTTTTGGTCTGGATCCGCGGATTGAGATCCAACCCAAAAATATGAAAGAAGATCTGCCGCTTTACGGGCTCAACATCGTCGTTACCGGAACGCTGCAGGCATATTCCCGTGATGGTATCAAAGCGCTGATCAAAGAGAACGGCGGAAAAAGCGCGGACAGCGTCTCAAAGAAAACCGATTATGTGGTCGTAGGGGATAACCCAGGTTCCAAAGCGGGAAAAGCCGCCAAGCTCGGCGTCCCCATCATCTCAGAACAACAGCTGCTGGAGATGATTAGGAGATAGGAGATAGGAGATAGGAGTTAGGTGTTAGGAGTTAGGAGTTAGGGGTTGGATGTTAGGAGCAAGGATCAAGGATCATGTTAGCAAGGATATGCAAATGGTTTCTTGCCTTGAAACCTAACCACTGAATCCTGACCCCTGCCCCCTGGCCACTGAATCCTGACCACTGGTCCCTTTTCTCCGGGACATATACCAAAAAGCCGCACTTGCCACTGCGGCAAACATTGATCCGCAGACCCACATCATGCGGGGAGAGATCATGTCATTGACAAACCCCAGAAACGCGGGACCGATTCCCTGTCCGAAAGGTCTTGCAAGACTCAGAACACTCATATAGCGGCCTCGCGCGTCCGCGGGTGCCAGCTTTGCGGCAATATCCGACATCGTTGGGGACATGATCAGTTCGCCCATCGTCATCACAGCCATGCAGATGCAGTACCACCATACCTTGTCCACCAACGCAATTGAACAGACGCTTACGGAATATAACAGACCGGAAAGGCTCATCAGGAGCAAAGGTTTTTGTCCCCTGATCATTCGGATCACGGGCAGCTGCAGCGTCACACACATCAGGGCATTCACAGTGAAAACATATGAAATCTGATTTTCCGGTATCCCGAAATTCTGCCCGGCATAAAGGGAAAGCAGGTTGAAAACACCGGCAGAGGTGATGTAGATCATACCGTTCAGAAAAACAGAAGTCATGTACAGCTTGTCTTTTACAACAACAGAAATTCCGGATATCGGGTTCAAACCTTTTCCGGATGACATACGGTTTTCTTCCGTAAGCGTTTCCGTTGTAAAGAAAAACATAAAAATAAATGAAACCGCGTAGCCAATGGCAGCAACAATGAAGATCCTGTCATAGGATCGGGCAGCCATGATCCCGCCAAGGATCGGTCCGACTCCGTACCCGGTGTTATAAACAATACGCAATATCGAATAGGCTTCCAGACGGTTCTCCTGAGGAATGATATCCGCGATCATAGCATTGATCCCAACCGGATAAAATATGTCCAGCATTCCCCAGAAAATCATCAGAACAGCAAAATGCCACAATTGATCAGCCTGTTTCAAGCCTAAATAATAGATAAAACCACCGCAGAGCGAAGCAAGGATCAAAAACCTTCTGCCGAAACGATCAGCAAAGGTGCCCGCAAAGAAAAAAGAAGCAAAAATCCCGCTGATTGCCCGAAGAGAGATCAAAAGCGTTGAATAACGCAGCGGAATTGCCAGCTTATCCTGGATATAGATGCTCAAAAAAGGCCAAACTAACGAAGCTCCCATGGTAAAAATCAGAGAGCCAACCATCGTCAGCCAAAATTGCCGGGGATATTTTGTTATACTGTTTTTCATCACACTTACGGTGTTATCTGATACCCGTTCGCTTTTACCCGGTTATAAAGATCAACAAAATCGCGGATCAGATCAAGCCGGGCAAAATCCTTGTTGTAAACGATGTTTGTCTCTCTTGCCATGCTCAGGTTTTCGATTGGCAGTGCAGTGATCTTTCCCTTGCGAAGCTCATCCATACAGGCACTTTGCGGCAGCACCGAAACGCCGAGATCCTTACGGATCAGATCTTTGATGGTGGCGATATTATCAACTTCAATGGACACGTCAAAATTATCGATGGAATCATTCACACTAATCAGCGTGGCTTCGAAAAGCTTTCTGGTTTCGGATTCCGGAAGGCGCAGGATAATGTGTTCTTTTTTCAGGTCCGAGAGAGAAACCATGGATTGTTTGGACAGCGGGTTGTTATTGGAGAGGATACATACCAGGTAATCCATGTCCAACATCAGGTAATTCAGATTCTTCATCTGCCGACGGCCTTCGATAACCGCAAAATCGATCTCATAATTTTCGAGCATCTCATACAGGTTCTTTTTCGTGTCGGTGATGATCGTTATATTAATATTTCCCTGAGAGATGCCGTATTTTGCCAGCACTTCCGCAATTTCATTACTTTCTGAGGTATGTGTGATTCCTACACGAATTTTTACGATTTGTTTATCCAACTCAGAGATTTTGTCAAACATCCTTGCGTAAAGACTTTTTATTCGCTTGGCGTATTTGACGACGATCTCGCCTTCCGGCGTGATCATGATTTCGCCTTTTTTTCGGTAAAAAATCTTTTCACCGATTTCCTTCTCAAGCATTGAAATATGGTTGCTCACTGCCGGCTGCGTCAGAGATAATATTTGAGCTGCCTTTGTAAAGCTTTTTTCTTCAGCTACTACTAACAAAGTTTCAAGTTTCGCGTCTAACATATCAGTACCTCAAAAGGAAAGCCTAAGTAATAATAATTTTTTATAACTATATCATATTATATAGCATTTTATAGGTTTTTTATGAACATTATTATAAATTCTGATTATGGATAATATATTAAATAACTTATGTTTTTTTATTTTGAAACTATTCATAACTCATGGACGCACATGGTGACAGGCACACTCGTGTCGGCTTCGCGACACAAGATGCCAGTCCCCATGTGCTTCGTCCTGAATAGATACATTTTTTTAAATAATAAACCGCCTCTTGGCGGTTTATTATTTTCACATTCCAAGTTCGCAGCTGATCTCTCTCACACCATCGATCGATTCAAGGAAATCAGTCAATTCATGCATAGTAATATTCTGATTCAAACGGAGCGTCATATCGTAGGTTGTCACGCCATCTTCCTTGGCAGCGATTTTGCTCGACAGAACCTTCATATTGTTCTTTTCGATGAAATCATTCATAGCGGTACGAAAATTAGCAGAATGGGTAACAGTACAATGCACCCGGCCGACAATGAACGCATCGTAGCTGATTGAATATTTGTGCATAATGACCTGCATTAATGCGATAATAATTGCACTGACAAATCCGATCAGATAGAGACCAGCGCCAATCGCAAGCCCGATACCGGCTGTAGCCCAGATGCCTGCTGCTGTCGTAAGACCGCGGATCGACGTTCCGTTGCGGAAGATGATCCCTGCACCCAGGAAGGAGATACCGGAAACTACCTGTGCCGCGATACGTGCGGAATCAGCGCCGCGTATGCCTGGAAAATCTTTACCTGAAGCATCTACCATATCAGCAAACCCGTATTTCGAAACGATCATCATCAGAGCGGCAGCGCAGCATACGATCATGTGGGTTCGAATTCCAGCCTCTTTAAACCGCATACTCCGCTCAAAACCGATAGCAGCACCACACAGACAGGCAGCCAGAATTCTCAAAACGAATTCTCCATACTGCATCAGTGAGAATTGCTCCGTCATGTATTGTCCAAGGGTCATAAAAAAACTCCCTTTCTGTTTTTTGAAAGATATATTTTTCCTTATTTTTATTATAATAAATTTTTGGAATATCGCACAATAAATCTCATGTTTTTTTATGTATAAAATATTTCTTTTCCTGTATTTCAAAATAAAATAATTGAATGCTGAATATTCTTCAAAAGTCACATTTTTTGTATTAAAACGCTTCTTTTTCTCAGATAGTCATTAGAATTCAGTGAATAGAAAATCAAAGGATAAGATGGGCCAAATTTAAATATTTCCCTCAAAAAAATCGGGCAGCCGCCCGTTTCTATAATAGGAAAGAAGGAACAAGGATTTTGAAGAAAACAGGGGCTGAAATAGTAATGGAATGTCTGCTGGAGCAGGAAGTCAGTGTAGTATTTGGCTACCCCGGCGGGACGATTCTCAACGTATACGATGCGCTTTACAAATATCACGGTAAAATCAAGCATTACCTTACCGCGCATGAACAAGGCGCTGCTCACGCGGCTGATGGTTATGCCCGCAGCACCGGAAAAGTCGGTGTTGCCTTTGCGACTTCCGGACCCGGTTCTACCAACCTGACCACCGGAATTGCTACCGCTTATATTGACTCATCACCGATCGTCTTTATCACCTGCAATGTTTCGGACAACCTTATCGGAAAAGACTCCTTCCAGGAAGTTGATATCACCGGCGTCACCATGCCGATCACCAAGTCAAATTTCCTGGTGAGAGATGTCACAAAACTTGCCGACACCATCCGTGCAGCCTTTGCCATTGCCCGCAGCGGCCGCCCCGGTCCGGTCCTTATTGACATTCTGAAAAACGTCACGGCTGAAACCGCAGACTATGAATTTCTGCCGCTCAACCGCCACAAGGAAAGCGGCAAGCTGAAAGAGCTGATCGACCGTTCCACGATCGATTTTCAGGAGCCTTCCATTGACAGAGGCGATATTGACAAGCTCGTTGAAATGATCAATGAGTCCAACAAGCCTCTGCTGATTTGCGGCGGCGGTGTAGCCAGAAGCCGCTGCGACAGGGAGTTTACGGAGTTCGCCAACATTATTGACGCTCCTACTGCTGTTACCGTGATGGGCGGTGGTGGTATCTGCGGACGAAATCCGCTGGTCACCGGCATGATCGGTATGCACGGTTCACAGGCTTCCAACATCGCCTGTGATAACTGCGACCTGCTGATCGCGGTTGGCTGCCGTTTTTCCGACCGTGTTGCTCTTGATCCAAAGAATTTCGCCAGCCAGGCTAAGATCGTCCATATCGATATTGACCGCTCTGAAATCAACAAGAATGTACAGACAGACCATCATATTGTCGGCTATGCGAAAGACGTACTGAATATGCTGAATTCCCGTTTGGAACAGCAGGATCACAGCGAATGGAAAAAATTCGTCTTTTCCTACCCGACTGAAACCGAATATGCAGACGGTGGTTCTGTGCTCAATCCCAAGCAGGTTCTTTCCGCGATTGCCCGGATCTGTCCGCAGGACACGATCGTTTCCACCGATGTCGGTCAGCACCAGATGTGGGCAATCCAGCATTTCCATTTTGATTACTCCGGCCAGCTGCTGACTTCCGGAGGATTCGGCACCATGGGCTTTGGTCTGGGTGCCGCCATCGGTGCGAAAGTCGGCAATCCGAACAAATGCGTGATCCACATCACCGGTGACGGTTCCTTCCGTATGAACTGCAACGAACTATGTACAGAGCAGTATTACAACATTCCTGTGATCACTTTCATCTTTAATAACGGAACGCTCGGCATGGTCCGGCAGTGGCAGAACCTCATTTACAAAGGTCACTTTTCCGAAACCACACTGGACCGTGGACCGGATTTTGTCAAACTCGCGGAAGCGTATGGACTCAAAGGCAGACGTGTCAACAATCAGAAGGACTTGTGCGAAGCGATTGAAGATGCATTGAAATGCGGCACCGGATACGTTATCGACTGCGTTATCGATATTGATGAAATGGTTCGTCCGATGGTCAAAGCCGGCGACCAGATCACGCAATTCCTTTTGAGCTAAACGGAGGACAGCATGGAAAAAACCGCTAACATGAAAATACAAACGCTTGCCGTCCTCGTTGACAATGAATCCGGTGTGCTTTCTCAGGTCTCCCGTTTGTTTTCTCGTAAGGGTTATAACATCGAGTTCCTCGTAGTGGGCACGACGGAAAATCCGCGTATCTCCCGTATCACCATCGATGTTTTGGCTGATGAACAGCAGATCACGCTGCTCTCCAATCAGCTGCGCAAGCTGCTGCCGGTTCATTCTGTCAAAAAACTGACGCCGGAAACATCCATTCAGCGGGAACTGATGCTCATCAAGGTTCACACCGACGATGGCAACCAGCGTAATGACATCATCCAGCTGGCAAATGTATTCCGCGCACAAATCATCGACGTATCCATCGAAACTTTGACGCTTGCCGTTATCGGTGATACCGACAAGATCACGGCAATTGAAAACATTCTGAAGGAATTCAGTATTCTTGAAATCGCGCGTACCGGCGGCATCGCCCTGGAACGCGGTAAAGCAACGATCCATGATGAAACCAAGGAAAGAGGAGAATTCAATTATGGCAAAAATGTATTATGAAAAAGACTGTAACCTTGACGTTCTGAACGGCAAGACAATCGCTATTATCGGTTACGGCTCCCAGGGCCATGCACATGCACTGAACCTTCGTGATTCCGGCTGCAATGTTATTGTCGGTCTCCGTCCCGGTGGAAAATCCTGGCCGGTAGCGGAAAAAGACGGCTTCGAAGTTTATTCCGTCGCTGAAGCAGCAAAGAAAGCTGACATCGTCATGATGCTCATCAACGATGAAGTTCAGGCTGAAGTCTACCGCAAGGAAATCGCTCCGAACCTTGAAGCAGGCAACGCAATCGCTTTCGCCCATGGCTTCAACATTCGCTACAAGCAGATCGTTCCGCCGGCTGATGTGGATGTGTTTATGGCTGCCCCGAAGGGACCCGGACACACTGTCCGCTCCACCTATGTCGCCGGTAAGGGCGTTCCCTGCCTGATCGCCGTGGAACAGGATGCTACCGGCAAAGCTTATGATATCGCACTCGCCTACATCGCCGGTATCGGCGGCGCCCGTGCCGGTATCCTTGAAACCACCATGGATGAAGAAACCGAAACCGATCTCTTCGGCGAACAGACTGTCCTGTGCGGCGGTGTTGTCGATTTGATGCGCTGCGGTTTTGAAGTGCTGGTCGAAGCCGGATACAAACCGGAAAACGCTTACTTTGAGTGCATCCATGAGATGAAGCTCATCATTGACCTTGTCAACAAGGGCGGCATTGCTGCGATGAACTATTCTATTTCCGATACCGCTGAATTCGGTGAATACGTCTCCGGTCCGCGTGTTCTGCCCGCTGAACAGGTGAAGGCCAACATGCGTGCTGTTCTGAAGGACATCCAGGACGGTACTTTTGCCGGCAAGTGGATCGCAGAAAACAAAAACGGCCGTACCTTCTTCAATTCCAAGCGTGCTCAACTGGCCAAACACCCGATGGAAATCGTCGGTAAGGAACTGCGCGAACAGATGCTCTGGAAAAACGACTCCGATCTGGATACAGCATCGAACTAAATTAAGAATTATGAATGAAGAATGAAGAAAGATAAAGATTTTTTCAGGTACTTCCCTATACGAATTATTCTTACATCTTACTTCTTCATTCTTCATTTACGAACGGAGTTCTTATGAATTCAGATCAAATTAAAATCGGCGTGGACCGCGCGCCAAACCGCAGTCTGCTTTATGCACTGGGACTTACGGAAGAGGAACTCAGCAGACCGATCATCGGTATTGTCAGCTCCTATAATGAGATCGTCCCCGGACATATGCACCTGGACAAAATTGCAGAAGCAGTCAAAGCCGGTGTGCGTGCCGCAGGTGGTACGCCGATCCTTTTCCCCGCTATTGCAGTTTGCGATGGGATCGCCATGGGCCATATCGGGATGAAATACTCCCTGGTTACCCGTGACCTGATCGCCGATTCCACAGAGGCAATGGCGATTGCGCACCAGTTTGACGGTCTCGTCATGGTCCCGAACTGCGACAAAAATGTTCCGGGACTTCTGATGGCAGCGGCACGTATTAACGTTCCGACCATCTTCTGCTCCGGCGGACCAATGCTCGCAGGGAAGCTTCCCGACGGCCGACGTACCTGCCTCAGTCATATGTTTGAAGCAGTTGGCGCTTATCACGCCAACAAGATCGACGATGAAGGTGTCCAGACCTATGTCGAGGATGCCTGCCCGTCCTGCGGCTCCTGCTCCGGCATGTACACAGCTAACTCCATGAACTGCCTCACCGAAGCCATCGGTATGGCACTGCCCGGGAACGGGACAATCCCCGCCCCGCTTTCAGCACGCATCCGTCTCGCAAAGAAGACCGGAATGCAGATCATGAAGCTGGTCGAACAGAATATCCGCCCGTCAGACATCATGACCCCTGCCGCATTCCACAATGCGGAAACGGTTGATATGGCATTGGGATGTTCTACAAACACCATGCTCCATCTGCCCGCAATTGCTCACGAAGCACATGTTACCATCGACTTCAATATGGCAAACGAGATCAGCGGCAAGACCCCGAACCTCTGCCATCTGGCACCTGCCGGAGATACCTTTATGGAAGATCTGGATGCAGCAGGTGGTGTTTATGCCGTGATGAAGGAACTGACTAAAGGCAATCTGCTGGATACCTCCGTTATGACCGTCACCGGAAAAACCATGGAAGAGAATCTGGCAAATGCCCATAACCGCAATCCGGAAATCATCCGCCCGTTTGAGAATCCGTTCATGGCTACCGGCGGTATCGCTGTCCTGAAGGGGAACCTGGCACCGGATGGATGCGTTGTGAAACAATCTGCCGTTGCCGCATCCATGATGAAACATGAAGGCCCCGCCCGTGTGTTTGATTCCGAGGAAGAAGCTATCCGGGTTATCTATGACGGTGGTATTCACCCGGGAGATGTGGTTGTCATTCGTTACGAAGGTCCGAAGGGTGGACCGGGTATGCGCGAAATGCTGAACCCGACTTCCGCAATCGTCGGCATGGGGCTGGGTGAATCTGTTGCGCTGATCACAGACGGACGCTTCTCCGGTGCCACACGCGGTGCTTCCATCGGTCATGTCAGCCCGGAAGCCGCATCCGGCGGTCCAATTGGGCTGGTTCAGGAAGGTGATTTGATCGCTATTGATATTCCGGCCCACACGATCGAACTGAAAGTTCCGGATGAGGAACTCGCGGCCCGCCGTGCAAATTGGGTCTGCCCCGAACCGAAGGTGAAAACCGGTTATCTGGCGCGCTATGCCAAACTGGTTTCCTCTGCGGACAAAGGCGCCATTTTAGAATAATTTTTTAACAGCAGCGTTTCTTTTACGCTGCTGTTTGCACTTACATTGCTTTTTCTGTCGTAACTGTTCAGAACACAGCGACGCACATGTGGACAGACACGTTCATGTCGGCTTCGCGACACATGATGTCAGTCCCCAAGTGCTCAACCCTGAATATAATCTTTTCTGTCTAATATTTACGACAGATGGAAAGGACGAGAATGGATCAGGTAAAAATTTTTGATACAACACTGCGTGACGGAGAGCAATCACCGGGCTGCAGCATGAATCTCAAGGAAAAAATCGAGATTGCCCGCTGTCTGGAAAAGCTCAAAGTCGACGTTATCGAGGCAGGTTTCGCTATTGTCTCCCCCGGAGACTTTGAATCGGTAAAAACCATTTCAGAGACCGTTAAAGACTGCACTGTTGCCTCACTTGCCCGCGCGACCGTAAAAGATATCGATGCTGCCTGGGAAGCGGTAAAAGGTGCTGCTGACCCACGCATTCATGTCTTCATCGCCACATCCCCGCTCCATATGGAATACAAGCTCCGTATGAAGCCGGAAGAAGTGCTGGAACAAGCAGGGAAAATGGTTGCCTATGCGAAAAAGTTCTGTTCAAATATTGAATTCTCCGCAGAGGATGCTACACGCAGTGATCTCGACTTTCTTTCCCGTGTGACTGAAATCGCCATCGCTAATGGAGCCACAACCATCAATCTGCCGGATACCGTCGGTTATACGACACCGGGCGAGATGCGCCATTTGATCGAATATGTCCGCGCTCATGCGGCTGGTTCTGAAAAGGCAATTTTCTCTGTGCATTGCCATAATGATCTTGGCATGGCGACATCCAATTCCCTCGCCGGTGTTTTGGGCGGAGCACGACAAATTGAATGTACGATCAATGGCCTGGGGGAACGTGCCGGAAATACTGCTCTGGAAGAAGTCGTCATGGCGATACACACCCGCCAGGATACCTATAATGTTGAAACACGCATTGATACCACACAGATCTACCGTTCCAGCAAGACAGTTTACAACATCATCGGTCAAACGGCTCCGCTGAACAAGGCTATCGTTGGCAAAAATGCTTTCGCGCATGAAGCGGGTATCCACCAGCATGGTGTTTTGGCCAACAAAAAGACCTATGAGATCATGACTCCTGAAGCTGTCGGTATTGTTGCCAACAATCTGGTTCTCGGAAAACATTCCGGACGTCACGCTTTCACCCAGCGTATCGAAGAACTCGGATACACGCTCACGAAAGAAGAAATCGACCGCTGCTTTGAAGAATTCAAAGACGTCTGTGACAAGAAAAAGAACATCACCGATGCCGACCTTGAGGCCATTGTCACACATCACACCGCGAACCTGATTCAGGAAGTGGATGAAAACGGTTATGTCCTCGACTGGTTCCAGACAAGCACGAGCAACTTTACAACAGCCACCTGCACTGTCAGCCTGAAGAAAGATGAAGAAAAATTCCAGGCAGTAGCTCTGGGTGACGGTCCGATCGATGCGGCATTCAATGCCATTGATCAGATCATCAAACCTTCTGAACACAGCTTTGATATTTTCTCAATCAACTCCATTTCCGAAGGCAAGGACACATTGGGTGACGTCACAGTCAAGATCAGCTCACACAATAAAACCTTTACCGGCCGCGGACTTTCCACGGATATTATTGAGGCGTCCGTAAATGCTTACCTGACCGCTATGAACCGTCTGGCTGCCTATGAAGCGAAGGCGAAGGAGGCTGAATAATGGGAATGACAATGACGCAAAAAATCCTGGCAGCACATGCCGGTCTTCCGGAAGTGCACGCGGGGGATTTGATCGAAGCTAATCTGGATATTGTTCTCGGCAATGATGTCACCACGCCGGTTGCGATTGGTGTTTTTGAAAAGGCAGGTTTTACCAAGGTTTTTGACCCGGAAAAAATCGTCATCGCTTTGGACCATTATACGCCCTGCAAGGATATTAAATCCGCCGATCTGTGCAAAACCGCCCGTGATTTCGCGGAAAAACATCATATCAAACACTTTTATGATGTCGGTACAGTCGGAATAGAACACGCGCTGCTCCCTGAACAGGGAATTGTCGGTCCCGGTGATTGTGTGATTGGTGCCGATTCCCACACCTGCACTTATGGTGCCTTGGGTGCTTTCTCCACGGGCGTCGGATCGACCGATATGGCAGCCGGCATGGCTTCCGGTCAAAACTGGTTCAAGGTTCCCTCTGCAATCAAGGTTGAATTGACGGGGAAACCCGGACCCTGTGTCTCCGGGAAAGATGTTATTCTGCATCTGATCGGTGAAATCGGCGTGGATGGAGCGCTCTATCAATCTCTGGAATTTACCGGCGACGGTATTGCGAATCTGAGCATTGATGATCGCTTTACCATCGCCAACATGGCTATCGAAGCCGGCGGGAAAAATGGCATTTTCCCGGTTGATGATGTGGTCAAAGAATACATCAAAGACCGCTTCCAGCGGGAGCCGGTCATTTATGAAGCCGATGATGATGCTGAATATACACGCATCGTCACAATTGATTTGTCAAAACTTGAACCGACCGTTTCCCTGCCTCATCTGCCATCCAATACGAAGACAGTGACAGAAGCCGCCGGTTTGCCGATCCAGCAGGTCGTTATCGGTTCCTGCACCAACGGACGAATCTCTGACCTCCGCATTGCCGCGTCAATCCTGAAAGGGAAAAAGATTGCTGACGGAGTCCGCTGTATCGTGATCCCCGCGACACAGGAAATCTATCTGCAGGCACTTCATGAAGGGTTGCTTGAGGACTTTATCCATGCCGGTTGTGCCGTTTCTACACCAACCTGCGGTCCTTGTCTTGGCGGACATATGGGCGTGATGGCAGCCGGTGAACGCGCTGTCACGACTACCAACCGCAACTTTGTCGGACGCATGGGTGACACAAAGAGTGAAGTGATCCTTGCCAGTCCGGCAGTCGCTGCTGCCTCTGCATTGGCCGGCTGTGTTGCAGATCCGCGTATATTATAAGAAGGAGGTCAGCATGTTCAAAGGAAAAGTTTGTAAATACGGTGATAATGTCGACACAGATGTGATCATCCCGGCACGTTATCTGAATTCTCCGAAACCGGAAGACCTGGCTGCACACTGCATGGAAGATATCGATAAGAACTTTGCCGCTTCCGTTCAGGCTGGTGATATCATGGTCGGTGGATGGAACTTTGGCTGCGGATCTTCCCGGGAACACGCTCCGATCGCGATTCAGGCATCGGGTGTTTCCTGCGTGATCGCGGCCAGTTTTGCTCGTATCTTCTACCGCAATGCCATCAATATCGGTTTCCCTATTCTCGAATGTCCACAGGCTGCTGAAGCGATTCAAGCCGGCGACATCATTTCGGTTGATACGACCACAGGCAAAATCTATGACGAAACCACCGGAGAAACCTTTAAAGCGAAGGCATTTCCGCACTTTATTGAAAATATCATCAACAAAGGCGGACTCCTCCCGTATCTGAAAGAAAAGCTGGGGTGAGTATGAACTATAACATTGCTTTGGTCCCCGGTGACGGGATCGGCCCTGAGATCGTTGGCAGCACCGTAAAGGTGCTGGAGTTTGTTGCTTCAAAATTTGGTCACACCTTCAAATTCACCACTTATCTCGCCGGAGGCTGCGCTATTGATGAATTTGGCGAACCACTGCCGAAAGTTACTGTTGACGGCTGTTTGGCCTCAGACAGTGTCCTGCTTGGTGCTGTTGGCGGACCGAAATGGGATCACCTTTCCGGAAATATGAGGCCGGAAAAAGCACTGCTCGGTTTGCGCAAGGCTCTCGGCCTTTACACAAATCTGCGTCCTGCTGCGCTTCAGCCTGCGCTTGCGGAAGCCTGTGTGCTGCGTCCGGATATTGCAGAAAAAGGCTTTGATCTGATGATCGTCCGGGAACTGACAGGCGGCATTTATTTCGGTGAACGCGGACGAAATGAGACCGGAGACACGGCTTATGATACCGAATCCTACTCCGTAACCGAAATCGAGCGGGTTGCCAGACGCGCTTTTGAAATTGCAAGAAAACGCCGCAAGCACCTGACATCCATTGACAAGGCGAACGTCCTTGAGTCCTCACGGCTGTGGCGGGAAACTGTCCATCGTCTGGGTGAATCGGAATTTCCGGATGTACAGTTGGATGATATGTATGTGGACAATGCCGCGATGCAAATCATCCGCGCGCCATCCTTCTTTGATGTGATCGTCACCTCAAACATGTTCGGAGATATTCTTTCCGACGAGGCTTCTCAGGTCACCGGATCAATTGGCCTGCTGGCATCAGCTTCCCTGGGTGACAGTTCGCGCGGAATGTATGAACCGATCCATGGATCCGCACCGGATATCGCGGGGAAAAACCTTGCCAACCCAATCGCCACGATCCTTTCCGCTGCCATGATGCTTCGTTATTCGTTTGACCTTTCAGAAGAAGCTGATTTCATTGAAAAAGCAGTATCACAGGTACTTCAGGATGGGTGGCGCACTGCTGATATTAAGTCCCCATCTGAGGTTTCGTTCCTCAGCGGGAGTGAAATGACAGAGAAAATCTTGTCGAAACTGATGGAATTGTGAGGCATTTTGTGCTGAAATATCCTACCGATTTACTGTTTTTCCATGATACAGCATTACAGCCCAAGGGATGGCATGAAACGCTTTCTGTCCTTCGCGATCACAAGGACAACGCTGCTGTCAACGCTCTTCTGCGTCATCTTGTCACATTTGCCACTGATTTTTCTCTTTCCGGGAACATCTGGCAATATTGGCTTACCTATATTTTGATGACGCATGAAAATCCCTTTACACTTGCATGTGAAAGACAGCAGTCCAACGATGAAGCCACGTTGCTGAAACTTGCCGAAGCTGATTTTGATTTTATAAAATCTTTATTCGCGCTTGACTTGCACCAATTCGGACCGCTTCAAATGTTTCATTCCTATCAACCGCTGAATCCCAATATGCAGCCAACCCGGGTGGGCAATTCAATAATATCCTTATCCGCTGATTTAGCCGAATGCAGCACGACATCTGATTTTATAAAAAGAATGTCAGTTTATTACGCAAAATTCGGCGTGGGGATCTACGGTTTATACAAAGCCTTTCGTATATCTGAAGACAATAAGGCATTGAGTCTGATCCCTGTCACAGACGACACCGACGTTTCATTTGATGACCTCATCGGTCTCGAACAACAGAAGGCAATCCTCAAAGAGAATACAGAAGCATTCCTGAATGGGTTCCACGCCAATAATGTGTTGTTATACGGAGACAGCGGCACGGGAAAGTCCACCAGTATCCATGCACTGATGCATGACTATTTCGACAGAGGGCTGCGCCTTGTTGAGTTATCCAAACAAGACCGCAAACTCTTGCCGCAGGTACTCGCTTTGACGAAAAAACGTAATTATCACTTCATCATTTATCTTGACGATCTTTCGTTTGAGGAAAATGAAAGCGAATATAAGGAATTGAAAGCGATGCTGGAAGGTGCTCTGGAAAAACGTTCCGATCGTATACTGATATACGCAACATCGAACAGGCGTCACCTGATCCGTGAAACTTGGACCGACCGTAATGATATGGAATATCAAAATGATATCCACCACTCCGACACGATGGAAGAAAAGCTCTCACTCGCCAGCCGGTTTGGCATTACGATTTATTTTTCAAAACCAAATGCCAAAGAATACCTTCATATCGTTAACAAACTTGCGGAACGGAATAAAATTGATTTAGACGAAAAAGAATTGAATGACCGTGCCCGCCAATGGGAACTTCGTCACGGTGGTATGTCCGGAAGAACCGCCAGTCAATTGATCACCTGGCTTTCCGGAGAGGCCGGAATTAAAAATATAGAATAAATTTATTCTGAGTAAAGGAATTTATTATGCATTACACTTTCCCAATTACACGAAATGAAAATCCAAAAGCAAAACCGGATCCGAAAGATATCGGTTTTGCAAAGTATTATACTGACCATATGTTCTTCATGAATTATGATGAAGGCCAGGGATGGCATGACGGCCGCATTATTCCTTACGGTCCGCTTTCTCTTGATCCGGCAGCAGCAACACTTCACTATGCGCAAGAAGCTTTCGAAGGGATGAAAGCCTACCGCAATCCGGAAGGCAAAGTGAACCTCTTCCGCCCGGATATGAACGCAAAACGTATGCGCAACACATGTGAGCGCATGTGCATTCCGGAAATTGATGAAGACCTCTTCATTTCCGCTGTTGAAGAACTGGTAAAGATCGACGCAGACTGGATCCCGGAAGGTCCCGGAAATTCACTGTATATCCGTCCGTTTATCATTTCTCCGGAGTTAAATCTTGCTCCGGTTGCCCCCAAGAGTTTCTGGTTTATCATCATTCTCGCTCCTGCCTCACCCTACCATTCGAAAGTGAGCCATATCCTGGTGGAAGATGAATACATCCGCGCTGCTGTAGGCGGTACAGGATTTGCCAAATGCGGCGGAAACTATGCCGGCGCACTGCGGGCCAATGTCAAAGCCGCAAAATATGAATGCGACGATGTGCTCTGGTTGGACGCAAAAGAACACAAATATATCGAAGAAGTCGGCACTTCCAACGCTTTCTTTGTCATTGACGGCAAGGTCGTCACCTCTCCGCTGACCGGTTCCATTCTGCCGGGTGTTACCCGTGACAGCGTTATTCATCTGCTGGAAAAATGGGGAGTGGAAGTTGACCAGCGCCGTCTGCCGGTTGAAGAGGCAATCGAAGCTGCGAAATCCGGCCGTATGACAGAAGCCTTCGCCTCCGGAACCGCCTGTGTGATCGCTCCGATGGGTCTGCTGAACTATAAGGGTGAAAATTACCCAATCAACGGCGAACAGGTCGGTCCGCTCAGCAAAAAGCTCTTCGACACCCTTTACGGCATGCAGACCGGTGTTCTTCCGGATGAAATGGGCGGCTGGGTCGTAACGCTCTAATTACTCAATTCAATTTCAAAGAGAAAAAGCGGATGTTGATATTTTCAGCATCCGCTTTTTTATTGGTGATTTTGGTGATAGTTCGAAAATATTATAAATATAACAAAAAAGCTGACCAATTACGGTCAGCTTTTTTATTTACAAATTTTGATTTATTAGCCGACGAAAGCAGGATCGGTCGGGACCATATCGACATTGTAACCGTCAAGGTTGATGTCGAGCTGTTCGCTATATCCATTCAGCCAGGTCTGATAAGCTGTCTGAACAGCGGTATCATATTGACTGCTGGTCAGCGGGCGTTCTTCGTGACCGATAACCTGGATCAAGTGCCAGCCATAATCAGTCTGAACAGGGTCGCTGATCGTTCCGACTTCCTGACTGAAAGCGGCGTCATTGAAAGCCTGAACCATTGTTCCTTCAGTGAACCAGCCAAGATCACCTGCATTGCTTGCATTTGAAGTATCTGTGGAAACTTCTGCACAAACAGCACCCCACTCCTCACCGTTATTAATGCGGTCAAGAGCAGCCTGTGCTTCTTCTTCGGTCTCAACAAGGATATGGCGAGCCCAAACCATGTCAGCAGTTCGTGCAATATTAGCTTTCAGGCTCTCTTCAACCTTACCCTGCAGCAGCTCATAGCGAAGCTGATTCTTGAAGAAATCCTTGCTATAGTAATAATTGTTGGCGAAGTAAACCGATTCATACTGCTTGAACATATCTTCTGTGTAAACAGTGGGCGTAGGAGCAACGGTGGGTTCAGAAGTCGGTTCAGCTTCATCAGACAGAACTTCTTCCACCATTTCAGCTGTATCACTGGCCATCTCTTCTGCTTCAGCAGCTGCTTCGTCAACAGCTTCTTCAACTGTTTCAACAACTTCATCAACAGTTTCTTCAACAGTGTCAACTGCTTCTTCAACAGCAGCATCAGCTTCAGCAACTGCTTCTTCTACAGCTTCAGCAGCTTCTGTGTTTTCAACCTCTTCAGCAACAGCATCAGCGGCTTCAGCAACTGCTTCTGCCTCATCAGCCGGAGCTTCTGTCGGGATGTCAGTCGGCAGCGGAGTTTCAGTATATCTCAGGATAGCAAGCTGTTCATCGGTAATGGTCGGGGTTGCTTCAAACGGTTCACTGGTCGCAGTAGCTGTGGGTGTTCCGTCAGGATAATATGCAAACATTCCCTTGTAATAATCATCGACTTCCTTGTCGCTCACAGTAATACCTTCCTGTGCAGCACCATAAGCCATGACACGCTGATCAACCATGTTGGAAAGAACACTCTGTCCCATCAGACCTTTAGCACCCTCAGACATTTGAACAGCATAGTTTTCCCTTGTGGATTCATCCATTTGCATGCCGAACATGGAATAAAGCTGTTCCATATACTGGTAATTGCTGTTGATATTGGAACGCTGCATTCTCACAGCTGATTGGAATTGATCAAGTGTAATTTTTTCGTCTCCAACCCTGGCAACAACTTTGCGGGAAGGTTTATTGACGATACCGAGAATCAATCCGACAACAATACAGATAATAACAATAGCCGCAACAATTGTACCTACACGAAGGAGAAGTTTTGACTGTTTTTCTTCCTTTTCGCGTCGTTCTCTGTTGGTTTTGTTATTATCGCGGGGATTTTTGATTTCTTGTTTTTCTGTTTCTGCCATAAATACTTCCTTCAAAAAAGGGCATAGAGTTATCTCCATGCCCTATAAGACATATTTATTAGCTCTCTTACCGAACGACATCCTGATAGGGTTCAGAAGTGAACGGAAGCAAAGCGATCTGACGGGCGCGCTTCACTGCGTAGGCAACAGCGCGCTGATGTTTTGCACAGGTACCGGTCTGGCGGCGGGGACGAATCTTACCCTCTTCTGTTACGAAGCGGCGCAGCAAATCGGTATTCTTGTAATCAATTTTCACATTCTTATCTGAACAAAACTGGCAAACCTTCGGGCGGGCAACGAAACGACGCGCAGCACCACGATGTTCCTGTTGTTCATTCATCATTTCTTCACTCATTTTTGTCTCCTGAACGGTTGCATACCGTTCCACAGATTTAATTAATCTTCATCAACGATCGTGATCATTGAACGCATGATGCTTTCAACGAACCGCATGTTCTGGCTCAGGTTCTTCACGGAAGCAGGTTCCATATTGGCAGTGATCAGAACATACTGACCATCACGCTGCTTGCGGATGCGATAAGCCATTCGTTTCTTACCCCAATTGTCAACACTGACAACTTCGCCTTTATCATCGGCGATCCAACCCTTGACTTTCTCAATAATGCTATTGAGATTCTCTTCATCAAGATCCGGATGAGCAATGAAAATGATTTCGTACTTGCGCATGATAGTTACTCCTTTCCATGGGATTATTTCCGTGCGAAACGGAAACGGAAAGATTGCTTTACAGCAAACGTCAAATATTATACCACTTTCTCTGATTTCAGCTGAATTTCATATCAAATTCAGTACACAAAGATTGAAAACAATTTTGGCAGAAAAATGATACTGCCAATAAATACCGAACCGATTGCAAATATCAATACTGCCCCGGCAGCAATATCCTTTGCAGCTTTCGCTAATGGCCTTTTTTCCAAAGTTACCAGATCCACCACACGTTCAACCGCGCTATTCATAGCTTCTGCACACCAAACGGAACATATTGTCAAAATCAAAATACAAAACTCTGTCCCGCTAACCTTCAAGATAAAAGCCAAAGCAACAACAACGACAGTAAAAAAAGTATGAATTTTGGTATTTTTTTCTTCTTTCCAAAATTCAATAATGCCATCAAAGGCATATTTGAAGGCCGGTATCCTGCTTTTCAAAAAATTAAAAATCAAAATCTTCTCCTGGTCTGCGATTTAATGAAATTCCACATTGCTCCAAATATCCATTTTGATATTTCCACATTTCTTCCCGTTGTTCATCATTTGCATGATCATATCCGAGCAAGTGAAGCAATCCATGTATTTCCAACAACGCTATTTCATTTTCCAATGAATGTCCCGACTGTTCTGCCTGTGTTTCAGCCTGTTTTACGCAGATAACAATATCGCCAAGATATTCTTTTCCGGTCTCAGGATCAATTTCACCATCTGATTCAAATGACAGTACATCCGTAACTGAATCAACATTTCGAAAATTACGGTTAAGCTCCCGAATTTTCTCAGGTTCCACAAATGTCAGTGTGAAATCAGGAGCTTCTTCATAATAATCTTTCAAAATTGTTTCAGCTATATGTAATAAAAAATTCTCATTAACATTAAACGTTGCGTCTAATTCATCACAGTTTATATACATGTTTCCTCAAAGAATAACCTACTTTTTATTTGATTTATCAGCCGATTTTTCATCGGTTTGCTCTTTTTTCTGCCCGGGATAAAGGACACGCGGATGATAAATATTTTGAAGAACACGCTCAAAAGATTTTCTTGCGACAGATAAATCATTGAAAGTTAACGGAGTGTCATCCATTTGTCCGGAGTTTGAATATAAGTTAAAAACACTTCTTACCAGTTCGGAAATTTGCTCTTTATTAGCCGGTCTTTCAGCTCTGGCTCTTGCTTCTACCGTATCCGCAAGCATAACAAGAGCGGTCTCTTTACAGTTCGGCCGAGGTCCGGGATAAGTAAAATCAGAAGGATCTACATTTTCCTCACCGTATTTCTCGACTGCCTGACCATATTGATATCTGGTCATATTGGTTCCATGATGCTGCCACACAAAATCTTCAATTTTCGAAGGCAAATGGTATTTTCGCACAAGTTCAACGCCATCAGTTACATGCTTCATAATCGTAGCGGCACTCTCTTGAGGTGTCATATCTGCATGAAGATTCAATGAACCTGAAACCTGATTTTCGACAAAAAACGCAGGGTTTTGAGATTTTCCAACATCATGATACATCGCCCCTGCACGTGTCAACAATGCATCTGCCCCAATATCCCGAGCGGCTTGTTCCGCAAGATTAGAAACCTGAAGACAATGTTGGTAAGTCCCGGGAGCATTTTGAAGCAAATATTGCAATAGAGGTGAATCGGGCCTTATTATTTCCATCAATTGTGTCGGTGTAATAATACCAAGCCATCCGGAGATAAGATAGTGAGAAAGAAGAGACAGTACAGCAGATATCACACCGCCAATAACAACAGCCCCAGAAATCGTTAGCAGTCCTGTTGTATCCGGAGAAATATAGGCGTTGATATATTGGTAAGATATTACAATCGGTATACAAATAATGCCGGAAAGTATACCTGTCTTTAGAAATCCGCCAATACTACGTTGTTTTCTCAAAAATATAATGGCTGATACAGCTTCGATTAAATAAGTGACACAAAAAACGATTGCATTTGAAAAATCGAATGGGATCAAAATAGCTAACATCAAGGAAAAAACTATTGCCGGCGGTGTTCCGAATAAAGCAGCAATAGTCATCCCCAGCCCTGACGAAGGAAACAGGTAAGGCAGCAAAGTATGATTTGGTATAAACATACGGCCTGCAATGATATAGATCAAAAACAAAACCGATACAACAAACCAGTTCTTAAACCCGGCAATGCCAACATTTGGATGGCAGCGCAGAAACACAATAAAAAATAAAGCAAGGCCTAAAATTATACTAAGTACAGAGATGTATTTTTCAGGATTATTTTCTGAAACAACAAGTCCCATTTTATTCAGAGCTTCATAGTTCAGAGCAGTTAAGATCTGTCCCTTCTGAACAATCGTTTGATTGATGACAAACGTACGCTCTCTCGGCTGAACCGCCGCACTTGCTTCAGTTTTACTCTTTTGTGTTAACTCTTCACTGTAAAGACTGTTGGCTTTCACAAATTTTCCAACAATTTTTGATACAAGATTTGCGACAGACTGACTGATATAATAATTGATCATAGCAGGTATATTCTGTATTTGCGTATTTACCTGCGTTTCCCTGATTGAGTTACGCATAATATTATCAAGGATGCGAATACTTTCATCCTGAAGCGTAGTCCAATCTTCCTCACTCAAATCAAGAATTTGATTTATCAATTCATCATCAAAATCCGCAGCTGAAATTGCTTTAACATCCTCAACTTTTTCATCATGTGAAGCATAATCATCGTGCCTGATGATATTAATATACTGGAAAGAATTACGCAAGTTCTGAACCTGCGTTCTTGAAATTGATGGATCAGCCGGCAGATAAATATTATTTACATTCGCAGCCGCATCTCTTTTCGCTTCTTCTGTCAATATATCACTGACGTAAGTTATTGTGCGTGGAGCTGTGATGTCTGTTGTGGCAACATCCCCCACTTTCAAACCGTAACTTGTTCTGCGCAGAGAAATCTGGGTCGTCAGCAGCAAAAAGACTATTAGGCAAACGCCAACAAATAATACATAATTCAGCTTATTGGCTTTCAGCTTACTTTTGTCCATTTTACGAAAGCAGTTCTCTAACAGTTTTACTGATTAAATCATTAGGTGCCAATCCCTTTAGCACAGGCATTGCAACCTTCATCACTTTTCCCATATCAGCACCGGACACAGCGCCAACTTCCTCGATAATTTTCTTTATGACATCCCGAACTTCAGCTTCAGACATTTGCTTTGGCAAAAGTGGCTCGATTGCATTGATATCTTTTTCTGCTTCAGAAATTGACTCGACTCTGCCTGCCTTTTGTGCTTCAGCGAGTGATTCTTTCCTGATTTTCAACTCCTTCTGAAGAATTTGAACCACTTCACCATCGTCGAGCTCTTTTCCTGAGGTTTTTTCAGCAAACTTAACGGAAGACAGAATCATACGATATACACGCTTCCCATCCTCATCATGAGATTTCATAGCTTCTTTCAGCTTTTCATTGATATTATCTTTGATTGACATATTAAATCTCCTCATATTTATTGAATGATCAATAAATCATAAATGCTTTCCAACAGCCTCTCATTGATTCCGGAAATCTGCAGCAAATCTTCCTTTGATTTAAATCCGCCGATTTTCTCACGCAATTCTATTATATCACCAGCTCTCTTTTCGCCAATACCTGGAAGAGACATTAGTTCACTTTTGTTTGCAGAATTAATATCTATCTTTTCAAAACCGGCAGCTAACGTCAAAGTAGGTTGAATATAACCCTTTGTAGGAATGATAATCGTCTCGCCATCTTCAACCCATTTTGTAACATTTGCATAAGGCAAATCGGCATTATCTTCAGCTCCACCAGCCAACTCTATAGCATCTGAGACTCGAATTTGTTTTACAAAATCATAAATACCAGGCGTTTTTACAGCTCCATAAATAGCAAAACGACTTGTGATTATATCAATTCCCGGCGTTATCTGTATCTTCACTGCCGGCCGAGGATTCAGTATCAGAACAGTCAAACCGCTAATTATTGCAAATATCAAAGCAATCAGACTTATTTTCCAAACTTTATCCATTGCAAACTACATTAATCAGCTGGAACAACATTTTTATCGAAAACCGGTACTTCCCGTCCTTCCTCAAGTGCCAACATAGTCTTAAATGATGATAACGCAACTTCCAGCATGGAATCATCGGGTTCAGCAGTGGTAATATTCTGAACAAGAAGATTCGGTTTTGCCAAAAATCTTACAACAGGATTGTCAAGATGACGCGCAGTGAAAAAAATGAATTCATAAGAAACACCAGCAATTACCGGAATCAGCAGCAAACGACTCAAGAGTCTTGAAGCCAATGTTTTGGTTAATGGACCAATCAAAATGAAAAGAACCACAGAAATTATTACCACAGTCACCATAAACGCGGTTCCGCATCTCGGATGCTGTCTGGATTGAATTCTTGCATTTTCCACCGTCATATCCAAGCCGGCTTCATAACAGTTAATCGTTTTATGCTCTGCCCCGTGATAACGGAAAACTCGCTTAATATCTTCCATTTGAGAAACAGCCAGCATATAAATGATCACAACTGCCAGACGGAATAACCCTTCGATTGCATTTGACAACCATAAGGATAAATGCAGATGATCTTCCAGTAATTTTCCGATCCACGCGGGACCGACAAAGAAAAGAACTGCAGCCAAGGCAAATGCCACCAACATGGTTATTACCATTTCCACAGGTGTTATTTTTTCATCTTCTCCGGTTTGCATATTCGCCGAAATCGAAAGATACTTCATACCTAAACCCAATGAATCCCATAATGAAACCAGCCCACGAAGCAAAGGTATTTTGGTGATTTTTGATTTATAAATACCTGTCAATTCTTCAGTTACAGTTTCAATACTGCCATCCGGTTTTCGAAAAGATGCCGCAAGATATTTTTTCCCGCGCATCAAAACACCTTCAATTAAAGCTTGTCCGCCATAAGACGGTAAACATTTTTCTGCCATAATAAATTAACTCCTGATAACATTATATTCTAAATCCTGATTTAAAAATATCAATAAATTGAAATTGACAAATTTTTAACAAATTTTTTATTTTCATGTATAATGCAAAAACAAAGGAAAACTATGAGAAGAGCTTTTTTTCATTATATTTACTGCGTTTTTTTTCTGATATTGTTTTTTTCTCTCGGAATGATATTCGTTTATCAAATACCAAATACAGCGCTTGAACCGCAATATTCAAAATCTATAGATCAACTGGAAAAAGAGGAAACTTATCCGAACCTATTATTCAGCGCAGATGGCGCGATTCTCGACAACTTCATGGATAAGATCATGATCCGCACCTGCAGCATTTCAGAAGCTTATGATAATATGATACACGCGGCATTTGACAATAATGGTTATCCAAGATACTGGAATGGCTATTTACTCACGCTGAGACCGTTTTTATCTCAATTCTCTTATCAGCAGATCAGATATATAAATATGTTTCTGCTTATTACAGCTTTTTGTTTCTGCTTCTCCGGAATCCAGCGAAAAATAAATTCTGCTGCGGCAGCAGGATTTGCTGTTTCGATAATTGCCTGCTTTTTTGTATTTATCAGTGAGTCACTGCAATATTTCTCTGTTTTTTTTATTCTCTTCCTCACAATTCTTGTTCTTTTGTACTCTCCATTTTTTCAAACAGCTCACAAAACGACATTATTATTGCTCTCAGTCGGAATGATCACAAACTTTTTCGATCTGCTTACAGCACCTCTGATAACACTGGGTATACCGCTTATTATCATCATATGTCTGAATTACCACAACAATGAGAAGTCAACATTTTTGAATCAGTTGGTATTGATCATCACTCATTCAATTTCATGGTGTCTTGGATACAGCTTGTGCTGGATTTCAAAATGGGCTATCGGATCACTGATTTTAAAAACCAATGTATTCGAGGATGCTTTAAAAACAGCTCAATTCCGAGTATATGGAAGCGAACAGTACCCGCTTGACAGAAAGTTTATGCTAAATCTGAATTTCAATTCCTATTTTTTTGCCAAGGGACATAAACCCGCAATTTTCGCAGCGGTTATTATCTTTATTTTGTTATTACTGATGGTTTTCCGACACAAAAAGAATTGGTACAACATCTTATTTCCGGTTTTGTTCGTAGGTCTGACTCCGTATGTATGGTATTTAGCTTTTGCCAATCATTCTCAGCTTCATTATTTTTATACATTTAGAATTCAGTCAATAACCTTGTTTTCTGTTTTTGCATCTATCAGTTGTGCAATTGATTGGGAAAGATTAGAGCAACGTAAAGAAGATACCAATTTTATATACAGTGACAAAAAATGATTTTTTTTAAATATCGGGAAAAAGGTGTATAATCTAAATAATTGATTGAATCGTTTGACGGTTTACGGATTATTGATTGATGATAACAGCGGTGACAAAACTGCTGATAAACATAATACACTGCGAAACCTTCTTAGCATTGTATATACACGACAGAAGTCGTGACAACCGAAAAAACCAATTTCAATTAGTAAACCGTCGTTTTATGTCTTGGGCGGTTTTTTTTATGAACGGAAACAAAATAACCCGATTAGCCGTGCAGAAAAAAAACCCGAAGCGAATTAATGTTTATTTGGATGGAAATTTCGCTTTTGGTTTATACAGAGATACTGCTGCATGGCTGGAAATCGGACAGGTGTTAACCGATGAAAAAATAAATGAACTGCTCGCAACGGATAAAAAAAATGAAGTTATGCTAAAGGCGGTAGACTTTATCTCCTATAAAGCCAGGACTTCTCAGGAAACCAGGATAAAACTTCGCAAAGCAGGATATGATGAAAATCTTATCGAAAAAACGCTTGAACAATTATCTGAGAATGGTCTGCTGAATGATAAAGAATATGCGGTACAATGGGTCGAAGATCGACAGTATCTTAAACCAAGAAGCCGAAGAATGCTCACTTATGAACTCCGTAAAAAAGGCATTTCAGACGAAATGATTCAATCTGCCGTTGAAAATGTTGATGACTATCAATCAGCGTTGGAAATTGCAGAAAAACGGCTCTATCGGTATGACGGTCTTTCAAAATTTGAATTCAGAAACAAATTGGGGAACTATCTTGCCGGAAAAGGTTACTCTTTCGATGTAATTTCAGAAACAACGCAGAAACTTTGGGATCAAATCAACACGCCAACGGATTGAATTTTTGTATAGAGGACGGTTTTTTATGGAAAATTTTGTTTCTGTTTTGTTGTCTGTTAGACCCGATATCGCGGCTCCGGCACCAAGACCTTCCGGCATTCCGGTTTTGCTTTTTATCATATTGATAATTATCATCGCAGCAGCAGCATACTTTTTGGCAAATTACCTTGCAAAATCCATGAATGAAAAATTCATACATGAACAGCAGCAGGATGCCGAAAATATTATTCTTGTCAGCCGTGAAAAAGCACAGTTGATTGAGTCTGACGCAAAAGACAACGCAATCAATATTCTCAAAGAAGCAGAAAATGAAATTCAAAGACGCCGGGGAGAACTCACCCGGGAAGATGACCGTCTTCAAAAGAAACGAATCGATCTGGATCACCGGGTTGAAAAGATAGAACAACGTGAAAACACCCTGAATAAACGCCAGAGCACTCTCGACAAACGGCAGAATGATATCGAAAAAATGTCATCAAAACAACTGGAAGAGCTGCAGCGTGTGTCCAATATGACTGTAGCAGAAGCAAAGCAGGAACTTCTTGACAAAGTCGAAAAAGAAGCTCACAGTGACATGGCCAGAATCATCCGCCAAATCGAACAGGAAGCACGATTAGAAGGCGATAAAAAGGCTCGTGAAACAATTGCAACAGCAATTCAACGTGTTGCCTCCGATCAGGTCAACGAAATTACAACTTCAATAGTCAACCTGCCCGGCGAAGAAATGAAAGGACGCATCGTCGGACGAAACGGTCGAAACATCCGTGCATTCGAACAGGCCGCCGGTGTTGATGTCATAGTTGACGACACCCCGGAAGCTGTCATGATCTCTTGTTTTGATCCGATTCGCAGAGAAATTGCACGCCGGTCGCTGGACCGCCTGATCCAGGATGGAAGGATCCATCCAGCCCATATTGAGAAAGTTCTAAACGAAGAAGAAAAAGAAGTTTCCAGACTGATCATAGAAGCAGGTGAACAGGCAACCTATGAAGCAGGTGTTGTTGGTCTGCATCCTGAAATCATCAAAATGCTTGGACGCTTGAAGTATCGCACGTCATACGGACAGAATCAGCTTAACCACTCCATTGAGACATCAAAGCTTGCTTCTGTTATTGCCTCTGAACTTGGTGCTGATGTTGAATTGGCTCGGTTAGGCGCATTGCTCCATGACCTCGGCAAATCTATGGATCACAACACAGAAGGCACTCACGCAAAGATTGGTGCCGAATTTGCCAAACGTTACGGCGTAAATGCAAAAGCAGTCAACATTATCGCCAGCCACCATCATGAAGTTGAGCAGGAATCCGTTGAAGCAGTAATCGTTGAAGCAGCTGACGCTATATCCGGAGCCCGCCCCGGTGCACGCCGTGAAGATCTCGACCAATACATCAAACGTCTGCGTGCATTGGAGGAAATCGCAAATTCCCATAAGGGTGTAACAAATTCGTACGCTATCCAAGCCGGTCGTGAAGTTAGAATAATCGTCACGCCTGAAGAAGTTGATGATTATACTGCTCACCAAATGGCAAGAGATATTGCAAACCAGGTTGAAGAAACTATGCAGTACCCGGGACAGATCAAGGTTACTGTAATACGTGAGACTCGTGCAGTAGAATATGCAAAATAATAAAGCAAACGAGTTTTATAAGACAAAAGCGTCATAATATGACGCTTTTGTCTTTTCTCTGCTATAATTTTTCTTATGAAATTATCATTTGAAACAACTCAGAATATATTCAGAAATCGTCCGCAGAATCGACAACAAGTTTTTGATATATCAATATTACCGCTTAATCTTTCTGAAGGTCGTAATATTGGCGAACTTCCGGGGCTGTTTCTTTATAAAGCTCCTCAAAAATCTGACTCAAGCAAACAATCAGATGTGTTGGTACTATTATTGTTTACCTACAGCGCACAGACAGACACCGGACTATTAAAAACCTGGGCTGATATTATTTCGAATACATATTTTTCATCCCGTGGCTCAATTACAACCGGAATAAATGAAGCAGTGAAAAAACTCTCTGCTTATATCAAAAAAGAAAATAAAAACAAAATTCCCCCCTCAATTTCAATGAATTTAGCGGTTATCCGCGACCGCACGATTATGTTTTCACATGCGGGACCTGTACATTCAACAGTGATTTCCGCTGATAATGTACAGAATTTCAGCAATGAAGCGTGCCTTCCTATTCAATTACAGCAAAATGAATTAAGCTTTTTTACCTCAGATATTCACACCGAAGATATTATTCTTTTATGTCCAAAAGTTCCGTCGGATTGGACAAATTCTGCTATCATGGAAGTGGCAGGTGATTCACCACTTAATGCAATACGATTTCTTCTCGACAGATCAGGCGGCGATCTTCAGGCTACTGTTATCCAATTGCGCACTGGTAAAGGCAATATTACATTCAGAAACAAAACATCTATTACAGCAAATATTCAGCTTGAAAATCCGGATATCAACGAATTTAATAAAACATCAAAAAATGTATCTTCCAAACATGAGTCCGGTTCAAAATACGATCAATCATCAGAAAGAACTGCTGATAAACCGCTCATGCGTCAAAGGAAAACAGCAGATTTATTTTCTGATGAGCATTCAAAAACAGACTCTATGAAGAAAAAGGAATCTGAAACACAAACAAACGAACTTCCAAGTCAGGAAGCAGAACCACAGGAAATCGAAAAAGAAAATCCGGATACATCCAAAGCTGAACTTCCCGGATCTCAGGATCTGCCATTTGATTTTACAGAAATTTCAGGTTCAAAGCACGATAATAAACCCAAATCTGAAAGATACAAGCAAGCAGAAAAATCAAAAGAAAAAACAAAACCGGCGACAAAAATCAAAGAAAAAAAGGAGAAATTTAATCTCCAAAGGTTTATTGTAATATTAGTCTGCGGACTTCTGATTCCTATCATCGTGGTTTCAGTTTTGTTTTTTATCTATTCAGACAGAAGTAAAGACCAACTTCACCGTGAATATTTATCACTTGCAGTAACCGCAGCACAAAAAGCGCTGTCAGAAAGTAATCCTTTCAATAAAGAATCACTATGGACGGAAGCTCTTAGCTATTCGGAGCAATCGCTAAGTTATGGAACTTCTCCCGCTGCTGAAGATATGCGAAAAGAAGCCACGACACAGATTGACCATATAAATGGCGGCATATCTGCAATCTACAGTTATGCAAATCAGAACAAACTGCCACAGGGTTTAACCCTTACGGAAATTTTATCATCCGGACAATACACCTATGCACTTGATTCTAAAAGCGGCTCAGTATTACGATTCTCATATAGTGGAAATGGAGTTGCCCTTGATAATAATTTTACCTGTACCCCTGGAGTTTACCCCGACCTGAACAACGAAAATTCTACAATACAAGTAGGAGCATTATTGGATTTTATAATGCTGCCAGCGGGAAATCCACACAGTTTTGTTCTTGCAGGTGTTGATGCTAACGCTAACGTCTTATACTGCTCAGGTTTTGCAGGCAATCAGGCTGCCCAACTAAAAAAGACAAATGCCGGAAAACTCGACATCAAAGGTATAACCTTTGCTAATAATTCCATGTATATACTGGACACTCAGGCTTCTGCCGTATGGGAATACCTTTATAACAATTCAGATGGTTTTATTTACGAACCATCGAATTATTATGGCTCTTATTCGCCGTATCTATCTGATATTATAGATTTTTCAATCTTCAAAGAATATGCGTTCTTCCTAAAAGAGGACGGGAATCTGCTGACCTGTGATTACACAGGATACAGGCCAAATTGTGGTACGATAACCGAAATCGAGAGTCCTGACGGCAGAAACCATATAAAGCTGGCGAACCACAATTTCAAAAAAATAATTATAAATAACTCACCGGATAATTCTATATACATTATGGATGCGAAAATGCAGTCGGTTTTGAATTTATCTGTCAAATCAAACTATATCAGATATATTGTACCAAACCGGTCTCTTGATAACATGGCTCAATACTCGACCGCTACCGGTTTTGGAATAACCGGACAAAACCGCTTATTATGGGCATATGATAATGTGCTGTATATTGGAAACATGCCATAATTATTGACGAAACAATGGAGTAATAATGAAGATCAATTATGTTGAACTGAAAAGTCCGATAACACCCATTAATCAAGATCATTCCAAAACCTTTCTTTCTGACATAGAATCCGCCGGAGGTTTTCATCTGGTAAAAAACGAAATCAGCAATTTTTCCCAATCTGATTTTTGTGTTATATTCATAATGACAGGCGGAACGGAAGGAATTTTCCTTGAAAATTTTGAAATATTCTCCTCAAAACCCTGTTACCTGCTTGCCAGTGGAGAAAGCAACTCACTTGCGGCATCCATGGAAATTCTCTCCTACCTCAAAAACCGTGGATACAGAGGTGAAATTCTGCATGGAGACGCGAAAAGAATAGCCGAAAGAATCAACAGCCTGTACCGTACGGAAAAGACTCTTAGAAAACTGAACGGGATGAGAATCGGTACAATTGGAGGATCTTCGGAATGGCTGATTGACAGCGAACCGGACGAAGAAGCTTTCCGTAATCTTCTGGGAATCGAAATGGTTCATATTTCCATGGAAGAACTTCTCACCGAAATTCAAACAGGCGGATACACTCCCAATGAATGGACAGAAAAACTGCTGTCACTTGGTTATGACAAAAAGGAGATGGAAAAATCCTTTAATGTTTATGGCGCTGTAAAAAGAATCGTCGAAAAATATAACCTTTCAGCTGTTACGGTCCGGTGTTTTGATTTACTGACAACCGTGCACACCACCGGCTGTCTGGCACTGGCAATACTCAATGCGGAAGGAGTTTATGCCGGCTGTGAAGGCGATATGCCATCACTGGTCTCAATGATCATCCTTGGAGAAATCTCTCAAAAACCGGTCTTTATGTGCAATCTGAACCGAATTGACACAGAGAAGAACGAATTGATTTTCGCACACTGCACCCTTCCGGCAAATATGCCGTATAAGATGGATCTGACGACTCATTATGAATCAGGTATTGGTGCAGCGATTGCGGGTTCAATACCTGAAGATGATTTCACAATTTTCAAGATATCGAATGACCTTTCAAATTGCTTTGCCGCAGAAGGTAGGATTCTTGAAAACAGACGTGACCCGAACCTCTGCCGAACACAAATCAAAGTTTCTTTGAGTCACTATGAGTATTTCCTCACCAACCCAATTGCAAACCACCATCTGATCTGCCTCGGAAGACATCAAAAGGCACTTGAAGATTTTTACAGAAACATATAAAAAAGTCCTGACAAAAAACCGGAGAGCTCTTTCTCCGGATTTTTTGTTATTCTCCCCATCTCCGCTTGATTTCCGCTTCGAGATCTTCACGTTTCTGCTGTTTACCCAATTCATAATCCAGCACAATTTCATCAAAACTATTTTTCAAATTGTCCCGTATTTCCTTTCCGGATTTTGGCGTTACCATAGAAACGACCACAGAACCAAGAAGAGCACCGGTTATCATACCAAATAAGAAATTTACGATTTTTCCAAACATAATTCCTCTTTCTTTTCTCAATTATACTATTCTTCGATTCGGTTTTCCATGATTCTGGCTTTTTCCATAACCAAATGATCAAAAACATGCAGATTATTATAAGGATTTATGTCATTTTTCAACAATGAAGCTCTCGCTGCACCATATGCAACAGCTTTCCGATAATCATACGTTTCATTCAATCCGACCAGATAAGCCCCACAAAAACAGGGAAGTTCACCGATCTTCTCAAACGTCTCTGAAGGTTCAGGGTCCAACTTCTGAATTAGTCTGTCCGCCCTGTTGATAAAAATATATTTTCGCTCATTTGTTTTTACAACGATATTTTCGGCTCCATAATCCAGAAGTATCTTCATCATATCCGACAGTTCATTGATTCTGAATTGATCAACGAACAAATTTCTCAGGTAACTCTCCCTCACAATAAATCCTGTCAACCCACTTATAAGTGATTTTACAGCATCAAAAAAAAATGGCTGCATATACCCTCTGCCGGCTTGTACGGTAACTGTACGCTTATCTGTTCCGGTAAAAGCTTGTGGGAGCAGATTATGGGAGAGAAAATCCATTGGACACAAGTGAACGCATCGGGCCTCAATATACTCCGGCGGGATATCTCTTACCAATATAGTTTCAGGAGTCCTTTCGGTCAGGCTGTCACCAGTTTTCCGCTTCGAGTGATACCCCAACAGTTCTCTTGGGAATGGCTTACCAGCAGAGAAATATTGAGTCAAAACGCTGTAAACCTTATTATTTTCCACGCCATGATCTCTTTCGGAATCAAAGTATGAGATAAAATTCCGCTGTTCAATCTCGTCATTGATTCGTTTGATTCCGCGAACACTGAATCGGTAGGACTCCAATTGGGCAACAAACTGTTCCGGAAAACTCCTGCCAATACGCGCGACAAGCCCCGGATGGGTTTCCCAAGGCGTCATACCGATTGCAGTATATAGTAAATGCCCTCCCGGAATGCCGTTGATATCTTCACCAGAGGAAGTGAGGATAAAATCCCGCGAAAGCTTTCCAATGATCACATAAGGAGAATAATTACCTTCCCCGGCCATAGATCATTTAATAATAACTTTTGAAAGAGAATTCAAAGCGTTAACACCAATTCGAGCCCCATCCTGTAAAGAAATATCAACCTTCTTGTTATTTTCAACCGCATTATTGATGGTTGTAATACCTGCGATAATACCTAAAATAAGGCCGCCTACTCCATATATAAGCAAAGTTTTCTTCTTCCAATCCATGTCATTTCTCCGATTTTATTTTTTTAATACTCGAAGGACACCGGCACTCCTTGATTTCATTTCAAGAAAGGGATTCAGGATCATCCTAAAAATTTCAGTAATATTTTCTGCCAATATCTCTACCTTACCATCGGCCAGTTTCAGAGCGTCGGCAATGGCAGCTTTGGCATCATCGATCTTATTGGAAAGAAAAAAGCAGAGAATAGCCAAAACCAAGCCGATCACGAACAACAGAAAGGCGCAAATTGAAATGATAAGATCCCGTACACACAATAATACGGCTCTGTTTTTGATCCCGAAATACACCAGACATCCAATGGTCAATATCAAACCGGCAACAACAAAGACTACTGGCCGGTCGACGTATTTTTCGTTTTCTTTTGCCTGACGAATTTCTTTTTCCGTGTTCATACCGAAGGTAACTCCCTGCTTATAATTTTACCGCTGTAATTTTCTTTTCCGAATTTCTAATCTAATTATAACAATACACAATTGAAACGTTACAGGATGATCTTTCCCTCTAAAACGTTTCGCAAATGCTCACCGTATGGACTCTTCCCATATTTTTCAGCACTTTCAGCGAGCTTTGTGTCATCGATCCAATTGAGACGATAGGCAATCTCCTCCGGGGCGGAGATGGTCATTCCCTGATACTGCTCGAGCATGCAGACAAAATTCGCAGCACGCCGCAGAGAATCGACAGTCCCGGCATCGATCCATGTGAACCCACGACCGAGCACCTGCGCCTGAAGTCTGCCCTGCTCTAAATACATTTCGTTCAGTGTTGTGATCTCCAGCTCTCCCCGTGCGCTGGGCTTCACCTGTTCGGCCATTTTGCTCACACCTTTGGGGTAGAAATACAAGCCGGTTATGGCATAATTGGATTTAGGGTGAACGGGTTTTTCTTCAACGGAGAGAACCTCAACACTTTCTTCAAACCCCTCGCTTTTCCGCAAAAATTCCATAATGCCAAACCGTTCAGGATCTTCGACATAATAACCGAAGATGGAAGCATTTCCGTTTTCGGTAGATTTTGCAGCAGCCGCAAGCTTCCTGCCCAAACCATTCCCGTAGAAAATATTATCTCCGAGAATCATCGCGCAGCTGTCATCTCCAATAAAATTCTTTCCAATTGTGAATGCCTGGGCGAGCCCTTCCGGACGTTCCTGAACAATATAAGAAAGATTGAGCCCAAACTGGCTGCCGTCTCCAAGAAGGCGCATAATATTCGGTGTATCTTCATGTGTGCTGATGACCAGAATATCCCTGATCCTTGCCAGCATCAATGTCGACAGAGGATAGAAGAGCATAGGTTTGTTATAAACCGGCAGCAGTTGTTTGGATGTGGCAATCGTAAGCGGATAAAGACGGGTACCTGCTCCGCCTGCAAGGATAATTCCTTTCATAAGTACACCTCAGAGTTCTTTTTGATTCGTTTATTCACAAAAAGAATACCATAAGATTATCATTTAATCAAGTTGCATTCCAATGGCATATCATTCTTCAACAACAGCATGAATGGCTGAATGCTTCCTATGATGATGTCTCTTGTCCACCCCGGCGAAAGCGGGGAACGAAAACAGACAGATCGAAAACATATTGGAAAGATGCCAGTAATCGAAGGGCGCAGCCGCCATTTCAAAGAACCCGTACACCAGATAAGCAATCAGGAAAGGAATCAGATAATGATGACGGTAACGTCCTCTTTGAAACAGGACCACGAAGGAGAATATATAAAATATCACCAAAACGATCCCGCCGCAATTCAGGATATACAGATACATATTGTGTGTATTGACATTACTGTTGATCTGCTCGATCATCACGCGTTCGATCTGTGTACCCAGCCCATGTCCGATCAACGGATTTGACTCCAGATAATAATTCCAGGCCACTGTCCAAATCCGGTCCCGTCCGGTTACACCGTCTTCAGGACGCATCACCGCCATCAGGATATCCCTTGTCTGCGGAATAATAAAGAGAACACAGAGAACAATAGCCAGATCCGCAAGGATCATCAATATTGTTTTCGTCCCGAGACGTTTCCGAAAAGAAAGCAGGAACCCCAGACAGAAAATTGCCGTAAGCACAAGTCCGCCGCGGCTTTCGGTCAGGACAAGGAAACAACCAAAAAAGGCGGCAGGGATGAACCACAGTTTATTCCCGGTCAGTTCTTCGGCAAAAAAACTGATGATAAGCCAAAGCGCACAATAAGCCCCAAAGCGGTTTTTCTGTCCGAAAAAGGACTCCACACGTGAACCTTTTCCGCTGAAAGCGTTCATATATTCCCAAACGCGCGGATGCTGCACCAGTTCATAAATACAGCAGATAAGACCGAAGATACAAAAGGCGCCAATGATCAGACAGATTTGCCTCCGATGCAGGTGAACCTCCAGCGGAATGATAAAAAGGGTTATGTACAATAACGCGAATCGGTAGATGATCCTCAGTTCGTAAAAACCGCGGTTCTGCGTTTTCCATAAATAGAGCTGCGGCAGTACCACGAGCAGCAGCAGTCCGGCTAATGGGATCCATCCTTTGAATTGCGATTTTTTCCGAATCAAAAGAGAAACCATACCCACAGATGCTGTCAGTATCATAACAACATCCATTATGTTTTCACAAAGCGGAACATTCAGTTTCAGCGGTACAGCCAGATGAGCGATGAGCGCCGGAAATACGACAATGAAAACGGTATAAGGAATCAGCAGATGTTTTAGTTTCATTAAGATTCTGTCTCTCGTTTTATCTAATAAATATTCAATTCATAACAAAACTATTCAGATCCGAGTACATCTGTAAAGCTTTCCTGCTGCGCAGTCAACACAATAAAATCATACTCCGCTTTGCACCGCCAGGTTCTGAATAGGCACCTCACAACGTATAATTATAAAACAAAAAATCTTATGACAATAATTTTGCTGATAGAACCGGACACTCTGTAAAATCACTCATCACGGGATCGTCAGGTTTCCATGCAGTATAATCCGGGAAAATGAGCCGCTTTGCTTTGTGCAGCTGCGGCAGCTATTCACAAACATGAAACGCTATATTTTTAGCTCTGCTTCCCTTCGATCAATATATTTATCAAATTCGATTTTCAATAAAGCAGCAAGCGGAGCTGAAACAAGCATTCCCGCGATTCCTCCAATAGCTCCACCCGCAATCATCGCAGCAAAAACCAAAAGCGGATGAATAGCGATACTGCGGCTCATGAGTTTTGGATTGATCACATTAGCATCAATAGCCATCAGCACTATCACAACGACAGCACCAATTACAAACTTGTTCATCAAACCTTCACTCAGGCAGACCACCAGCAGCGCAACAATGCCTCCAACAGGACCGACAAATGGAATCAAGTTACCGAGTGCAGTCATCAGCCCGATCACAAAAGCATAAGGAATACGGCAGATCAGCATACTGGCACTGATCATAATAAATACCAACAGCGCGTCCAGCAGCTTGCCGCGAATATACCCGGAAAAACAGCGGTCGGCATCGCTGATAAACTCTTTTACCTTTTCCCGGGATTCAGGTTTCACAAAGATATCCAGCACACGGGACCAATAAGCGCCGATTCTCTCAGAATCCAGCAGAAAATAAACCGCGAATATCAGCGAAAAGAAAAGGTTGGACGCGAAATCGGAAAAACTGCTGAAGATATTCGTGATTTTCCCGAATGTATTACCAACAGCACCGAGGTTTTCCGACAGCCAATTCTGAACCTTTGTATTAATTTCATTGATTCGTAAGCCCAAAGATTCGATGATGGCACTCAGGCTGCCGGTATCGATGGTAATGGCACCTGCCCGGTTCCGGACAGCGATCCCAATCATGAAGATTTCACCAATAAAAACTGCCAGGACCAGCACAGCAGTAAGAATGACAGCAATCAGACGGGCCGACTTACCATGGAACCATTTCTCGACTTTCTGAATCAACGGCTCAAAAAGGTATGCGATGATCCCGCCATAGATGATTGGCTTCAGAACAAGTCCGATAACATTGAAAAGTTTCCTGAAAAATCCTCCCGAAAGAGAGAGAATAACGCAAAGAATAAAAATAATGACCGTGGTAATGATTACATAAACCGCGATCTTGTTATATTTTGGATCATTGTATTGTTCCAGTTTCATATTTCAACACATCTATTGAATATTCATAAGCTGCCATTCCAACCCGGTGCATATGGAAATTTAGCCCTTTGTGTCATATGACCAACGCCTGCATGTCTCTCTTCATGTATGTCTCACAGAGGATATTTCCCCTGTTTCCATGTACATCACCCGACCTTTTCCCGCTTCATTACAACCAAAACGAAGTAGCGCCATCCTCGTCAAATCTTCTCACCATGAAAGCAGTTTTTTCCGCAGATTTAGGATATTTCACACCTTTTTTCCCGAGAAGAGCATACATATCCATACCTTTATTATCCGACAGTATCTCCGTATTCTCCCCGGCAAAGATCTTGAATAATTCACACAGCATCTCCCGCACGAAAACGGAACTGCCCTGAATACGCGGCAGGATCTTCTGCATGATGGCGTTGTCCATCGCATCGTCACGGCTCAGCAGCCCGGCATCTCTGTTATTCAGCATGTAAAAGACGATCTCATCCCGAACGCGGTAACCCACATGTGCGTTATTTACCTTCAGGACCCGGTTGATCTCTTCCAGATCAGTGCAGATGGACTCGATAAATTCCCGGTTTTCCTCATTCATGCTCTGGGAAAGGAAGAGGTACTTACTTTTCAGGAAAGAGTTATCCTCCTCGATGGGCACCACTGTGGGATCATAAACAGCATCAGTCGGCATGAGGTTTACGGTGTTGAATTCAATCGTATTAGCACGGTCCAACACCTTTTTACTGAAGGGGAAGGTGGTCTCATCCATATTGACCGTGCCCACCAGATATAGATTTTCCGGGAAGCGCACGTCTCCGTAGTATTCAAAAGGCAGCAGCCGGTCAGTGACGATTTTCCCATCCTTGAAGTCACGTGTCTCCATCACGGAGAGGAAATCGCTCAGGTAATATTCCACCCGTGCCAGGTTCATTTCGTCAAGCAAGAGAATGTACGGTTTCTCCGGGTCGTCTTTAGCCTCTACGATGATTCGCAGGACCTGTCCCGGAATAAAGTCACCATTCGGGGTGCTTCGTCCCAGCAGGGCAGAGGAATCGGTCCAGTCCGGACGCACCGCCACCATCCGTAATTCCGCCCCAATCGCTTCTGCGAAGAGCTTCACCAGTCTTGTCTTTCCCGTCCCGGATATTCCTCCCAAAATCACAAACGGCTTGCTCTTCAAACTCAGCCAAAAATTTTCGATCACCCCGCGTTCATAGATGAATCCCTTCCCGCGAATATATGTGTTGACCAATTCAATTTTCTTCTTCGTTGTCATTTCCATTATCTTTATCTCCTCAAACGGAAACCGTTCCGAATTTTGTTTTACTATCGATATCAGTCCTCATGTAAATTGTTCTGCATCCAGACCATTAAGCGCTGTGTACAGGCTGCTCCCTCTTTACTATGTAGATACAACAGCTGCCCCATGCTTGTTCCTCATAGAGCTGACGGCAAGACTTCGCAGAAAAGAATTCACACCTATTATCGAAACGAATCTAAAAATCTATTATCCATTACTATGGAAAATGAAGAAGTAAAAGATCACTTAATACAAAAATGCCGGACATAATCCGGCGTCAGAGTAAATCCGTCTCTAACGAAAATCTCATCAATCAAACCTTGATATCTCAATAATTTATTTTTCATCAGACTACCAAGGTCCTTAGTGACCCATCGGGGACTCGAACCCCGAACACGCTGATTAAGAGTCATTGTCCTGTATTGGTTCATTTTAACTATTTTTTGGGATATGTCAAGTAAAGTGTATAATTTCCATATTTTAGACTTGTATAATTTCCATATTTTAGACTATCAGTTTTAGACTATCAGTCAGTTACCAGAAAGCTCTGAAATGTGTTATGATTAGATAGTTTTACCGGTATGGAGGTTAGTGCAACGCAGGGATGCGACATGAGCGCCATACCGGGTTTGTGGGATGCAGTGCAGAAGTACTGCCTTTCTTAAATTTGGATTTATCTGCATTACCTCCTGGAAACGAATGCGACAAACCCTGCCCAAAATAGAGGTCTTCCGGCTGGTGTACATCTATCGCACCCGGGTTTTGGCTTCATGTCTGTTTGAAGCGTTCGAACTCTGCTTCTGCTGTATACAAACTGACTGCTCCATTCACTTTTCTCAATTGAGCCGTGAAGTGCTTATAATCTTTTGATGGTATGTATTTTATCGAGTTTCGGATCAGTTGTACGATGCAGCGTTGTACAACCACATCTTTGAATATGAGTTTTGTTCCTTCTTCCAGTCCGGATACTCCATCCATACAGCTGAAAAGGATATCTTTTCTCCATTCGCATCATATTCCAGGATGACATATACCGCACAGCTTTTCGTTTCCATTTCCTTTCGGATATTTACATACATACAGTCTACGAAGAGAAATGGATCGTTTACGAATAGTGTCAACAGTCTTACTTATAGATGATTTGCCAATTGTTACGGATTAAAAAAAACTCCCATAAGGGAGTTATTTCAAAAACATTCGAACTGTCTCTTATGACCAATGAGTGAAATTGCTAATAGCATCGGTTATTCTTTTGACCCATTCCGGAATTACGTAAAGATTTGTGATATCCAGGCGATATGCACGCCCGTTTGTTCCAAAAATTATTTTATTTGCGATAGTAAAATCAGAAATAACGCTGCATTCAGTGATTGACTGGAATATAATAGTTATTCCGTCTTCATCAGGAATGATCATAACAACTCCGATTGGACCGATATAATCCTCGAGTTTTGTTTCGTCGCTATAGGAAATCTGCATTGGAAACCCCATGGCGCTGTATTCTCTTACGAGCTTTATACCATAACGATAAATGGCGTCCCGGTAACTGTCATCCATATTGTCTTTACATCCAATATAATCCGGATCAAGTTTGGTAATAGCCGTTGAAACTGTTTCTTCGGATAGTGATCCTTGTTCAGTTTTCATGAGCAGAATGCTGTAAGTGTCATTTTTATACCGTTCACGTTTTTCGACAATTTCAGATGTGATCTGATCAATAAGATTTAAGCAATTTTTTTCTGTATGGATTTCGTAATTTACGAATTCGATAACTTCAGTTTGTTTAGTTGTACAATTATTCATATCTTTTCTCCTCATCAATTTTGTTATCTATATGATAGCAGGAAGAAAAGAATTTGAAATTGCTTTGATTTTCAAAACACGGCTGATTCTCAAAATTAAATTTCAACTTTCCTTCTAATTATTCAGAACGAAGCACACGGCCAGTTATCTGTTGTTGTGTGACATGTACTGGTGAGAAGGTTACGCGCTGCGCCGCAATAGTTCTGAACAGATAAAAAATTTTTGTTTAATTCAAATCTCGATTTGAGTTGTAGAATACTTCCTCATATCTAGTACAACACTTTTTATATAACTACATTATTTAGTAATGTTTCGAAAACGACTTCCTCGTTGCTATCAATATCATCTAATTTCCATTTCCAATGATACACCACTGGAATTTCATTGATTTCATCAAAATACTTGTAAATTCGTTGGACTAATTCATCTTTTGTTTTTACTCGAATTCCTCTCAAAAGATGTTTTGTAATCTTGCTAAAGAAACTTTCAATGAGATTGAGCCATGATGCATGTTTTGGTGTGAATATGAACTCAAATCTGTCAGGAATTGTAGAAAGATAATCTCGAACCTCAGCAGAGGAATGGACTTTCAGATTATCAAGAACCATACGGATTTTATCGCCTTTGGGATATTTTTCATCCAATTTCCTAAGAAAAGCGATATAGTCTTTGCTGTTATGTGTATCACTTACCATTGGAATCGCTTCGCCTGTTTGAAGATCGATTCCAGCTAAAAGAGAGACTGTACCAAGTCGTTTGTATTCATAATCCCGCATAATTGTTCCATGTTCTTCAGTTGGTAATAGGTCATCACTGGTTGTAGCTATGGCTTGAATTCCTGGTTTTTCGTCATAGGACAACACATGAGTTGCCTGTCCTTCAAATGGTAATAAGTTTCCTTCTTCGTCAAATTGAAAAGATAATTGCTTATAGACAAGGAGAACATTATGCATTTTATCGTTAAACTCTGCATCTCGTCTTTCGCAATAATATCTAATCCGAAATGGCTTTATATCTGCTTTATCCAATATTCGGTAGACTCCAGACTCTGAATCTGTATGTAGAGGTTCGACTCCTTTGTGCCCAGCTGGAAGCCCCGAGTAAATCGGGGTTTTTTTCGTTTAAAAGAGGGTCCTGCCGCGGTCCAAAATACCCTTTTTTTTTGCAGTTTTTTTGAAGTTTTGTTAGAATTTCTGTTAGAACAAAATCCGCCAATCTTAAAGAAAAGTATGTCAATTTTTACGAGGAAAAATGCGGAAATTGAAGGAAGTGAAGAAACAGAAGGAAATAATTTTTTCTAAAAAAAAGGAGGGTGTGTGTTAGACAAGTTATATATAGATAGGAAGGGTAACAAGTAAAAAAGAAGCGGGCTTTAATCGGCCCGCTTGTTGTTTAATTGAAAATTATATTGATGTTGTCGATACATCCCGTACGATCGTTGAGCAGTACTGCTTTAGCTGCTTTGACTGCTACCTGTCGTACAAAACTGCCGGCAGTCAAGCTAATCGAAGCAGCAGCCTTTTGAATCAGCTCGTACTCGTCAGGTGTCACATATGTACCAATCGTGGTTTTTTCCTTTTTGGACATATTTTTGAGATCCAACTCAAAATCTTCTGCGCTTTTAGCCCACTTGATCCGGTTATTGTCCATAACAAAACCCCAAATACTGGGTCTGCCCGGGATTTTGTTCCCGTCTTTGTCTACACGAGTCACAATTACACGGTCTTTGTCATCGATCTCGTACTTGATACCGTCCTGGATATACACCCGGCCCTGCTTTAACATCCTCTCCAAAAAAATAAGATCCATAACTTCCTCCTTTATCACGATCGTTATATATTTCGTTAATCAAATCATTATACATATATTGTACACCAAGACTCATTTTTTAACAAGGGTTTAATGACAATTTTTATATTGGCATATGTCTAAATTAAAAACAGATTAGAAAAATTAGAAAACGATAAGAAAAGTCAAAATGTGAATTGATGTTGAAAAAATTTAATTAATTTCTGGTATAATAAGATGTATAATAACAAGAGAAATGAAATCTCTCATATATAATATAAGACCCGGCGGGGCTAAAACGCAGAAAGGTAAAAAAATGCCACACGAAACAGAAAAACTCGATGAAAAAAAAATTAGACGATCTTGGTGGTATACGCCATTTACGGATAGTAATGGATTTGAATTTATGGAGCCGTGGGGTGACGATGATTATGTGAGTGAAGTAGATACCCCAGAAGAACTAATTGAATTTTTGAAAGATTGGGATAACAGTGACGACTTTACTTATGTGGACGCTTATAAGTGGACTGTCAAGTACTACGATGAAAATGACACCTTAATCGACACCGTGGAATTTTGGGAATACGCACCAGAGGACGAGGAAGATGATGATAAAGATGAAGAATATGATGTATATGATATATATGATGTATATGATGAATATGATGAATATGATGATGAATATGATGATGAATATGATGATGTATATGATGATAAAGATGATGATATGGTAGAAGACGAAGACTAACCCCCACACCCCGCAGCGGGAGGACCTGTGCGAAAGCACAGCCGGCTCGACACCGGCGCCGCGGACTGATAAAAATATTTAAACAAAGAAAGGTAAAAAGAAAATGCCAAATTATAAACCAGTAATAACAAAAGCAATGGACAAAGAGGAAATTCCTGACGAATTGATGGAACTGATTTATGACAAAATTGATGACTATATGGAACAAGACCCAGATATAGAAGACTACTACTCAATCTGTGTTTTTCAACTCTCCAGTAATAAATATGAAGTCCACTTCCGGGCCCTCGTTGATGATACGGATTACTACGAACTTTTCAGGGACGAATATGACGAATATACTGACGATGAATGGGACCTCTTGGATAAAGAATACTATGAAACTTACAAAATTACAGTTTATTGGACGCCGTCCAACTAACCCACCACACCACCGCGGCGGGAGGACCCGTGCGAGAGCACACGCGGCGACATCGTGAGCCGCCACAGCCGGCTTGACACCGGCGCTGCGGATTCAAAAAAATAAAAAAGAAATAGAAGGAAAAATTAAAACAAATGTCTAAGAAAAATAAAACCAATACCAATGAGTCCGAAAAGCACGATTCTAAGTTTTTTGAACGAAAAGCGGCGAATATTCTGCGCTGCCAAGTTATGCCTTGTCTGGAAAAGGCGATTGAAGCAGGCGTAGAAGAGAACACGGATGGCGAAGCAAATGTAGTATGGGCGCTCACGCAAGCATTGATGTGGATGACTGATCGCATCTCCACCGGAGAATACACCCTTACTGAAGAGTCTTATGATCTTATCCAGGAACTCCTTGAACACGGCGATTGCTGCGAAAAAATTGATGAGTACTATGACAAGCACCCTGACTGTATTGGTGCAGACATGCATATCGAAAAAATCGTGGAAGAAACCCACGAAAACGGTTGCTGGGATCAGTACAAAACAAAGATGAAGAAGGTCCGCGATACGCTCAAAAACGAAGTTGTACCAGTACTCAAAACAGCGTACAAAACCTGGAAGGCAATCCATAAAAAAGAAAACGCGCTGTGGACAGACTGCGCAGTAAACAACACGAAATATCTTTACAAAAAATCCGAAGATCTTCTTGGTGATCTTGAATTTCTTGCTGGGATTATTAACCAGTAGTTTCCGCTTTGACCACCCGGGCTGATTCCAAACGATCGGACCGGGGAATGAGAGCAGAAACAAGTTTTGTAAACTGTTATCAACAAACATAAACCACGCGGGAGCGGGAACATAAAGAAAAATAATGTTTCCGGTCCGCAATAAATGAACCGGAGATTATTTATTATAGACGAGATAAATAAGATGAAAACTAAAAAAAGTGATATCAAACTACTCGAAAGGATCTCAAGACCCGTGCACACTAGCAGCAAAGGTTTTGAGCTGGCTTTTTACCAGGTCACACACAGCGGGTCTATACCCCGGATCGATTTCCGTTATGTCAACCCGGACGGGACCCCTGGCAGCGGCGTAGCTCTCGATGATGTGGATCTCGATGATCTCCTGGAAGCACTCCAGTAGACGATCGCCTGGAAACAGGACCCGGAAAATATCGCATTTTAAAAAGAGAAAGACTAACTATTAAAAGTCAAGAAAACAAGTGATTTTCCTGGTTCTCCATCAGTTGATCCAAATTGAAGGGATCAACTGATGGAGAACCAGGGTAAGCGATCAATAATATAGCGGATTGAAAATATTTTTACCATCTTCGATAATAGACTCTGAAAACTTGAAAAAGTTTTCAGAGTTATGCAAGTTTACAAAGCTGCAAGGAGTATCGGGATGGAACTTAAGGAAGTAAAAACGGAATACCGGATGCAGGAAATGCAAAAAGCGATCCAGGCACGGACAGAAAGCGGGCTTACAATCAGCGAATGTTGCCAGAAAAATAACATTTCGAAAGGGTCATATTATTATTGGCTGAGAAAAATTCGAAATAGGGTAGTAGAGAAAATCAATTCAAAAAATGAGATCATAGAAGTACCGATAATACAGCAAAATAGCTCCGATAGAAATATGATGCCAATCAAGATCAAATATAAGGAGATGGAGCTGGAAATACCCTGTGGTATAAAAACGGAAGACATAATAGCAATATTACGAGCGGTGAAATCATGCTGAGAGAGCTGGAAAACATGAAACAGCTGTATATTTGCTGTGGATATGTCGACATGAGGAAAGGGATAGAAGGGCTTGCAGCAGTAGTCCAAATCAAATATGGAAAACAGATTGAAGAAGGCAGCCTCTTCCTGTTCTGCGGGAGAAGAGCAGATCGATTCAAAGGTCTGTTCTGGGATTCAAACGGGTACGTAATGGTGTATAAACGCCTAACCAACGGACGATTTCAGTGGCCGCGCAGCAAAGAAGAATTAGCACAGATAACGCCGCAGCAATTTCGCTGGCTCCTGGAAGGGCTTTCAATATATCCCGTAAATTCGATAAAAAACACGAACCCCGGAAGTCTTTTTTGACCACAATTAAATGTAATTAAACTTTTAAGATTACGAGTAAAAACAGCTGATTTAATTACATTCGTGAACTTCATAATGTGATTTTACTTGGCCCCACCGGTTCTGGGAAAACGTATATCGGTTATACGCTGGGCGTTAATCCAGCAATATCAAAAGGTCACGCTCCTGATCATTGACGAATGGTTACTCTATCCATTGAAAGAGACTGAAACCAGAGATCTTCTGGAAATCATTGGAGCCAGGTATCAGCATTCTTCAACAATTTTTTGCTCACAGTTTGATGTACCAGGTTGGCATGATAAATTTTCAAGCCCACTCATAGCGGATGCGATTTGCGATCGAATTGCCCATGATTCATATCGCATTCTTATTGAAAGTACTGAGTCCATGCGAAAACGCAATGGCGTCAAAGCCTAAAAGAGCCTTCGGCTCACAGGGCTCTGCCCAGACCCGGGGTTTACCGCTTTAATTTTTCCAAAGGAGAGTGGAGATGATGTCATAAAAGAGTGATACGCATTGGTACCACTCTCCTCCGTAAACCCAATACCGGCGCTCAGGTCGATCCCCATCGTAGACCTATCCTCCGGTATCAGGAAAAGTGTTTTCATAATACCAGTTTTATACATCATTTGTCAATGTACAATCTTTGCGGAAAGGGTGTCCAATCTTAGCGGCGGAAGTGTTCAACAACAGCGGTTTGACTGTTCAATTTCGCCGTTTTCATAGAGGTGCGGACATTTTTTTGGACCAAATTGCTGTCTAATGGCCTAAAAATTTTTCTGCTTCAACATCAATTCTTAATATCGGTACCAGTGCTTTTTCGTCAATAACAATATCTGCTGTTGTGTCTATATATTTGCTTGAAATAGTTTCATACACATCAATTCAAGTTCATCATCATTATCAAACAACTGAAGGTAATCCAATAACTCAGATACTTTCATTTATCTCTACCTCATTAAATCAAATTTGAGATTCCGGGAATCCCCGGAACCCCAGTCATAAACTTTGAGTTACTCAGCCCTAGACCGTCGCACCCCTGCGTTGCGGTTTCCATCTGAATAACAATAGTATTATAACCTGATGTCATAAACTTTGATCAATCCTATAAACCCATGAGCCTAAATTACCAGGAAAACAAGATTTAAAAGATTTGTCACAATCTTTTCTCAGGTGTCTATTCCAAGGGACTGACGATATTGCAATGGACTCATACCGCCCAGAGATAGTTTTATGCGTTTTTCGTTATACCAATGAATGTATGTATCCAGTTTTTCTATGAATTGTTCAATTGTTGTATTTGACCAATCTTGTAAATAAAACATCTCATTTTTAAGTCTGCCGAAGAAACCTTCACATGCAGAATTATCAGGAGTGCATCCCTTTTTAGACATGGATCTTATAAGACCTGCCTGTTCCATTTTTGTGATCCAACCGGGCCAACGATAATGCGCACCTCTGTCAGAATGGACAATGGGTTTCTCATTTTCTTTCAATGTTTGGATGGCATTATCAAGCATTGTATTTACAAGATCGGCATTAGGTGAAATCCCAATTGTCCAGGATACTGCTGCACCATCAAAACAATCTATTATCGGTGAAAGATATATTTTCCCGGCAGGAATATGAAATTCGGTAATATCTGTCAGCCATTTTTGATTTGGTTCATTTGCATGGAAATCTCTGTTTATTATATTTTCTACAGCAGGAGTTATTTCTCCTTCATATGAATTGTATCTCTTGACTTTTGGAAGCTAAACAACAAGGCCTTCCTCAGACATGAGACGCTTCACCACCTTTTCAGAAATAATATGTGATCTGTTTTTTAGCTCCATATAAACACGGCGATACCCATATGTACTTTTTGATTCTTCAAAAATATCTGTATGATTCTTCTCATGCTCTGATATTTATCTGGACGTTTCATTACATTGACTTGATAGCAATAACTACTTTTTGATAAATGAAGAGAAGACAATAATGTATTTAGCCGATATTTTTTCCGCAGGGCATCAATCAATTCGGCCTTTTCAGAATTTGATAATTTCTCAAGACTGATGCCCACCCCTTTTTTTATTATTTCCGCAGCCTTCTCTAATATATCACGCTCCAGTTGAAGCTGAAATACCTGTTTCCGTAATTCTTCGGCCTCTTGTGTTAATTTTTGTACTTCTTCTTTTAATTCAGGAACATTATCAGGAAGCTTAGGAGAATTTTTTTGTCTTTTTCCTGTTTTCATATTTTTTTTACCAAGTATTTGATCCCTCCATGTATATATTGTATAGGGACAAATGTTATACTCTTTAGCAATTTGTGATGGCGTCTTTTCCCCACTAATATATTCTCTTACCGCCATTTCCTCGTATTATAGAGTCATACCCAAAATCGACAAAATAAAGATATAGGGTATGCTGTTGAAGATGCTGTGGATTGGTATTTTTTCCTACCGCATAG